>DBGAXC010000035.1:0-70072 GCA_048447565.1 Collinsella aerofaciens | reverse complement strand
CCTCGATCGCATTCAGCTGGTAAGTTCGGTGTATCTGCTTGCGACTTGCGTGGCTATGTTGCCGTTTGGCCGTCTGGGCGACGTGCGCGGCAAGGTGAATGTGTTCCAGTTGGGCGTCATCGTCTTTTCGGTCGGTTCGCTGCTGTGCGGCCTTTCGGCCTCGCTTGAGGTTCTTATCCTGGCACGCATTGTTCAGGGCATCGGTTGCGCGGCGGCCATGGCTAACAACATGGGTATCATCACCGAGTCGTTTCCGGCGCGCGAACGAGGCCGTGCCATGGGTATTCTCGCGACCTTTGTGGCCCTCGGCATGATGTGTGGCCCCGTGCTCGGCGGCATGCTGGTGGCAAGCTTTCCCTGGGAGAGCATCTTCCTCATCAACCTGCCCATTGGCGTGATCTCGTTTATCGTGGGACTCTACACGCTGCCGCATGTTAGGCCAGAGGCCGGCGAACGTCCCATGCCCCTTGCCGAGGCCGCTCGTCGCTGCTTTGCAAATTCGGCCTTCACCATCAACCTTGCCTGCATGCTCATCGTGTTCGTTGGCATTGGCGCATCCGAGTTTATTCTGCCGTTCTATTTTCAGGACGCCCACGGCTTTGGTTCTGACATTTCCGGATTGCTCTTTTTGGCGCTGCCAATGGTGAATGCCTTTATCGGCCCGCTTTCGGGAACGGTTTCGGACCGTGTTGGCTGCGAGGGTCCCACGGCGGTCGGCCTGGGCGTGTATGTGTGCGGTCTCTTTGCAGTAAGCACGCTCGACGAGCACTCTTCTATCCCTGTGATCGTGTGCTGCGTCGCATTTATGTCGTGCGGTACGTCGATTTTCCAGAGCCCCAACAACTCGCTGTACATGGGCTCGGCTCCGCGCGAGGCACTTGGCTTTGCGGGTAGTCTGGGTAGCCTGGCGCGTTATGCGGGTATGGCACTCGGCATTACGGTGGCGTCGAATATCCTGTATGGACAGATGAGCGTGGCGATGGGCGAGGCCGTGACCAGTTTTGTTGCAGGACGTCCGGATGTGTTCCTGTTTGGTTTCCGTTCGGTGTTCTATGTGTTGATGGCTGTGGCCGCTGTGGGCTTTGCGCTTGCCATGGTGCGTTTGGTGAAGATGCGCGCCCGCCATTAGCGTGTTGGGAGGCTGTCTGCCACGATTCGCGCCGTCCCAAAAAGACTGGTTTGTGGTGCGATGCGGCTTGTGGGACGGGCGGGGGTCGGTCCGTGGTAGACTATCGAACAACGTTTATTAATCGCGCGGTATCGTTGCCGCGAGAAGGGGTTGCGCCATGCAGGAGCTTGAGGATCGTATTCGCCATGACGGCATCGTAAAGGCCGGTAACGTCCTTAAGGTTGATGCCTTCCTCAACCACCAATGCGACGTTGAGCTGTTCGACCACATGGGCGCCGAGTGGGCCCGACTGTTCGAGGGTGTCGAGATCAACAAGATCCTGACGATTGAGGCTTCGGGCATTGGCATGGCTTGCATCGCGGCTCAGCATTTTGGCGGCGTGCCGGTGGTCTTTGCCAAGAAGGCGCAGTCCATCAACCTCGACGGCGAGCAGTATGCCACGACCATCTACTCCTTTACCAAGCAGAAGGAGTACCCGGTCATTGTGGGTAAGCGCTTCCTGTCCGAGGGCGACAAGGTCCTGATTATCGACGACTTCCTGGCCAACGGCTGCGCGCTTGAGGGCCTTATTAAGATCTGCGAGGCTGCGGGCGCCGAAGTTGCCGGCATTGGCATCGCCGTTGAGAAGGGCTTCCAGGGCGGCGGCGATAAGCTCCGTAAGCGCGGCTTCCGCGTTGAGAGCCTGGCGCGTATCGCCGATATGGACTGCGAGAACGGCGAGATCACCTTCGCCTAAGCGCGCAACACAAGCGATTGGTATGCGATGTGACAAAGGGACTGTCCCTTTGTCACATTTTTTGTATGAGGGGAGGTGTTGATATGGATGGGGACAAGATGGGATGGCGCGAGTATGCGCGCTATGCCGAGATGTCGGCCGAGGAGTTGGCGCGCGATTGCGAGGTGCAGGTGTTTCGCGCGACGGGTCCGGGCGGACAGGGCGTGAACACGACGGACTCGGCGGTACGCATGAAACATATCCCTTCGGGGATTGTCGTGACGGCGCGTGAGAGCCGCAGTCAGTTTCAGAATCGCAGCTGCTGTCTGCGTAAGCTGAGGGCAGAGCTTGAGCGTCGCGGGCGTCCACCGCGTCGACGCGTAAAGACCAAGGTGCCTCAACGCTCTCGCCAGCGCAGGCTCAACGACAAACGCTTCAACGCCATTAAAAAGGCCAACCGACGCAAACCGGGCAGCGACGAATAGCCTCCTTGTAAGTTGCGGTGAAATAGGGACTGTTTTGCGGCTTTAGCTGCATAAACAGTCCCTATTTCACCGCAACTTAGGTGGGGTTAGCGGGTGGGGCGCCAGACGTGGAGGGCGCCGGCGAGGATGTCGACCTCGATGCGCGAGGCGACAACGGGCTCGCCGTCGGCCTGGATGGGGTAGTCGGGCTCCTCAAAGGTAAGCTCGGCATGGCGACAACGGCGCATGCGAACCGGTGGCAGCTTGGTATGGTGGCCATCTTTGGCCGAAAGGAACATGGGAAGCGCGACCGCGCGCGGAACGGGGCCGCAGGCGTAGCAGACGTCGAGTACGCCGTCGCAGGGGTCGGCATCGGGGCAGATGCGATAGCCCGAGCCATAGGTAGGACCCAGCTGAATCGCCATGATGATCGCCCTCACGCGCTCGGCGGGCGTCCCTTCAAAACTGACTGTCATGGGGTAGTTGCGATAGCGAAGGCCAAACTGCTCAAGTCCCGAGAGAGTGTAGAGCGGAGCGCCCGTCAAGCCGGTCTTTTTGCGTAGCTCGGTGGTGCCAAGGCCGATGGCGGCATCGATGCCGACCGAAAGCGTCTGGTCGTAGTACTCAACGGTAGCCTCGCCGCTGCCGCTTGCGGGGTTCCATGAGCGAATGCGCCCGATGTCCTGACGCTGCAGCTCACAGGTGAGCAGTGCGCCAAAATCCTTGCCGGAGAAATCGTCGATGCCGAGCGTTTGGGCAAAATCGTTGCCGGAGCCCACGGGCAGGACGGCAAGGGCGGGGCGGGTGCCCTCCTCTTGCGTCATAAGCCCGTTGACGACCTCGTGAATCACGCCGTCGCCGCCAAGGGCGATAACGGTGCGATAGCCCTGAGCCTGTGCGGCCAGCTCCTTGGCGTGTCCCATGCGCTCGGTCAGCACCAGGTCAAACTGGGATGCGCGCGCGGTCATATCCAAAAAGCGTTGCAGGCGCTCGGCAACTTCGCGCGCCGCACCCGACTGGGCGGCTGGGTTGGCGATGATGAGCGTGCGGCCAAAATCAGTTGCGTGCATGGGGCGACTCCCGGCGTATGACGTGACGGTGCGGTCGCGTTCAGGTCGAATTGCCCCCGATTGTGGCTGCACGGCGAATACTAACGTCTACTCTATCAGGTCGTTGTGGCGCTCGATAGCATCCGCTACCGTTCCGCCCTCATCCACAATAAGCGAACGGCGCTTGGGTGAGATGATGCGCTGGGCGGGGTAAACGCCGCGGTGTCCGCCGGCGAGATAGCTGATAAAGGCCACGATGACAAAGAACCCGGCGGCCGTGCCGTGGAACAGGTCGATGGCCATCATGCAAGTGGTGATGGGCACGTTGAGGCCGGCACAGAACACGCCGAGCATGCCGAGAGCCGCCAGAAAACTGGGGTCGATTCCGACGAGGCAACCGATCCAGCCGCCGAGCGCCGCACCGATGCCAAACAGGGGCGTGACCTCGCCGCCTTGGAAGCCCGCACCCAGGGTAAGCGCTGTGACGACCAACTTGATGGCTGCGTCTGCCAGGGTGGTGTTGCCGGCAAATCCGGCGCCGGAAAGCCACGTGGAAAGGCCGGCGTAGTCCCAGACGTCGAGAAGGGCATAGGCGGCCAAAACCACGAGTGCGCCCATAAGTGCGCGAACGAGATAATTGGTGATAAAGCGACCGTACAGGCTCTTGACGGTTCGAACTGACCAGGCAAAGAGGCGTGCCGTCAGACCGAAGATAATGGCGCTGATAACAACGATGACAACCGTCCGTGGTGTCATGTTGGGAACGCTGACGATAACATTCGCCTCGTACTCGGTACCCAGGGCGAGTGATGTAAAGTAGCCGGTAAACGAGGCGACCAGGCAGTAGATGCCCGCGGTGTAGTCGATCTTGCCGATAAAGCACATCTCCATGCCAAAGAAAGCTCCGGCAAGGGGCGAACCGAATACGGCGCCAAAGGCCGACGAGATGCCGGCGAGCATGAGGTCGTGGTGGTCATGCTTTTTAAGGTGGGCGAGGCTCGAGATGTTGCTGGCGATGGTGCCGCCAATCTGAACCGCGGCTCCCTCGCGACCGGCCGATCCACCCGTTAGGTGCGTGAGCGTGGAGCAGACGAAGGTGAGGACGGCCATGCGCATATGGATGAGGCGTGTGCCCAGAGCGGAGTCGATGACCAGGTTGTTACCGCGTTTGGCGGCAAGACCGTGGTTTTTGTACACCCATGCGGTGGCAACGCCCACAACGGGAAGCAGTGCGTAAATCCACGCATGGTGCTCGCGATAGTCGGTGGCGATATTCAGCGAGGCCAAAAACGCCCAAGCGGCAACGCCCATGGCGACCGAGACGATGACGACGAGTACGAGCAACTTGGCGCTCGCGAGTAGGTTGCGGGCGTTGCGGCGCGTGTCGGCAGCCAAGAGTTGCTCGGAGCGGGTGAGCTGATGCCTGCCTGCCGTGATGACGTCGTTCAGGGAGAAAAAGCCGCCATCGTCGAGCGGCTGGGAATGATCCTGCGTTTCGTTTGCGCTTTCGGTTTTGTCGGTAAAAGCCATACGTTCCTCTTTTGGGTTGCAACACGAGCATTATAGAACGTGCCAAACGAGACAAACCGGCAGGTTGGTTTCGGCTCTGTTTCGCCGTCCGTTACCGACAGGTGTATTCGCGGTCGCAGGCCAGGTCTTGAGCAGGCGGCGAGGGATTATACTGAGATAAACATAAAGAATCGGCGCCCGTGATGTGCGCCGCTGCATGCTAGAGGTGTATATGGCAGAGATACTCATTCCGTTGGAGGACGCACAGGCGATCGTCTTGTCGCACGTGAATCGCACCGAAGTTGTCGAGATTCCCGCGTGGCAGGCTGCCGGTCTTCCCTTGGCAGAGGACGCGGTGGCCGATATCGACATCTCGCCGTTTGCCAACAGCGCTATGGACGGATATGCCGTGCGCTCGGCGGACTTGACGCAGGCGTCTGACGAGGCGCCGGTGACGCTTGACGTTATCGGACACGAGGCCGCGGGCCATGTGTTTGAGGGCGCAATCGGCGCGGGCGAGACGGTCCGCATCATGACGGGCGCGCCGGTACCCGAAGGTGCCGATGCCGTGGTGAAGTATGAGATCGTCGATGTGCTCGACGGTGACGGCAACGAGGGCTCGCGAGCGAGGTTCTCGGCGCCGGCCAAGGTAGGGGAGAACGTTCGCTCTGCTGCCGAGGAGGCCCATGCCGGCGATGTTGTGATGCACGCCGGCGAGGTCGTGGCTCCGGCGGGCGCGGGTCTGCTGGCGAGCGCCGGATACGCGAGCGTGAAGGTGCACGCTGCCCCGCGTGTGGGCATCATCTCGCTGGGCACGGAACTGGTCGCACCGAGTAAGGTACCGGCGCGTGGTCAGATTCGCGATTCCAACTCCTCGGCGCTGATGGCCGAGGCACTCGATGCCGGCGCCGAGCCCGTGTTCTACGGCATCGCGCCCGATGATGAGCAGGCGATTGCCGAGCTGGTACATCGCGCCACGCGAGAGTGCGATTTTGTCATTACGAGCGGTGGCGCCTCGGCGGGCGATTACGACTATGTGACGGCGCTCGTCCGGCGCGAGGGCGAGGTGCTGTTTGACCGCATCTCGATGCGTCCGGGCAAGGCCATCACGTTTGGCTTGCTCGGGGGTAAGCCCTACCTAGGGCTTTCAGGCAATCCGGCCGCGGCGTATGTAGGCTTTGAGATGCTTGCCCGTCCGGCGATCCGCAAGATGCGCGGCTTTGCCGAGGGCGTGCGTCCCGTGCAGCAGGCGACGCTCACACATGGCGTGAAAAAGCGACAGCATCGCCGCTTCTTCGATCGCGCCACGGTTTTGCGCGACCCCGAGACCGGTGAGCTGTTGGTGACCGAGGCCAAGACGCAGAATTCGGCGCTGCTCGGCACGATGCAGCGGGCCAATTGCCTGTTGCGTATTGACGAAGGACCGTGCGACCTTGCGGCGGGCGACGTCGTGGATGTCGTGCGTGTCGACCTGCCTGAGGGAACGGTGCTATAGGAGGATCGCTATGGAGTTGAAGATTTCGATCGTGACGTGCTCGGATACGCGCGACCTTGCCCAGGACGAGGCTGGGGCCGCACTCGAGGAGCTTATCGAGGCACAGGGCTGGACGGTCGCCTCACATGTGGTCGTGCGCGACGACGTCAGCGAGATTGGTGATGCCATCGTGGAGGCCGCCGATGAGTGTCACGCCAATGTCGTGCTCACCTGCGGCGGCACGGGGCTTTCGATGCGCGATGTGACGCCCGAGGCGACGCGTGCCGTCTGCGACCGCGATGTGCCGGGTATTGCCGAGGCGATCCGTGCGTACTCCATGACCAAGACGCGCCGCGCCATGCTCTCGCGCGCTATTTGCATGCAACGAGGTCATACACTTGTCGTAAACTTTCCCGGTTCTACGAAGGCCGCCCGCGAAAGCTGGGAGGCCATAGCAGATCAGCTGGAGCACGCAGCTCAGATGACAGCGGGCGGCGGACATACCAACTAAGCGGTTTACCTGCGGCGGGGCGACCTAAACGGCTGCTCCGCCTTTGTTTTCCGCCGAAGCGACGCCGAGGTGCACGCTAACTCGAAACTATATTCTCTGGCGAGAATAATTTCTCACTAACATTATTCGCGCAGAAGTATAATCTGGTTGCAGATTAAAGCCCGCGGTGGGGTACCCGGGCACAAGGTCCGAAAGGGTTGAATATGTTCGATTTGGTTTCTCGCCGCGGATTCGTCTCACTTTCTGCTGTCGCCGCTGCCGGCCTTGGTCTTGCCGGTTGCTCGGGCAGCAAGACGTCCGAGCCGGCCGGATCCGATGCCGGCTCCGCCAAGGCCTCTTCCAAGAAGGAAACCGTCGAGCTGCAGGTCTTTGCCGCCAACTCCCTCGAGAAGGCCCTTCCCGAGGTCCAGGAGCTCTACACCGACCAGACCGGCACCACCTTTGCCGATACGCAGTTTAAGGCCTCCGGCGACCTCGTTGAGCAGATGAAGGCCGGCGCCACGGTCGACGTGCTCATCACCGCTTCCAAGGGTACCATGGATGACGCTGAGACCGCCGAGCTCGTCGACGCCGACACGCGTGAGGACATGTTCGTCAACGACCTCGTGATTATTCGCGCCGAGGGCTCCGACACCAAGATCGAGGCCATCGCCGACGTCGCGAACCTGGACGGCAAGATCGCCATCGGCGACGCCAAGACCGTCCCCGCCGGCAAGTACGCCAACCAGGCGCTGGCTTCCGTGGGCCTCTACACCGGCACCGAGGGCGACGACGGCGAGTATGCGCCCGAGATCGCCGACAAGGTGGCCCTGGCCGACAAAGTTGGTACCGCCGCCGCCTATGTGTCCACGGGCGACTGCGTGGCTGGATTTGTCTACAGCTCCGATATCTTCCGCTACGACGGCATCGAGGAGGCCTTCGTGTGTCCCGAGGACTCGCACAAGCCCATCGTGTATCCGGGTGCCGTTGCCGAGAGCTCCGAGCACGCCGACGAAGCCAAGGCGTTCATCGACTTCTGTCTGACCAACAAGAAGGCTCAGAAGATTTGGGCCAAGTACGGCTTTGAGCTTTCCGCGTAGTGCGGCTTGGCGCGATAATTCCATCGTTTTGTGTTTCACTCCGTTCTTGTATTCGCTTGGAGCTTTTCGTGCTTAATAGATTCCGCATGCTTGTCGCCTGTGCTTTGACCTTCGCGCTTTGCTGGGTGCCGGGATTTGCGTTTGCTGGGGACGCTGAGGACGGGGCCCAGGTTGCTGCGACCGCTCATGGGCTTTCCTATGGGATCGAGGGTTTTGAGCGGCTGGCCAAGGGGACCGCTCGTGCCATGGAGGGCCAGCCTGAGGGCTACCGGTTTCCCGTTGACGAGGACGTGGACCTTGTGGTGGCGCCTGCTGCCGATCGCGTTGTGGTGTGGATATCGCCCAAGGCGGTCGAGAAGTATGGATTGGATCCGCAGGACAACGAGTGCGTATCGGGTCTCAAGGCCCTCGTCTGTAAGCTCGACAGCGCAAACTGCATGGGAGGTGCGCAGCTGGGGGACGTGGATCTTCCTTGGTATGTCACGGCGGAAACAACGTTTGATTCCGGCGGGTATACCTATGGCTTTGACGAGCGCGGTGCGGATGGGGACCGCTATGTGGTGATTGCATCAGCCTCGGGTGATGCCAAGGGCGGCGCGCGTTGGCTTGATAGCGCTCACATGGTAGAAGCATCGTCTGTCGTATTGCGGGATGAGCAGGGGCCCTGGACCTCTCTGACCTCCTTTTTGTGCGACATCGACTATCGCCCGTTTTGGGTGTCCATTAAAACGAGCGGTCTTGCCCTGGTGATCGCGTTTGCGCTGGGCCTGTTCGCCGCGTGGAAGACCATGGGTACCTCGAGTCGCATCAAGGGCCTGCTCGATTCGGTCTTTACGATTCCTATGGTGCTGCCGCCTACGGTGTGCGGCTTTTTGCTGCTTATGCTATTTGGTCGATCGACCGGGGTCGGTCGGTGGCTTATCGCGCACGGCGTCTCGATTGTCTTTACGTGGCCGGCGGCGGTGATCTCTGCCGTGGTGGTGTCGTTCCCGCTCGTCTATCGTACGGCACTCGGAGCCTTCGAGAGCCTCGACACGCAGATGCTCGACGCCGCGCGAACCTTGGGATGGTCCGAGCGTCTCATCTTTACCAAGCTTATGATGCCGCTTGGGTGGCCCTCTATTGCCGCCGGCACGGTGCTCGCCTTTGCCCGCGCGATGGGCGAGTTTGGCTGCGCGCTGTTCTTTGCGGGCAACTACGCCGGTATTACGCAGACCATTCCCATCGCCATCTACTTTGAGTGGATGGGCGGCAACACGTCGGTGGCCCTCTTTTGGGTCGTCGTCGTGATTGTCTTTAGCTTTTTGGTCATCCTGTTCATCAACATGTACACCGCTCATTCGCAAAAGTATCGCGAGCGGGGCCTTTCCCGTGCGGAGCGCAAACAGGCCAAAGATCTCGCCGGACAGGGCGATTCGCTCGACGCAGTCGGCGGCGATGCCCTGCGTATCGATCGCGAGGCGCTGGCCGAGCTCATGCGCGATGATGCGGCGCCGCAGGGAGGTCGATAGGTCATGTCACTCGTTCTGGATATCAAAAAGCGCTATCCCGGCTTTATGCTCGACATGCAGCTTGAGGCCGGCGAGGAGCGCGTGGCGCTGCTGGGCGCCTCGGGTTGTGGCAAGAGCTGCACGCTGCGCTGCATTGCCGGTGTGGAGACGCCCGACGAGGGCAAGATCGTCGTCAACGGCGTGACCTTTTTTGACTCGGGGGCGGGCATCAACCTGTCGCCCCAGGAGCGAAAATGCGCCCTGCTGTTCCAAAACTATCAGCTGTTCCCTAATATGACAGTGGCCGATAACGTATGTGCCGGCGTAAAGGATGCGGGCGACGCCGCGGCGCGCAAGCAGCTTGCCGAGCGCTACCTGGGTATCTTTGGACTGGCCGATTTTGCCGACCGCTATCCCGCGCGACTCTCGGGCGGTCAGCAGCAACGTGTGGCGCTTGCGCGCATGGTGGCGGCGCATCCGGGCATTTTTATGTTCGACGAGCCCATGAGCGCACTCGATTCCTATCTTAAGAGCGCCCTCGAACAGAACATGCTCGACCTGTTCGATGTATGCAACCGCACCGTGCTCTACGTGAGCCACGATATTGACGAGGCATGCCGCCTGTGCGAGCGCATTTGCGTGATGCATAACGGACATGTCGAGGAGATCGGCTCCGTCGAGGACGTGGTCCGCCGTCCGCAGACGCTGGCGGCGCTGCGCCTGACGGGCTGCAAGAACACAAGCCGGGCGCGCAAGATCGGCGACGAAGAAGTTGAGGCGCTCGATTGGGGCATGACCTTTAACGTGGGTCGCGAGGTTCCCGATAATGTGGCGTACCTGGGCATTCGCGCGAGCTACTTCCATGTGGACAACCGTGCCGAGCGGGGTCGCAACAGCTACGACCTGCACGTGGCGCGCGTGAGCGATTCGCGTTTTGAGCGCCTGGTGCTGTTGGATGCGCCGCGGGCCGATGCGCCAACGCGTCTGCAGTGGAAGGTCAACAAATTGAGCGTACCAGCGGATGGGTTACCGCAAGAAGGCGAGACCCTGCGTATGCATTTTGATGCCAGCAGGATCCATCTGGTTTGTCGGTAGCGCCGGGTAATGCCGTCGGGGATATAAGTCTCGGCGGCTTTGTCTTGCCGTTCGCCGAATGGGGAATGACAAACTCTTATCAACACAGATAATTATTTATTAAACGACGGCACACGAGGTTGTCGTACGAATGTCAACGGTGTTCGCATGGTCGACGACCGTTGATATAGTTGACCTCAACTTGTAGAGGAGGGTGCGCACATGCCGCAGACGACATACATTCGCCGCGTTGCCGCGCGTGCCCTATATATGGCTCGGAGCCGCATATGAGCAGGTATGTTCACGGCTCCGGGAGAGACGACGCACAACTAAATAACCGTCCGCAAGGCAGGTTCCCTACAATTCCGGGTTTGAGCACGGCCGGACAATCGCCGTCCGTCGTGCATCGATACCGCCGTTATCCGTTTTTGGTTCGAGAGGGGAACCGTCATGGCTGAAGAATTTGATTTCCATCCGATGTGGGAGAGCCTCGGCATGAATCTTGCCGACCACGACCTGCTGCTGGGCGCCGTGGGCCAGATGTACGGCGATATGTTCCTGACGCAGAACAATCGCCCCAAGTCTACGTCCTACCTGGATTTTGTCGCCACCAACATCCACAGCGGCCGTATTAAGGAGATGCTCGACAAGAAGGAGGCCGGCGAGGCCACCAAGATCGTCGGCTCGTTCTGCGTCTACGTGCCCGAGGAGATCGTACTTGCCTGCGACGGTATCCCCGTGGGTCTATGCTCTGGTGCCGATTGGGCAACCGATAAGGTTGAGGAGCACCTGCCGCGCAACACCTGTCCGCTTATCAAGAGCTTTGCCGGCTTTAAGCTGGGCGAGGTCTGCCCCTACATTGAGTCGAGTGACTTGGTGGTGGGCGAGAACACCTGCGATGGCAAGAAGAAGGCCTACGAGTTCTTTGCCACGCAAAAGAACATGTACGTCATGGATATTCCCAACGTGCACGACGAGTCGACGCTCGTGACCTGGAAGGCCGAGGTCAAGAAGCTCGCCGCCAAGATCGAGGAAGAGTGTGGCGTCAAGATTACGCCCGAGCGTCTGAAGGCCGCCATCCACGCCGTCAACGAGAAGCGTCGCGCCCTGCAGCGCCTCGCTGCCACGCGCGCTGCCGACCCGGCGCCCATCAGCGGTCTCGACAGCCTGCTGACCGTTCAGGCCGCCTTTATGGACGACACGCCGCGTCTGACCGGAGCCATCAACGATATGGCGGCTGAGTGCGAGCAGCGTGTCGAGGCCGGCGAGGGCGTGGCGTCCAAGGGGACCAAGCGTATCCTGTACACCGGCACGCCCATGGCCGTGCCCAACTGGAAGCTGTTCAACCTCATCGAGAAGGCCGGCGGCGTTGTGGTGGGCGAGGAGTCCTGCACGGGCTCGCGCTACTACAAGGATCTGGTTGACGAGTCCGGTGAGACGGTTGACGAGATGCTCGATGCCATCGCCGAGCGTTACTTCAAGATCAACTGCGCCGTCTTTACGCCCAACGACCAGCGTATGAAGGATATTGTCCAGATGGCCAAGGACCTGCATGCCGACGGCATCGTCGACGTGGCCCTGCAGTTCTGCACGCTTTACGAGATGGAGTCGTTTGTCGTTGAGAAGGCCGCCGAGGAAGCCGGCATTCCGTTTATGCACATCACGACCGACTACGCCGGCGAGGATGCAGGCCAACTGCAAACCAGGATCGAGGCTTTCTTGGAAACCATTTAGGGGTATCCGTTCCGGCGGCTTCCCCAGGCACCCGATCTTGCCGTTCAAACCGTCGCTTACGTACCAAAATACGCGGCGTTCCTCTTTCACGGCAACCTCGGGCTCCTGGGAAAGCCGTTTCCTCGGTTGGTCAAAAGGTTTGTTAAGGAGTTATATGTCGGAAAATATTGAGCAGCCGTTGCCGCGCACGTTTGAGGAGTTCAACGAGCAGCGCAAGGCGGCGTTTATTCGTGTCAAGGATTACAAGCAGGCGGGCAATCGCCTGGTCGGCTTTTTGTGCAGCTATACGCCGCTCGAGATTATCGATGCCGCGGGGGCCGCAAGTGTCGCTCTGTGCGGTACGTCCGATGAGGTGATTCCCGAGGCCGAGAAGGTGCTGCCGGCAAACCTCTGCCCGCTCATCAAGTCGACCTACGGCTTTGCCTACTCGCAAAAGTGCCCGTTTACGTACTTTAGCGACATGATCATCGGCGAGACCACCTGCGACGGCAAGAAGAAGATGTACGAGCTACTCAACGAGCTCAAGCGCACGCACATTCTGCATCTTCCGCAGGGTCGCGATCGTGCCTACGAGCGTGAGGGCTGGTACGAGGAGTGCCGTCTGCTTAAGGAGGAGCTCGAGAACTTCTACGGTATTACGATCACCGATGACGACCTGCGCGCCGCTGTCCGTCGTCGTAATCGCCTGCGTGCCGCCCAACTCGAGATGTTTGCGCTGCAGGCCAACCAGCCGGCGGCCATGAGCGGCGTCGACCTGATGAGCACCATGTTTGCCGGTACGTTCAGCTTTGATATCGAGGCCTATACGCAGCAGCTGGAGCAAAAGGTTGTCAAGCTGCGCGAGACCTACGACGCGGGTGAGCGCCCGGTCGCGGCAGACGCCAAGCGCATTCTGATCACCGGCTGCCCGGTGGGCGGCGTGATCAACAAGATCGGCCGTACTATCGAGTCCAACGGCGGTGTGGTCGTGTGCATGGACGACTGCTCGGGCGAGCGCACGGCGGCCATGATGATCGACCCGGAGGCTCCCGACATTCTGCGCGCCATCGCCGACCGCTATCTGGATATCAACTGCTCGGTCATGACGCCCAACGACGGTCGTATGGAAAACACGCTGGCCATGTGCGAGAAGTATCACGTCGATGGCGTAGTGGAGAGCGTGCTCCAGGCGTGCCACACCTTTAACGTGGAGAGTGCACGCATGCAGGAGGCCGTCGAGGGTGCGGGCATTCCGTATATGAAGATCGAGACCGACTACAGCAACGGCGACATGGGCCAGATCGAGACGCGCATCGCCGCCTTTATCGAAACCCTGTAGGTGACGGTATGTGACAAAGGGACTGGCCCTTTGTTACACGTGAGGGAGGATGCCAAGGCGCCTGAACGCGCCGCTACCTTTGATGTTTAGATTGGGAGAGAGCCATGATAGGGATCGGGATTGATATCGGGTCTACGGCGGCTAAGGCTGCTGTGGTCGACGGGGAGGGTTCGGTGGCGTGGACGTGCGTGCAGCCAACCGGGTTCTCCTCGGTCGATGCTTCCGAGCGGCTGCGCGAGGCACTGGCAGCGGCCGGCTATGACGTGGCTGCCGACGACGTGCGCGTGATCGCGACCGGCTACGGCCGTGTCGCCGTGCCCTATGCGCATAAAGTCGTTACCGAGATTACCTGCCACGGTACCGGTGCCGTGCGTCTGTTTGGCGACCATGGCACCGTGGTCGATGTGGGCGGCCAGGACACCAAGGTCATCCAGCTTAAAGGAGGCCGCGTGGCAAAGTTCGCCATGAACGACAAGTGCGCTGCCGGCACGGGGCGCTTTTTGGAGATCATGGCCGACCGCCTAAGCATTTCCCAGCAGCAGATGGCCGACCTGGCGTGTTCCGGCGAGCCCACCAAGATCAGCAGCATGTGCACCGTGTTTGCCGAAAGCGAGGTTATCAGCCTGATCGGTCGCGGTGAGCCGCGCGAGAACATTGCGCGTGGCGTGATCGACAGCGTGGTTTCGCGCGTGGCGACCATGGCCGGGCAGGCCGCGGGCGCCCCGTACTACCTGACCGGTGGCCTGTGCGAGAACGCCTTCGTGGTGGAGCGGTTGGGCGAGCTACTGGGGTCGCCGGTCACCACCTCGCCCCAGGCCCGCTTTGCCGGTGCCATTGGCGCGGCGATTCGCGCGCAGGCGCTCAATTAATGCATCCGCTGCAGGCTCGCATTCATGCGTATACTGGGAGGAACTGATTGACCAATGAGAGGAGGTATCGATGGCTGACGATCAGATTAAGCTCACGTCTATGACTGCCGCGAGCGGTTGAGCCGCTAAGTTGGCTCCTGGAGCCCTCGCCCAGGTCCTGGGCGACTTACCCAATGTGCATAACGACAACCTACTCGTGGGGTTCGATACCTCCGACGATGCGAGCGTTTTTCGCGTTGGCGATAACTTGGGCCTCGTGCAGTCCATCGACTTCTTCCCGCCGATGGTCGACGATCCCTATCTGTTTGGCCAGATCGCGGCGGCAAACTCGCTGTCGGACATATACGCCATGGGTGGACGACCGAGCCATGCTATGAACCTGCTGTGCATTCCCAATTGCCTGGGCGTTGAGGTTGCCGGGCAGATTTTGGCGGGTGGCGCCGACAAATGCGTCGAGGCTGGCTGCACCATCGCGGGCGGCCACACCATCAACGACGACGAGCCCAAGTACGGCCTGTCTGTGAGCGGCTTTGTGCCACTCGACCACATGCTCGCCAACGGCGGCGCACGCGTGGGCGATGTCCTGCTGCTGACCAAGGCGATCGGCTCGGGCATCATCACCACGGCCATTAAGGGCGAGCTCATCGAGCAGGACGAGGCCGCAGTCATGTTCGACTCGATGCGCACCCTCAACGAGGCACCGATTCGTCTGGCCGAGGGGCTCGAGCTTCACGGCTGTACCGACATTACGGGCTTTGGCCTGATCGGGCATGCATGCGAGATGGTCGAGGGCTCGGGCGTGCAAATCGAGCTCGCGTCGGGGGCGGTGCCGCTCTTTGACCAGGTGCTCGACATGGCGCGTCTGGGCATTATCCCCGCGGGCTCCTACCGCAACCAGGATTTCTTTGGCCCGCGCGTGGCGGCCGACGATGACCTGGAGCCGGGCATGTTGGATGCGCTGTACGATCCGCAGACCTCGGGTGGTTTGCTCATCGCGGCGCCTGCTGCCGCTGTGGATGAGCTTGCGCGCCGTCTACATGCCGAGGGGCGCATCGCCGCCGTCGTCGGTCGCGTGTGCGAGCAGGTGCCAGGCGGTCCTACCGTTCGCGTTGTCCGTTAACGACACGTTTATTGAACTCTGTACCGTTCTAAAACGATTTATTCGAAAGGAAAAACTATGTCTACCAAAATTGAAGTCAATGCCATGGGCGATGCCTGCCCGCTGCCCGTCGTCAAGACGCTTAAGGCACTCAAGCAGCTTGACGGCGAGGGTGCCGTGGTGACCTCGGTCGACAACGAGACCGCCGTCAAGAACATCTCCAAGATGGCGCAGGAGAAGGGCTGCACGGCCTCGGTCGAGAAGGTTTCTGACGCCGAGTGGCACGTGACCGTGGCGACCTCTGGCGCCGTTGCCGCGGCCGATCCCGAGCAGGATGGCGCTGCCTTCTGCGACGCCAGCGCTGGCAAGGGTAAGCTCGTCATTTCCGTCTACACAGATTGCATGGGCCGTGGCGACGACGAGCTAGGCCACAAGCTCATGAAGGCCTTCATCTTTGCCGTGACGCAGCAGGAGGAGCTGCCCGCGACCATGCTTTTCTACAACGGCGGCGCCAAGCTCACCGTCGAGGGCTCACCGGTACTCGACGACCTGAAGGGTCTGGCCGAGCAGGGCGTCGAGATCCTTACCTGTGGCACCTGCCTCGACCACTATGGCATTAGGGACCAGCTCGCGGTGGGCGAGGTCACCAACATGTACGTGATCGTGGAGAAGATGGAGCAGGCCGTGCGCGTTGTGCGCCCGTAGCGTATTGGTTGGAGTTGCCATGAGGGAGAAGCGCCCGGCGCTTGTCATCACGTTTCCCACCACGGCGGCCGCCATGGGTTGCGAGTCCCTGTGCGCTGAGCATGGTCTTCCCGGGCGAACGATTCCCGTGCCCGGGGAGGTCGCTGCCGGCTGCGGTCTGGCGTGGAAGGCGTCGCCTGCCGATGAGGAGCTGCTGCGCGGCGAGCTTGCCGCGGCGGGCGTTCCCACCGAGGGCTATACCGTGATCGATATGTGGGAGGTCGTGCGATGATCTACTTGGATAACGCGGCGACGACCATGCACAAGCCGCAGGCGGTCATCGATGCCGTGACGCAGGCGATGCGCTCGCTCGGCAATGCCGGGCGCGGCGCCGCGTCGGGTGCGCTCGATGCGGCGCGTACCATCCACGGCTGCCGCGCCAAGCTTGCGCGCTTGCTGGGCTGTCCGCGTGCTGACCATGTTTGTTTTACGCCCAACTCCACGGCGGCGCTCAACACCGCCATCAACGGGGTGGTGCGCCGCGGCGACCGTGTGGTCACGACGGTGCTCGAGCACAACTCCGTGCTGCGTCCGCTCAACCGCCTGGCGGCAGAGCAGGGCGTGACCGTTGAGCATGCGGGCTGCGACGCGAACGGCGTGCTCGACTACGACGAGCTCGAGCGGCTGGTCACGCCGGGCACGCGTGCCGTGGTGGTGACGCACGCCTCCAATGTGACCGGCAACGCGGTCGACATTGCGCGCGTGGCGGCCATGGCCCATGCGGCCGGCGCGCTTGTGATCGTCGATGCCTCGCAGTCTGCCGGCACGGTGCATATCGATATGCAGGCCATGGGGCTCGACGTTGTGTGCTTTACCGGCCACAAGGGGCTCATGGGACCCCAGGGCACCGGCGGCCTGGCCGTGGCGGAGGGCGTCGATGTGGCACCCTGGGCCATGGGCGGCACCGGTGTACACAGCTTCGATGAGCTGCAGCCGCTTGAGTGGCCCACGCGCCTTGAGGCGGGCACGCTCAACGGCCACGGCATCGCGGGCCTTTCCGCTGGTCTCGACTTTATCGAGGCCCAGGGTGGGGTCGAGGCGATTGCTGCCCACGAGTGTGCGCTTGCCGAGCGTTTCCTCGCCAGCGTTCGCGAAATACCCGGCATTGCGCTTTACGGTGTGTTTGACCAGCCCGCGCGCTCGGCGATCGTGTCGCTCAACGTTGGCGATATCGACTCTGCCGAGATCTCGGATGCGCTCATGCAAGGGTGGGGGATTGCGACGCGCCCCGGCGCCCATTGCGCTCCGCTCATGCACCGCGCGCTGGGGACCGAGCGCCAGGGCGTCGTCCGCTTCTCATTTGGGTATTTCAACACGACCGAAGAAGTCGACACGGCTATCGATGCTCTGTGCGATTTAGCCTGCTAAAGCTGCTAGAGCGTATATACTTGCGGAACGGGTGTTTTTGCCCGTCCCATTTTTTTGTTTCAACCCGAAAGGTGGACCCATGGCTTCATCCGCCCCGCGCGGTCTGCGCTCCGACCATGTCGTCACCGTCGGCATCGCCCTGTTCTCGATGCTCTTTGGCGCCGGCAACCTCATTATTCCGCCACTGCTGGCGCTGCAGGCAGGTTCTGCCACGCCGGTCGCCATGCTCGGCTTTCTCATCGCCGCCATCGGCCTGCCCGTCATGGGCTTTATCGCCGTGGCGCTTGCCGGAACGGCGCGCGAGCTTGCCGGCCGCGTGCACCCCAAGTTCGGTGAGTTCTTTGTCGCGGCGGTCTATTTAGCGATCGGCCCGTGCCTGGCCATTCCGCGTACGAGCTCCACGGCCTTCGAGATGCTGGTGCCGCTGCTGCCCGAGGGCGTCTCGCTTGGCACGGCTCGCCTGGTGTTTGCCGTCGGCTTCTTTGTCGTCGCGTTTGCGCTCACGCTGCGCCCGGGTGTCATCACACGCGTACTCGGTCGCATTACGGGCCCCGCGCTCATTGCGCTCATCGTGCTGGTCGTGGGTGCTGCCGTGGTCTCGCCGCTGGGACCGGCTGCCGCGCCTCAGACTCCTTACGATGCCGGTGCTGCCGTGCAGGGCTTTTTGACCGGCTACCAGACCATGGACCTGCTCGCGTCGCTCGCCTTTGGCATCATCATCGCCGAGACCATCCATGAGCTCGGCGTTACCGACGATAAGCGCGTGGCCTTCGAGATCTCGCGTTCGGGTGTGATCGCCGGCGTGCTCATGGCCATCATCTACTGCGGCCTGGCGCTTGCCGGCATGCAGCTCGGCACGGTTATGCCCGATGCCACCAACGGCGCCGCCATCCTTGCCCTCTCTGCCTCCATGCACTTTGGCCTTGTCGGCACGGTCGTGGTCTTCGCGATCTTTTTCCTTGCCTGCATGAACGTGTGTATTGGCCTTATCAGCTGCTGCTCGCGTTACTTCTGCGAGACGTATGTGGTCGAAGGGGGAGCGGAGGCTTCCGAGGAGGCCATGCGCCGTCCCTTCGCGATTCTCGCCTTTGTGTTCGCGGCGTTTTCGTGCGTGCTCTCCAACGTGGGCCTCGACATGATCCTTATGTTCTCGGTGCCCATGCTCAACGCCCTGTATCCCGTTGCCATCGTACTGGTACTGATGGGCCTGGTGCACGGCTTTTGCGACGCTCATCCGCAGGTGTGGGTGTGGGTCGGCGGCGTGGTCGCGGTGCAGAGTGTGATCACCTCGGTCCGCGATGCGTTCTTTGCGGGCGCGTGGCTGCCGTTCGATGCGCTGCCGCTTGCGGACATTGGAGCCGCGTGGGCGCCGGTTGCCGTGGTTGCCTTTGTGATTGGCCTGCTCCATAGTCGTTTTGTCGCACATTCGAGGAGCTAGGGTTTCTGCGCTTGCACAGGCGGGGAGTCTCCCCTATAATTTCCTTCGCTTTGGGACACGCAAGGTTTAGACCTTAGCTGCTCAACACCTTCGGGACGTGGCGCAGTTTGGTAGCGCGCCTGCTTTGGGAGCAGGATGTCGCAGGTTCAAATCCTGTCGTCCCGACCATATCTTGCGGGCGTAGTTCAATGGTAGAACCCCAGCCTTCCAAGCTGATGACGCGGGTTCGATTCCCGTCGCCCGCTCCATAGGATAGCTTTAACGGCTTTGGCTCCTTTTGGTGCCAGAGCCGTTTTCATTAGCGTGCCGGGCGACGGGAATCGAACTCGGCAGGGTGCGAAGCTGAGAAAATGCGTGAGCATTTTCCAGCGCAGCACGCAAGGGCCAATGGCCCGCAGCGAAACAAGGGTTTGCGAAGCAAACCCTTGGATTTCCCGTCGCCCGCTCCACAAGATAGATGAATGGCTCTGGTTCCTTTTGAGAATCAGAGCCATTTTCATATACATGCCGGGACCCCACATCCCCTCCTAAGTTGCGCTGAAATACGGACTGTTTTTTGGCTTTTGCGAACCTATTGAAGGCCGGGGTAGCTAATTTGGGATGGGGCTTTTTTGACTACTCTAGCGATCGGCTGGCAAATGTGGTCAAAAAGCTCTGTTCCAAAATGATTGGTCTGGTGTTGAGCCACGAAAGCGGCCCATCTACTACGTTTGGCCCGCGGGGGTCGACCATAGCAGCATTTTTGGAAAATCTGCAAGCCGTCTACCAGCGGTTTTGATTTTTCGGATTTCGGTATGGTCGAGGGTATTCGGTTAAATGTAGTAAATAGGCCCATTTCGTGGCGAACAGTAGGATTAGCGGTCCAAGGCTGCCGGTTTCGGATGGCCAACCTGGAAGTTGCGGTGGATTAGTTCCTAAAAGGCCTATGGAAGCTTGAAAACAGGAACTATTTCACCGCAACTTAGGGTGGGATGGGGTTAGCTGCGGGATTGGTGGCGGAGCTTGTCGATGGTGGCGTCGGTGCTGTGGCTGCGGGCGTCGGCTGCGGTTTGGCGCTTGCGGCGGTAATCGATCATCCCTTGGATGATGGGCTTGCCAAAGCTCACGACATCATCGTTGTAGATGGCGGTTCGGGCTGCGAGGAGGCAGTCGCTAAAGTCCATATGCGTTTTGCCAAAGAGTTTGACGGCAAGGGCGACAACGGTGGGCTCGTCGACCATGACGTCATCGAGCAGCCTTTTCATGGCCGCAGCAATCTCAACGCGGGGAACCTTATAGACGTCGCGCAGCGTGACCACGACGCGCGTGATGATTTCGGGGTAGACACGAGCGGTGCGCGTGGCGATGACCTTGGCGGCGCGCGGTGACAGGACCTCGTCGTCGTCGAGCAGATAGCGAAGGATGACGGTCTCGTCGATGATGGTGCTACTCATGGATATCTACTTCCTCGGGGCCCAAAATCGAATCGTCACTTTCTGTGGCAAGGTATTCAATCCAGGCATTGCGCTCCTCGGAGCGGCGATTGGGGTCACCATATGCTTTGAGCGATCCATAGGCGGCGGTGCCGTCCTTTGAGCGCACGGCGACCGGCTGAAAGGGGAGCTTGCGCATCAAAATGCTCTGCGCGACAAAAAGACGGACGGCCTCGGCGAGCGATGTGCCCATGGCGTCGTAGAGACGTTCGGCATGCTGCTTGTCTTCCTCGCGAATGCGCACCTGCAGGATGGCTCGTTTTTGAGTCGATGACATCACTGGCCCCCTTAATGAGCGTGCAATATAGTCGGTCAAATGCGGCATGTGCCGATACTTGAGCATCTTATAACGATTACTTTATTTCGCTCAAGTAAATAACCATTAACATGTATACAAGCGTAATACATCCAAAATGAGAGTGCGTAAAAATCTCTGAGGCGTACGCATGTAATACACTCACCTTTATAGCCTCTAGAGAATAATTCCAACCTGCCAAAACCCCTGCAATACACCCGTATTGCAGGGCCTATGCTCAAGTTTGCCCCCTGCAACTGCGTATATTTAACCTGTATATCGTTGGAGGAATTCTATCGAAGTGCCTGTTTCGCCGCATGCACTCGATACGCCGATGCCGGACCACGGGCGGTCCGGGGCAACGTCGGCAGGGTCTCTCCGGCATGGGATTCAGGAGGGAGTGAACAACATGGGCAATAAACGAGTCGTAGCCGATTCCTCGCGCTGCATTGGGTGCCAAACCTGTATGGCGGCGTGCATCGAGGCACACGATATTCCCGGCAACATCGCCGCACCTCGCTTGCGCGTAACGCGCACCTACGAGATTTCCGCGCCGGTGGCATGTCACCACTGCGAGGACGCTCCGTGCGCCAAGGCCTGCCCTACGGGCGCCTTGTTCTTTGATCCAAAGAACCATCGTATCGGCGTCAACGAGGACAACTGCATCGGCTGCAAGAGCTGCGTCATGGCATGCCCCTTTGGCGCCGTGAGCGTGGCGACCACGCAGGTTCCGGTCTTGATGGGCGACGTTCGCGTGGGTTCGCAGACCAAGAGCTTCGTGCTCAAGTGCGACCTGTGCGTGGACCGTCCCGGCGGTCCGGCGTGTGCCGAGGCGTGCCCGACCAAGGGCCTCACCCTGGTTGACGAGGAGCGCCTGGCAGAACTGACTGCCGAGCGTGCCCGCGCCACCATCGAAAACGAGGCGTAAGCGTTGGGGCGACAGGCCCAATGATTGTCAAATAAGTACCGAGTAATCGGTAGCAGAAAAAGGAAGGAGGGTGTCATGGAGAAGCATAAAGTGATCTGCCCGTACTGCGGCGCCGGTTGCCAGTTTAACCTCCTGGTCCAAAACGGCCAGGTCGTGGGTACCGAACCGCTCAACGGCATCACCAATCAGGGCGAGCTGTGCCTTAAGGGCATGAGCGGCTACGACTTCATCAACGACACCAAGATCTTGACTCCTCGCGTACTGCACCCGATGATCCGCCGCACTAAGGGCGCGGATCTTGAGCGCGTAAGCTGGGACGAGGCACTGGATTTCACCGCATCTAAGATGCAGGCCATAATTGACGAATATGGTCCTAACGCTGTCATGACCACTGGCTCTTCGCGAGGCGGCGGCAATGAGGCGAACTACGTCATGCAGAAGTTTACGCGTGCGTGCATCGGCACCCACAGCGTGGACAACTGCGCCCGTACTTGACACGGCCCTACTGTCCTCGGTCTGATGGACACGGTTGGTTCAGGTTGCATGTCATGCTCCATCCCCGGTATGGAGGATGCGGGCTGCATTTTCCTCTTCGGCTATAACCCTGCCGATTCGCACCCCATCGTCGCAAGGCGTATCGTGCGAGCCAAAGAAAAGGGTTGCAAGATCATCGTCGCCGACCCGCGCCATATCGAAACCGCGCGTATCGCCGATCTCTACCTTCCGATCAAGAACGGTTGCAACGTTGCGTTCCTCAACGCCTTTGCCAACTGCTTGGTCAACGATGGCCTCTACGACAAGGAATTCGTCGCCGAGCACACGAACGGCTTTGACGAATGGTGGGAGACCATCAAGAACTACACTCCCGAATCCGTACAGGACATCACGGGTGTCGAGCCCGCGTTGATCCACCAAGCTGCCGAGATGTACGCCACGGCGAAGCCCTCTGCCATCATTGGCTGGGGTATGGGCGTATGCCAGCAGAAGCAGAACCTGAAGACGGTGCACACCATCGCCTCCATCGCCTGCGTTGCCGGCCAGATCGGCAAACCCAACTCCGGCCTCGCGCCCGTGCGCGGTCAGAACAACGTCCAGGGCTCCTGCGATATGGGCATGCTGCCCAACCTGTACCCTGGCTACCAGAAAGTCACTGACCCCGCAGTGCGTGCCAAGTTTGCCAAGGCTTGGGGCGTGCCCGAGGAAAAGCTCCCGCTCGAGGAGGGCTACAAGCTCACCGACCTGGGCCACCTGGTCGACGAGGGCAAGGTGCACTGCTTCTACAACTACGGCGAGGACCCGGTGCAGACCGAGCCCGATTCGGCCGGTATGCGCAAGACGCTCTCCGAGCTGGATCTGTTCATTTGCCAGGACATCTTTATGACGCAGACGACCATGCTCGCCGACGTCATCCTGCCTGCCACCTCTTGGGGCGAGCACGAGGGTGTCTTTACCGCATCCGACCGTAGCTTCCAGCACTTTGACGCGGCCGTTCCGCCCAAGGGCGAGTGCCGTCACGACTGGGAGATCTTCGCGGACCTGTCTACGCGTATGGGTTACCCCATGCACTACGACAACACCGAGCAGATCTGGAACGAGTGCATCAGCCTGTGCCCCAACTTTGTGGGCGCAACCTACGAGAAGATGGCTCCCGAGGGCGGTTACGCCCAGTGGCCGGTCAAGAGCACCGATGTGAACGACCACGGTACGCCCGACATGTTCGCTGGTGGCAAGTTCACCACCAAGGACGGCCGCGCCAACCTGATGGCGCACGACTGGGAGGCGCCCTCCGAGCTTCCCGACGATGAGTACCCGCTCATTCTGTGCACCGTTCGCGAGGTCGGTCACTACAGCTGCCGCTCGATGACTGGCAACTGCAAGACGCTGGCGCTGCTCGCCGACGAGCCCGGCTTTGTCCGCATGAATCCCGCGGACGCCGAGGCACGCGGCATCAAGAACGGCGACATCGTCTCGATTCACAGCCGCCGTGGCCAGGTATACAGCCGCGCCGACGTGAGCGACCGCATCAACAAGGGCACGGTCTATATGACCTACCAGTGGTGGATCGGCAAGTGCAACGAGCTGACCATTCACAAGGTCGACCCGGTCTCGCATACGCCCGAGGACAAGTTCTCCGCCTGCCAGGTCGACGCTATCGCCGACCAGGTCTGGGCTGAGGGCGAGGTGGAGCGTCAGTACACCGAGCTCAAGCAGGCTCTGGTGGACGCCGCCGCTCCCCAGGACGTTGAGCCCGGCGCCGCCAAGTTCGATGACGAGACGCACGTGAACCAAATCGTGTAGTCCCGTTCTCGTTGGCTTTTTGGGCCGGGCGTCCCGTACGTTCGGGAGCCCGGCCCGTTATTTTGAAAGGAAGTGGGGATGAACCGCTTCATCGACATCAACCCGGAGAGGTGCATCGGCTGCGGAACATGCCAGTCCGCCTGTGCCGACGCCCACCGGATGCAGGGTCTTCAGGATACGCCGCGCTTGGCGCTCGTGAAGACCGGCGGTATTTCGGCCGCCCTTGCCTGCCACCATTGCGAGGGTGCCCCCTGCGCCGAGGTTTGCCCGGTGAATGCCATCGAGCACGATGGCGATCGCATCCACGTCAAGGAGCAGGAGTGCATCGGGTGCAGGCTGTGCGCCATCGCGTGCCCCTTCGGAGCCATCCATCCCGATGGCACGTCTATCGCCGGTGTCGCAGGCATGTGCGACCCGACGCCTTCGTATCCTAAGTCCCTGAGCAGCCTGCTTACGTGGGCTCCTGGTCAGTACACCTGCGCTGTCAAGTGCGACCTGTGCGCATTCGATCCGGACGGCCCGCATTGTGTGGCGGCGTGCCCTACCAAGGCGCTGACCGTCATGGGTGGCGCGGCCGATCGCGAGCTCGACGAGGCCAAGCGCCTGCGCTCGATCGAAAACGGTCCGGTCGTCGACGTTACCGCTGTGGCCCAGGGCCTGTCCGAGAAAGCAGAAGGGAGCGTAAACAATGGATAGCATGACGCTGTTTATCGCATCGCTTGCCGTCTCGTGCATCGGTGCGCTCGCCTCGGTTCTGCTGATCAAGGCCGATAACGCCGCCAAGACCGCCGGCTGCCTAATCGGCGCCGTCGCCGCGGTGCTTTCGTTTGTGGCCGGTATCCAGGCCGTGCTGGGCGATGTCACGTCGGTCGACACCATCGTGTTCTTCCCGTTTGCCCATTTCCAGCTGCTGCTCAACCAGCTGTCCGGCCTGTTCGTGGCGCTCATCTCGGTGCTCGCTTTTGCCGGCTCGATCTACGGTCTCAACTACTTTGATGAGTACCCGGGCAAAAAGGGCCGCGCCGGCTTCTTCTTTAACACCTTTGTGGCGTCCATGATGCTCGTCATCACCGCCGACAACGTGTTTTGGTTCCTGGTCGCCTTTGAGCTCATGTCGCTGACCTCGTACTTCCTGGTCGTGATCGAGGAGAACGAGAACTCCATCCATGGCGGTTGGCTCTACTTTGTGATCGCGCACGTGGGCTTTGTGCTCATCATGGCGAGCTTCCTCACCATGACCAACTTCGCCGGTGGCTCGTTTGCCTTTGCGGATTTCCGCGCTACGCAGTTTAGCCCCGCGGTCGCATCCGTGTGCTTTGTGCTCGCCTTCTTTGGCTTTGGCGCCAAGGCCGGTATCATCCCGCTGCACGGCTGGCTGCCCAAGGCGCATCCCGAGGCGCCGTCCAACGTGTCGGCCCTCATGTCCGGCGGCATGATCAAGATCGGTATCTTCGGCATCCTCAAGGTGGGCCTCGACCTGCTCTCCGCCTCGGGCGTTCAGGTCTGGTGGGGCCTTATGGTCATGGTCTTCGGTGCGATCTCGTCGGTCCTCGGCGTGGCCTTCGCCCTGCAGGAGCATGACATCAAGCGCCTGCTGGCCTATCACTCCGTCGAGAACATCGGCATCATTCTGCTCGGCGTCGGCGCCTCCATGGCCGCTATGGCGCTCAACTCGGTCGGCATCGCCGTCCTGGCTCTGATGGCCGCCCTCTACCACACGTTTAACCACGCGATGTTTAAGGGCGAGCTGTTCTTGGGCGCCGGTGCGCTGCTGTACTCCACGGGTACGCGCAATATGGAGAAGATGGGCGGCCTGTTCCGTCGTATGCCGGCTACGGCCATCTGCTTCCTTATTGGCGCGCTTGCCATCTCGGCCATCCCGCCCTTCAACGGCTTTGTGTCCGAGTGGTTTACCTACCAGTCGCTCTTTAACGCTGCCATGCAGGGCGACAAGGCCGTCATGATCGTGGCCGTGTTCGCTGCCGTCGCGCTTGCCATTACCGGCGCGCTGGCTGTCACATGCTTCGTCAAGGCCTATGGCGTCTCCTTTGCCTCCGCGCCCCGCTCCGAGGCCGCGGCCAATGCCAAGGAGGTTCCCGCCCCCATGGTGTTTGCGCAGGGCCTGCTCGCGGCCATCTGCGTCGTGCTGGGCATTGGCGCTCCCGTGATCGCGCCCGTGCTGGTCGATGTCGCTGCGTCCGTGCTGCATCCGTACGGTGGCGTGTTTGCCGCCGAGGGCATGGAGCTCATGAACCAGTACTCCGGCGCTGCCACCTCCACGCCCGCGATCGCTATTGCGCTCGTGGTGCTCGTCGGCCTTGCCTGCGGTTATCGCAAGCTCAAGACCGTCGGCAAGGTGCAGAAGTCCCAGCCGTGGGCATGCGGCTATGCTCCCAACGAGCATATGCCCGTCGTGGCCACGACCTTTGCCTCCGAGGTGTCCTGGTTTATGCAGCCGCTCTACACGCTGCGCGACCGCTGCACGGCCGTCTGCTGGTCCATCGCGCACTTCTTCCAGAAGCTCACCGGTGTGGCCGAGGCTGTGGAGCCCGTACCCGACAAGGTTCTCGTCGATGCCCCGCATAAGGGTGTCGAGAAGCTCGCCGACCTCGCGACTAAGCTCGAGGGCGGCAACTACAGCATCTATATCTGCTACATCGTCGCGGCACTCGTGGTGTTCCTCGTGCTCGCCGTGCAAATGGGTTAAGGAGGGGAGAGCATGAACAACATCGTACTTGCCGTTCTGCAGGGCGTGGTCGTTATGGCCGTCGCGCCGTTCTTCTCCGGTCTCGGCCGCGTGATCCGCGCCAAGATGCACAACCGTCGCGGCCCCAGCATCATGCAGGACTACCGCGACCTGGCCAAGCTCTTTGCGCGCCCCGAGTCCCAGAGCGAGGATGCGAGCTTTGCGCTGCGCATCATGCCGCCGCTGTTCTTCGCCGTCGCCTTTATGCTCGCGATGGGTCTGCCGCTCTTTACGGCACAAAGCCCCATCCCGGTCTTTGGTGACGCCATCACCATCATGTATAGCCTGGCGCTCGCCCGCTTCTTCTTCGCCCTCTGCGGTGTGGATTCGTCCAACGCCTACGCCGGTATCGGCGGCGTCCGCGAGCTGCTCATGAGCGTGCTCATCGAGCCGTCCATGCTGCTGGCGCTGTTTGCCGCCGCCCTGGTGTGCGGCTCCACCGACATCGCCACCATGGGCCAGCACATCATGACGGGCGCCATCGACGCGCCGGTCGCTGTGATCCTCGCCGGCATCGCCTTTGCGATTGCCTGCTACATGGAACTCGGCAAGCTGCCGTTTGATCAGGCCGAGGCCGAGCAGGAGCTCCAGGAAGGTCCGCTCGCTGAGCTTTCCGGCCCGTCGCTTGCGATGGCCAAGCTCGCCATGTCCATGAAGCAGGTCCTGGTCGTCGCCTGGTTCTGCGCGATCTTCGTCCCCTGGGGCGAGCCCGCGGCCGTGGGTATCGCGGCCGTTCTGGGCGCGGTCATCTTCCTTGTTAAGTGCCTGATCGACTTTGTCGTATGCGGCGTGATCGAGAACTCCTGCTCGCGCTCGCGTTTTAAGGTGCTTGGCAATCAGACCTGGGCCGTCGTGGGCATCGCCGTTCTGGCGTTTGTCTTCGTGGTCGTCGGCGTGTAGGAGAAGGGAGAAACAATGTCATTTGCAGTCAGTCTGTCCCTTCTCGGCTTGGTCGCTATCGCGGCCCCGATGGTGGCCTCGGTGCTCGTCGCCCTGTTCCCCCGTCCGTACGCCAAGTGGTTCAGCGTTTTGGGTGCCGCCGTCTCGACGGTCTGCACCATCGCCCTCGCCGCGAATTTCGCTGGCGCCGGCATGCCCGACACGCAGGTCCCCCTGATCTCGTTTGGGCAGACCCTCGTCATGGGATTCACCTTCGATCGCATGAGCACGCTGCTCGCGCCCGCCTTTGTGGGTATCGGCCTGCTTGTCGTGATCTATTCGATTCCCTATATGAGCGAGAATAACCGTGAGCATCCCGACGCACCGCGTCGTCGCTTCTACGCGTACCTCGCGACCTTCATCGGCGCCATGGCCGGTCTTGTGTACAGCTCGACCCTTTTGGGCCAGCTCGTGTTCTTTGAGATCACGGGTGCGTGCTCTTGGGGCCTCATTAGCTACTACATGACGCCTACGGCCAAGAAGGCCGGCATGAAGGCTCTGATCATTACGCATATCGGTGCGCTTGGCCTGTATCTGGGCGCCGCCATCGTGTTTGCCCATACCGGTACCTTCGCCATTACCGCGATTGCCGGCCTCGACGCCAAGCTCAAGGCTATCGTTCTTTTGCTCGTGCTGTTTGCGGCCTGGGCCAAGTCCGCACAGGTTCCCATGTACATGTGGCTGCCTTCGGCCATGGAGGCGCCGACGCCTGTTTCGGCCTACCTGCATGGCGCCTCGATGGTTAAGGTCGGCGTGTGCGTGTTCGCGCGTGCACTCGTCTCTGCCGGCGAGATCCCCGAGATCGTGGGTTGGGTCGCCATTATCGACGCCATGGTCACCATGCTCTTTGGCTTCCTTATGTACCTGCCGCAAAAGGACATGAAGCGTCTGCTGGCTTTCTCCACGATCGCTCAGCTCTCCTATGTGTTCTTTGGTCTGGGCCTTTCGGTCTTTGGCAGCCAGCTGGCCTTTGACGGCGCCGTGTGCCACATCTTTAACCACGCCTTCGCCAAGACCCTGTTCTTCCTGATCGCCGGTTCGTTCTCCTTTACGCTCGGCACGCGTATGCTGCCCAAGCTTCGCGGCATCGTAAAGAAGTACCCGATCTCGGGTGTGGGCTTTGGTGTCGCCGCGCTCGCCATTGCCGGCGTGCCGCCCATGAACACGTTCTTCTCGAAGTTCCAGATCATCGCCGGCGGCTTTTCTGTGGGTGCCGGCAACGTCGCGATCCTGGTGCTCGTGTGCATCATGGTCGCCGAGACCGTCGCCACCTTCGCCTGGTTCCTCAAGTGGATGGGCTATTGCCTGCCCGGCGAGCCGAGCGACGAGGTCGCTGCGGGAGCCCCGCTTCCCCGCGCGATGGCGTTTGTGTTCATCGTGCTCATCATCATGGTTATCGTCAGCGGCCCGCTTTCGGCCAGCTGGATCGGTTAGGAGGTAGAACGACATGGGTTATTCGATCGTCAACATCCTTGGCGGCCTTCTGATCGTCACGTCCACCATGGTGGTCGTCTCAAAGAACATCAAGCACGCCATCAGCTGGTATGCGGTGCAGTCGCTGGTGCTCGTGGGTCTGCTCGCCACGCTCGGTGTCACCACCGGTGCGCAGGAGCTGCTGATGTGGGCTGGATCTGCCTTTATCACCAAGGTCGTCCTGGTCCCTTATATCCTCAACCGCGCATACAAGAAGATGGGCGAGCCGAGCGACGCATCGCTCAAGGCCGGCCTTAAGCCCGCGTGGGCCATTTGCATCATCGCCGTGGAGGTCGCGATCTGCTTTGCCGTCGTGACGCAGATCAGCCTGCCCACGGCCGAGGTCGCAACGCCTGCGCTCGCCATTAGCTTCGCTCACTTCTTTGTGGGCCTCACCTGCATCATCTCGCAGCGCAACATTATGAAGCAGATCTTTGGATACTGCCTTATGGAAAACGGCAGCCATGTGACGCTCGCGCTTTTGGCCCCCACCGCTCCCGAGATCATCGAGATCGGTATCGCCACCGACGCCATCTTTGCCGTCATCATCATGTCCATCGTCGTGCGTCGCATTTGGGACGACTCCCACTCGCTCGATGCGCGCGACCTGTCCGAGCTGAGGGGGTAGTCCATGGAAACGTTGATTCTCGCCCTGCTCGCGACTCCTCTGGTGTTCTCGCTGGTCATGGCGTTTTTGCCCAAGAACACGTCCTATAACGTGTTTGCCGGTCTCAACCTGGTCTCCGTCGCAGCCGTCCTGGTGCTGTCGATTGTGACGGCCGGTGACGTCCTTATGAGCGGCGACACCGCGAGCGCTCTTGGCCTGTGGTTCCACCTCGATTCGCTGGGCGCCATCTTTGTGCTGCTCATCGGCTTTATCGGTTTTCTTACCGGGCTGTTCTCGCTGCCCTATGTAAAGGCCGATATCGAGGAGGGCTCCATGCCCGCCGAGCGCGCCAAGCAGTATTTTGCGTTGTTTAGCCTGTTTGTGTTCACCATGCTGCTCGCGTGCCTGTCCAACAACATGATCCTCACGTGGGCCGCCGTGGAGGCAACCACGCTTTCCACCGTGTTCCTCGTGGGTATCTACAAGAACAAGACGGCCCTCGAGGCTTCTTGGAAGTATGCGATGGTCTGCACCGCCGGCGTGGCCTTTGGCCTGTTCGGTACGCTGCTCATCTACGCCAACGCCGCCGACGTGATTCCCAACGCCCACGAGGCCGCGTTCCTGTCGTGCGTGCTGCCGTATGCCGACCAGTTCGACCCGACGCTCATGCGCCTCGCCTTTGCGTTTATCGTGATCGGCTTTGGCACCAAGGCCGGCCTGTTCCCCATGCACACTTGGCTGCCCGATGCCCACTCCCAGGCCCCGAGCCCCGTCTCGGCCCTGCTCTCGGGCGTGCTGCTTAAGTGCGCCATGCTTGTGATCATGCGCTTCTACGGCTTTACTATCCAGGCCGTGGGCGCCGAGTATCCGCAACTATTGCTGCTGATCGTCGGCACGCTGTCCATTTTGGTGGCGGCACTTTCGATGTTTCGCCAGGACGACCTCAAGCGCCGCTTTGCGTACTCGTCTGTGGAGAACGTGGGCGTTATCGCCCTGTGCCTGGGTATCGGTGGCCCGCTGGGTATCGCCGCGGCCCTGCTGCACTGCGTGTTCCACGGCTTCACCAAGACGCTTGCCTTCTGCGTGTCCGGCAACATCCAGCACGCCTTTGGCACGCGTAGCCTGGCTAAGATCCAGGGCGTCGTCGAGGTTGCGCCCGCAACCGCCGCGCTCGCCGTCCTGGCGCTGCTCGGTCTTGGTGCCTTCCCGCCCTTTGGCATGTTTATCTCCGAGTTCCTGACTTTTGTCGCCGGTGTTACCGCCGGTCCCATGTGGCTGGTCGTCGTGGTCGCCCTCGGTCTTACCGTGGCCATCTCCGCGCTCACCCGCATCGCACTCAAGTCGGTATTCGGCCATGCACCCCAGGGCATGGGCAAGCATGAGGCCCCGGCACTCATGCTTATCCCCGAAGTCATCCTGGCTGTCATGATCTTGTGGTTTGGCATCGCCACCCCGCTGCCTCTCGTGCACGGTGTGGAGACCGCGACCGGCATCGTGCTCGAGCAGAGCACCGAGGAACTTCACGCGACGCCGATGTACCGCGCTGTGTTCGGTACCGAGACCGCTCAGAGCGAGGTGGAGTAACGAATGATTGAAACTGAGAACAAGGTGTATGCCCGTCGCTGCGAGAGCCATGTCGAGGCCCTGCGCCGCGCCGTTCCGGGCTGCATCGAGAAGGTCGAGTGGCAGTGCGAGGACCAGCTGACGATTACCGTCAAGCTGGACCGTCTGCCCGAGGCCGTCCACTACCTGTACTACGAGCGCTACGGCTGGATTCCCGTGATTGTCGGCAACGACGAGCGCTCCCTGTGCGGCCGTTACGCCGTGTACTACGTCATCTCCATGGAGGGGGAGGACCCCGGCTGGGTGACCGTGCGCACCGAGGTCGATCCCGCCAAGATGACGTTCCCGTCCGTGACGCCGTTCGTCCCCGCCTGCGTGTGGGGCGAGCGCGAGCTGCGCGATATGTTCGGCCTGATCCCCGAGGGTCTGCCCGATCGTCGCCGCCTGGTGCTGCCCGATGACTGGCCCAGCGGCCTGTACCCGCTGCGCAAGGACTCCATGGATTACCGCTTCCGTCCCGCTCCCGCGAGCGACATGGAAAACTACGAGTTCTTGGCCGATACCAAGGGCAAGGAGACCACACTCGTCCCCATGGGCCCGTTGCACATTACCTCCGACGAGCCCGGCCACTTCCGCCTGTTCGTTGAGGGCGAGACGATCGTCGACGCCGACTACCGTCTGTTCTACGTGCACCGCGGCATGGAGAAGGTCGCCGAGACGCGCCTGAACTATGACGCCGTGACGTTCCTCGCCGACCGCATCTGCGGCATCTGCGGCTGCGCCCACTCGGTGGCCTATGCCGAGGCCGTCGAGCGCGCCCAGGGCATTCATGTCCCGCCGCGCGCCCAGTACATCCGCGCCATCATGCTCGAGGTCGAGCGTCTGCACTCGCATCTGCTCAACATTGGCCTGGCGTCGCACTACACGGGCTTCGACTCCGGCTTCCAGCAGTTCTTCCGCGTCCGCGAGAAGTCCATGGACCTGGCCGAGAAGCTCTCCGGTCACCGCAAGACCTACGGCCTCAACGTGATCGGCGGCGTGCGTCGCGACATTTTGGCCGAGCAGAAGCTTTCCACGCTCACGACCATTCACCAGCTGCGCTCCGAGGTTCAGGAACTCGTCGACATGCTGCTCTCCACGCCCAACTTTATTGAGCGTACGAGTGGCATCGGCATCTTGGACCGCAAGATCGCACGCGACTTCTCGCCGGTCGGTCCGCTCATGCGTGGCTCTGGCTATGCCCGCGACGTGCGCTTTGACCATCCCTTTGACGGCTACGCCGATCCGGACGTCCGAAAGATGCACGCCGCCACGGCCGACACCTGCGATGCCTTCGGCCGTACCGCCGTTCGCATCCAGGAGGTCTATGATTCGATCGACATGATCGAGACCATGCTCGAGAACTGCCCGTCGGGCCCCATCCTCACCACGGATTGGGAGTACACCCCGCACAAGTACGCCATCGGCGCCACCGAGGCGCCGCGCGGCGAGGACGTGCACTGGGCCATGCTCGGCAACAACCAGAAGTGCTACCGCTGGCGCGCCAAGGCCGCCACGTACAGCAACTGGCCGGTCCTGCGCTACATGTTCCGCGGCAACACCGTGGGTGACGCTGCGTTGATCGTCGGCTCGCTCGACCCGTGCTACTCCTGCACCGACCGCGTGACGGTGACCGATGTCGCCGCCAAGCGCGACCACGTGCTCGACAAGGAGCAGTTCGAGAACGTCTGGCGCGACAAGTCGCCGCTTGCGGGCGAGGGCACCATGGCCGCTCCGCTCGATGAGGAGGCGCTCTAATATGCTGAAGCTTTGGAAGGTTAACGCCAAGGCCGGCGACGCGACGGTCAAGTACCCGTTTGCGCCGTTCCCCACCAATAAGGACATGCGCGGCAAGCCCGAGCACAATGCCGAGCTCTGCATCGCCTGCGGTGCCTGCGGCGTGGCGTGCCCGGCCGATGCCATTCGCATGGACACCGACCTTGCGGCCGATACCATTACCTGGTCGATCGACTACGGCCGCTGCATCTTTTGCGGCCGCTGCGAGGAAGCCTGCCCCATGGAGGCCATCAAGCTCACCGAGGAGTTTGAGCTGGCCGTCATGAGCAAGGACGACCTCACCAGCAAGAGCGTCTACACGCTCGAGCACTGCTCGCGCTGCGGCAAGCCGTTCGCCCCGCACAAGGAGATCGACTACGCTAAGCGCCTGCTGCAAAAGGCCGGCGGCATGGAGGCCGAGCAGGCCGCCCGTACCGTCGGTATGTGCCAGGAGTGCAAGCGCGAGCTCGACGCCCTGCGCGCCGCCTCGGCCGTAAAGACCGGCAACGCGCACGGCATGGCTGCCAACGAGACGCTTGCGTCCGGTGAGCCCCAGGGCCCCGGCATGGAGTATCTGGGCGGCCACGGTGTGAACCCGGAGTATATCGACCGCGAGCTCAACCCCGATGCGCCCGAGATTCCCGCCGGTCCGGCGCCGGTCGAGGGCATCATCATGGATTTTGAAACGAAGGAGGAGTAACCATGGCCGAACCCACGCTTTTGCCCGAGCGGCTTCAGTACCGCCCGACCAAGATCGAGCTCGACGAGAGCATCGAGAAGGCCAAGGCGACCCTTCTTAAGAAGATCAAGCGCTCGGTGTACGTCTACCGCGTTGACTGCGGCGGCTGCAACGGCTGCGAGATCGAGATCTTTGGTTCCATCACGCCCGTCTTCGACGTCGAGCGCTTTGGCATCAAGGTCGTGCCCTCGCCCCGTCACGCTGATGTGCTGCTGTACACCGGTGCCGTGACGCGTGCCATGCGCATGCCGGCCCTGCGCGCTTTTGAGGCCGCACCCGATCCCAAGATCGTGGTGTCCTATGGCGCGTGCGGCTGCACCGGCGGCATCTTCTACGACAACTACTGCGTCTGGGGCGGCACGGACAAGATTCTGCCGGTCGATGTCTACATCCCCGGCTGCCCGCCCAGCCCCGCGCAGACCATCTACGGCTTTGCTATGGCGCTCGGTCTGCTGGACCAAAAGCTCCATGCCGAGACCACGGTGGAGGCCGCCGGCGAGCAGGCCGATATCCTGCACCCCGGCGTGCCGTACAAGCTGCGCGTTGCCATCGAGCGCGAGGCTCGCGCCATGAGCGGCTACCGTTACGGCCGCGACCTGGCCAATGAGTTTATGGATACGCTCGAAGGCGCGCCCAAGGGCGATATCCGCGGTGCCATGGCTCTGCTCATCGACAAGCAGGACGATCCGCGCCGCGTCGAGGTGTACTCGGCGCTGCAGGATCTGGTGCTGGCCGGAGGTCGCTAGATGGAGCTCACGGACCGCTCTGGTTACTTTGCGGGCCCCGGTATGCTCGGCGGCTCCTTTGGCGATGCCTCGCGCACAAGCGACGAGGCCGCCGAGGGCGTCGCCGACCCCTGCCTGGGCCATGCGCCCGACCAGGTGGTCTTCTACGAGCTTACGCGTAAGTTTGTGGAGACCGAGGAAGACGTTCCCCAGGAGGCCTGCGACGTGCTGTACTACACGCTCGCCGTGGGCCACCACACCGGCGTGCTCGACTGCTTTGAGCCGCGCCTGTCGGTGCCGGTGGATGTGTTCTATTCGCTCGTCGACGCGCTGCCGGAGGGGGAGGCCAAGACCAAGTTTGAGGCCATCCGCTCCTTTGGCGAGTGCCAGCTCGATAAGGCGGCGGTGCCGTCGCTGCTCGAGGCCTGCGATGCACTGCTCGACGAGCGCGGTTTTCGCGGTTCTGCCAAGGCCGGCATCTCGGTGTTCGACGACGACTTTGGCCTGCATGCCCAGCAGGTCGCGTTCTTAATGAAGTTCCGCGATTTGGTGGAGCGCGTGCGCGATGTTTCGGGCGTGTATCTGACGGGAAGGTTGCAGTAATGGGTCGCGTTGTGGATGGACGTGTGAACGGCGCCCCGTTTGCGGGTATCGTGCTCACGGCGGGAAGCGTGCTGCGTGCCGACGATGCCGCCGGCCCCGTGCTCTCCAAAAAGATGGAGGACGCGCCCATCGCCGGTTGGTACACCATCGACGGCGGGCAAACGCCCGAGGACGACATCATCGAGGTTAAGCGTGAGCGTCCGCCGCGTTTGGTTTTGGTCGATGCCGCCGACATGGCGCTGCCCGTCGGCGCCATCCGCTTGCTCGACAAACGTGACGTGGCCCGCAAGTCGATGTTCACCACGCATTCGCTCCCTTTGTCGATTCTGATCGAGGAAATCGAGCAATCGTGCGAAGATATCGTCTTCATAGGGATTCAGCCGGGCGATACGGAGTTTTACAACCCTATGTCCCCGGAGGTCTTTGACGCCGTCGACGCCGTGTACGACGCCGTGGCCGCCAACGACTTTTCCCACTTTGTCCGCTTGGGACAAGAGCAATAGGAGCGCTTGTCCCTGCTGATTAGGAAAGAAGTGATTGACATGGCAGATTCCAAGGCGGAGTACCCCGCTCCCGATTGCCTGGCGCCCGCCGCGATCGAGGCCAAGACCGAGGCCGCCGGCGTGACCAAGGCTAACCTGCCGGTCGCAAAGGCCTTTGTTTTGGCGATGTTCGCCGGCGCGTTCATTGCCTTCGGCGGCCTGTTCTTTACCGTGTTCTTGAGCGATAGCACGCTGGGCTGGGGCGCCCAGCGCGTCGTGGGCGGCCTGTGCTTTTGCCTGGGCCTGGTGCTGGTGCTGGTGTGCGGCGCCGAGCTGTTTACCGGCAATTCGCTTATGGTCTGCGCGCTCAAGAGCAAAAAGATCACCCTGGCTCAGATGCTCAAGGCCTGGGTCGTCGTGTGGGTCGGCAATTTTGTCGGTGCCCTATTCATCGTCTTTTTGGTGTACATGGCCGGCATCTATAAGCTCAACGGCGAGGCGGTCGCCAATTCCATGGTGAGCGTCGCCGCCGGCAAGGTGACGATCGACTGGGTGACGATCTTCTTCCGCGGTATCCTGTGCAACATCTTTGTGTGCCTGGCCGTGTGGATCGGTACCGCCGGCAAGACCGTGGTCGATAAGGTCGTGGGCATTCTGCTGCCCATCGCCGCCTTTGTGGCCTGCGGTTTTGAGCACTGCGTTGCCAACATGTACTTTTTGCCCATGGGTGCCGTGATGCACGCGTGCGGCTATGGTGCCAAGGTCGCCGGCGCCGATGCACTCAACGTCGCGGGTATTGCGTTTAATCTATCCGCCGCCACGCTGGGCAACATCGTGGGCGGCGCGGTTCTGATCGCGCTCGGCTACTGGTTTGTCTACGCCAAGAAGTCCGAGGCGTAAGGTACCGTCTGTTTGACGTTGGGCCTCCCGCGGGGCGTTGCCGTGCGGGAGGCTTTTTGGGTCTGGGGCTCGTTGGCGTGCTGCTGGCCTGTTGTGTTTGACCTGTGAAAGGGGTAATCGAGATGGCATCTGCTGTGGAGCGTGACGGTCGCGCTGTGGTGACCACATGCGGGGGATGCTATGCCGATTGCGCCTTTGCGGCACGCGTTGAGGATGGTCGCGTGGTGGCCGAGTTGCCGGTGTCGGGGCATCCGTGCGCGGCGCGTGCCCTCTGCGCCCGCGGACGGCATCGCCTGGCAATGCCGTTTGACGAGCGCGACCGCATTGTGCACCCCATGCGACGCCGCCGGGATGGCTCGGGGTTCGATGCGATTACCTGGGACGAGGCGTTTGCTCAGATTGCCGAGCGTCTTTGGGGGATTGTTGACGAGTGCGGGCCTCGTGCGCTGGGCATGACGCTCGGCGTGCCCTCGTTCGACCGCTACTGGGCGTATCGTTTTATGCATGCGCTGGGCTCGCCCAACGTATATGGTGCCGATGGCGCCTGCGAGGTAAGCCGACTTACCGGTTGGGAGCACAGCCTGGGCTATAGTCCCGCCTCCGACCTGGCGCATACCGATTGCATCATGTACCTGGGGCGTTCCATCGTCGATTCGTCGACGATGGGAGCTGTCGATGCGCTCAACGATGCACGCCGGCGCGGGGCGAAGATCATCGTGGTCGACCCCCGGCGCAGCGGCTCCGCCGCGCTTGCCGATCGCTGGCTCCGCGTGCGCCCGGGCTGTGACTTGGCCTTGTTGCTGGGCATTGCGCATGTGCTCATTGCCGAGGACTTGTACGACAACGAGTTCGTTGCCCGCTATACCACGGGTTTTGACGAGCTGGCGCAGGCGGCCCGTGCTTGGACGCCCGAGTGGGCCGAGTCGATGTGCGACGTGCCGGCCGCAGAGATTGTCGCCACGGCGCGCGATCTCGCTGCCGCCGCGCCTGCCGCCGTGGTGGATGCGGGCTTTCATGGCGGCATCGGAATCGCGTATGCCAATAGCACCCAGACCGCGCGCGCTATTTGCTTGGTCGACGTGCTGCTGGGCTGCATCGGACACGCGGGCGGTGCGCTCAACCCGCCCACGCCGCTTGTGTTGGGCGACCTCGATCTCACGCGCTTTGCGACGCCGCCGGTGCCGCGTGGGCCCAAGCTGGGGTCCGAGCGCTATCCACTGGTCGATCCGGTGCGCGGCCTGTGCACGACCATCGGTCAGTCGATTCTTGCCGGCGATTTGCGTGGGCTCATCGTCTATGCCAGTAACCCCGGTGCGGGCTATGGCAATGCACAGGCTTGGTTGAGTATTTTGCAGCAGCTCGACTTGCTCGTGACGATTGATATTCGCTGGTCCGAGACGGCGCGTGCTTCTGATTTCGTGCTGCCCGACGTGACGTATCTGGAGGCTGACCGCGGCGTGGGAACGGTCGTAGGCGCTAGCGATTCGCGCGTGTTCTACCGCAACGCCGTGCTGCCTGTGCAGCATGACGACACACGTCCCGGTCGGGAGATTTTTGCCGGTCTGGCGCAGGCGTGTGGCGTGGGCGAGTGCTTTGACTTTACGTCTGACGATCTGGCTGCTGCCCAGGTGGCGCCGTTTGGGATTGATCTGGACGAGCTCAAGGAGCGCGGTTGGGCCGATACGGGCGTGGCGCTGCCGTCGCGTACGGGCGAGCCGGTGATTCCCTTGGATGGCGGCAAAATTGCACTGGCAAGCGACGTATGGGAACGAGCCGGCCTGGGTCGTGTGCCCAACTGGATCGCGCCCATGGTGGAGCCTGGCCCGGGGATGTTTCGCCTCATTAGCGGCAACCGACCCTTTGAGTCGCATACCTCGCGAAGGCTTGCGGCGGCCGGTGCCGCCGAGGCTGGATCGGACCTGGATGCCGTGCAGATGAATGCCGATGTCGCCGCTCGCATGGGTATCGCCGATGGCGAGGTCGTTGAGCTCGTGAGCGATATGGGCCGCGACCGCGTGCGCGTGGATACGACGCCGTATCTGCATCCGGCGTGCATCTTTACGTCGGCCGCCCCCGGTGGGCGTTCGTTTGGCCGCGATGCCGGTGACGCTCAAGCCTTGGGCGTGGGCCCGCTCGACCATACGCCGTTGCGTTGGGATCCGTTGACGGGTGCCGCGCTCACCCAGGAAAACGCCGTTCGCGTGGAAAAGATTGTCGCGCGCGGGGATAATGACGAGTAATTGACTCAGCTGATGTATTCGACTGATCCACGTTTCTTTTGAAAGGCCGCACATGAGCGATAGCCAGAACATGTCCGATGAGGTACGCGCCCGCCTGCGCGCCATTCCTTCCGTTAACGAGCTGCTTGCCGAGTGGCCGGTGGTGAAGGCGGCGGGGGAGACCTGCGACGCGGTGGCGCATGCCGCCGTCACGGCCGAGCTCGACGAGGAGCGCGCCGCCATTCGCGCCGGCGCCGCCCCGCGCTCTAAGCGCGAGCTGGCATCGGCCATTGAATTTCGCGCGCATCGTTCTGCGCTGCCGAGCCTGCGCCCAGCGGTTAATGCCACGGGTGTGGTCATCCATACCAACTTGGGTCGCGCCCCGCTCGCGGAGTCCGCGGCAAAGGCCGTGGCCGAGGTCGCGCGCGGGTACAGTACGCTCGAGTACAGCGTGGACACCTGCTCGCGCGGGTCGCGCAAGGAGCATGCCGCGCAGCTCATCCGTTCGCTTACCGGTGCCGAGGATGCGCTGGTCGTCAACAACAATGCCGCCGCGGTGCTGCTGGTGCTTGCCGCCCATGCCGCGGGCAAAGAGGTCATCGTGAGCCGCGGCGAGCTCGTCGAGATTGGCGGCAGCTTCCGTATTCCCGATGTCATGGCGGCTTCGGGCGCCAAGCTCGTCGAGGTCGGCGCCACCAACCGCACGCACCTGGCAGATTATGAGCAAGCCATCACACCCGATACGGCCATGATCCTGAAGGTTCATCCTTCCAACTATCGTATCGAGGGTTTTCACGAGGAAGTGAGCTCAAGGGAGCTCGCCGCACTGGCCCATAAGCACGGCCTGCTGTTCTATGAAGACCAAGGGTCGGGCGCGCTGTTGCCTGACGACATCCTGGTTCGCGGCGGCGAGGAAACCACGCCGGCTTCGGTTTCGGCAGGGCTCGATCTGGTGTCGTGCTCGGGCGATAAATTGCTCGGTGCCGCACAGGCGGGCATTATCATGGGCCGTCGCGATCTGGTCCAGGCCTGTGGATCGCATCCGCTTATGCGCGCCCTGCGCCCGGGCAAGCTCGCGCTGGCGGCGCTCGAGGCTACACTGCGTATTTACATGGATGGGGCGGATGTGGCCCATCGCGAGGTGCCGGTGCTCAACATGCTCACGCTTCCGCAGGCTCATCTGGAGCGTCGTGCACGCAACCTGCGCGATCGTATGGTCGCCGGGCTCGATAAGGCCGGTTGCCCGTGCGCCGTTGAGCTGGAGATTGTCGAGGAGTCCTCGACTCCCGGCGGCGGCTCGCTGCCTACCGTCGAGCTGCCCACGATGTGCGTGGCCGTCTGCCCAGTCGACGGGTGCCTGTCCGTCGACGCGCTCAAGCGCTCACTCGTCCAAGATTTCGACACACCGGTTGTCACGCGCGCCTCGCACGATCGCGTCCTGTTTGACGTACGCACGCTCGTGGGTGACCGTGATATCGAGACGGCGGCATCGACGCTCGTCGCGTGCGTTAAGAAGGCGATTGCTCGATGAGTGAGGTTCAAGCGCTGGTGGAGTGTCCCGTTATCGTTGGCACGGCGGGCCACGTCGACCACGGTAAGTCGGCACTGATCGAGGCGTTGACCGGCAAGAATCCCGACCGTCTGGAGGTCGAGCGCCGTCGCGGTATGACCGTGGAGCTTGGCTTTGGCGAGCTGGCGCTGCCGAGCGGCAAGATCGTCGGCCTGGTCGACGTGCCGGGCCACGCGCATTACCTGCGCGCCATGGTGCAGGGTGCCACGGGCATTGATGTTGCCGTGTTGGTGGTCTCTGCCGTCGAGGGCGTGATGCCGCAGACCCGCGAGCACGTGCATGTGCTGGAGCTGCTGGGCGTTACGCATATGGTGGTGGCGCTTACGATGCGCGACCTGGCCGATGCCGAGATGGTCGAGCTTGCCGAGCTCGATGTCGATGACTTTTTGTCGGGCACCGTGTTTGCGGGCGCGCCGATTGTGCCCGTGTCGTCTAAGACGGGCGAGGGTATCGACGGGCTGCTTGCGGTGCTCGACGAGCAGGTGAATGCCTGCTGGGATGCTTGCCGCGATCGCGCCGAGCGGAGCGACGCCGCGCCACGCTTGCCGATTGACCGCTGCTTTACGATCAAGGGCGTCGGCACCGTCGTGACGGGAACGCTGCACGATGCGCCGGTTGCGGTGGGCGACGAGCTGATGGCTTTGCCGTCGCGTACGGTCTGTCGTGTGCGCGGGATTCAGGTGCATGGCGATACGCCGCGCGCGCTGCCTGGGCAACGCGTGGCGCTTAACCTGGTTGGCGATGGCGTCGCGGTGCTTGACCGCGGCGAGATGCTGGGCGTGGCGGACCGCTTTGGTCAGACGTTGCGATTTATGATGACATTCACCTACCTGGGTCGCGAGGGCACCAAGCCGCGCGTGCTCGAGTCGGGCGCGCGCGTGCATGTGATGGCCGGCACGGCCGAGGTTGTTGGCCGCATCATGCTTTTGGAGGGCGAGGCCCCCATGGCGGTGGGCGAGACGCGAGTGGTGCAGGTGCGCTTGGAGGAGCCGCTGCCGCTGCGCGCCGGAGACCATGCCGTGGTGTTGTCGTATTCGCCCGTGATGCTTATTGGCGGCGGGCGCGTGCTGCTTTCGCGCTGCCGTCGCTCGCGCGAGCTTTCGGCGGGGGAGCGCGCGCTGCTTGCAGCGCTTGAGGCCGGCGATGCCGTCGCTGGTGTTGAGGCGTGGTTGGCGCTGCAGGCGCTGCCGGTTGCGGCGGCTGATGTTGCCGAGGCGCTCGATCTTGTTGCCGGTGAGGCTGAGGCGGCGTTGCGCGAGTTGGTGGCGAAGGGCGCTGCTTGCGCGCTAGCTAGCTCGGATGGCTCGCTGTATGCAGATGCTTCCGCGCTCGATGCCGCCATGGACGTGTTGGCGGCGACCCTGACCGCCATGCACGCGGCGGCTCCCAAGGAGACGGGCTTTACGCCCGGCGCCGTTGCCCATGCTGCGTGGCCTGCCGCTGATGAAGGCGTTGCCGCGGCTCTGATTGCCGAGGGCTGCTCGCGTGGCGTGTGCGCCGCCGAGGGCGCCGAGGTGTTCGACCCGCACTCCGCTGCCGCCGCGGCGCGTGTGGTGCGCGAGGCCTGCGAACGTATCGTTGCCTTGCTGGACGAAGCCGGCCTGGATGCACCGACGTTGCCCGAGGTGGGCGAACAGCTGCAGCTCGGCCGCGACACCATGACGCGTGCCCTGCGCGAGCTTTCGCTTAAACGCGCGATCGTTAAGGTCGAGCGCGACGTTGCCCTGTCCGCTGCCGCCGAGGCCCATGCGCGTGAGCTCGTCGCCGCCGCCGTTGAGGCAGCCGGCGGCGCTGCCACCACGAGCGTGCTGCGCGAGGCCCTGGGCGTGTCGCGTAAACGTGCCATCAGTATCTTGGAGCACCTGGATGCCGTGCGCTTTACGGTGCTCGACAAGGACGCCGGCGGCCTGCGCTCCCTGCGCTAGGCCGGTCACTCGCTCCCGCCTCCTCAGTTGCGGTGAAATAGTTCCTATTTGGAGGCTTTGGCAGCAAATACAGGAACTATTCCACCGCAACTTCTTGTTCGTCTTTTTGGGATGGAGCCGCTTCGGTTTGGTAAAATACCGCCGCACTTGGGAACGGATGGGCTCCGGTGGGCTCCGCGGTCCTCAAAACCGTTGCGAGGCGTGCAAAACGTCTTGGATGTGTTCGATTCACATACGTTCCCGCCATACGCTACCAGCGCTTTTGTGCTCGCGGTCTTGCTGCGTGCCGCAAAGGCGCTGTTTTGTTTTTGCATGGGTTTGCCATGCCTCCCGCTTTATCGGCGATGGTATTTGGCTTCGTGTGTTGGGTTTTGAGCATGCCGATGGGGGTGGTTTGCCGTATGACTACCGTAAGACGGGCCGATCTTTCTTGTGTCGTTCAAGCGGGCGGGTTGTCGTCGCGCATGGGCTGTGACAAGGCGCGCATGGCGTTTTGCGGTGAGCCGCTCATCGAGCGCGTGCTGGGTCGGCTGGCGCCAGTTGCCGGAGAGTTGGTCGTGACGACGTCGCGTCCCAGCGAGCTTGCCTACCTTGAAGAATGCACGTTTGACGGACTGCGCCCCCGCGTGGTGATGGACGTCGACGGTCCCGCTGGTGCCATGCGCGGCATCGCGAGCTCGTTGGCCGCGGCCCGATTGCCGCTCGTGGCGATTGTCGCCTGCGATATGCCGTTTATCTCGCCGGAACTCATCGGCGCGCTTGCCGATCGTGTTGAGGCCGAGGCGCTCGACGTGTGCGTGCCGTGCGAGGAGCGGGGGATTGAGCCGCTTTGCGCCGTCTGGCGCCGTGACGCGTGTGCGCCGGTTGCCCAAGAGTTGCTCGACCAGGACCGCCAACGCATTCGCTGCCTGATCAATCGCGTTCAGGCTGGTTATATAGATGAGCCGCAGATCGTTAAGGCCGCGGGCTCGACGCTCTGCTTCGAAAACGTCAATACACCCGAGGAGTTTGCGGCAGCCGAGCTGCTCGCCTAGACGATTGGAGTTGCCATGTCTCACGATATTTGCCCCGATACGGGAGAGCCTTGCACTTGCGATGGTTCCGAGCCCTGTACCTGCGGCTGCGGTGGCTGTGGACATACTGCGGAAGAGGAAGCGGCCGCCGCGGCGTATCGTGAGGCACACCGCGAAGGCCCATCCGGTGATGCCCTCGACCACGAGCGCAAGATTATCGTGTCGTTTGACAGCACCTTCGATGTGATGGAGTGCGAGCAGCTGTGCCTGGATGCCGGCGTGCCCGGGCGCATCATGCCATTGCCGGGCTCCATTACCGCGGGTTGCGGCCTGTGCTGGGCCATGCCGTTCTCGGGCGATGCGCTTGCCGCCTTCCGCGCTGCCACCGAAGGCCGCATAACCCCAGCCGACTACCATCAGCTCGTCCTCTAACCACTAACACCACCACAAAGGTGCCCAATGTGGTGGTTTGGAACATGTGGACGAAACAGCTTCGAAACACGCGATTTGCACGTTGGGTGCTCAAAAACGCTTCTACCTGCATCGTAATCAAAACGAAACATCTGCTCGTCGGCTTATGCGAAACTTTGCTGCAACAGTGCGATATTATCCATACTCGATAAAGCTCGCGGCGCATGGGGCGCCTCGAACGACACTTTTCTTTTCCATCAATTGGAGGAAGCATGAGCTACACGCAGAAAGTTCTCGACGAGCTCAAGGCCCGCTATCCCGAGCAGCCTGAGTTCATCCAGGCCGCGACCGAGATCCTCGGTACCATCCAGCCGGCGCTCGACGCCCATCCCGAGTACGAGGAGGCCGCCCTGCTTGAGCGCCTCGTCGAGCCCGAGCGCATCGTCATGTTCCGTGTCCCCTGGGTCGACGACCAGGGCAAGGTCCAGGTCAATCGCGGCTACCGCGTCGAGTTCAACTCTGCCATTGGACCCTACAAGGGCGGCCTGCGCTTTAACCCGACGGTCACCCTGGGCATGCTCAAGTTCCTGGGCCTGGAGCAGATCCTCAAGAACAGCCTGACCACTCTTCCCATGGGCGGCGGCAAGGGCGGTTCCGACTTTGACCCCAAGGGCAAGTCCAACAACGAGATCATGCACTTCTGCCAGTCCTTCATGACTGAGCTCTATCGCCATATTGGCCCCAACACCGACGGTCCCGCCGGCGACCTGGGCGTTGGCGGCCGCGAGGTTGCCTACCTGTTCGGTCAGTACAAGCGCCTGACCAACGAGTGGACCGGCGTCCTCACCGGCAAGGGCCTCTCCTTTGGCGGCTCGCTCGCCCGTACCGAGGCCACCGGTTACGGTCTGGCCTACTTTGTGGACGAGTACCTCAAGAGCCGCGGCGACTCCTTCGAGGGCAAGAACGTCGTCGTTCACGGCTCCGGCAACGTCGCTATCTACGCGGTCCAGAAGGTCACTCAGCTCGGCGGCAAGGTGCTCGCCTGCTCCGATACCCACGGCTGGGTCGAGGATCCCGACGGCATCGACTACACCGTGCTCGAGCACATCTACAACAAGAAGCGCTCTGGCCACGACAAGGGCGTTACGCTCGCTATGTACGTTGACGAGAAGCCCGACGCCGTGTGGCACGAGGGCGACGGCCGCGGCGTGTGGCAGCTGCCCTGCGACATCGCGCTGCCCTGCGCACGCGAGAACACGCTGCTGCTCGAGGACGCTCAGGCGCTCGTCGCCAACGGCTGCAAGGTGGTCGGCGAGGGCGCGAACATGCCCACGACCATCGAGGCCACGACCTACTTCCAGGAGAACGGCGTCGCCTTTATGCCCGGTAAGGCTGCCAACGCCGGCGGCGTGCTCGTGTCCGGCCTGGAGATGAGCCAGAACGCCGAGCACCTGTCCTGGACCTTCGAGGAGGTCGACGGCAAGCTCGAGCAGCTCATGCGCGGCATGTTCCACAACGTGGACGATACCGCCAAGGAGTACGGCGAGGAGGGCAACTTCGTCATGGGCGCCAACATCGCCGGCTTCCTGAAGGTCGCCGACGCCATGCTCGCCCAGGGCGTCTGCTAAATTTTCGCTCGACATAGCATGTGATGAGGCTCCCAGCTATCCGGCTGGGAGCCTTTTCTATCCCGGAGGACTCCTCATAACTTGCGGTGATATACGGACTGTTTAGCGCCCCAGAACGGCTAATCAGTCCGTATATCACCGCAAGTTATGTATGGGTGGGTGGATTTTGTCCTAAAACGGTGTGCGGCCCCTCGTTTGGTACACTTAAACGTACTGGACAAGTGGAGAGATGGGGGAGAACGTGCTCAAGTTCGGTACCTACGTCCGTGTTGGAAACGCGGCCGAAGCCTATGAGCTCTTACAGAAGAACCGCAACAACAAGATTGTGGGCGGCGGCATCTGGATGCGCCTTGGTTCGCGTCGCGTGGCGACGGCGATTGACCTTTCGGCCTGCGGACTCGATCAGATCGAGGAGACCGAGACCGAGTTTCGCATCGGTGCCATGTGTACCCTGCGCCAGCTCGAGCGCCATGCCGAGCTCAACGCGCTTGTCAACCATGTCTTTGAGTTCGCCGTCCACGATATCGTGGGCGTGCAGCTGCGCAATACCGCCACGGTGGGCGGCAGCATCTACGGTCGCTTTGGCTTCTCGGACGTTCTCTCCGCCTTTCTCGCGCTCGATTCCTATGTTGAGCTGACGGGCGCCGGTCGCGTGCCGCTTGTCGAGTTCGTGGACATGGGCTACGTGCGTGACGTGATCGAGCACGTGGTGGTCGTTAAGCACGACTATCGCGCAAGCTACGAGGCCGTGCGCAAGGCTGCGACCGACTTCCCCTCGCTCAACGTTACCGCCGCCTGGTGGGACAACACCTGGCACGTCACCGTGGGCGCCCGCCCGCTGCACGCGACCCTGCTGCAGGGCGAGGCGTGCGGCCTTACCAACGAGCATCCTTCCGAGGACGAGCTTCGCGCCCTGGCCGCGTCCGTACGCGCACTGAGCTATGGCACCAACCTGTGGGGCTCGGCTGACTACCGCCGCCGCATCTCGGCACCGTTGGCGATTCAGGCCGTGCGCCGCGCCGCCGGCATCGAGCTTTCGGCTGCGCTTGCCCACGAGCTCGAGACCGTGCAAGTGCCTAAGTTCGCCACGGACGAGTATTCCTGCCGCCGCGTGCCCGGCGTCGATTCTAGCGAGGTGCGCTAATGGCTGCCAAACTCATCGATCTTTCCTTTACGCTCAACGGCCGTAAGGTCAAGGTTCAGATTGCCCCCGACACCATGCTCTTTGCGCTGCTGCGCGAGCAGGGCTGCGCGTCGGTGCGCTGTGCCTGCGAGACCACCAACTGCGGCCTGTGCACAGTGTGGCTCGACGGCGACCCGGTGCTGAGCTGCTCGGTTCCCGCCGCGCGCGTCGAGGGCCGCTCCATCACTACGCTCGAGGGCCTCAAGGCCGAGTCTGAGGCGCTCGCTCGCGCAATGGCTGCCGAAGGCGCCGAGCAGTGTGGTTTTTGCGCTCCCGGCCTTATCATGAACGTGCTGGCGCTCGCCCGTGCCGCCAAGGAGGACCCGAGCCTTGTTGCCACGCGCGAGGAGCTCTCGCGCCAGCTCGCCGGCAACCTCTGCCGCTGCAGCGGCTATGAGAGCCAGCTGCGCGCCATCGTCCGCTTCCTCAACGAGTCTGGCGTGCAGGTGGGCTTCGAGATGCCCGAGCTGCCGGTCAACGACACCAGCTGCGATGGTGTCTCCTACAAGCAGATCACCCACAAGCAGCCCAAGAAGGACTCGAAGGCGCTACTCGAGGGTCGTCCCGTCTACACGGGCGACCTGGTGCCTGCCGGCGCACTCATCGTCAAGCTCAAGCGCAGCCCGTATGCCCGCGCCAAGATCCGCTCCATCGATACGTCGCGCGCCCTTAAGGTGCCCGGCGTGGTGGGCGTCTACACCTACGAGGACGTGCCCAAGCGCCGCTTTACCATCGCCGGCCAGAGCTATCCGCAGCCTTCGCCCTACGACCGCTTGATCCTCGAGAACCTCGTCCGTTACCAAAACGAGGAGGTGGCGATCGTCGCCGCCGAGACCGAGGAGGCCGCCGACAAGGCGCTCAAGCTCATCAAGGTCGACTACGAGGTGCTCGAGCCGCTACTCGACTTTACCCAGGCACTCGATAACGACATCGTGGTCCACCCCGAGGGCGACGTGACCTTTATGTTCCCGCAGGGCGGCGACGTCCCGCGCAACTTGGTGTGCAGCGGTACCAGCGATTTTGGCGACTTGGACGAGGCCTTCGCCCAGAGCGACATCGTCTTTGAGCGCACCTACACCAGCCAGGCCACGCAGACCGCGCCCATGGAGACCTTCCGCGCCTTCGCGACGACCGACGCATTTGGACGTATCTCGGTGACCACTTCTACGCAGGTACCCTTCCACGTGCGCCGTATGGTCGCGCAGTCGCTCGACATTCCGCAGTCGCAGGTGCAGGTCATTAAGCCGCGCATCGGCGGCGGCTTTGGCTCCAAGCAGACGGGCTGCTGCGAGATCTTCGTGGCGTTCGTCACCCAGCAGACCGGCCGTCCGAGCTATTGCTGCTACACCCGCGAAGAGACCATCACCGCGGGCAACTCGCGTCACCAGATGCAGATGACCGTTAAGCTGGGCGCCATGAACGACGGTACTATCACGGCCATCGACCTGCACACGCTGTCCAACGCCGGCGCCTATGGCGAGCATGCCACCACGACAATCGGCCTTTCGGGCCACAAGAGCCTGCCCATCTACAACCATGTGAAGGCGAGCCGCTTTAGCTGGGACGCCGTCTACACCAATACCAACCGCGGCGGCGCGTATCGTGGCTACGGTGCCACCCAGGGCCAGTTTGCCGTGGAGAGTGCCGTCAACGAGCTCGCCGACATGCTGCACATGGACCCCGCCGACCTGCGCCTTAAGAACATCGTGCGCGAGGGCGAGATCATGCCGCAGTACTACAACGAGAAGCTCAACGCCTGCGCACTCGACCGCTGCCTGCTGCGCGCGATGGACATGATCGGCTGGCGCGACAAGCCGCTGGCCGTGGACCTGGGCGACCGCGTGCGTGCTCTGGGCTGCGCGCTCACCATGCAGGGCTCGGGTATCTCCAATGTGGATATCGGCGGCATCGACATGCGCCTGGAAGAGGACGGCTTCATTACCATCGGCACCGGCGCCACCGATAACGGCATGGGCGTCGACACGATCCTGGCGCAGATTGCCGCCGAGGAGCTGGGCGTTGAGAGCTCGCTCATTGTGGTGCGCGGCGTGGACACCGACGTGTCGCCGTTTGATGCCGGCTCGTACGCGAGCTCGGGCACGTACGTGACGGGCCTTGCCGCCAAGAACGCCGCAACCGAGCTTCGTGAGAAGATTTGCGCCAAGGCTGCCCAGATGTGGGACGTGGACGCCGCCGACGTGGTCTTCGATGGCCAGTACGTGCGCCTGTCCGACGAGCGTGCCGCGCGCGAGCAGAACCGCTATCTCACGCTGCGCGACTTTGCCAACCTGTGCGTCAAGAACATCGCGGGCGGCGACGCGCTCACCTCGCACGCCTCTGCCTGCCTGCCCGTTTCGCCTCCGCCGTTTATGGCCGGCATTGCCGAGGTCGAGGTCGACAAGGCCACCGGCAAGGTGACCGTGGTGGACTACGCGGCGGCTGTGGACTGCGGCACCGTGATCAACGAGGCGCTCGCACGCGTCCAGGCCGAGGGCGGCATTGCCCAGGGCATCGGTCACGCGCTCTACGAGATCGTCGAGCACGATGACCGCGGTCGCCTGCGTACCGGCAACTTTATGAGCTACAAGCTGCCCACGCGCCTGGATATCGGCAGCATTCGCGTGGCCTTTGAGCCGAGCTACGAGCCGACGGGTCCGTTTGGCGCCAAGTCGATCGGCGAGGTCGTCATCAACACGCCGCTCGCTGCCGTTGCCTCGGCCGTGGCACACGCCACCGGACATCAGGTCCGCTCGCTGCCCATCACGCCCGAGAAGGCCCTGCTGGGGGAGTAGCGGGTCAGCGAACAAGTCGTAATTGGCGGGGCGGGGCAACTCGCCCCGCCTTTTGCACTCATGGTGAGGTCGTGAGCTAAAAACGTGTGCGTGCGCTTGCCGCTCGTATCTGCTATCATTCCTAATCTGTGCGCTCATGCGGGCGTGGCGGAATTGGTAGACGCGCCAGATTTAGGTTCTGGTGGGATTCCCGTGAAGGTTCGAGTCCTTTCGCCCGCACCAACGCACCCGCGTCGGCTTATGCCCTCGCGACGCTTGTTGCATAAAGGTACCAGCACCTCAGATAAGCTGGGCAGTATGAGGAGGAACGTGTTGAACATCACCGCTTCTGACGTCAAGGACGCCAAGCTCACCGCTACGGTCACCATCCCGGCCGCCGACGTCGACGCCGCGATCAAGAAGGCCTACAAGGACACCGCCAAGAAGTACCGCTTCCCGGGCTTCCGCGCCGGTAAGGCTCCCCGTCCGGTCATCGACTCCGCTCTTGGCGCCGAGGCTACCCTCGCTCAGGCCACCAACGACCTGATCGCCGCCAACGAGCCCGCCGTCCTCAACGAGCTGGACATCGTCCCCACCAAGAACGGTGACTACAAGGAGCTCGACCTCGCCAAGGATCACGAGGACTACACCTACACCGTCGAGTTCTCCCTGCGTCCTGCTGCCGAGCTCTCCTCCTTCGACGCCGTCGAGATCGAGATGCCTCCCGCGGAGGTCACCGAGTCCGAGATCAACAACCAGGTCGAGATGCTCCTCAACTACCGCGCCACCTTCGAGGACGTCGAGGGCCGCGCCGTCGAGGCCGAGGACTACGTCACCGTCGACCTCAAGGCCGTCGAGAACGCCGACAACTTCGCTGCCGAGGGCCGCATGCTCATCGCCGGCAGCGACAGCAACCCCAAGGAGTTCAACGAGGCCCTGATCGGCGCTAACGTCGACGACGTCAAGACCGTCACCTGGACCGACGAGGTCGAGGAGGGCGAGGAGGCCGAGACCCACACCGTCGAGGTCACCGTCAAGGGCATCAAGGTCCGCAACACCCCCGAGCTCACCGACGAGCTCGTCAAGTCCGACTTTGGCTTCGACAGCATCGACGCCATGCGCGACGCCATCAAGCTCGAGATCGAGCAGGACAAGGCTTCCCGTCTCCCGGCCGAGAAGGAGAACCGTTGCGTCTCCGCTCTCGCCGAGCGTCTGCAGCTCGACGAGATGGACGCCGACTACGAGCAGTCCGTCTTTGAGGAGCTTGGCCAGAACTTCCTGTCCAACCTCGCTGCCCGCGGCATGACGCTCGACACCTGGCTGCCCGCTTCCGGCCTGACCATGGAGCAGTTCATCGGCGACCTGCACAAGCAGGCCAACGACGTCGCTCGTGAGTCCCTGGCGCTCGACGCTCTCGCCCGTGAGCTCAAGATTGAGGTCACCGAGGACGACATCAACGCCGAGTTCGAGAAGGCCGGCGTCAAGGACGTCGAGGCTTCCAAGGCCGAGTTCATTGCCGATGGCCGCATGCCTGCCGTCCGCGAGTCCATCCGTCGCTCCAAGGCCGTCGATCACCTGGTCGAGAACGCCAAGGTGACCGAGGTCGACGAGACCGCCAAGGACGCCGAGTAATTCTCGCCACCTTTCCCGCGAGCGCATGGATGCGCCCGTGATGGGGTAAAGTTATAAGCCGGTTATCCGGTTGTTTTGTACGGTGCCAGCCAATGCATAGCATGCGGGCACCGTACGTTTGTCTAGAACCATTATTGGTCCGTAAGAGAAATGGAGATGCGTATGATCGCTAAGTTCGATTCCGCCCTCGTGCCATACGTTATCGAGCAGACGCCGCGCGGCGAGCGCAGCTACGATATCTATTCGCGCCTGCTCAACGACCGCATCATCTTCTTGGGCGAGGAGATCAACTCCGTCAGCGCCAACCTGGTCGTTGCCCAGCTGCTGCATCTTGAGAGCCAGGATGCCGAGAAGGATATCTCGCTCTACATCAATTCGCCCGGTGGCGAGGTCTACTCCGGCCTGGCAATTCTTGACACCATGAACTTCATCAAGCCGCAGGTCTCCACCATTTGCGTGGGTATGGCCGCGTCTATGGCCGCCGTGCTGCTTTCGGCCGGCGCCAAGGGCAAGCGCTTCTGCCTGCCGCACTCCAAGGTCATGATTCACCAGCCCAGTGGCGGTGCCCAGGGCCAGCAGACCGAGATCGAGATCGTGGCCGAGGAGATCAAGAAGACCCGTCGCGAGCTCAACCAGATCCTGTCCGACGCCTCCGGCCAGCCTATCGAGAAGGTCCAGGCCGATACCGAGCGCGACAACTACCTGACCGCTGCCGAGGCCCTCGACTACGGCCTGATCGACCGCATCGTCACCTCGCGCGACCTCGCCGCGAAGGGCGCCTAGGATGGCCGGTAACATGCAGGACAATTTTGACGAGAACGGTAACCCCATCCGCTGCTCCTTCTGCGGAAAAGAGCAAGGGCAGGTTCGTCGCCTTGTAAAGGGTCCTACCAACATCTTTATCTGCGACGAGTGCGTTGCCGCCTGCTCCGAGATCCTTGAGGAGTCGCTGGCTTCGGACTTTATGGATGCCGCCCGCAACGGCAAGTTGCCGGGCTTCCTCAATGACCACGGCCAGGCTTCGTCCCAGCCTGCTGTGGATCCCGAGGCCGAGGGCTTTGAGCTCGAGGACGATGCCCGCCAGGTCATTACGCATGTGCCGACGCCGCACGAGATCTATGACGAGCTTTCGGCCTATGTCATGGGCCAGGAGGACGCCAAGCGTGCCATGTCGGTTGCCGTGTACAACCACTACCGCCGCGTCATCGAGGGCGGCGCTGCGCTTTCGGCCTTTGACGACGGCTTGGACTCGCAGCTCGACGATGACATGGACGAGGTGGAGCTCGCCAAGTCCAACATTTTGCTGCTCGGTCCCACCGGTACCGGTAAGACCCTGCTCGCCCAGACGCTCGCGCGCATCCTCGAGGTGCCGTTTGCCATCGCCGACGCCACCGCGCTTACCGAGGCCGGCTACGTGGGCGAGGACGTGGAGAACATCCTGCTCAAGCTCATCAACGCCGCCGATGGCGATATCGAGCGCGCGCAGGTTGGCATTATCTACGTGGACGAGATCGACAAGATCGCCCGCAAGGCCGAGAATCTCTCCATCACCCGCGATGTTTCGGGCGAGGGCGTTCAGCAGGCGCTGCTTAAGATTCTTGAGGGCACGGTGGCAAGCGTTCCGCCCACCGGCGGCCGCAAGCATCCCCAGCAGGAGCTGCTGCAGATCGACACGACCAACATCCTGTTCATCTGCGGTGGTGCCTTTGTGGGTCTGGACAAGATCATCGCCGACCGCGTGGGCAACAAGGGCGTGGGCTTTAACTCCGAGATCGCCGGCCCCACCTCTGTTGACGAGAACGACCTGCTGCGTCAGGTGCTCCCGCAGGACCTCAACGCCTTTGGCATGATCCCCGAGTTTGTGGGACGTACGCCCGTCGTCACCCAGACGCAGGCGCTCGACGAGGACGACCTGGTGTCGATCCTAACCGAGCCCAAGAACGCTGTTGTGCGTCAGTACCGTAAGATGTTCCAGCTCGAGGACGTTGAGCTTGAGTTTGAGGACGCTGCCCTGCACGAGATCGCCCGCATGGCGCTTGCCCGCAAGACCGGCGCCCGCGGCCTGCGCTCAATCTGCGAGGACGTGCTGCAGCAGACGATGTTCGACCTCCCCAGCGAGGAGGGCGTCGCCAAGGTCATCGTGACCGAAGCCTCCGTAAAGGGCGAAGAACAACCCCAGCGCATCTACGGGTAAACCAGCCAAAAACGTGTTTGCTAATAGCCTCCGACCATCCGCGGTCGGAGGCTATTTTATATATGCGCAATAACCCCAACTACCTGTGTTATTCTGTGTGTTTGTTTAAGCCTCAGCGAAGTCATATCAGACTGAAGTAATCGATACCTAAGGGGAGGAATGTAGGCCCGATTTTCGTAGATTCCGCACGAGCCGAAGACCACGTAATGTGGTCTTCGTGCGAGCCCAGGACCTGACCAAGCGAAAATCGGGCCTACATTCCTCCCCGGCGGGACAGGGAGAGATATATGGAAGAAATGCCCAAGAACTACGATCCGTCGACCAACGAGCCGGCGATCCTGCAGAAGTGGCTCGACGGCGGCTACTACAAGCGCCGTGAGGGCGTGGGCGACTGCACCGTCACCATTCCGCCTCCCAACGTGACCGGCAAGCTCCACATGGGTCACGCCACCGACGACTCCATCCAGGATGCCATCATCCGTATGGCCCGCATGCGCGGCAAGTCCACGCGCTGGGTGCTCGGTACCGATCACGCCGGTATCGCCACGCAGACCAAGGTCGACAAGAAGCTCAAGAGCGAGGGCATCAGCCGCCTGGAGATCGGTCGCGACAAGTTTGTCGACGCCTGCTGGGATTGGACCCACGAGTACGGCGGCATCATCGTCGAGCAGATCAAGCGTATGGGCTGCTCCGTCGACTTCGATAACGAGCGCTTCACCATGGACGAGGACTACGCCCAGGCCGTGCGTAAGGTGTTCTGCGATTGGTACCACGACGGCCTGATCTATCGCGGCAAGCGCATCGTCAACTGGTGCCCCAACTGCACCACCGCCATCTCGGACGACGAGGCCGAGTACAAGGACGAGAAGGGCCACCTGTGGCACCTGCGCTACCCGCTGACTGAGCCGGTCAACGGCCAGGACTACATCGTCGTCGCCACCACGCGCCCCGAGACCATGCTCGGCGACACGGGCGTCGCCGTCTCCCCGAAGGACCCCGAGAAGGCCGCCTTTGTGGGTAAGACCGTCAAGCTCCCCATCGTCGACCGCGAGATCCCTATCTTTGAGGATTGGCACGTTGACGCCAACTTTGGCTCCGGCTTCGTTAAGGTTACCCCGGCCCACGACCCCAACGATTACGCCATGGGCCAGGCTCACGACCTGCCGCAGATTAACATCTTCGACGAGCACGCGGTGGTCGTCGAGGGCTACGGCGAGTTTACTGGCATGAACCGCGACGAGTGCCGCGAGGCCGTCATCAAGTGGTTCGAGGAGCACGACCTGCTCGATCACGTCGAGGACCTCGATCACTCCGTCATGCACTGCTACCGTTGCGACTCCGCGCTGGAGCCGTGGCTGTCCGAGCAGTGGTTTGTGGCTGTCGACAAGCTCAAGGGGCCGGCGCTCGACGCTGTCAACTCCGGCAAGGTCACCTTCCACCCCGCGCGCTGGACGCAGACCTACACCACCTGGATGGAGAACCTCAAGGACTGGTGCATCTCGCGCCAGCTGTGGTGGGGCCACCGCATCCCCGTGTTCTACTGCGAGGACTGCGGCTGGGAGGACGCCCTTACCGAGGACACCGACGTCTGCCCCAAGTGCGGCGGCCATCACGTGCACCAGGACGAGAACGTGCTGGACACCTGGTTCAGCTCGCAGCTGTGGACCTTTGCCACGCAGGGCTGGCCGCAAAAGCCGGAGCTGCTCGAGGGCCATCACCCCACGACGGCACTCGTCACTGCACGCGACATCATCGCGCTGTGGGTCGCCCGCATGGTCATGAGCTCGCTGTACTTCCTGGACGAGGTGCCGTTTAAGGACGTCGTCATCTACCCGACGATCCTTGCCAAGGACGGCAGCCGCATGTCCAAGTCCAAGGGCAACGGCGTTGACCCCATGGACCTCATCGGCATGTACGGCGCCGACGCCATGCGCTTCAACCTGCTCACGCTGTGCACTAACAACCAGGACGTCAAGTTCGACGCGAACATCGACAAGAAGACCAAGAAGCTTATCGACAGCCCGCGTACCGAGCAGGCCAAGTCGTTTGTGACCAAGATTTGGAACGCCAGCCGCTTCCTGCTTATGAACATGGAGGGCTACACGCCCGGCGGGCCCGTCGTGGAGACGCCGGCAGACGCCTGGATGTTCAGCCGTCTGGCCAAGGCCGTCAAGATGGTCACCGAGGGCATCGAGAACTACACCTTTGGCGATATGGCCCGCGGCGTGCAGCAGTTCTTCTGGAATGAGGTCTGCGACTGGTACGTCGAGGTCACCAAGGCTCGCCTGAAGGGCGAGGGCCGTCTGCAGGCGCAGCGCAACCTGATTTTTGTGCTCGATACCTCCATTCGCCTGATGCACCCGCTCATGCCGTTTGTTACCGAGGAAATCTGGGACAACATGCCGGCGAGCGTGCTCGATCTTGACGTGGAAGGCAACGTTGACCGCGCCGAGGCACTCATGATCGCCAAGTGGCCCGAGCCCGCCGACTACGCCAAGTATGTTGACGAGGACGCCGAGCGCGCGTTTGAGCTGTGCCGCGCCGTCGTGTCTGCCGCCCGCTCCACCCGTTCGCGTTATCGCTTGAGCCCCAAGGCCGAGCTCGACGTGGTCGTGCGCGCCGGTGCCGAGGACATCGAGAAGCTCGAGAGCCTGCGTTCGACCATCGAGCCGCTTGCCAACACCGCTTCGCTGGTCATGGGTACCGACGTTGAAAAGCCGGCTGCGAGCATCGCCGTGGTCGACAGCGGCGTCGAGGCCTTTGTGGTGCTCGAGGGCAAGGTTGACCTTTCGGCCGAGAAGGCGCGCCTGGAGAAGGAGATTGCCGCTGCTCAGAAGGAGCTCGCCGGCTGCGAGAAGACGCTCGCCAACGAGGGTTTTGTAGCCAAGGCCGCGCCCGCGGTGGTCCAGAAGAAGAGGGACCGTGCAGCTGAGCTCAAGGAGATCCTGGCGGCGCTGACTGCTCAGGTTGCTGACTTCTCGTAGGCGGTACTGGGGGGACGCGGTTTGGGGCATTGCTCGCTACTGCGGACAGTCCTGCTCGCACGAAGGCCACATTAAGTGGCCTTCGGCTCGTGCGGAACTTGTATCGAGCAAAGCCCCAAACCGCTCCCATAGCGTTTACGGGGGCGTCTGCTGCCCGATAGGACCACTGGGTTGTGGCCTTGATTCTGCTGTAAAGCGGTGTTTGGCTGATATTTTGAATGGGAGGGGCTCGTTGTTGATTCGGGCCTCTTTTTATGTTGAGGGGACTTTGGGTTATGGCTAAGCGTTCTGGGTCGTATGTCGTTCCTTTCTCGTTTGAGTTGCTTTCGTTTGATGAGGCTGTTGGGCTTGCTGCTGATACGGGGCGGATTTCTGGGGATGCTGGGCCTCTGCTTGAGACGGTTATCGATATGCTCGATGAGCTGAGGCGTCCGGACGAGTATTTCGATTGCATTCAGGTTGCCGGTACCAATGGCAAGACTTCGACTACGCGTTTTTCGGCCGCCATCCTTCGCGGCGAGGGGCTCAAGACCGCGCTGTATACGTCGCCGCAGCTGGTGCGCTATCCCGAGCGCATGGAGGCTGACGGGCGCGTTGTGAGCGACGAGGCCTTTGCCCGTGGCGTTTCGGCGGCTGTCGAGGCGGGGCGTCGCGTGAATGCGCACCGTGCGGCGGCGGGGGAGCGCGCCTATTCCATCACACCATTTGATCTGCTGACGGCTGCCGCACTTGTGGTGTTTGCCGAGGCCGCGGTGGATGTTGCCGTGCTCGAGGTTGGCATGGGCGGGCGTTGGGACGCCACGAGTGCGACCGATCCCGTCGCCGTTGCCATTACGGGCATTGGGCTCGATCACACACGTATTTTGGGCGACACGCTCGAGGCCATTGCGGGGGAGAAGGCTGCGGTTATTAAGCCTGGGCGTCTGGTTGTTTTGGGCGAGGGCACGCATGAGCCGAGCGTTCAGCGCGTGATGGATGCCCGTTGCCGTGAGTGCGGCGTTGTGCCGCTCGTGGTGAGCCATACGACGACCAAACTTCCGGCACACGTGGGCGATACGGTGGAGTTTAGCTGCACCACGCCGCGTGCGATCTATACGTCGAGCATGGTCAAGCCGGCCTATCAGCCGCAGAATGCCGCGTGCGCGATTATGCTGTGCGAGGGCTATCTGGGCCGCGAGCTCGACCACGATGTGCTCGACGCTTCGCTTATGGGCTGCCCCACGCCGGGTCGCTTTGATGTGCTGGGAACCGATCCGCTCAAGCTGATCGACGCTTGCCATAACCCCCAGAGCTGCGAGAACTTTGTGAGCGCACTGGACGAGATCGATCCGTGCGTGGAAAATCGCCCCACGCTGCTGTGCGCCGCATTGGCTGACAAGGACGTGGCGGGCATCGTCGACGTGCTGGTTCCGGCCTTCCCGCGCGTGGTCGTGACCCAGACCGATTCCGATCGCGCCCTGCCGGCAGATGAGCTTGCTGCCCTGGTGGACGCCGACAAGATTGCGGGCGTATACCCCAGCGTTTCCGAGGCCCTCGCAGCCCTCGATGCCGCGGGCGAGCCCTTCGTAGCAGCCGGCACTATCACCCTAGCCGGCGAAGTAGCGGGGCTGCTGCGTTAGAGCCTTTCCGCTGGGCAGCTAGTTGGCCTGCTAGCCACGAAATGGGCCTATCTACTACGTTTGACCGGTTACCCCCGACCACACCGAGAATTGCAAAATCAAAACCGCAGGTAGAAGGCTTGCCAGTTATGCGAAAACGCGGGTGTGGTCGACCCATGCGGGTTAAACGTAGTAGATAGGCCGTTTTCGTGGCGCATCTCTAGACTGTCAAATTGGTCGACTTAGCCCCATGGCAGTTGCGGTGAAATAGTTCCTGGATTATGCCTCTGTGGGACAATCTGGGAACTATTCCACCGCAACTTATTGAGGGGCTATTGGGTAAGGGCTAGTCTAGGCGGACTGGGTCGTGGGGGTAGGCGTTGAGGATCTCGACGTCGGACTCAGTGACCAGGGCCAGGTCTTCGATGCGGACGCCGGTGTGGCCGGGGAGGTAGATGCCCGGTTCGATGGAGAAGGTCATGCCCGGCTCGAGAACCTGCTCGTTGACGAGCGAGACGTCGCCCGGCTCGTGATCCTGCAGGCCGATTGAGTGACCCAGGCGATGCGTGAAGTACTTGCCGTAGCCTGCGTCTTCGATCACGTCGCGCGCGGCGCGGTCCAGGTCGCACATGCGCACGCCCGGTGCGATGAGCGCCTCGGCGGCCTCGTTGGCGCGGCGCACGATGTCGTAGATGCGTGCCGTTTCCTCGTCCGGTTCGCCCCAAAAGAACGTGCGCGTCATGTCCGAGCAGTAGTTGCAGCGGCGTCCACCAATGTCGAACAGCACCACGTCGCCGCGCTTGAGCACGGTGTCGTCGGGTTCATGATGCGGGTCGCCAGCGTTGGCACCAAAGCTCACGATCGGCGGAAAGCTAAAGCCCTCGCAGTCGTGTTTTCGATACAGACCGAGCATCTGGTCGGCAATTTCGCGCTCCGTTACGCCCTCGTGGACGAGCTTGATGGCGTCGGCCATCACGGCGTCGTTGGCGGCCGAGGACGCGCGCATCAGCTCCTGCTCGGCTTCGTCCTTGTGGGTGCGTGCGGCGGTGACGGCAAAGTCGCCCAGGAAAAACTCGCTGGCGGCGTGACGGTCCATAAGGGGCATCAAAAAGCCCGAGCGCATAACGGTATCGATGCCAAGGGGCTTGGAGGGATCGACCTCGCGAGCGATGGCGTCGGTCACGACGTCGGTATCGGTGTGGTAGGCCACGCGGGCATTGTCATACTCGGGCAGCTGATGCAGGGCGTTGACCAAGATCACAGGCTCGCTGCCGCGTTCGAGCAGCACACCGCAAAAACGCTCGAACATATCAGCATAAAAGCCGGTCAGGTAATAAATCGACCACGGGTCGTTTACGAGCAGCTGCGCGCCGGGGTGCTGAGCCTCGAGGGCATCGAGCACGCGCGCCACACGCTGGTCATCGACATGTGCCATACATCGTCCTTTCGCTAGGTTGCCACCATGGTATCCCATGCCTGGCAGATAGGGACGTTCCTTTTCTGCCGGCACTTCGGGACACTCCTCGGCATGGCCAGCGTAACAAGCAGTAAAAGGAGTCAGAAGAGGCCCCTCCCAAATGGGCTGGTTTCAAAAGTATGGCGGATTACGGGGCTGGACCTTTATTACTTGACCATGGGAAAAATCGCGAAATTAAAGCCGCAGGTAGAGGGCTTATCAAAAATCGAAAATCGCCGGTATGGATAGGGGTCTCCGAATCAGCCCCGTAATCCGGCATAGTTTTGAAATGGCACTAAAGTAGGCATAAGCTAAATACCAATTCCAAAGATAGTTGCGGTGGAATAGTTCCTGGATGCCGGGGTTTTGGCGGAAATAAAGAACTATTTCACCGCAATTGAGGAGGGACGGGTGGATGGCAGGGTGGCTAAAAGGGCCCCGTCCCAAATGAGCTGCTTAGGCTGGGTCGATGTCCATGCTGGCGATGAGGTTGATGTTGGTGTCTAGGAGGTTCTCTAGCACGACGTCGCCCATGCGGATGGGGGCGTTGACGACTAGGCCTCGGATGAGGGCCGCGGCTTGGGTGTGGAGTGCCAGCGGGATGGCTTCGGCCGTGCGCACGGGCAGCAGCGCCTCGTCGCCGCCGGAGACGGCCACGGTCGTCGTGAGCACGCGCATGGGGCAGGTGAGCTCCTGGTGCGCGAACTTATCGCCGCGCGGGCAGCTGTTGCCGGTCACGGAGCGCACCTCTACCACGGCGCCGTCTGCATCGCGCTCCACCTCCACGGTCAGGAGGCATTCGGATGGGCAGGTGGTGCAGTTGAACTGCAATGTCTCGGTCACATTCGTGCTCATGGCCTTACGCCTCCTCAATGGGATCGACGGACAGGACAATCTCGCTAACACCCAGGTCGATTGCGCGCTGAATCACCTTTGTCGGCAGCGGGAAGCTCTCCATTACGCTTGGTTTAAACGGGCGGACCTTACCTGCAAACAGTTCCTTGTCGCCTGCCAGAATGCGCACGCGTGCGGCGTCGACCGGTCGGCGCACGCGGAAGTTGAGTTTGGTGAGTGTCACAGCCGTAATGCGTCCCGGCAGTGCGTAGCCCGCGATACCGGCGGGGGAGACCGTGAGTTGGCAGCCCGGGCCCGCAGTATCGGGCTCGACGTTCGCGCCGCTTCCCAGCGCGTATGTCGCCGCAGCCGCACCGGCACGCTCGGACTCGGTCGTCACGTTGTCGGCCAGGTCGTGTACGTGCAGTACGTTGCCGCAGGCAAAGATGCCCGGCACGCCCGTTTGCAGGCTCTGATCCACCACGGCGCCGCGCGTGCGTGGGTCGAGCTCAACGCCCGCGGCAACCGAAAGCTCGTTTTCGGGAATCAGACCCACCGAAAGCAGCAGCGTGTCGCACGGAACAACGCGCTCGGTTCCCGGAATGGGCGCCAAGCTCTCGTCGACCTGACTCACCTCGACGGCCTCAACTCGGTCGTGCCCAATCACACGTGTGACGGTGGTGGACAGGTGCAGCGGAATTCCAAAATCGTCCAGGCAGTTCTTTACATTGCGGCGCAGACCGTTGGCGTACGGCATGAGCTCGTACACTCCCTCGACGGAAATCCCCTCGAGCGTGCAGCGGCGTGCCATGATCAGCCCGATATCGCCCGAGCCCAAAATGACGGCACGCGAGCCGGGCTTGAGATTTTCGATATTGATGTATCGCTGCGCCAGGCCTGCCGTAAACACGCCGGCGGGTCGGCTGCCGGGAATCTTGATCTCGCTGCGGGTGCGCTCGCGGCACCCCATGGCAAGGACGACCGCGCGTCCGGTGAGCTGAAGCATGCCGGTACGGCTCATGAGCGTGACGGTATGGACTGCGGCATCTCCCGTCCCCTCGTCCGTGCCCGGGTCGCCCACACACGCGCCCTCGCCCGAATCAATCCCAAGCACCATACTGCCCAAGAACAGCGCAATGTCGGTTGCACGCACCTGGTCGATAAAGCGCTGCGCGTACTCGGGACCGGTGAGCTCCTGCTTAAAGTGCGAAAGGCCAAAACCGGGGTGGATGCACTGGCGCAGGATACCGCCCAGATGCTGCTCGCGCTCCACGATGGCCACGTGGGCGCCGGCCTTATGTGCGGCAAGCGCAGCCGCCATGCCGGCAGGTCCGCCACCGATAACAACAACGTCGAAGGCCTGCGTCTGCACCGCCTCGGTAGCTCCGGCCTCCGCGCGTCCGTCGCGCATATCAAACGTCGCCATCCTAGCGCACCCCCTTCAGCGGTCCCTCGACCAACCAGGATCCGGCATCCTCCAACAACACCTCGCTGGGGTCGCAGCCCAGTTCGCGCGCCAGGATCGCTACCACGCGGCTTTGGCAAAAGCCGCTCTGGCACCGACCCATGCCGGCGCGGCAGCGGCGTTTGACGCCCTCGACCGAAACCGCACCCGGACGGTGTCGAATCGCGGCAACAATCTCGGCCTCGGGCACCGTCTCGCAGCGGCAGACGATCTGCCCCCACGCGGGGTCAGTCTCAATGAGCTCTTCCTTGCGCGCAAGCGGGGCGCGGTCAAAGTCATCCGGCGCGCGGCGTATCGGGTCCCAATCGTTCCGTTCGCGCAGGACCACGCCGGCATCGCGCAGCACCTGCTCCATGCGCTCGGCAATGGCCGGCGCGCTCGCCACGCCCGGCGACTGAATACCTGCCGCCTGGAACAGCTCCGGCACCACGGCCGACTGCCCAATAAAGAAGTCGTTCGTTCCCTGAATGACCGGGCGACCGCCGGCAAACGCGCGGACCACGCGGCGCGTGTCCAGGTCGGGCACCAGCTTGCGCGCGCCACTCAGCAGCACGTCGACATCGCTCGCATAGGTCTGCGTGTCGCCGGGCTCGCGCACGGCAGCGGTCGCGGTAATCACGGTGTTGCCATGTACGGTGCCCGTGACAATAACGCCCTTGGACACCGGCGTGGGAACAGGGTAGAGCGGCATGAGCGCACGCGACTCCTTGTCCAGCACTACGATGTTGCCCTGGCGCCAGACCATCTGGAACTCCTCGGCGCCCGCCATATGCGAGATGTCTGCGGCACCGTTGCCCGCGGCGTTGATCAGGTAACGGCAGCGCACATCGCCGGCGGGCGTCACCAGCGTAAAGCGCGTGCGGCCCTTGCCGTCGGCAGCAGTGTCCTCGCCGTGCGAGCTAGCAACCTCAATCGCCTCCACCGGTGCGGAGCGCATAAACGTCACGCCGTTGGCGACCGCGTTCTCCAACGCGGCGATGGCCACTTCAAACGGGTCGACGTAACCGGTCGAAGGGCACCACAGCGCGCTCGTTGCCTCGGCGCTCGCGCGCGGTTCCAGCTCGTGGATATGCTCGGGGCCGATAATCGACAGCGCGGGCACGCCGTTGGCCAGGCCATTCTGGCGCAGCTTCTCCAGGTGCGCGCGGTCTTCGTCGTTGAAACCCAGCACCATCGACCCGGTGCGGCGGAACAAAAAGCCTAGCTCCTGGGCCCACGTGCCATATAGCTCGCAACCACGGGCGTTGACCTGCGCCTTGACCGTGCCCGGCGCCGGATCGTAGCCGGCGTGCACCAAGCCACCGTTGGCCTTCGAGGCGCCCAGCGCGATATCGTTGGCCGCCTCGACCACACAAATGGACATGTCAAAACGCGCAAGCTGCCGCGCGATGGCGCATCCCGTGATGCCTGCGCCTACAATCGCGATATCAAACGTTTCTGCCACGGTGCCTCCCAGACGAGTTGACAGACTGTCAATAGGACTATCCTACGGTCTGCACGCCCCCAGTGCAGCGGCAATGCGGCGAACAGCCCCGCTGTATCCGCCAACGGCAGGCGAGGGGAGACTCAGGACCATCGGTGACCTTGTCTGCCGCTCCTGGTGTCAGAGGTTTGTCTCGTTCTGTAACAGTAAGCTGAGGATTTGGGTTCCAGTTGTTACGGATCGAGACGTTAGTCTGGCGCCCCCTCCGTTTGTCTCAATCCATAACATCTAGACCCGGATTCCGCTCCCGCCTGTTACAGATTGAGATGTTTGTGTCCGTGCCAGCCCCGCCCCTAGCCGTGGTCCCATATAAACAAACCCCGTGATAAACTTGACCGGACTGTTAATATTCCGAAAGGTACCCGTAATGTCCAAGTACATCTCCGAGCTCATGTCGCCGCAGCTTATGGGCGTCGTCTATGCCTTCGTTGGCTTTATCATCGCCCTGTATGTGCTGTCGGTCGTCTATGTGTTCATCGACGCTCGCCGCCGCGGCGCCAGCGCCTACGTGGCATGGGGCATCATCGCCCTCATCCCGTTTGTGGGCCTCATCGCCTACCTGGTCCTGCGCCCGCACTCCTACGCGTCCGATCGCGAGGAGCAGGAGCTGGACATGGCCCTGCGCGAGCGCCAGCTTGCCCAGTACGGCACCTGCCCGCAGTGCGGCGCGCCCATCGAGAAGGACTTCGTCGTCTGCCCGGTGTGCGATACCCAGGTTCGCAACGTATGTCCCAGCTGCCATCGCCCGCTCGATGCGCACTGGAAGGTCTGCCCCTACTGCCGAACTCGCATCCAGTAACGCATCCATCGCCGGGCCGGCCGCAAGCCACGGGCACACCGCAAGCCACGCGCGCCCCGCAGCCCCGCCCCCACACGATGAAGCATGCGTAGAAAATCGCCCGCCGTGCCATTAAGGTGCGGCGGGCGCTTGTATACCAAGGCAACCTGCCTATAATGATGCAAGTCAAAAACGCCGAGCGCATCGCACGCACTTGCATCAGGCATCCGAGAGGAGAAAACATACCCATGAAGGCACTCTACAATGACGGTTCGGTGGCCGAGCTCCCGCAGGACGAGGTCACGCACGTCATCCGCCACTCTGCCGCGCACATCATGGCGCAGGCCATCAAGCGCCTCTATCCCGAGGCCGACTTTGCCTACGGCCCCGCGACCGACAACGGTTTTTACTACGACGTCGACCTGCCCGAGGGCGTCAAGATCAGCGAGGACGACTTCCCCGCGATCGAGGCCGAGATGAAGAAGATCGTCAAGGAGAACCTCAAGTTCTCCGTGTACGAGAAGCCCCGAGCCGAGGCCATCGCCCTTATGGAGGAGCGCGGCGAGAAGTACAAGGTCGAGCACATCGGCGACCTGGACGACGACGCCCGCATCACCTTCTACCAGCAGGGCGACTACATCGACATGTGCGTCGGCCCCCATATCTGTTACACCAAGGCTCTGAAGGCCTTTAAGCTCACCGGCGTCTCGGGCGCCTACTGGAAGGGCGACAAGGACAACAAGATGCTCACCCGCATCAACGGCGTCGCCTTTGCCACCAAGGAAGAGCTCGACGAGCACATGCACATGCTGGAGGAGGCCAAGAAGCGCGACCACCGCAAGATCGGCCGCGAGATGGACCTCTTTATGATGCGCGACGAGGCTCCCGGCTTCCCGTTCTTCCTGCCCAACGGCATGATCCTTAAGAACACGCTGCTGGACTACTGGCGCGAGATTCACCACAAGGCCGGCTACGTGGAGATCTCCACGCCGCTCATCATGAACAAGCAGCTGTGGAAGACCTCGGGCCACTGGGACCACTACAAGGACAACATGTACTCCACCGTCATCGACGACGAAGAGTACTGCATTAAGCCCATGAACTGCCCGGGCGGCGTGCTGGTGTACGCCTCCAAGCCGCACTCCTATCGCGAGCTGCCCATCCGCGCCGGTGAGATTGGCCTGGTGCACCGCCACGAGCTGCGCGGCGCCCTGCACGGCCTGTTCCGCGTTCGCTGCTTTAACCAGGACGACGCCCACCTGTTTGTGCGTCCCGACCAGCTGACCGACGAGATCGTGGGCGTGGTCAACCTCATCGACTCCGTGTACCAGAAGTTTGGCTTTAAGTACCACGTCGAGCTTTCCACCCGCCCCGAGGACTCCATGGGTTCGGACGAGGACTGGGCGCGCGCCGAGGAGGGCCTGCGCACCGCTCTGGAGAAGCTGGGCATGGACTACGAGGTCAACGAGGGCGACGGCGCCTTCTACGGCCCCAAGATCGACTTCCATCTGGAGGACTCGCTCGGCCGCACCTGGCAGTGCGGTACCGTGCAGCTCGACTTCCAGATGCCGCTCAACTTTGACTTGGAGTACGTGGACGCTGACGGCACCAAGAAGCGCCCCATCATGCTGCATCGCGTGTGCTTTGGCTCCATCGAGCGCTTCATCGGTATTCTGATTGAGCACTTTGCGGGCAAGTTCCCCACTTGGCTGGCTCCCGTGCAGGTCAAGGCACTTCCGGTTTCCGAGAAGAGCCGCGACTACGCCCACGAGGTATGCGCCAAGCTGGAGGAGGTCGGCATTCGCGTGGTCTGTGACGACCGCGACGAGAAGATCGGCTACAAGATCCGTGAGGCCCGCAGCATCGACCGCGTGCCCTATATGCTCATCCTGGGCGAGAAGGAGGTCGAGGCCGGCAACATCTCCGTCCGCGATCGCTCCAACGAGACCGTTCAGATGAGCGTCGACGAGTTTGTTGCCAAGGTGCTCGAGGAGATCAAGACCCGCGCCTAAGGCAAGCTTCACAACAATTAACAAAGGCGACCGTCTACACAGGGCGGTCGCCTTTTTTCATGCCGAAATAAGAAAAGCCACTGGTTGAGCGGCTTTTTTTGTTGCACAAAAAGGTACAGGTTTTTATAGAGGGGTATGGAGATGCACCTAATGGCAGTACATTTTGCGCAATCTGGGCAAACGCTGATTAATTGCTCGTATAATGTCATCTGTTGTAAGATACAAAAACCTGTACTTTTGCGACTGCGCCTAGCTGCGAGCGAGAAGCCTGTTCTAAACGCCCCTGCATTTGCGTGCATCGCAAAGCTAAAAGAGGGGGCGAGAACATGGAACAGACGGCACGACGCCAAGAGCAGCTGCCGGGCGCATTTAACGGCGCCACCACCAACAGCCAGCACGGCCGCGTCCGCTGGTACCTGGTCCACACCCCCCATGGAAAAGAGCGCGAGACCTGCGAAAAGGTCCGTCGCATTATCCCGCACAACCTGATGCAGGACGCTTTTGTGATGCAAAAGGAGTTCTGGTTTAAGCGGGACGGCGACTGGTCGCTCCAAACCAAACCCATGTACAAGGAATATTTCTTCGTCGCGACGCACGATGCCGCCGCGCTCGATAGGGCCCTGGCCCAGCTGAGTTTTGGTTGTCGCATCGCCGGCAGTAGGGAGCGGGCGTACATGCCCATGCCGGACGACGCGCAGGACTGGTATCGCAGCGTGCTGGATGACGACGGCGTTGTGCGCAACAGCGTGGCGCGTATAGAAGACGGCGTGTTGCACATAGAGCAGGGTCCCTTGGTGGGGCAAGAGGCCCGCGTTAAAAAGATCGACCGTCATAAACGCTGGTGCCTGGTAGACGTGGGCGAGGGCGACTCCACATTTAGGGAGCTGCTGCCGCTCGACGTTCCCAGTAAAACGTAAGGGAGACGTTGCACCAGCTATTCGTTCGCTTTTTTAATTTACCGATTGGGGGATCCCTGGGGAACGGGGACGTAAGTTTGACTGTGGCTGCTAAAGAAGTAACAGAGAGCAATGCGCCCGTGGGGGCGGCGCTGATTGCTCAGGCGATGGACCGGCGTGAGGGCGTCTGTCGCTATAAGGCCATGCAATCCATCAAGGACTGGGATCGCTCGCGCCTTGTCTATAGGGCTGTGAAGCGCACGTTCGACATCGTGTTCAGCGGTGCCGCGCTCGTCCTCATCGCGATCCCCGGCCTCGTACTCGCCGCTGCCATCCGCCTGGAGAGCGAGGGAAGCCCCTTCTATAGCCAGATCCGCGTGGGCCGCACCCGTCCCGACGGTAGTTTAACCACTTTTCGCATGTGGAAGTTCCGCAGCATGTACAGAGATGCCGACGAACGCCTCGCCGAGCTCAAGGAGCAAAACGAGATCGCAGGTGCCATGTTCAAGATGAAGAACGATCCGCGCGTCACCAAGATCGGGAAGTTCATCCGCAAGCACTCCATCGACGAGTTCCCGCAGTTCCTGAACGTGTTCCTGGGTCAGATGTCCGTGGTTGGCCCCAGGCCGCCGCTGCCGAATGAGGTTGCGGAGTATACGGAGTATGACCTGCAACGTTTGGCAGTGAAGCCTGGGATCACCGGACTCTGGCAGGTTACGGAGCGCAACTCCACCGGTTTCGACGGCATGGTCCGCCGGGACCTCGAGTACATAGCAAAACGCGGAATCGTCATGGACCTCAAAATCGTCCTCCTTACGGTTCTGGAGGTCTTCAACGGGAGCGATGCGTACTAATGCAGCATGTTTTCATCATCGGATCCAAGGGGATTCCGGCAAACTACGGCGGCTACGAGACGTTCGTGGAAAAACTGACCGAGAATCAGGTATCGCACGACATCAAGTACCACGTGGCATGCGCCGTGGACTCCGCCGAGCAAGTCGGCGAGTTCGAGCACAACGGGGCGCACTGCTTCAACGTGCTGCGCAGGCCCGTCGGTGCCGCGAGGGCTATCTTCTACGACATCGACGCCCTCAAGTGGTGCATCGCCTACATCGAGGAGAACCGAGTCCAGCATCCCATCGTCTACGTGCTGGCCTGTCGCATCGGGCCGTTCTTCGGCAGGTACGTTAACAGGATCCACGCCCTTGGCGGCAAGGTCCTCGTGAACCCCGACGGCCACGAGTGGAAGCGCGCCAAGTGGAGCGCACCCGTCCGCAAGTACTGGAAGCTCTCGGAGCGCGGGATGGTCAAGCACGCCGACCTGATGGTGTGCGACTCCAAGAACATCGAGAAGTACATTCGAGGGGAGTATGCCGACCTGGATCCCGAGACGACCTTCATCGCCTACGGGGCCGACATCAAGCGCTCCGCGCTCGCTGACGACGACCCCAAGTTCACTGGATGGCTCTCCGAGAAGGGCCTCGAGCCCTTCGGCTACTACCTGGTTGTGGGGCGCTTCGTGCCTGAGAACAACTACGAGACCATGATCCGGGAGTTCATGGCTTCCGAATCCAAGCGGGATTTCGCGCTCGTGACGGGAGTGGACGACTCCTTCCTCGCAGAGCTCGAGCGGAAGACGCACTTCAAGTCCGACCCGCGCATCAAGTTCGTCGGGACCGTCTACGACCAGGAGCTTCTGAAGAAGATCCGTGAGCAGGCTTACGGCTACTTCCACGGCCATGAGGTCGGTGGCACCAACCCGAGCCTCCTGGAGGCCTTGGCTTCCACCCGCCTGAATCTTCTTTTAGACGTGGGTTTCAACCGAGAAGTCGCCGAGGATTCCGCCCTGTATTGGGACAAGAAGTCCGGAGACTTGGCTGAACTTATCAACCGTGCTGACGCGATGGACTTGAAGTCGATCGAGGAGTTCGATGCGGCCTCGACTTCCGTTATTCGCGACCGGTATTCTTGGCGGTCCATCACCGACAGCTATGAAGACCTTTTCCTCGGAAGGCAATAGCACTATGAAAGGCATCATCCTCGCCGGCGGGTCCGGCACCCGCCTGTACCCGCTCACGCTCGTGACCTCCAAGCAGCTGCTGCCGGTCTACGACAAGCCCATGATCTACTACCCGCTGTCCACCCTCATGCTGGCGGGAATCCGGGACATCCTGGTCATCTCCACGCCGGCAGATCTGCCCAACTTCGAGCGCCTGCTCGGGGACGGCTCGCGCTACGGCGTGAACCTGTCCTACGCCGAGCAGCCGAGCCCCGACGGCCTGGCCCAGGCGTTCACCATCGGCGAGGAGTTCATCGACGGCGAGCCGTGCGCCCTGGTGCTCGGCGACAACATCTTCTACGGCAACGGCCTGTCTCGCCACCTGACGCGCGCCGTCCAGAACGCCGAGTCGGGCCGGGCCACGGTCTTCGGCTACCACGTGGACGACCCCGAGCGCTTCGGCGTCGTGGAGTTCGACGGCGAGGGGAGGGCCGTCTCCATCGAGGAGAAGCCCGAGTGCCCCAAGAGCTCCTACGCCGTCACCGGCCTGTACTTCTACCCGGGCGACGTCGCCGCCAAGGCCCACAAGGTTCAGCCTTCCGCCCGCGGGGAGCTGGAGATCACCACGCTCAACCAGATGTACCTGGAGGAGGGGACGCTATCCGTGGTGACCCTGGGCCGCGGCTACGCGTGGCTGGACACCGGCACCATGGAGAGCCTGCACGAGGCCGCGGAGTTCGTCCGCGCCGTGGAGCACTCCCAGGACCTTCCCGTGTCCGTGCCCGAGGAGATCGCCTGGGAGAACGGCTGGATCACGACCGCCGAGCTGGAGGAGGCCGCGAAGGCCTACGGCAAGTCGGTCTACGGCCAGCACCTGAAGAAGGTCGCCGCCGGCGAGATCGTCAACAGCCCGCGCGAGTACTAGGAGATACCCCTCATGTCTGAGATCTTCGAACCCAAAAACATCATCGTCACGGGCGGCTGCGGCTTCATCGGCAGCAACTTCGTGCACTACGTCGTGAACAACCATCCGGGCGTGCACGTGACCGTCCTGGACAAGCTGACCTACGCCGGCAACCCCGAGAACATCGCCGGGCTGCCCTCCGACCGCGTGGAGCTCGTCGTCGGCGACATCTGCGACGCGGAGCTGCTCGATAGGATCGTGCCGGGCCACGACGCCATCGTGCACTACGCCGCCGAGAGCCACAACGACAACTCCATCGCCGACCCGGAGCCGTTCCTGCGCACCAACGTGGAGGGCACCTTCCGCCTGCTGGAGGCCGTCCGCAAGCACGGCGTCCGCTACCACCACGTCTCCACCGACGAGGTCTACGGCGACCTGGCGCTCGACGACCCGGCGAAGTTCACCGAG
>DBGAXC010000034.1:0-26869 GCA_048447565.1 Collinsella aerofaciens | reverse complement strand
GCGGTCGGCGGGGCCATTGTGGCTCTTGACAGCGGATTGGGTCATATGAGCGAAAGCCCGCCAGAGCGAGCAAGGTGCCTTGAAACAAGGCGGCATTGACCTTCTGGTCATGCCGCCGAAGTTGAAAGGCAGATTGCCGCTTAGGGGCGTTTGCAGCGTCGACCGGTCCGCCGTTCGTTAGAACGGCGGAACCAAAGGCGCAGCGTCGAGCCGTTACGCGGTTTGGTAAAACCGCGTAACTTACATGACCATAACGTAGCGCGATCCCACGTAGTACTGCTTACCCATCAAAACCGGCTCGTCATCGGGACCGGTAAAGCCGGCACGCAGGTTGAGCAGCGGATCGTGCGGAGCAATGCCCAGCTCGGCCGCCTGCTCGGCGTTAGCTCGAACGGCCTCGACCGTACGGTAGCCAACCGAGACAATCGGCGTTCCGCCAACACGCTCGACCTCGGCAAAAATCGACTTGTCCTCAAGATCGGCCGTCAACAGCTCACGGTAGGCGTCAAACGGCACAAAGATGTTCTCCTCAAAGATGGGCTCGCCGTCGGCTGTACGCACGCGCTTGATGTGCAGCAGCAGCGCGTCCTTCTGCAGGCCAAAGAACTCCATCTCATTTTGACGTGCCGGCACAATCTGGCGATCGACCACATGCGCGCCCGCCTTCATGCCGTTGCTGGCACACAGCGCGGTAAACGTCTGCAGCGTCGAAGCGTGGAACTGACGATTGATGTGCGGCGTGGAGACAAAGGTACCACGGCCCTGCTGCTTAACCAGGTAGCCATCGGAGCACAGCTCCTCGACGGCGCGGCGCACCGTAATGCGGCTCACGTCGTACTGCTCGGCTAGCTCAAGCTCGGACGGAATACGCTCCTTGGGTGCATAAACACCTTTCTCGATCGCATCCTTGATTTCATCGTAAATCTGCTGGTAAAGCGGTGCATTTTTGGGCGCGGGCATATCTGATCACTCTTATCGAAATATCGAAATAACTAATACGTATATAACGTCTAGTTTCATGTTACCTCATATTGATAAAACGATACACCCTCCCTACCAAAAAGCGACAGCTTCATTTTGGTAGGTTTTACCTGGGCAAACGAGAGCCCCTCGAAAGCAACGAGGCTTTCGAGGGGCTCATTCGGATGGACTACGCTTGGCCGGCAAAATGCCAAAACCCTACTTCCCGTCATCCTGCTGCAGGCTGTCCTGCTCGCAGAGGTGCGCCCGCCTGCTGGCCATACGTGCGGGCTTGTCGGGATCGGGTACGGCCGTGGGCATGGGCTCGTCGACATGACCACCCCACCAGCCGCCCACAAAGTTGAGCGTGTGGAACACATTGATCACGGCGCCGGGATCAATGTCGCACACCAGCTTGATAATGTCCTGGCTCTCATAGGTCGATACAACGGCGTGCAGCAGGTACATCTTCTCGCGGCTGTATCCGCCAATGACCTCGGCGCAGCTAATGCCATGCTGAAAATGGTCAACATAGGCGGTCATGACCTCGTCCGCCTTGCGCGTCGTGATCTGCAGCGTCACGCGATCGTAGCGACGATAGAAGCTGTCGATGGTCTTGGTCGAAATAAACTGGAACACGATGGAGTACGCCGCCTTGTCCCAGCCAAACATAAAACCAAAGATCGCCAGGATAAAGCAGTTGAAACCAAAGATGACGCCCCAGATGGTCTTGCCCGTGTGGTTGGAAACCCACAGCGCGATAAAGTCGGTGCCGCCGGTGGATGCGCCGGATTTAAGTGCGATGGCAGCGCCCAGACCCGAGACCACGCCGCCAAAAATGATTAGCATGATCTTGTCGCCCAAAAATGGAGCGAAGTGAAAGACGTTGAGGAACAGCGACGAGAGCACGACCTGCATCATCGAGAAGATGACGAAGCGCTTGCTGATGCCGCTCCAGCATAGGAGCGCCACGGGGATGTTGAGCGCGAGCATACCGAGCGAGATGTCGATGTGAACGCCGCCCAGCGAGGTAACGCGATCGAGCAGGACCGCAACGCCGGTGAGGCCGCTCGGAAGCAAGTCGGCGGGCTGAATGAACGCCTGGATCAGGAATGTCTGGAGAACGGCAGAAATTGTGACCGCCACGGCAGTAATAGCGCGGCGGACGATGGTGAGGCGGCCGAGTACGAGCACTCGGTCCGTGAGCTGATCGATGGCGTTCGCCACGCAGGCTCCTTTCGAAGGCAGATGTAGTTGTGGGGTATGTCCGCGATTGTAGCATGGAGCGTGCGGGGGCGCTTCAATTCACCCTCTCTCGACAACCAAAGCGGGACCAGCAACCCCACGACCAAAGGCCCAAATTACAAGTGAGTAGACTTTACGCGACCTGCAGAGCACACCCAAAACCGCCACCACTGTGACCTGCGGTTTTACTAGAGCAGATACGCTTTGTGCTCGTCTTGCACCAAAAAGTCTACTCACTTAGTCCGAATCGAAGCCAAACGGATCCAAATAGATGACAAATTAAGCCAATCCGCAGCAAAAGACGCGTGAATCAGTGCTTCTCGCGGCGGATTGACGCTACAAAGCGGCCAAAATGTCGGTCAGATTATCGATAACGGCATCGGCTCGCGATTGATCGAGGTTGACACCCTCGTGCGGACGCAGCGCCAGGACGCGGGCGCCGGAGCGCTTGCCGGCCTCGATGCCCAAAGGCGAGTCCTCGATAACCAGGCATTCGGCAGGTTCCACCCCCAGCGCCTCCATGGCACGCAGGTAGATCTCGGGGTCGGGCTTAAACGCACTGCACTCGTGACCGCTGATGGTGTAGTCCAGCACGTCGGCGATACCGGCAATCCCCACCAGCTCGTCAATGAGCTCGCGATAGGACGAGCTTGCGATGGCGCACTTCACGCCGCGCTCGTGCAGCTTGCGCATCACCGGCTCCGTCTGCTCGTTGAGCAGCTCGGCATACGGAACGGGATGGTCCGGGCTGTAGACCTGCTTGTACTCCACGCGCAGGCGCTCGCGCAGCTCAACATCGTCGGGTACCAGCGACTTCCAAATGGCGGGCTCGTTAGACCCCGAAAGATCGGGGATCTCGTCAAAGTGAAAGCCCTTCTCTTCCATAAACGCCACGCGACGACGGTTGTAGAACCACTCGGTATCGACCAGCACGCCGTCCATGTCAAACAGCACTGCCTTGATCATACGTATCTCCTTTCGATAGCAAAAAAGGGGACGGGGCGCAAACCCCATCCCCTCTCAATCAACCCGTAAGGTCTACTTACTTGTGATTAGTAGGAAAGCTTCCACATGTAGCGACGCATGGTCAGCGGGTGCTGACGGGCCTCGGCGATCTGGTTGCCGTACTCACGCATAACGGCGAGGTGCAGCAGCGGGTTGAAGTAGGTGATGACGCTCGCGGGCACGGCGTCAGCCAGGCCGTAGTCCTTGGAGTCGATCAGAGCGACCTTGGCACCCATGCGCTCAAGGAAGGTGAGGGCGCGGGCGTCCATCGGACGGGTAGCGCCATCGGACATGAAGAAGACGTAGGGCTTACCCTCGGTGGAAACCTCGAACGGGCCGTGGAAGTACTCGCCGGTGTTGTAGGCGGCGGCGTCGATCCACTGCATCTCGGTGAACAGGAAGGCGGCGTGAGAATAAGCCATCTTCTCGGAGGCACCGGAAGCCATGAAGTAGATCATCTTGTCGTCCTTGAAGTCCTCGGCGAACTTCTTGGCGAGCTTCTTGCAGTGCTGAGCGGCGTTCTCGCAGAGATCGAAGATGTTGGTGAGGCCGGTGATCATGTCCTCGTAGTGGTCATAGCCCTCGGTCTGCTGAAGGATCTCGAGAGCAAGAGCGATGGCGTAGCCGGGCTTCTCGCACTTGGCAGCGTAGTTGGCGTGGAAGCCGTGAACGATGACGTGGTCGGCGTCGACGGTCAGAGCGGAACCAGCCTTGTTGGTGAGGGAGACGACCGGGCAGTTGTGCTTCTTGGCGGTCTTGTTGGCCTCGACGGTCTCGGGCGTGGAGCCACCGAGGGAGCAGGTGATCACGAAGGTGTGCTCGTTGACCCAGGAAGGCGTGTCGTAGTTGAACTCGTTAGCGGTGAAGATCTGAACGTTCAGCTTGTCCGTGTTGTTGGCCAGGAAGTACTTGGCGGGGTAAAGGTCGGACATGGAAGCGCCGCAGCCGACGAAGGCGACGCTGTGGATCTCGTGGTTGGACAGGACGTCAGCGACGATCTGCTTAGGGAGGTTAAGGTCGATCTCGTACATCTGACACATTCCTTTCGATTTTTGCGGCGCCACATTGCCGGGCGCTCGCAGGGTTACCGTGGTTTGGACCGAGTCGCCGGCCCGTTGAGGATGTGTCAAAGGGACAGTCCCTTTGACACATTTTGGGGATGGGAGCCTGCCTGGGGTATGGGATGTCAGGCAGGCCCCCGGGGGAAAGCGGTTAGGCGCTTGGTCGCGACTAGGCCAGAATGCCGGCCGCGGAGAGGGCGATGCCGCCCACGATGGCGATCACGAGAAGCCAACCGGTGTTGACGTTCTTCTTGATGAGCCAGTACATAAGGCCGGTGAGGCCAAGGGAGATCATCTGGGGCATCATGCCGTCCAGGATGTCCTGGATAACGACGGTGCCCTCAGCGAACTGCAGCGGGGTGGTGGCGCCGATCAGCGTGGCGATCATGCCGCCCACGGACATAAGACCCACGATGCCGCAGACATACATGAGCTTCTCCATGAGGTCGCCGCCCTGAAGCTTGCTCAGGTACTCGTGGCCGCCCTGATAGCCCATCTTGGCTGCGAACCAAGTGATCAGCACAGAGGGGACGATGGAGATGAGCATGGCCAGAATCGGGCCCATGATGGAGCCCTGCTGAGCCAGCTGGACGCCCAGACCAAAGGCGATAACGCGGATGGTGCCCTGGAAGAAGGAGTCACCGATGCCGGAAAGCGGGCCCATGAGGGAGGTCTTGACCGCGTTGATCGAATCGGGATCGAAGTTCTCGGGATCCTTGGCGTACTCCTCCTCCATGGAGGCGGAGAGGCCCAGGATGAAAGCGCTCGTCTGCGGGGTGCAGTTGTAGAACGCCATGTGACGGTGGTAAGCCTCTTTCTTAGCAGCGAGCTGCTTGGGGTCGGACTCGTCCGGATAGAGGCGATCGAGCGTGGGAACCATGCCGTAGAGGAAGCCCATGTTCATCTGACGCTCGTAGTTCCAAGAGGCCTGGATGGCCCAGGAGCGCCAGAAGAACTGGCTGACCTTCTTGTTCAGGGACACGTCCTTGGTTGCGGTTGCCATAGTGTGTTCCTCCTTAGTCTTCGTCGTCTTCGAGCGGATCGTAGTCGGAATCGACACCGGCGGCTGCATGGGAACCGTTGAACTTGAAGCCCATGAAGACGACAGCCAGGCACACACCGATCAGAGCGACCGCGATGACGGACAGGTTGAGGTAAGCGGCGAGCAGGAAACCGATGAACAGGAACGGAGTCATACCCTTCTTGATCATCATGGTGAGCAGCAGGGCCAAGCCGTAGGCGGTCATGATCTTGGTCGAAACGTTAAGACCAGTGGACAGCCACTCGGGAACCATGTTGACGATGGCCTGAACCAGGTCGGTGCCAACAAAGACGGCGAGGAAGATCGGCAGGAAGTACATGACGGCGTACAGACCGGAGCCGGCGCAGATGTGCATACGGTAAGCGGTCTTGAACTTTCCGTTATCGATCGCGCTATCTGCCACATGGGTGAGGGCGGCGATGATGGAACGGAACACGATGCCGAGGAGCTGACCCAGGACGGCGACCGGGATGGCAATCGTCATGGCGGTCTCGGCGGAAGCATCGGTCAGGCACGCAAAGGCAGCGGCCACGATGCCGCCCAGGACCATATCGGGCGGAACGGCGGCGCCGACCTGCACCAGGCCCATGGACACGAGCTCGACGGCGGCACCGACGGCAAGGCCGGTGGGCACATCGCCCAGCAGCAGACCGACGAGCGTAGCGCCAACGAGGGGCTGCTCGAAGTTAAGACGACCGAGCAGGCGGGAGTCCCACATGCAGAACACGCCGACGAGGCCGACGAGCACCGCACTGATGAACGTATTCATACCCTTCTCCTTTCAGTCAGGCAAAAGCCTGGTTGATTACAGCTTGGCGTCGATGTCGACGCTCTGATACGTAGGGGTCTGCTGGACGTAGAGCTTAATGCCCATGTCGAGCAGCTGGTTGACGTCGGCCTTCTGGGTGGCGTCGAGGAAGACGGAGCTGTCCTTACCGCCGACCTGATCGGCACCGTCGTGGTTGGCGGTGGCGCCCAGGTTGATGGCGTCGAGCTTGTAGCCCTGGCAGAACTGCAGCATCTCGGCAGTGTTGCCAAAGACGAACATGACGCGCTCGCCGAGGGTGTTGAGCTTATCCATCTTGGCGAGGGCACGCTCGACGGTGAAGACGTTCAGGCGCACGCCCTGGGGCTTGGCCAGCTTAAGAGCGCCCTTCTTGATGTCATCGTTGGCGGCAGCGTTGTCGACGACGATGATGCGCTCGGCCTGAACCTTGGTGGTCCAGGTAAAGACGACCTGGCCGTGCAGCAGACGGTAGTCAAGACGTGCGAGGACGATCTTGGCGGGACCGGAGCTGTGACGGGACGCCTTGACCTTCTTGGCGGGAGCCGCGGCGGCCTCGACCGGTGCGTTGGGGTTGGTCAGACCGGTGCGGGCCTCATTGATGAGGGCCGCGAGCTCGGCGCCCTTGACGGGGACGGGGCTCATAGCGAGCGTGAGCGCCAGCGGGATGTTGAAACCGCTGACAACCGTGAACTTCGTGCCGTTCTTGGAAAGCTCGACCATGTTGTTGTTGACCGAGCTACCGAGCATATCGGTCAGCACATAGACGGTGTCGTCCGCGTTGAACGTGGCGATCATGGCGTCCACCTTATTGGTGATGGGCTCCTTGTCGTCACGAGCAAGCGACACGACGTGGACGTTCGACACGTCGCCGAGAACCATCTCGAGCGTGTCTTTGGCGCCTGCGGCCAGGCCGCCATGAGATGCGAGAATGATCTGATTCATCTTGCCTCCTCCTTTTCGTTATGGTCATTATAACGTCTTATACGTTGCTTATATTGCTAATTAGTATAAAGACCGTTCGCGGGTGAAAATCGACCGTTGACGGGTTTAACGTACTCGAAACGTTGGTGCAGGGCAGATCGACGCTGGCTGGATAACCCCAGATCAGACGCCTCGCCAATCCCCTATCGCACGAAGTACCAGGGGCTTTCCTGCACGGTGGGCTCCAGCGCGATGCCCGTGCGCTCGCGGAACAGATCCATGTCCTGCGATTTCTCCGTCCACCACGCGTTGGGCTTAAAGGTCATGCTCTCAACGATATGGCCGACAAAGGCACTGTTGCGCAGCTTGGAAAAATTGGTGTTCATAATCAGGATGGACGCGAGCACCAGCACGATGCCCAGGACCTTGATCGCGCCGGCGGGCTCGGCGTAGATGCCAATACCGACCAGAACGGTCGCCACGGTTTCGAACGAAGCCACGACCGGCACCTTCGATGTCTCAAGATCCATCGAAAGGCCCTGCATATAGAAGATGTACGCAAGAGCCGTCGGAATAAAGCCAAAGCCTACGAACAGCAGAATGAGTTGCGGGGACATTGCCGCGGCTACATCGGACCACGGAGCCGAAAGCACCGCCATAAAGCATCCGCCAAAAACAAAGCCCCAAAACGTCACCGCCAGCGGATGCAGTGTCTTGGTGGCCATGCGGCTAAACACAGCCAGCAACGCGCCGCAAAGTCCGGCGATCACACCCGACGCGACGCCCCAAGCCGAGAAATGGAAACCAGACAGGTCGCCGCTCGTCACCGCGAGCACGCAACCCACAATGTTAAAGACGATGGCGACGAGCTTGTTGGGGGTCACGTCCTCGCGATAAAGCACGCGGCCAAGCGCGACGCCAAACACCGGCGAGGTGTAGAGCAGCACCGAGGCCGTGGACATGCCCACCTCGCCCATGCACTCGTAATAGCAGGTGTTGGCGACGGCTAAACCGACGATACCGACAAGCGCGCAGGGAACAAGCTCTTTAGGGCTTGCCTTAAACAGGGCCAGCGGACCCTGAGCCACGGTAGACCCCTCACCCGGACGGCAGCCCATAAACATCAGGACCGGCGCCAAGATAAGCGCTCCGACCAACAAGCGAAAGGCAGCCATGCTCTGGGACGAAACGCCCATGGCCGAGATGCCGTTTACAAAGATTCCGATGCTGCCCCACATAAGCGCGGCGATCAGCACCAGCACATAGCCCAGATTGCTCTTCTTCAACGCAGCCTCCTCGATATTGTTTCCAATATGTTTCACACTACGTTATAGTCGTTATATACATTTTTCAAGACACAAATCGGCAGACGGGAAAATCTGCTCTACCGCTACAACCCATTGGTGCAAAGAGGTCAGGTTCATATGCGCCAACTTGGTGCAAAGTAACCTGTCCCCAATACACCAATCCCTTAACAAGCACGGCGACGCCGACGTTTTGGCAACATCAGCGAGCGCCCGTCATTTGAGCCAAGGTGCCGTGAAATGAAAAGGCGCTGACCTTCTGGTCGCGCCTTTGAAATTGAACGGCAGATTGGCCAAATGCCGGGTGCGCAGCGTCGGCCGGTCCGCCGTTCGGTAGAACGGCGGAACCAATATCCCCTAGTAGTCCAACTTCCACATGTAGCGGCGCGTCATGTAGTCCTTGTGGGTGACGGCAGAGAGCGCACGCATGTACACGTTGTTGAGAATCGGGGCAAAGATCAGGTGGTTGAAGTATTCGCTCACGCTGTCCTTGATGTCATTGAGGCCGAGCTCCTTGGCGTCGAGCTGATAGACGCGCTCGCCACCGTACTGGTTGACGAAGCGGATGCCGCGCTCGTCGTTGCAGCGGCTGCGGCCGACGCTGATGAGCTGGAACAGCGAGGTGCGCTTGTCCAGAATCTCGAAGGGGCCGTGGAAGAAGTCGCAGGTGTTGATGGTGCAGGAGTCGATCTGCAGCATCTCCTGCACGTTGCAGATGCTAAAGACGTAGGCGGCACCAAAGAGCGGGCCCTGAGCCATGACGTTGATGCAGGGCTTGTCGGCGTTCTGCTCGGCCCACTTGGCAGCGAGCGGACGAGTGTACTCGACGGCCTTGCGATAGATAGGGTCGACCAAGTCGAAGGCGGCCATGGCGGTCTCGTACTCGGCATAGCCCTCGGTCTGCTGCGTAAGCTCCATGGCGATCATGGTCACGACGGCGGAGTTGGTGCGGCCCATGCAGGACTCGTCGACGGCCAGGCTGTCATACTGGATCTTGTAGTCGCAGACCTCGGTGAGGCCGGACTCGTCAACATAGATGGCGATGGTGCTGGCGCCGTGGTCCTTGGCGACCTGTGCGGCGACGATGGTCTCCTTGGTGCCGCGCATGGACACGACGACGGCCAGGGTGTTCTCGTTAACGTAGGCAGGGGTTGCGTGCACGAACTCGTTGCTGGTATAGCTGGAGCTCACGACCTGCGTGGCCTCGTGCTCCATAAAGTACTGGGCAGGATAGTTGCCGCCGTTGGACCCGCCGGCGCCAATCCACACGACGCGCTTGATGCCGCCCTTGTCAGCCTTGTCAGCCAAAACCTGGGAGACGACGTCCTTAACCTGTTCCTGAGTAGTCATCGTGCATCAGCCTTTCTTCTCGTTTGATGCTCTCGATGGCATACAAGTTACATACATGTTTTGGCTATGTCGACTAGTTGTATGCTATATTTGTCTTAGAAAATTTGCTGAAGCGGTTTTCGATAACTAGCTACCAGCGGTTTTGTTGTTGTATTGAATACATGCTTGATTAGATTCGCATACAGGTTAGATACAGGTTGATCGTATGAACGCTTCGTCTAAAAAGAAACTGGCCCAATACGAGCGCTTGGCGGGCATGCTGCGCGACCGTATCGCCTCCGGCGCCTACGCACGCGGAGACAAGCTGCCGTCCGAGATGGAACTCATGGACGAATCGGGGCTGTCGCGCAGCACCGTACGCCATGCCCTTAAGGTGCTCGTTGATGAGGGTCTGGTTCGAACCGAGCGCGGGCGCGGCGCCTTTGTGGCCGACACGCCGGCGCTCCACGAGAACAACCTGGTGTTTTCGAGCTATACGGCGCAGGTCCAGGGTCAGGGCATGAAGCCCACCACGCGCACGGTGGACTCGGGCTTTACCAAGGCGGGCGGCAGCATAGCCAAGTTCTTTGATGCCGCCGTGGGCAGCAAGCTCGTCAAACTTGTCCGTCTGCGTTATCTGGACGATGCGCCACTGTGCCTGGAGACCACCTATCTACCACCGAGCTTTGAAGCACTCATCGACCGCGATATCAACGGTTCGCTCTACGCCACGCTGCGCCAGGAATTCCATCGCGCGCCGGCACAGGGACATAAGACCTTTGAGGTGTGCTATGCCTCGCAAAACGAGGCGTTTTTGCTCAACGTTGAGCGTGGGCAGGCGCTGATCCTGATCACCGACTACGTCTACGACACCGACGGCCGCCCGCTCCATGTCTCCAAGCGCATCCAGCGCACCGACCGCGCCAAATACACCGAGCCCATCGGCTAACCTGCCAAAATAAACCTATCCCTAAATGGTAGGTTTGGGGAGGTCGGGGAACCAGGTTGGCTTAGGTTGGTTAGGAACGCGCTCGGCCAGGACCAGCTCCATCCAGCACATGTCGTACCAGCGGCCAAACTTTTGGGCGCAGCGATCGAAGGCGCCCACCAGGCGATATCCCATATGGGCATGGAAATCCTGACTGTTGTGCGTCAGGTATTCGTCGTCCTTGTCGTGCGGCACGGCAATGAGAGCGCACATGTTGGTGATGCCCATCGCGATTAGACATTGCTTGAGCGCGTCGTGCAACTTGCGGCCCAGCCCGCCGTGGCGCACGTCGCGCGCCAGGTAGATCGATGTCTCGACCGACCAGTCGTATGCCTCGCGGCTGTTGAGCGGACTCACATAGGCATAGCCTACCGGACGCCCGTCCAGCTCCATTACCAGATACGGATAGCGCTTGAGCGTGCGCTCGATGCGCCCGGCGAACTCCTCAACGCTCGGCACCTCGTATTCGCAGGTAATCGCCGTCTGGCGCACATACGGCTCATAGATGGCAAGCAACGACGGTGCGTCTTCGGGCGTCGCCAGGCGGATCGTCGGCTCGGACATCTCGGTCATACAACCCCTCCCCCTCTAAAAGCAAAGACCGCCCCACACCAAATCCAAGCGCAAGGCGGCCCCTCGTCATCACATCAACCTACAGGACAGCCGCCAGCGCGTCGATGTCCTTCTGCGTCGTGGCCCAGCTGGTGCAAAAGCGCACCACCGTGTGGGTCTCGTCGTACTTTTCCCAGTACTCGATCGCCGCATGCTCGCGAATGCGGGCCATGTCCTCGTTGGGCAGAATCACAAACTGCTGGTTTGTGGGCGTCTCCAAAAAGAACTGATAGCCGCGCTCGTGCAGCACACGACGCAGCGCCTGAGCCGTCTCGATCGCCTGGCGACCAATCTCAAAATACAGGCCGTCGGTAAAGAGCGCCTCAAACTGCACGCCCGTCAGGCGACCCTTGGCCAACAGCGCGCCGTGCTGCTTAATGCGCGGAATGGGATGTGCCGGAGCGTGCATGCCGCAGAACACCACAGCCTCGCCGCAGAGCGCGCCGCACTTGGTGCCGCCGATGTAGAACACGTCGCACAGCTGCACCAGCTCGGGCAGGGTAATGTCGCACTCATCGGCCGCCAGCGCATAGGCCAGGCGAGCACCGTCCACAAACAGCGGAATCTCGCGCTTCTGGCATACCGCATGAATCGCCGCGAGCTCGGCCTTGGAGTACAGCGTGCCGTACTCGGTCGATAGACTCACGTACACGGCGCCCGGGAACACCGTGTGCTCGTAGCTCTCGTTTTCGTAGAACACCTGGATATAGTTCTCGAGGTCCTCGGCGTGCATCTTGCCCTCGTAGCCGGGGATGGTGAGCACCTTGTGGCCGCCAAACTCGATGGCGCCCGCCTCGTGGCAGGCGACGTGGCCGGTCTCGGCAGCAACGACGCCCTCGTAGGGCGCAAGCAGCATATCAATCACCGTCGCGTTGGCCTGCGTGCCGCCTACCAGAAAAAACACGTCGGCATCGGGGGTCTGACAGGCCTCGCGGATAAGCTGCTTGGCACGCTCGGTGTGTGCATCGGTACCATAACCGGGCTGCGGCTCCATATTGGTGTCGACGAGCGCCTGCAGCACTGCCGGGTGTGCGCCGTGGGAATAGTCGTTGTTAAACGCGAGCATGGCAATCCTCTCTTACCGGGTATCGGCCAGATAATTCAAACGGAGCTATTGTACGCCGTTGGGATAGGCAATGCGTGCGGCAAGGCACTCAAGTGCCAGTACCAGGGCAAAACCGCAGCTCACGTCACTCAAAAAGTGTGCGCCGATCACGATGCGCCCAAAGGCGACGAACGCTGCAACAACAACCGCCGCCCAAAAGATCACGCGGCGACGCGAAGGTTTTTCCTTAAAGGCTGCCGCGGGAAGCCCGGCGAGCATAAGGCCGATCGCCGCATGCGCCGTGTGTCCGCTCGCAAACGACTTGAACCCGTCCTTAATCACGCCGGCGGCGATATAGGCCCACTTGTCGGGGTTGCCGATCACCCACCACGGCTGAAAATTGAGCCCCGGCGTGACCTCGATCACGCGCATGCGCGGGCGCGACCATAACGGCTTAACAATGACGTTGAGGATGATGGCCTGAGCGACCCACACGGCCAGCACCATCAACGCCCAGCGCGTAAGCTCGTCGGGCTCGGTCGTGCGCGTGAGGCGGTAGGCGATGAAGTTGGCCGCGATGACCAACGCAAACGTCAGAACCAGCTGAAACGCAATAAGCTTGCCGCCGACGCGCAGCGATCCGATAATCTCGTAGCCGACCAGACCCACGTTGATCAAAACGCCCAGCGCAGCGAGCCACTTGCTCGCCTTGGAATCGGGGCGTGCCGAGCGCACGAGCATAACGCCCGCGATGCTCGCCGTCAGCTCGAACGGCAGCTCACCGGCCGCCTCGACAAAGCGACCGTACATGCTGCCGATGTTGAACAGCGCACTCGAGATTTGATAATCAAAGAAGCTGCCCACGCCCAAACAAAGGCACAGGACGGCCGCGATAATGGCGACATCTTTCTTATAGATGTATCCGAACATGCTTTCCTTTCGATGGAACCAGATTGCCCAAATGGGGCGTTTGCAGCGTCGACCCGTTAGTCGTCGTCGCTCGCACCCAATTGCTGCAGCAGCATGAGTGCCGCGGCCACCGGGCCGATGCCGTCGTTGGCGTCGAGACCGCGACCCAGACCGCTGCCCGCGCCGGCGCCCGCCTTGTAGGGCACCGACAGTTTGCGGCTCTTGGGAAAGTTCACCGCGCCATAGCGGGTCTTAAGCTCAAAGGCCACCTTCTTGGGCACGTCAACCCCCAGGAAGGTAATGCGTCCACCGCTGAGCGTGACGCTCTCGAGCCCCAGACGCTCGCCGCGAATGCGGATTCGTGCGCGATTGAACAGGTTGAGTCCCGCCAGCGGCAGCTCGCCATGCGCAGCCTCGGTCTCCTCCTGCAGCTCATCGATGCTCTCCAGGTCCTCGGCCGCTGCGAGCTTACGGTACACGAGCACGCGCTGATCCACCGCCGGCAGGTACTCCTCGGACAAGAAGTAATCGGCCGGCAGGTTAATGCCTACACTCGCCGCCTCCACGTCGGCGTCGTCATCGCCGCGCGCCTCGGCTACCGCCTGGCCCAACATCTGCGTAAACAGGTCAAAGCCCACGCTCGACAGGTTGCCGTGCTGCTCGGCGCCCATAAGCGAGCCGGCACCACGGATCTCCAGGTCGCGCATGGCGATGCGCATGCCGCTGCCCAGGTCCTGGAACTCGGAAAGTGCGGTCAGGCGCGCCGTTGCCTCCTCGGTGAGCGGCAGCTCGCCCGGGAACATAAAGTACGCGTATGCCTGCGTGGCAGAGCGACCCACACGGCCCTTGAGCTGGTAGAGCTGTGCCAGACCCAGACGCTGCGAGTCCTCGATGATCAGCGTGTTGGCCGTTGCGTTGTCGATGCCGCTCTCCACGATGGTCGTGGCGATAAGCACGTCGATCTTCTTGGTCGCGAACTCGATCATTACGTCCTCGACCTCGCGCGGGCTCATCTTGCCGTGCGCCACGCCCACGCGCGCCTCGGGCGCGGCCTCGTGCACGCGCGCCACGGCGTCGTCGATGGTCTTGACGCGGTTGGACACGTAGTACACCTGACCGCCGCGGCCCACCTCCAGGCGAATCGCCGCACTCACCACGTCGGGGTCGTACTCTCCCACGTGCACGATCACGGGGCGGCGCCCGGTCGGCGGCGTGGTGATCAGGCTCATGTCGCGCACGCCGCTCGTGGCCATCTGCATGGTTCGCGGAATCGGCGTTGCCGAAAGCGTGAGCACGTCAATCTGCTCACGCAGGTTTTTGAGCTGCTCCTTGTGCTGCACACCAAAGCGCTGCTCTTCGTCGATGATCACCATGCCCAGGTTCTTGGGGTTCACATCGGCCGAAAGCAGGCGGTGGGTGCCGATAAGCACATCGATCGTGCCCTCGGCAAACGCCTTGAGCGCGCGCTTCTGCTGCGCCGGGGTGCGGAAGCGGCTGAGCACTTCGACCTCGAGGCCAAACGGGGCAAAACGCTCAAAGAATGTCTCGTAGTGCTGTTGGGCCAGAATGGTCGTGGGGCAGAGCACCATGACCTGGCGGCCGGAGTCCACGCACTTAAAGGCCGCGCGCAGGGCGACCTCGGTCTTGCCGAAACCCACGTCGCCGCACAGCAGGCGATCCATGGGCTTGGGCGCCTCCATGTCGGCCTTGATGTCGGCGATAGCCTCCAGCTGGTCGCGCGTCTCGTCATAGGGGAAGCTCTCCTCCATCTCGATCTGCTCGGGCGTATCGGGCGGACAGGCGATACCGGTAATCGACGAGCGACGCGTATACAGGTCGACCAGGTCAAACGCCAGCTTTTTGGCATTCTTGCGTGCCTTGTTGGTAGCCCGCGTCCAGTCGGCGGTGTTGAGCCTGGTCAAGCGCGGTTTATCGCCGTCGGGGCCAACATAGCGTGTGATGCGGTCGACCTGCTCGAGCGGCACGTAGAGCTTGTCGCCGTCGGCATATTCCAGCAAAAAGTAGTCGCGCTCCTTGCCGCCCACTTCCTGGCGCGCGATCTCGCTAAAGAGCGCGATGCCGTGGGTGGCGTGCACCACGTAATCGCCCGGCTTAAACGGGAACGTGATCTGCGTAATGTCAACCTTGCGGCGGCTGCGCGCGCGGTTGGCATCCATGCGGGCGTTGAGGTCGGCGATCGAGAACACTGCCAAATTGGCGTCGGGAACCACCACGCCCTGCGGCAGGGCAGCATCGACAAAGGTCACGCGTCCGCGCGAGATGGTGGGCACGGCGGCACCGGCGGCAGCCTGGGCAGCACCCGCCTCGAGCGAGCGGGCGTTGAGCGCATCGGCCTTGCGCTCGCGAATTGCAGCATGAGCATCCTGGCGGACAGCACGGTCGGCGGAATCCGCCGCTGCCACGCGCACGCGGTCGCCGATAGCGCCGACATTTTCGGGCGCCGCGGTCAGCGACTCCTCAAAGGTAATGCCCTCGTCGCCAAAGGTGAGCTCCATCGACTCGCGCGCACCGCGATCGGGAATGGCAAACACGCAGGCGTAGCGCTTGCCCACGACCTCCTGGATGCGCGCCATAAAACGGTTATCCGAGCCCGCGATGGCCGGCTGCTCAATCTTGAGCTCGGCCGTCACCGCGCCGCCGGCACGGATCAGGCTCACGTAGTTCAAACGCTGCTGGGAACCAAAGTCGAGTTGCTGGGCACGCACATACAGGCCGTCCAGACGGTCGACCCCCGCCTCGCCGGCACGTGCCTCGATATCCTCGTAGGCGCGCAGGCAATCGTCGAACAGCGAGCGCGGCTCGGACAGCACCACGAGTGCCTTGCCGCTCACATGCGACAGCGGGCTCACGGTCTGGCCGTACATCACCGGCAAAAAGCGGTCGAGCTCAGGCGTGACGATGCGCGCATCCACCATCTCGAGCAGCGCTGCCAGCTTGCTGTCGTCCTGGCTGGCGCGGTAGAGCGCCACGTGCATGTTGTGGACGGCCTCGTCGGTGAGCGCCAGCTCGCGGCAGGGGAAGATCTCGATGCTGTCCTCGTTACCGATGGTCTGCCCCGTTGAGCTCACCATGCGGCGGATGCGGTCAATCTCGTCGCCAAAGAACTCAATGCGCACGGGCGCTTTCTCTTGTGCGGGGAACACCTCGACGGTGTCGCCGTGAACGCGGAACAGACCGGGCGCGTCGGCGGCGCCGGCATTGGTGTAGCCCATGCCTACCAGACGCTGCGGCACCTCGTCAAAGGGAATCTCCTCGCCCACCGAAAAAGTAGTGGACTCCCAGTAGCGGCTCTCGACCGGCGGCACGCAGCGCAGCAACGCGCGAGCCGAGGCAACCATGATGCAGTTGTCCCCGCGCACGATGCGTCCCAGGGCCTCGCAGCGCTGCGCTACCACGGCGTCGTCGGGCGCCTGCTCGCGCCACGGATAATCCTTGCGCTCGGGGAAACGGCACACATGCGCCAGGCCCACGTAGGCGGCAAGGCTACGAGCGGCGCGATCGGCCGCATCCTCGCCACTCACAATGTAGACCGTCGGGCGTGGGCGGCGCGCAAACTGGGCGGCCGCCATAAGCGTGCGACCCGACTGCGACACGGCCAGCGTCACGTCCTCGCCGGCATCGAGTCCGGCCTCGACGGTCTGCAACGCCTCGGCAGTGTAGAGCTGCGCGGCTATACGGTGAATGAGCATGCTGTTCCTCCGGCATCGCAACGCCAAAAGCCCGCCGGGACAAGCTCGGCGGGTCGTACGTCAAATACATTGTCTGTCATGGTAGCGCATGGGGAGAACTCCGGCTCAAGGGCAAACCCAGCCCCGCAAAAAACGCCAGACGAAGATGCGTTCCGCCCTACCCCGCTACGCGCACGCTGGGGCACAAATCCGCCAGCGGACACTCGTCACACTTGGGTTTGCGGGCATCGCAGATCTCGCGACCAAAGGTGATCCACTGATGGTTGACCGACTCCCAATACTCGTGCGGCAAAATCTTGAGCAGATCCTGCTCGGTCTTGAGCGGCTCCTTGGCATGTGTCTTGGGACTCAGCATCAGGCGATGCGCAATGCGGTTGACGTGCGTGTCCACCGCAATGCCCTCCACGATGCCATACCCCACGTTGAGCACGATGTTCGCCGTCTTGCGTCCCACGCCCGGCAGCTTCACGAGTTCCTTCATGTCGGCCGGCACCTCGCCGCCATAGTCGGCGACGATCATCTGCGCGGCCTCGACGGCATGCTTGGCTTTGCTCTTGTAGAAGCCGAGTGACTTGATGGTGTCCGCCACGTCAGCCACGCTCGCCCCGGCCATGGCCTCGGGCGTAGGCCACTGGGCAAACAGCCGCGGCGTCACCTTGTTGACCTGCGCATCGGTCGTTTGCGCCGAGAGCAGCACCGCGATCAGTAGGCGGAAGGGATTCTCGTGGTCCAAAAAGCACTCGACCGGGCCATAGCGACGGTTGAGGCGCTCACACACCTCAACGGCGCGCTCGCGTTTGGCGGCATTGGTCTCGCGTGGCATAACGACTCCTCGGCTCAACGGCACAATAAACTTATGGGCACAATTGTCCCACGTCCGAGTCGCTTACGCCTCCAAGAATGCGCCGGTCTGACGGCTCCACAGGCTCGCGTACTCGCCACCCGCCTCGACGAGCTGCGCATGCGTGCCGTCCTCGACGATCTCGCCATCGGCCAACACCACAATGCGGTCGAGCGCCGCCACGGTGGACAGGCGGTGCGCCACCACAATGGAGGTACGTCCACGCATCAGGTTTTCGAGCGCCTCCTGCACCAGCGCCTCGGACTCGCTGTCGAGGGCAGAGGTCGCCTCGTCGAGCACCAGAATCGGCGCGTCGGTTAGGATGGCACGGGCGATAGCCACGCGCTGACGCTGGCCGCCCGAGAGCTTGACGCCGCGCTCGCCCACCATGGTGTCAAAGCCACGAGGCAAGCGGTCGATAAACTCCAGAGCGTTGGCCAGGCGCGCGGCCTCGCGAATCTGCTCATCAGTGGCGTCGGGACGACCGTAGGCAATGTTTTCGCGAATGGAGCGATGGAACAGCAGCGCCTCCTGCGGCACGTAGGCAACCTGGCGACGCAGGCTCTGCTGCGTGCAGCGCGAGACGTCTTGGCCGTCCACGAGCACGCGGCCGCCCTGAACATCGTCCAGGCGCAGCAGCAGCTTGGTGAGCGTCGTCTTACCCGAGCCCGATTTGCCCACCAGGCCCACGCGCTGGCCCGCCGCCACATGAAGTGTCAGGTCATCGAACACGCTCTCGCCCGCCGCAGCGTCACGGTACGCAAAGCTCAGGTGCTCAAAATCAATCGCGCCCTCGGTCACTTTAAGCTCGGGAGCGTTCTCGTCGTCTGCCACCAGACGCGGCTCGTCCAGCACGCGCGTCATCTCGGCCGCATCGCCGAGCGCGCGGTTGATGCGCTGCATCATGGAGCTTACGTAGTTCAGGCGCATGGTGAGGTTATAGGTGTAGGTAAAGATCATGACGAGCGAGCCGGCCGAGATGCCAAACCACGCGTTGCCGCCCGCCACGAACACACTCACCACGGCCATGGTGATGACGATAAGGCCCGAGGTCGTAAAGTTGCGCTGCATCATGGCGTGCATCGAGACCGTCTCGGCGTCGCGCGCGGCACGATCGGCGGCGTCGAACAGATCGCGTTCAAAGTCCTCGCGCCCGCAGGTCTTGACGGCCAAGATGTTCGTGACCGCGTCGGAGAGCACGCCCGAGAGCTTGTTCTGCGCGGCGGACGTCGCGGCCGAAAGCGGCATGATGCGCTTGTACATAAGCCAGACAAACGCAATGTAGACGACCATGATGCACACCAGGATCACGGTAAACGTCGGCACCACCGGGGCGAGTGCGGCCACGGTGCAGATGACCGAGGTGATGGTGGGGATGAGCGAATACACCGTCACGTCCACCAGTCCCGTGTAGCCGCTCATAAAACGGCTTGTCTGGCTCACAAGCGATCCGCCAAAGCGGCTGGTATGGAATGTCATGGATTGGTTGGAGAGTGTGTCGAAGCATAGACGCGCCAGGTGATAGTTGCCTGCAATCTCGAGCTTGTAGACGGTGTAGTCCTGTAGCTTGGAGAGGATCTGACCCACCAGGTTGACGAGTACGAGCGCCAGGATATAGGGGCCGAAGACCTCAAACACCTGGTCACCCGCCACGGGACCGGCTTGAACGCGGTCGACAATGAGGGCCATCACATAGGTATTGGCAAACGTCAGCAAAAAGATGTAGCCCGCCGACGAGAACACCGAGAGAAAGACAATCAGCGGCTGCGTGCGCGTGACACCCCAAAACCGCTGCAGCGTGCGGCGCACGGTGGAGCGGCTGAGCGGGCTGGTGCTTCTCTGAGACATGGGCTTCCTTTCGCGTCTGATAGGGCGAAACGCCATTGTTGCACATTGGAGTACGCTTCAGACAAGCGCGATGCGAAAAGCAGCGGGTCACCCGCGTTTACGCCGGCGCCCCACCGTCTTGTTGCAATTAGTCCTCGTCTTCTTGGTCTGTGGGAAGGCCCACGGGCGTGAGTCCCAAGATCTCATCGGCTTGGTCGGCGTCTTCCAGCGCGTCGATATCCTTGAGCTTGCGCTCCATAACGTTGGTGCGCGTGGTGATGATGCCCTCGACCGTTTTGCCCGCGGTCTCGATCTGCTGCTGGGCGCGGCGCAGCGCCTTTTGATAGCGCGGCAGCTCGGCCTTGACGGCGGAGAGCACGCGCAGCACGTCATCGGTGCGTTTTTGCAACTTAAACGTCTGATAGCTCATCTGCAGACTGTTGAGGATGGCCGCCATGGTGCTGGGGCCGGCAACGTTGACGTGATAGTCGCGGCCCAGGGTCTCGATAAGCCCGGGACGGCTGACGACCTCGGCGTACAGTCCTTCAAACGGCACGAACATGATGCCAAAGTTGGTCGTTGCCGGCACACTCAGGTACTTTTCGCAGATGTCCTTGGCCTCGCGCTTAACCATGGTGTCGAGCGTCTTACGCGCTGCGGCGACGGCCTCAGCGTCACCCGACTCCTGGGCGTCGAGCAGATGCTCGTACGCGTCGCCCGGAAACTTGGAGTCAATCGGCAGCAGCACGGGGTCGCCCTCGTCCACCGGCAGCTTGACGGCAAACTCAACGCGCTCCGAGGCGCCGGGCTTGGTGGCGACGTTTTCCAGATACTGGTCGGGTGTAAGGATGTCCGCCAGGATTGCACCCAGCTGCACCTCGCCCAAAATGCCACGCGCCTTCACGTTGCCCAGCACGCGCTTAAGGTCGCCCACGCCGGTGGCGATGGACTGCATGTCGCCCAGGCCCTTGTACACGGCCTCGAGCTGGTCGCTCACCTGCTTAAACGATGCCGACAGGCGGTCGTTGAGCGTGCGAGAGAGCTTCTCGTCCACTGTCGCACGCATTTGATCGAGCTGCACGTTGTTGTCCTTGCGGATGGCGCCCAGCTGAGCATCGACCGTCTCGCGCACCTTGTCCAGGCGATGCTCGATGCCCTCGCGATTGGCGCCGAGCTGTTGGACCGTCTCGCGGCGCAGGTCATCCATCCGGTCACCAGCTTGCGAGAACTCGCGTGCGATGGTCAGGTAACGTTGCTGCTCCACGGCCGCATCGGTCGTCTGCTGCTGCGCGATGGCATTGGCCGTGCGGCGGGTTTCGGCCAGCGCGACGTTCAGGGCATCGAGCGCTTTGTTAGCCTGCTCGAGTGCTGCCAGCGTTTCCGCGCTACTGTCGCCACGCTCCCGCAACTCGGCACGCAGGCTCTTGAGTTGGAGGGCGCAAGCCACAGCAACCCCCACCGCCACCAAGGCGATCACAACAAGCACAATATCAATAGCAGACATAAACTCCGCCCAACAAACCCAATCGAGCACCAATCAAAACCGCGATCAATCTTACCCCGCCATACGCACCGGGCGCCCGGTCCCTTCTTGGGCGCCCCTCTCCTCCGCATATTCCATAATGCGGCGCGCCGTCTCCCTGCTCACCTTTGAGTCATCACCGGCTAAATATGCGTACACGTTTCCCTTATTCAGATTCAAATCGCGGCAGAGACCGTAGCGCGTTACGCCCGATTCCTCTAGCGCTCCCAACGTTCTTTTTCGCATCAGGGCGTTGATCCTTCTGTCCGCCACTGGCTTTTCCTTCACCGCTCTATACGCACGCCAAACGTTGGCATAACGATTAGGAAGTTTATCCTCGGCGCATAGAGATGCCAGGCTACCCGTTTGGGCGTACAAGGACAAAACGCCTCGGTAACCCTCTTCCATCCACGAACCCTCGGATAAGCCCAGAACGTATTCGGCTTTACCCTGTGCCAAAGCGAGCAAAAACAGGGGCTCCGCCACGCGCGGCGCAACCGTCGTCGCTTGCTTAACCAGTTTTCTAAAACTGAGCGACTGCTGTCCGGATAGCTCTCGGCAATAGCCTTTTAAGAATCCCTCAAAGGTCAGATTCAACCGAGCACCTCCTTTTTGTATTGCCTGTATGCACAGACCATCTCTTGATAACTCCGCTCCGAAGGCGACGACGCCAGTGCTTCTCCCTCGTCGAATATAAGCCGTTCGAGCAGCCCCCAATCAAGTCGGTCGACGAATGCCTGACTATGAAGATCGATGATGTCGTTCGGACGGAAGGCATAGAGCTTCATTACCGCCAGATCCTCCAAGGATGGCGTAAAGTACCTGATAAAACGCGCCCCAATATCCAAGGGGATCAAACGATCTTCGTAATTGAATGGCATCTGATTACAATATGCCACCGCCATACCATTCACCTCGGGGTATCGAGCTATGATCTCGCGGAGGCACCTGTCCGCCTCAAACACATCGATGTCATGTGTAACCGAACGATTCGTCACATCGTTTAGCATGAAGGCGCTTCCTCCCACCAATACAACGCTCGGCCTGTCGTCTCTTGGACCTATTTCCAGCTCTGCCTCTTCGTCAATGCCCAACAGAGTCTGCTCTAAATCCTGCTTATACATAACAAATCCTATTATTATTCAACTTCAATAATACTATTCAGTCGCACGACAGGACCAACAGGATGCAAGAATTCCGCTCGTGGCGATAATCCCTACACCCTAGAAGTCCTAATGTTACAAACGCTAGCTCTCCCAGCCGGTGCGGATGGTTGTTATGACGTCGCCTAGGCGCTGGCCCAGGGCCGCTAGATGTTGGAGCACCTCGTTGGGCGATGCGCCGTTGAGGATGCACGTGAGGGCATACGACGCCAGAAAGATGACCGCAAGCCCCAGCGGGATGAGCACGATCATCGCCAATGTGCGCAGGCGCTGGCCCACGCGGCGACGACGCGCACGACGCTTGTCGAACGCGAGCTCCTGCGCATATGAATCTTGCTGTACGGAATAGGCCTCTGGTGCCGATTCGCCCGCAGGCGAAACCACAGGCGTGGCATTGTGCGCAGGGGGCTGGGCTGCCGCCCCCTGCATTTGCATCTCCATGAGTCGTTGCTGCTGACGCAGCATGCGCTCAGCTTGTTGCTGCGGAGTCTCAAGAAACAGATCCATGCTGGCCTCCAAAATCGGAGCATTCGACGCTTACGACCAGCATCCCGCACCGCCATGACCGCGACAACGCAATCGCCGGCAATAGCCACAAAGTTTCTTTTGCTCAAAAGCTGTCGAAAAGCTCAACAACTCCCCTACCAGCACTTTCTCTGAGCTTTTTTCGTCAGCAATCTTTTGGCCTTCCACCCTTACGCCAACTGACCAAAATCCAACCAAAAGCTTGACGGAAATTGTGAAGACAGGGACCCCCACAAAAAGTGCCGCCCCAAAGGGGCGGTACACAAACTTATTATCAGCTTTTCTGTAACGAGCATGCGACGACTCAACGCCGGAGCGCAGGGCGGGGAAACCTTTGCCTCGCGCGACCCTACGAAGCCGTGAGCGAGAGGGAAAGGTTTCCCCGCCCTGCGCTCCGTGGTCGGTGAGGACAGACTACATGCCCGCGAGACCGCGGGCAGCGGTGGCGCACATAAACGCCAAGGCTAGAATCACGAGCGAGCCCGCGATGTCTGCCAGCACGCCCATTGCACGGCGTTCAAACAACCAGCTCTCAAAGTGCGGGGCGACGTTGCGCCAAACACGCCACAGCAAGATGCCCATACCGATGACGCCCGGGATATTGAGCAGTAGGATCTCGGAGCACAAAAGACCGATCAGGTTACCGGCGGCAAAGCCCGCATCACCCTCGCAGTATTTGCGGTAGACCATATACAGCATGTACGCCACAAACGGCTGCAAGCACGCAGAAATAAACGAGACCACCATCGAGGGGTCCTGCGAAAAGACCTCGGTGAGTTTATCGACACTCGTGGCGTCCTTCGAAGCCAAGAATAAACCGATAACCACAAGGGGCACCACGCCCAAAATTACCTCGACCAGAGTAAACAACTTGGCAGTCAAATCCTCACTAGCCGAATTCAAATGAGGCGCCCACTCAGGATGAGCATGCGCGCCGACTTTCTTGTCCTTCTCGGCACGATCGGCCTTTTTACCCTCGGCAACCCGACGACCAGGATCCTTGCGAGTTCCCGCCGCAGCAACCCGAGCCCGAGACTTCTTGCCCATAAAAAACACCCCATCAGGTAGTAGATAAACTAAAAGTCGCCACCCAGTGTACCCCCTAAACAACGGCGCCGCCCCAACCCGGAGCAAGCCCCGTCAACCAAATAACCGAACCATCAACCAAATGGCCGCAACCCAATCCCTATACAAAACGTGCCGCCCAAAAGGGGCGGCACACAAACTTCTAATCAGCTTTTCTGTAGCGAGCACGCGACGACCCAAAGCGGGCCGGGAGGGCGGGATTACCGTCCCACAACGCGACCCTGCGGAGCCGTGAGCGGGGAGGGAAGGTAATCCCGCCCTCCCGGCCCAGCTCATGCCAGCGCCACGCGCTAGTAGTTCACCACCTGCTCCTCAAAGTACGCCTTCGGGTGGTTACACACCGGGCACACCTCAGGCGCCTCGGCACCAACGTGCAGGTGCCCGCAGTTCAGGCACTTCCATACCTTCACGCCCTCACGCTCAAACACCTCGCCCGACTCGATGCGCTCGACGAGTTTGTTGTAGCGCTCCTCGTGGGCCTTCTCGACGGCGGCGACACCACGGAACTTCTCGGCGATCTCGGCAAAGCCCTCCTCCTCGGCGGTCTTGGCGAACTCGTCGTACATCGTGGTCCACTCGTAGTTCTCGCCCGCGGCGGCGTCGCGCAGGTTGTCCAGAGTGCCCGGAACGGCGCCGTCGTGCAGATACTTAAACCACAGCTTGGCGTGCTCGGACTCGTTGCCCGCCGTCTCGGCAAAGATATTCGAAATCTGAACGTAGCCATCCTTCTTGGCCTTAGATGCGTAGTAGCGATACTTGGTGTGTGCCTGGGACTCACCGGCAAAAGCGGTCTCGAGGTTCTTCTTGGTTTGGGAATTCTCAAAATCCATAGGTGTACTTCCCTTCAACACGTGCCGCCCATAGGCTTTGAGCGACCTTGTCTTTAGGATGCCCTCAAGCCGCGAATTTAAACCTTACAATCCCGTTCTTCAGATTTGAGCGGGCTACACACTCAACCAACGATCGTCCTCGGCTCGGCAAAAGCCCTCGCGCTCCAGGTCAGCTAGAATGCCCGCGATCAAGTCGCACTCGACCGGCCCGCGACCGGCTGCCGCTTCCATCTCGTTAACGCCCACCACGGCATCAGCAAGCGTAATCCCCGCCGGCTGCCCATCGCGCGCTGCCAACAACATACGCACGATATGCGCGCGCTTTTGGCGGCGCGAGCCCTCAAACTTGGACTGACGACTATAGCCCGCCGACCGCCTGGACGGATTGGGCAGTGTCTTTTTAAGATACGCGCCGTAATCCAGCAATGCGTAATACCACGCGCGCGGCGTGTCGGCATCGTCTTGAGGCGCGGCAAAGGGCGCGATCTCGTCCGCCGCCGCACCGGGGACCGCCGGACAGGCAGCTTGGATCAGCGGCACCAGTTCGCAATCGGGAACGGCCGGCACATCGGGAAAGAAATGATGCAAAAAGACCGTGCGCACATTGGTCTCCAAATACACGCCCGGAAGATCAAACGCAAACGAACGGATACCCTGCGCCGTTGCCGGGCCAATACCAGGCAGAGCGACCAAGTCACGCGTCTCACGCGGAAACTCCCCGTCCCAGTCCTCTACAACGCGCTGAGCGGCCCCGTGAAGCGCCAGAGCGCGTCGGTTGTAGCCCATGCCCTGCCAAGCGTCCAAAACATCGGAAGGCGCGGCCTGGGCAAGCGCCTGCACAGTCGGAAAACGATCGAGCCACACCGGCATGCGCGCCTCCACACGCGGCACCTGTGTTTGCTGCAGCATGACCTCAGAAAGCCAAATGATGTACGGATCGCGTGTGCGGCGCCACGGAAGGTCGCGATAACGCAGGACCCCTTCCGAACGAATCATCGAACGAAAGGGGTCCTGAATCATGGCTATGCTCCTTATGCGGCGCTATTCCTCCCGGTAAGCGCACGCGCAGGTGGCGTACTCGGGAAACGCTTCGCGGTCGGCGAACTTGGGATCGACGGCCGGGAACTGGCGGTGAGCGACGATGTCGCCGAGCGAAACGGAATCGAGGTAGTCGCGCATCAACGCCTGAGCTCCGGCCCACAGGGGATGATAGCAGCACGCGCCCATGCGCGCACAGTCACCATCGGGCGCGGTGCAATCGTTCATAACCATAGGACCCTGAACGGCCTCGACGACCTGGCGGATAGTGACGTCGTCCGGACTGACCTTGAGACGCATGCCACCGTGGACGCCACGCAGGCTCTCCACAATACCGGCCTGGACCAAACCGTGCTGAATCGAGCGGGCAAACGAATACGGGACATTGACCTCTTCGGCAGCGGTGCGAACAGAAAGCAAACACTCCGGATCCTCAGCAAGCATCGCCAGCATTCGAAGGGCGTAATCAGTCTTCCTCGATATGTCCATTTTTCCCCTTTCAAGGAATACGAACAGCTCGAACGAGCTCCGGGGCCGAGCTTGTGTCGAGACGCTAAATGACCGCCAGGACATCCAAATGGTAAATCGGATATCCACTGAGTGCCGCGCTTGGAGCGAAATGCATCAGATGCGGCGCACAGTGCAATTTAGTATAACCTAACCCCCTGTCTCGTAGAACAGGTGTTGCGCAACAAAGCTGTTGTTCAGACAGATATACTTATTAGATTTTACTTGCGTTCCCGAAGGCGCGGGGATTCTGGGCGAAGATACACCAGGGCGATCGTTCTATCGAAACAAAGTGCATCAAACGCAAAAAGCCACGTCCGAAGACGTGGCTTTAATTGCGTTGGCGGGAAGTACGGGGCTCGAACCCGCGACCTCCGACGTGACAGGCCGGCGCTCTAACCAAACTGAGCTAACTCCCCAGGCAGACGTTCGCGTTTGTTTCCGCTCGCGTGCGCTGCGGGGATTAGTATACACAGAAGTCTGTCCGGCGCGCAACAACTTTTTTGAAAAATTTTTTGGGGCCATCCGGGAGGGCTTCCGGGGCTGAGGGCGGGGGTTAAGTTTGCTGCTCTACAGTCCTGCGCAAGACGGAAAGCACATTAAGTGCTTTCC
>DBGAXC010000033.1:0-17796 GCA_048447565.1 Collinsella aerofaciens | reverse complement strand
CGCGAGGAAGCGGCTCAGGGCGATATACGCCGTGATGCGCGACCGGGTGCCCTACCGGGAGTAGCCCCGACGGTTGACAAAACTATAGGAACACCCAATGACTAAAACGCCGCTTGTGATGGTGTTCACAGGCGGCGTTTTCAAACTTGTATGTGCTTTTACTTGTCTTTGGGCGCGGGATGCTTGCAGATCACGCTCATGTAGATCATGCCGAGCACGGCAGCGGTGACCGAACCGGCAAGGATGGCGGCCTTGGCGGCCAGAACCTCAAACTGGGCCGTCGGGAAGGCAAGGCCGCTGATGAGGATCGACATCGTAAAGCCGATACCGCCCAGAATACCCACGCCGGCAATCATGTGCCAGTCGACGTTGCGCGGCAGCTCGCAGGCCTTGAACTTGACCAAGGCGAACGTCATGCCAAAGATACCGATCGGCTTGCCCAGCAGCATGCCAAAGTACACGCCGAGCGTCACCGGGTCGGTGAGCAACGTGCTCATATCCACGCCCACTAGGCGAACCTGTGCGTTCACAAACGCAAAGATCGGCAGAATCACAAAGTTGACCGGCGTGGAGATCAGACGCTCCATGCGGATGAGCGGCGGGGTCACGCGGTGCATGACGCGCTCGACCCTGGTGGTCGAGACGGTAAAGTCATGCTGGCCCAGGATGTGTGCCTCGTCGTCGTAGCGGTCATCAAGCAGCGGCAGGCACTCGCCCAACCAATCGGTGAGGCTATCGAGCTTGACGCCGCACTTGGCCGGGATGGTAAAGGCCAAGATGACGCCGGCGAGCGTGGCATGTACGCCGCTCTTGAACATGCAGAACCACAACAGCAGACCCAGTACCGAATACGGGGCAAGGCGGTAATGCTGCGTCTTGTTGAGCCACACGAGCGCACAGGTCACAAGCGCAGCGGCGCCCAACCAAAACGGATTGGGGCTCTGACCGTAGAAGATGGCGATGGCGGCGATGGAGATAAGGTCGTCGGCGATGGCGAGCGTCGAGAAGAACACGCGCACGCCGTTGGGCACGCGGTTGCCCAAAAGCGACAGCACGCCCAGCGCAAAGGCAATATCGGTTGCCATGGGGATGGCCCAACCGTTGCGGGCGCCGGCATGGTTAAAGATCAGGTAGATGCAGGCGGGAACGACGACGCCGCCCACGGCCGCCAGCATGGGAAGCATGGCCTGACGCGGATTCTTGAGCTCGCCGACCGTCATCTCGTACTTAAGCTCAATGCCCACCAACAAAAAGAAAATCGCCATGAGGAAGTCGTTGACGAAAAGTTCAACGGTAAGACCGGCCGTAAGGTTGCCCAGACCCACATACAGCGGGGTCTCCAAAAAGTGATGGATGGCCTCGTAGGCATCGGTATTGGCGCAAATGACGGCGGCGATGGCGGCGATGACCATAACCGCGGCGGAAATCGTGCCGTTCTCGGCGATGCGCTCCCAAATGTCGTGGCGTTCAAAGCGCTTGCGCTCACGGACGTTGAACAGCTGCTCGGTTGCTGCCATGGGCGGCTCCTTTCACGGGAAAGCTCCCGTCTTAAAAAAGCACGGCCCGCCCAAGTGGCGGCGCCGCGCTCTAACGTATTACGCTTGCATCTAGCCTACCCTGCACGACAAGCACGCAGGCGTGGCCGAAAAGCGGAACCACAGGTTGAACATTATTTGCTCAACGGCACGGGCACGCCTGTCCAAGAGACGACGCGGCGCATGCACAAAAAACGACCGGAGCGCGGGGCGTCCGCGATCCGGTCGTGGCGTTTGGTCAACTAAACCTAGCAGGCGGCCATGATGGGGGCAGCAACCTGCTTCTTACGGGAGAGGACGCCCGGCATCCAGACGCCGTCGTGCTCGTCGGCAATGCCCAGGCCCTTCTGAGCAGCCTCGGTCTCGCCCTCGAGCAGGACCTGCGAGCCCTCCTCCATGATGTCGGTGATGCACAGGACAATGCCGTCGGCACCCTTCTCGGCGGCGTAGGCGCGCATGGCCTCGCGGATCTCGTCAATCATGCCAAGCGCACGGCTCTTGTCGACGGTCTCGTACTGGCCGATGAGCAGCTTCTTGCCGGCGGGCTCGAACATCTTGATGTCGTTGCCGACCATCTCGGCAGCGGTGAAGGAGCCGGACGGGCGGGTAAGGAAGACCTCCATGCCAAACTTGACCGGGTCGACGCCCACCTGCTCGCCGAGCTTGGCGGCGACGGCGCGGTCGACATCGGTGGTGGTGGGGCTCTTGAGCATGAGCGTGTCGGTCATCATGGCCGAAAGCAGCAGCTTGGCCTGGACGTCGGAAAGCTCAACGCCGAGCACGCCGGCGAGCTTGGTGACGATGGTGCAGCTGGAGCCCCAGGGCAGGCAGATGTAGTGCAGCGGGCCGGCGGTCTCGAAGTCGCCGATGCGGTGATGGTCGACAACACCAAAGACCGTGGCGTCCTTAAGGCCGGCGACGGATTGGGCGGACTCGTTGTGGTCGGTGAGGACGACGAGCTGACCGGCCTCGACGGACTCGATCACGCGGGGCTCGGCAATGCCGGCATCGGCGAGCAGCTTGGCGGACTCGGCCGGAAGCTGGCCCAGAGCGCAAGCCTCGTAGGTGTTGCCGGCATACTCAACCTGGTTAAGCAGCTGGGACAGGACGACGGCGCTCATGATGGCGTCGTTATCGGGGTTCTGGTGACCAAAGACAAGAACGTTTGCCATGGATATCCTCCACTTGATATGTGTACTTGGACGTAGCTATGGTAGCACGCCGATGCCGAGCCTTCGCAGACGGAAGGGCCACGGCATATTTTGTGGCAGGTATGGGGGCCAAGGCTGTCCCTTTTGCACCATGTTGGTGCAAAGTAACCTGACCCCCTTGCACCAGCTATTTACCGGCGGCGCGCAGGGCTACGTAGGCGGCACCGATGATGCCGGCGTCGTTTCCGAGCGAAGCGACCTTAATGGGCGTCTCGCGCGAGGCGGAAAGCGCGTAGCGCTGGAAGTGCTCGCGAACCTTATCGAGGTAGACATCGGCCGAAGCGGACGCGCCGCCACCGATCAGGAACATCTCGGGGTCGACCACGTTGGCAATAAGCGCCAGGGCACGGCCAAGGTAGTCGGCCATGGTGTCGGCCGCGGCCAGCGCGAGCTTGTCGCCCTCGCGGCAGGCCTGGAACACGTCCTTGGAATCGGAGGGGCCGGTGAGCTCGATGGGCTCGACGCCCGCCTTCTTGCACTCGGCCAGGTAATTGCTCACCACGCCGGTGGCGCTGGAATACTGCTCCAGGTGGCCATGGCCGCCACAGCCGCAGGTGCGCTCCTCGGCCGGGTTCAGGCACATGTGGCCAATCTCGCCGCCGGCACCCACAACGCCCGATACCACGTCGCCGTTAACGATAACGCCGCCGCCCACGCCGGTACCGATGGTGACCATCACCACGTTCTGCACGCCCTTGGCAGAACCGAGCCAGGCCTCGCCCATGGCAGCGGCGTTGGCATCGTTCTCATACTTAACGACCGCATCGGGGCAGTGCTCCTGGATGGCGATCTTGAGCTCGGGCAGGTTAATGGCAATGTTGGCCTTGACCTTGGCATCGCCCGACGCCGGGATGGGGCACGGAACGGCCAGGCCAATGCCTGCCACAAAGGCGCGCGGAATCTGCGCCTTGGCGACCACCTGGTCGATAGCCTCGGTCACCGCGGCAAAGCCCGCAGCGTCAACGATGGGAGGCGTGGGCACGCTGGCCTTGGCCAGCAGATTTCCGTCCTCGTCGAACAGGCCCTCCTTAACCGAAGTGCCGCCGACGTCGATGCCGATGTAGTACTGCTTGGGTTCCATGGGGGCCCACCTTTCTCGTTTAAACATTGCCTGTATGGTACCGCTCCCAAAGCAAAAACCTACCAAAAAGGGACAGGTTTGTTTTGGCAGGTTTTATCTGGGGAAACGCAAATGGCCGCTTAACACGACATTACTCATATGTCTATCTATTTAGAGCGCTCTGATTTATATGCAAAGCGACTTTTAATTATATCTTTCTCGAACTTTTTCAATATATAATAGGGATGCTTAGGTGTTAACTATACTTTCTTTTATACTCAATCAAGTTGGAAAGGAGGTTCCATGATTCCCAAATACGAGGCGATAGCTGCAGATATTCGTCGAAGTATCGAGGATGGCGCTCTTAAACCGGGCGACAAGCTTCCCACCGTCGTTGAGTTCTGCGAGCTCTATAGCGTTTCCAAAATCACCGTCAAACGAGCTATCGAGCAAATCACCGAGGAAGGTCTTATTACCAGCCGTCGTGGATCGGGTACCTACGTTAAGGACACGGCGGGGCTTCCCGGCCAGGCGTTTTTCCAGGGCAAAAACGACCGTGCCCAGGGTTTTTCGTATGAGCACCGCGGGGAGAAGGTGACCTCGGTGGTCTACGATTTCTCGATTGTTAATCCACCAGCGGACATCGCAGCCCAGCTGGGAATTGCCGAGGATGACTTTGCCTATCACATCGTGCGCGTGCGTCAGGCCGATGAGAAGCCCATCGTTATCGAGTACACCTACATGCCGCTCGAGCTGATTCCAGGCCTTAAAAAGAAGGACCTGTACGGATCGGTCTACCGCTTTATCCGCGAGCAATGCGGGCTGAAAATTTCGAGCTTCCACCGTACCATTCGCGCCGTGGCAGCAACCGAGGAAGAAGCTGAGCGCCTGGACACCAAACCTGGCTCTCCCCTGCTCGAGCTCAACCAGATTGGCTTTTTGGACAGCGGCGCCGCCTTTGAGTATTCGGTCTCGCGCAACGTTGGCGACCGCTTTGAGTTGCACAACGTAACGTTGGCATAGGTTTTTGTAGTCATCCGGGCGCTCGCTTTGAACAGTTTTACGCAGCGCCCGCGCAACACAATGGGGGTATGAACATGTCCGATTTGATTAAGCTGACGCCGATCTTCCACGAGAAGATCTGGGGCGGACGCCAGCTCGAAACCGTATTTGGCTACGACATTCCCGATGGCCCCATCGGTGAGTGCTGGGCCATCTCGGCCCACCCCAACGGCGACTGCCAGATTGCGGAGGGCCCGTATGCCGGCCACACGCTGTCGTGGCTGTGGGCCGAGCATCGCGAGCTCTTTGGCAACTGCGAGGGCAAGGAGTTCCCGCTGCTCATTAAGATTCTGGACGCCAAGGACGACCTTTCGATCCAGATTCATCCCAACGACGAGTACGCTGCCGAGCACGAGAACGGTAGCCTGGGCAAAACCGAGTGTTGGTATGTGCTGGACTGCGAGCCCGACGCCACGATCATCGTCGGCCAGCGTGCCAAGGACCGCGCCGAGGCCGCACAAATGATCGAGGAAGGACGTTGGGACGACATGCTCAACGTGTTGCCGATTCACAAGGGCGACTTTTTCCAGATTGATTCCGGTACCGTGCACGCCATCAAGACCGGCACGCTCATTTTGGAGACGCAGCAGTCGAGCGACGTGACGTATCGTCTGTACGACTACGACCGTCCCGGCACCGACGGCAACCTGCGCCCGCTGCACATTGAGCAGAGCCTCGACTGCATCGACTTTGATGCTCAGGCTCCGACCGACGGCACGGTGACCGCGCCCGAGGTGGACGGCGTGACCGAGCTCGAGTCCAACCCCTGCTACACCGTCGACCGCGTGCGCGTCGACGGCAGCAAAACCCTCGACCAGCGCTGGCCCTTCATGTGCCTGTCGGTCATCGACGGCGAAGGCACCATCTGCGGCGACCCCGTCCACAAGGGAAGCCACCTGCTGGCCCCCAGCACCGTCAGCACCATTGACCTCAAAGGCAAGATGGAACTGATCATCAGCCACCTGTAGGTCGCACCAACAACCCAAACGCAACAAGGGGCTCTCCCGTCCATGTGCGGGAGAGCCCCTTGCCATATCTATTTATCAGCCCACCCGGCTCTCCAGATCAAAAAGCGAACGAGCAGAGCGACGTTCGCAAGCACCGTTACCCAAGGACCTGGGCGGGCGTATAGGGCAACATCGATCGCGAGTTCCGCACGCAAAGGAGAGCACTTAATGTGCTCTCCGTCTTGCGCAGGACTGCCCGAGCAGGCGATGTTGCCCTATACGCCCGCCCAGGTCCGCCAGGATCACGACAGCTTGACGATCGGCGCGAAGCCCTTCATCAGCTTTTTGGTCTGACCGGTCTTTTCGAATTGAACCTCGATCATGTCTCCGGCGACCGAGATCACGGTACCCGTGCCAAAGGTCTTGTGGCTCACGGTATCGCCTGCGGCAAAGTCCTGCGATGCGCTGGCGCGATCAACCTTGCGCTCCACCGTCGGGGACACCTTGGACGAGGGCTTTTTGGCTCGCGGTGCGCCCGAGCCAAAGGTCGAGGCAACACGGCCAGCGTCGGGCGAGACCCCACGATGGCGCTCGGTCCCGTAGCTGCTGCCACCAAAGAAATCGTCAAAGCTCGATCCGCCGCGCGAACCGGAACCGCCAGTCGAGCGCGTATGCGAACCAAATACCTTACCGCCGTACATATCCGAACCCATGCCCGAGCCAAAGGTGCCGTGACGGTCGCCGCGCTTCTCCCAACCCGTGCCTTCAAAACCGGCAGAACCGATACCGCTAAACTCGATATCCTCAAACGGAATCTCGTTGAGGAAGCGCGAGCGCGGGTTGGCAGAGGTCGAGCCGTAGGTGCGACGCGTGGCCGCATAGGTCAGGAACAGGCGCTTACGGGCACGCGTGATGGCGACGTAGGCCAGGCGACGCTCCTCCTCGAGCTTACCCGGGTCATCGCTGCCGCCAAAGTCGTGCACGTGCGGGAAGATGCCCTCCTCCATGCCGGCCACGAACACCGCCGGGAACTCCAGGCCCTTGGCGGAGTGGATGGTCATCATGGTAATGGCATGCGTCTCGCCGGCCAGGGAATCCAAGTCGGAGCGCAGGGCCAGCCACTCCATGAGTGCCGGTAGCGCCTTACAGGTGAGCGGACCATAGGTGCGCTCAATCTCGTCGGCATGCACGGCACCCGCCGGCATCCCCGTCGGCGCGGCATACGCGTTGCCCGCGATGGCGGCGGCCAGGGCATCCTGCGGCGAGAGCGCCGGGGCGGCTAGGCTATCGAGCGGATTGGAACCTGCGGCATCGCGCGCGCCGACGAGCGCCTCAAACGAGGATGCCGGGGCAAATGGCCCCGGTTCGGGCGCAGGCGCGCTCACCACAACGGGCTCGGACTCAGGCTCGGCAGGCACGTCGGCAACGCCGGCTGCGCGCAGCTCTTCCAAGCTCTCGAGCGTACCCTCGATATCCTCGTGCGTCTCCTCAAATTCGGCAGCGACGCCCAGGAATTCCTGGATGTTCTCGGCACGGCTCTCAGACTCCATGGTGCCCTCGGCGCGAAACGCCTGCAGCAGACCCGTCTTATCGACAATCATCTCGACGACGTCCTTGAGCTCGCCGTCCATGCGGCGGCCCTCGCGCACCAGCGACACAAAGCTTGACAGGCCATTGCGGACCTTGGCGCTAAACATGCCGGTTTCGGCACACGCAATCTCGCAAGCCTGGAAGAACGAGCAACGGTTGTCGCGCGCCAGCTGCTCGATTTTTTGGATCGAGGTGGAGCCGATGCCACGGCGCGGTGTGTTGATGACGCGCTTGACGCTCATCTCGTCGGCCGGGTTCACGATCATCTTAAGGTAGGCCATGACATCACGGATCTCGGCACGGTCGAAGAATCGCGTGCCGCCCACGATCTTGTAGGGCACGCCCGCGCGCAGGAACATATCTTCGAGGATACGCGACTGGGCGTTGGTGCGATAGAACACGGCAATGTCGTCGTAGCTCGTGCCTTTGGCATGCAGCTTCTCGATCTCGCCGGCAATCCAGCGGCCCTCGTCGCGCTCGTCGCTCGCCTGGAAGGCCTGGATCTTCTCGCCATCGCCCTCGGCCGTAAACAGGCGCTTGTCCTTGCGCTGCGAGTTGTGGCGTACCACGGCGTTGGCGGCGTTCAGGATATGACCCGTGGAACGATAGTTCTGCTCCAGCTTGACGGTCTTGCAGTTTTTAAAATCCTTCTCAAAGTCCAGGATATTGGTGATGTCGGCGCCACGCCAGCTGTAAATGGACTGGTCATCGTCGCCCACGACCATGAGGTTTTGGTACTTGGCGGCCAGCAGGTTGGCAATTTCGTACTGGACGTGGTTGGTGTCCTGATACTCGTCGACGCTAATGTAGCGGAAGCGTTCCTGGTACTTATCGAGCACCTCGGGGCGGGTGCGCAGCAGCTCAAGCGCGCGCACGAGCAGGTCGTCGAAGTCCATCGCATTGGCGGCGCGCAGGCGGCGCTCCAGCTCCAGGTAGACTTGCGCGGCCTTTTTGTCGTTGGGGCTATCGGCGCTCTTGAGCATGTCCTCGGGGCCGATCATGGCGTTTTTGGCCGAGCTGATCTTGCTGCGGATCATGTTGATGGGGAACTGCTTTTGCTCGATGCCGAGCGCCTGCATAATGTCACGCACCATGCGCTTTGAGTCATCATCATCGTAGATGGTGAACTGACCGGTATAGCCCAGCAGGTCGGCGTCCTCACGCAGCATGCGCACGCACATGGCATGGAAGGTGCACACCCACATGCCGCGAGTGCCGCTGGGAATGAGCGCCGCCAGACGCTCGCGCATCTCGGCCGCGGCCTTGTTGGTAAACGTGATGGCAAGAACCTGCCAAGGCTTAACGCCCAGATCGCCGAGCATATGTGCGATGCGGAAGGTCAAGACGCGGGTCTTGCCCGAGCCGGCGCCGGCGAGCACCAGCAACGGACCCTCGGTGGACAGGACCGCCTCGCGCTGGGCGGGATTAAGGCTGTCAATGTCGACGAGCGGCTTGGCGGGCTTGGGCGCCGGCGCGGGAGCGTCGTAGATGTCGAGCGGGACGAGCTCGGGCTCCGGCGCTGCAGGGGCGGTGTATGCATCGAGCGGCACGGGTTCCGGCGCGGGCGGCACGGGTACCGCGGCGTTCTTTTCCCAGGGCAGGGGCTGGGTCATGGGCGACTCCTCATCTGACGGACGGCGCGCCTGCGGGCAGCGCCATAGTTTGAGCCGTACCAGTATACCGAGCCGCGCGGACACCGGCGCAAATCACACCACGACTCCGTGCGCCACCGTCAGACCCGCCCCAGCGGATTTGGCGCAATGGGGTCAGGTTGCTTTGCACCAATCTATTGACAATCACGGAACCGCCGATGTCATGGCCACGGTAGCGAGCGGCGGCCAGGGCGAACAAATTGGCATGAAAAGAGGGCAGCATAGACCTTTTATGCCGCCCTCTTTGAATGACAAGTTGTCGCCCTGGCCGCCGTGCGGCATCGACCGAGTTACAAACCGAGCATCGGCTCCAGGACAAAGAAGTACGCGAGAACCACGATGCCCAGGATGATGCGGTAGACGCCGAAGCACTTGAAGTCGTGACGGCGCACGAAACCCATAAGCCACTTGATGGCGATAAGCGAAACCACAAAGGCCACGATGCAGCCCACGCCCAGGATGGCGATCTCGTTGGTGCCGAAAGTACCGCCCTTAATAAAGTACTTGACCAGCTTGAGCGCGCTCGCGCCAAACATGACGGGAATGGCCAGGAAGAACGTGAACTTAGACGCCACCGAGCGTGTGCAGCCAAGCAGCAGGCCGCCGATGATGGTGGAGCCGGAGCGCGATGTGCCCGGAATCAGCGAAAGCACTTGGAAGCAACCGATACCCAGCGCGGTCTTCCAGCTCAGGTCCTCGAGCGTAGTGATGGAGCCAAAGTCTAGGCTATCGTCATCGTCTGCAGCGGCAGTCGCAGTGGACGTGGCAAAATGCGCACCAGCGGGGCGTCCGCCCGTCACCACGGCACGCGAACCAAACGAACCGGCAAGAGCGGCCTGGTCGCGCTTGTTCGCGCGCCAGTTCTCGATCACGATAAACAGCACGCCGTACACAATGAGCGCCAGCGCCACGACGGGAGCATTGTAGAAATGCTCCTCCATCCAGTCGTTAAGCGGCAGACCGATCGCCGCGGCGGGAATGCAGCCGAGCACAATCTTGCCCCACAGCACCCAGGTGTCGCGACGACCCTCCTTGCCTTTGCTGGGAGAAAACGGGTTGAGGTCGTAAAAGAACAGGACGCAGACGGCCAAAATGGCGCCAAGCTGAATCACGACCAGGAACATATTCCAGAACGTCTCGCTCACGTTCATCTTGACGAACTCGTCCACCAAGATCATGTGACCGGTCGACGAAACAGGCAGCCATTCGGTGATGCCCTCGACCAGGCCCATGAAGGCAGATTTTAGAAGCTCAATGATATCCAAAGGGACCCCCTCGTTAGACACCCGCCGATATTGTTCTGCGGACGGTTGCGGGCGATGTCCCATTATCAACCGTTCGGCCGCGACCGCGCCCACCCTTACCAAAAAACTCGCCCGTTCACAGAATTGCGAGCGGTCAAACCCAAATCCTTGGGTATAACTGCAACAAGATAAAGTGTCCGGCGGCCACGCATCCGCGCCCGCCCGATGCACGAGCCCCACGCCCGTGCGATAGACCAAGGAGGAAACCATGAACGAGGGCTACACCAAGGTATTTGTTTCACTCGACGGTACTGAGCAGCAGGATTTTGTGCTCGCACGCGCCATCAAGGTCGCCGCGAACAACGGCGCCAAGCTGATTATCGGCCACGTTATCGATTCCACGGCGCTCGAGAGCGCCGGTTCCTATCCGGTCGATCTGGTCAACGGCCTAGAGGAGGCATTTAAGAACTCCATCGCCAAGCAGCTCGAAGAGGCCAAGGCCAATCCCGATATTCCCGAGGTCGAGGTCATGATTCGCGCCGGCCGTATTCGCGAGACGCTCAAGGACGAGATGCTCGACGTGGTTAAGCCCGACCTGGTGCTCTGCGGCGCCCGCGGCCTGTCCTCGATCAAGTATGCGCTGCTGGGTTCGATTTCGACGTTCCTGCTGCGCAACACGGACTGCGACATTCTGGTCGTGAAGTAGCGTTGCTCCCACCGGCCGCGGGGCCTGCGGGGTTTCCACGGGCACGTCCTCGCCGCGTTGCGGCTGCGGGATGTGCCCTTAGGAAACCCCTCCCGGCCCCGCGGCCTTCGCAGCCTTACTTCAACGAGTTGTCTGATAGAAAAATGGCGTGCCGCCCCGTTTGGGGCGGCACGTTTTTCATGGGCGGCACGTTTTTGTTTGGGCGGACGTCTGCCGCGTGCGTTACTCGAAGTATTGGAACTTGTTGGTTGAGAAGGCAAACGTGACGACAAAGCCTTCGCCGGGCTCCGATGCTGCGGTGACGTCGATGCCCATCTTGGAGCACAGGCGCGCCACCAGGTAGAGGCCAATACCCGTTGCACGCTTGGTGGTGCGGCCGTTGTCGCCGGTAAAGCCCTTCTCGAACACGCGCGGCAGGTCTGCCGCACACACGCCGCAGCCGTTGTCCGCGACGGTAAGCTCGATGCGCTCGCTCGCCAGACCCTCGTCCAGCAACGCACCCGAAAACACGATCTTTGCGCCGTCCTCACGCGCATATTTAATGCTGTTCTGAATGAGCTGGCCCAGAATAAACTCGAGCCATTTCTCGTCGGTAAAGACCTCAAAGTCGAGGTTCTCGCACACCGGAGCCACGTGCGCCGCGATAAGCTCGCGCGCGTTGGCTTTAATCGCGCCCGTCACCAAGGTCTTGAGATCCCAGCGGCGAATCAGGTAGTCGCGCTCCACGACTTCCGAGCGCGCATAGTACAGAGCTTGGTCGATATAGCGCTCCACGCGGGCAAGCTCGCGTGCCAGATCGTCCACGCGCGACAGGTCGTCTTCGCTACCGTCCAGGTTTTCCAAAATCAGATGGGCCGCCGCCAGGGGCAGCTTGGCCTCATGGACCCAGCTCTCGATATAGTCGCGATAGTCATCGGTCTGACGGCGGCCTTCGGCAACCTCGTCGCAAGCGGCTTTGCCCACCCGGCGCAAGACCTCGTACTCGAGCTCGCCCTCGGCATGGGTCGGACATTGCACCATCTCCTGCACCCATGCGGGACTCTCGAGCTCCTCTGCCGCACGCTCCAGCTGGCGCAGAAAACGACGACGGCGCGCGTACTCGATCACGATGCCCAGCATGCCAAAGATAAAGGACACGCCGACCGCCACGACCACGATGGAAACGGGTGCGCCGGCGACCGTCAGCACAAAGCAGCTCAGCAGCACGCCGCACGTCCACACGGCGACGGGAAGTAGCGCATCTTTGAAGAATTTGGCGAACGACATAGCCGGCCCCTAGACCGAATAGCCCTGGCCGCGGTGCGTCGTCAAATACCCCTTGATGCCGATTTTTTCGAGCGTGGTGCGCAGGCGGTTGATGTTAACGGTAAGCGTGTTGTCGTCTACGAAGGCGTCGGAGTCCCACAGGTCCTGCATGATGGCCGAGCGCGAAACGATCTTGCCCGCGCGGCTCAGAAGCAGCGAGAGGATACGCAGTTCATTTTTGGTGAGCTCGGTGCTAGTGCCGGTTTGCGTATTGGTAACCATGGAGCGGGCGAGGTCAAGCTCCAGTCCCTTGTGGACGAGCGTACTGCGCTCGCCTGACGCCGCGGTGCGACGCAGCAAGGCATTGATGCGCGCCACGAGCACACGGGCGCTGTAGGGCTTGGGAACAAAGTCGTCCGCGCCGAGCGTCATGGCCATGACCTCGTCGATCTCGGTCGTGCGCGACGTGAGGACGATGATGGGAACCTCGGATTCGCGGCGAACCTCGTGGCAGATATGCTGGCCGTCCTTGACGGGAAGCGTGAGGTCGAGCAGCACCAGGTCGGGCGCGGCGGCGAGAATATCGCGCGAGACATGCTCGAACGATTCGCAGGTCTCGATTTCAAACCCGGCGCGGGCAAGGATGTCAACAAGCTCGCGACGAATGGGTTCATCGTCCTCAACGATATAGATTAGCGCCATGGATTCCGCTCCCCTCTTGGTTGTCTTGCCCCATTATGACCGCGGAGCCGCAGGTACGCGCCTCGCGTGTCACCAAGGTGACAGAACTGTTCGCGAACGAAAACGCTTGGCTCGTCCCTCGCTCGCAACGGGCGCGGGAATCAAATGATTATTAAATCCCCGTCCCAGAAAAATCATTTAGCGGCGGGCGCGGAGCTTTTCGTAGCCGTCGGCGAAGAAGGCGACCGTCGCGGCGTCGGCCTCGGCAGCGTCCGTCTCGGTTGCGGGAACCACGCCGTGCTCGTCGCTCACCAGGAACAGCGCGCCCTTGAGTTGCGCGGGAATGTCTACGCGCGTGACCGGGATGCCCTTGGTCTGGGCGAGCTGCTCGATGAGCGTCGCCGTGCCGCACAGGCACTCGTCCGCCGGCGCCACAAAGGCAAGCTCGCCGTTGTTGACGGCGGCGAGCAACTCGGGCGCCACGCCGGTCTCGTCGGCCTCGGAGCGGGCCTCGGCGGAACGGGCACGCAGCGCCTTGGCCGACGTATCGGCGAGCGGCTCGTACTCCCCCACCGTCATGGCGGCGTTGCCGTTGATGTCGATCACCAGCATGAGTACGCCGTCGTGCGCAGTGTAATCGCCCTCGGCAAGCGACCACTCAACGTGCTGTTTGGCCCAGCTGAGCATGTTATGGGTAAGCGGCTCGCCCTGCACCAGGCGCTCGGACAGTGCGCGAATGTGGCGGTTGAGCATGGGCACCTTTTTATTGGACATGCGCCAACGGCAGATAAGCGCGGGCTTGTCGAGCGTAAACTTCTCGACCGCCTCCTGATTGGCGCAAAAGTCCTCGTACGCACGCTGATCCTCGGCATTGCCAAACAGCTCGGCATCATCAATCTGGGGCATGGTCATACCTTTCGTGTTAGTCATTCCGTCCTCTTATACCAAAAAGACGGCCCTCCAAACGGAGCGACCGTCTTTTGCGGAGATTATTTTGTCCCAAGGCGGAACTTAGTGGCGGAAGTGGCGGGCGCCGGTAAAGACCATAGCAATATTGTGCTCGTTGCAGGCCTGGATGCTTTCGTCGTCGCGCTTGGAGCCGCCGGGCTGGATGATGCAGGTCACGCCGTGTGCAGCAAGCACGTCGACGTTGTCGCGGAACGGGAAGAACGCGTCGCTTGCACAGGCAAAGCCGCCCTTCTCCACGCCCTCGCGCTCGCAGAAGTCCTCGGCGCGCTCGCAGGCAAGTAGCGCAGAGTCAACGCGGTTAGGCTGACCCGGGCCCATGCCAATGCCGGCCTTGCCCTTGGAGACCAGGATGGCGTTGGACTTGACGCCCTTGCAGACCTTCCAGGCAAACTCGAGCTCGGCCATCTCGGCGTCGGTGGGCTTGCGGTCGGTGGGGAACGTAAAGGTCGCGGGATCCTCGGTCACGTGGTCGACCTCCTGCACCAGCATGCCGCCGTCGACGGAGCGCAGCTCCACCTGAGCGCCGTGGTCCACGCCGCCGGTCGCCAACACGCGCAGGTTGGGGCGCTTGGCCATGCGCTCGAGCGCCTCGGCGGTGTAGCTCGGGGCGATGATGACCTCGACGAACTGCTTGTTCTGATCGGCAAAGTGCTCAACCAGATCAAAGGGAACCTCGCGATTGCAGGCGATGATGCCGCCAAAGGCACTCTTGGGATCGCAGACAAAAGCGCGGTCGTAGGCAGCCGTGATGTCCTCGGCAACGGCGGAACCGCAGGGGTTCTGGTGCTTGAGGATTACGCAGGCCGGCTCGTCGAACTCGCGGACCAGGTTCCAAGCGGCGTCGGCATCCAAATAGTTGTTGTAGCTGAGCGGCTTGCCCTGGATCTGCTTGGAGCCCACGAGCGGGAACTGCGAGCTCGCGGTGTTCTCGCAGCCCTCGGCAAAGCGATAGACTGTGGCTTTCTGCTGCGGGTTCTCGCCATAGCGCAGGTCGTCGACCTTCTCCAGCGAAATCTCGAGCTTGGCAGAGGTGTCCGCCACGTCGCTTGCCTGGGCGGCGAGCCAGCGGGAGATGGCCGTGTCGTAGGCGGCGGTGGTCTGGTAGACCTTCACCTGCAGGCGACGACGGGTGGAAAGCGTGGTGCAGCCACCGGTCTCGTGCATCTCGGCCAGGACGGCATCATAGTCGGCCGGGTCGGAAATGACGGTAACGCTCGTGGCGTTCTTGGCGGCAGAGCGCAGCATGGAGGGGCCACCGATGTCGATGTGCTCGATGGCGTCCGCGAAGGTGACCTCGGGGTTGGCGACGGTCTTCTCGAACTCGTACAGGTTGACGACGACCAAATCGATCAGCTTAATGCCGTGCTGAGCCGCCTCCTGCATGTGTTGCTCGGAATCGCGGCGGGCCAGCAGCGCGCCATGAACCTTGGGGTGCAGGGTCTTAACGCGGCCGTCCATCATCTCGGGATAGCCCGTGAACTCCTCGATGGGGGTTACGGGAACGCCCGCGTCCTCGATGGCACGAGCCGTGCCGCCCGTAGAGATGATCTCGACGCCAAAGTCATCGACCAGCGTCCGTGCGAAATCGACGACGCCCGTCTTATCGGTAACCGAGATCAACGCGCGTGCGATCTTCACATCAGATCCCATGCAGTCCTCCTGTCTGGTACGCCGCCGTGCTCTGTGAGTCGGTGATACGTCGATCTGCAGCGCTCGCGCAGCGGCATTGAAAATACTGATTTAATGTAGCGCATCGAGCGCATCGATGCACCCCGCAACGGGCGCATGTGCAGAAAAAGTTTGCGAGCAGAGGGGATGGGCCCGGCACCGGGCACGGTGAGTTCATGGAACACAGGGGCACCATAATTAGATGCCAATGGCGTGGTAGAACTGTGCTCGATATGCATCCGCAAAAGAAAGAGGCACCATGGTCTCGCGGGTTCTCTACCGACCGTTTGATACCGAAGACTTCGACGCCATCGCGCTGATTCTGCAGCAGCTTTGGCATAACAATTCGGATAACGATGAGTACAACCGCCTTGAGGCCGCGTGCGACCTCGCCTATTGCCTTTCATCATCGACGTTTTCGCAGGTTGCCGTAATCGACGGTCAGGCGCGTGGCATTTCGCTCGCGCGTGCGGGACAGAGCTCCGGCGCCACTATCAACGAGCATTGGATGGATACCGAACGCGCGCTGCTATCGCAGATGCGTGAGCTAGAGCCCGATGCGTGCGCCGAGTATCTCTCGTTTGTGCGCGCAACCATCCGAACCAACAACCGCCTGCTCGAGAGCAGCCCGTTGCCGCACGACAACGAGGTCACGCTGCTTGCCGTGGATCGCGATGTCCATGGCCTGGGCGTTGGCACGGTTCTGCTCGATGCCGCGGTCTCGCACCTGTCCTCGCTTGGAGCGACGAGGGCGCACCTGTACACCGACTCCAACTGCTCGTGGAAGTTCTACGAGCTGCACGGCTTTAAGCGCACGGCCACGCACCGCGCCAACCGCGAAGAGCGCCGTCACGACATGCCGCGCGAAAGCTTCCTCTACGAACTCGACCTAACAGCCTAAACCCGGCAGTTAGGTGTTCCTATAGTTTTGTCAACCGTCGGGGCTACTCCCGGTAGGGCACCCGGTCGCGCATCACGGCGTATATCGCCCTGAGCCGCTTCCTCGCGACGGCCTTGAGCGCCCGCCCGTGCCCCATGCCCCGCGCCCTGCAGGCCCGGTAGTACTCGCCGTAGCGCCCCGAGGACCTCACCAGGCTGTTGCACGAGAAGATCAGCAGGGACTTGAGCCTCGCGTCGCCGCGCCTGGACGCCCTGACCGACCTCACCGACGTGCCGGAGCTCCTCACCCTCGGGGCTATGCCGCAGTACGAGGCCAGGTGGTCGTGGTCCGGGAACCTCCCGATGTCGACCGACACCGCGAGCTGCGCCGCGGTCCTCGGGCCGATGCCGGGCACGGTGAGCAGGCACGCGTAGGTCTCGTCGCCCTCGAGCAGCGCCGCCGTCTCGGCCTCGAGGGCCCCGGCCTCGTCGAGGGCCTCCGATATCCGGGCGGCCAGGAACCTGACCTGCCTGTTCTCGGCCTCGACGAGCGCCGGCGGGGGCGCGGTGGAGGCGGCCGCGGCCTCCCCGGCGGCCTCGGCCCGCGGGCCCTCGGCCCCGGAGCGGGCGATCCCCCAAGCCCCGCCGAACCCGGCGAGCAGCTCCAGCCACCGCCGGTCCGACAGGTCGACCGCGGCCTCGAGGGCCGGGCAGGACTCGAGCAGCACCGCGCGCAGGCGGTTCTTGTCCCTGGTCGCGCAGGCGACGACGTGGTCGCGCTGCGACGAGAGGGCGCGGGCGGCCTCGAGGGCCTCGCCGCGGCCCGGGACCCCCGACAGGGAGTCCGGCACGCCCAGGGCGGTCCGCGCGATCACCGCGGCGTCGCGCTCGTCGGTCTTGGCCTCGCCGGCGAACAGGCCCGCGGCGCGGCTGGCGGCGAGCCCGGGCAGGTGGGCGACCCCGAGCCCCGCGGCGCGGGCCCGCCTCACGGCGAGGGACCCTATGTTGCGGAACTGGTCGACGACGACGAGCGTGCCGGCGGGCGCGGAGGCGAACAGCGCGTCGAGCTCGGCCTCCCTGTTGCGGACGGGGGCGCTGGCCAGCACCTCCCCGTCGCGGTCGATCAGGCAGGCCCAGTGCGATGACTTGCCGACGTCCAGGCCGAGCACGGCCGCGGGTCTGGTGGATGGCGCTTTCACGGTGGTATCCTTCCGGTAGTCGTTCGACCGGATGGCCTCCCCCTCGGCACTCACATTACCAGCCGCGGCGCCTGCCCGGCACTTTCCTATCAGCCGTCGGGGGCGGCGCGTCCCGCGCCGGCAGCACCCAACGGGCCCTCTCGGGGGC
>DBGAXC010000032.1:0-32436 GCA_048447565.1 Collinsella aerofaciens | reverse complement strand
TCGATATCGCCTGCTTGTACGTTGCGTTACCGAGGACGGCAAGAGGAGCCCTCTGCCCGATGTGGCGGAGTTTTACGCGAGGTACGGCTCGGCGCCTATGGCACGCAAACGTCACAGGCGCCGATATATTGTGTGCTGATTGTGAATGCAGCCTTAATTCTCGAATATGGGTTACAAGGACGGCGAAAGCGTCTATTATATCGACTTCGCGGGCCCGTAGCTCAGTTGGTCAGAGCGTCCGGCTGATAACCGGGAGGTCACAAGTTCGAATCTTGTCAGGTCCACCACTTTCTTTCGCAATAAACACCCCAGCGAGAGCCGAGTCGCCGCTGGGGTGTTTATTACTGTCTCCGTGGGGGTTTAGCTCAGCTGGGAGAGCGCGGGCTTTGCAAGCCTGAGGTCAGGGGTTCGATCCCCCTAACCTCCACCATGATGGACCTGTAGCTCAGTTGGTTAGAGCGTCCGGCTGATAACCGGGAGGTCACAAGTTCGAATCTTGTCAGGTCCACCATCAAAACTGTGAAGAGCCCTGGGGCATTGCCTCGGGGCTTTTTTCTTGTCTGCGATAAATCTCATTTTGGTTTTGTGTGCTGTGCGAAAGATTGGGTAGTATAGCTATTCAATGCGGCGGACTGCCGCGTGTTAACCGCTACGTACCGGAGGTGTTCCATGGTTCGTGTCGACATAGAGACCATCGTCATGGCCGCCGGTCCCGTGCCATCGCTTATCGTGCTTCGCGAGCGCTGCAGCAAATCGGACTCGCCCGCGCCGCTGCGTTCCCTTTCCATTCAGACTGGTTCGTTTGAAGCCGCTGCCATCAGCCGCGGCATCGATAGCGGCCGCGCCGAGCGCCCGATTACCCATGACCTGTTGCTCGATACTGTTGGCGCCCTGGGCGCCAAGCTCGAGCGCATCGAGATCGTTCGCGCCGAGCCGCCGGTGTTCTACGCGACGATCGTCGTACTGGCCGATGGTGACGAGCGCAAGATCGACGCCCGCCCCAGTGATGCCATTGCCCTTGCCGTGCGCAGCAATGCCCCCATGTTTGTGGAGGACGACATCATGAATCGCCTGGGCACTGTTTCTACCCACGCCGAGGAAGTCGACGACGAGCAGGAGTTCGAGAAGTTCGACGAGTTCGTCCATACGCTCTCCCCCGATGACTTCTAAATGCGGGGCGTCCAGGTTGCGGAGCGTTCGCTGATGGCCGGCGGTATGTCGGCTGAGGCGGCTGCAATCGTCCGCGAGGCCCAGATGCGCTCGGAGGCTTCTGAGGCGGCTCGCATTGCCTATGTGACGCAGGCCCGCACGCTTCGCGAACGCCGCGGCTCGTTTATCAAGATGGTTGTCATCTCCGCCCTTGTTGCGGCAGTCTGCTCGCGCCTTCGTGGTACAGTTGGTGCGCTTGGGTTTTCGATCTCTACGGGCCTGGTGATCTGGGGCGTGGTCGATGCGGTAATGCTGACCAGTCAGATCAAGGTGCTCGACAAGCGCGCAGCGGACATGATGCGCGCCCGCGACGCTGCCGCCAGGATCGCCGCCGAGGCACAAGAACTGTAACGACGCCAGACTCGATGGGAAGGTCTAAAGATGGCACAGGATATGCAGGACGCCGGTAACGTCTCCGCCGAGCTCGACGCCATGGTGTGCGATCTGATCGGCGCGTTCTTGGACGACCTTGCCGCCGGTGAAAACCCTGGCGTGGTCGTGGCAATTGAGGACGCCGCTTCCAACCGTTATCTGGCGGCGCTCGATGAGGATGGCGAAGAGGCGTGCCTCGAGGCGGCCACCAACTTTATCTCCGAGCACAAGATGGGTCTTAAGGACGAGGGCCTGGGCCGTATCGCTCGCTATGCCATCGGCTACACCGGCTGCGTCGAGATTGACGGCGGCTATCACGATGCTCTGCTCGTGAGCTTCTTCGAAACCACGCTCGAGAGTGGTTTTTCGGCATATGTGCTGTATGAGGGCATGGGCGCCGGCGATGGTTTTATGTGGAGCGACCCTGAACCTGCAGGTGAGGAAACCCCTCTCATCTAAAATCGCTAAAATAAACGAGTTTTCGGTAAAAGGCTCAATATTCCCGCCGAGCGTTGCGTTGCTGGGTGGGTCGCATACGCGTGCCGGTTGTATATAGATAGAAGATAGGGGAACTACATGCGCGTAGACAATCTGAGGAACATCGCCATCATCGCCCACGTCGACCACGGCAAGACGACGATGGTCGACAAGCTCCTGCGTGCCACGGACGCCTTCCGTGCCAACCAGCAGGTCGAGGACCGCGTCCTGGATTCCAACGACCAGGAGCGCGAGCGCGGCATTACGATTCTCGCCAAGAACATCTCTATCGAGTACAAGGACGTCAAGATCAACGTCATCGACACTCCGGGCCACGCCGACTTTGGTGGCGAGGTCGAGCGCGTGCTGCGTATGGCCGACGGCGCCCTGCTGCTGGTCGACGCCTTTGAGGGCCCCATGCCCCAGACCCGCTTCGTGCTGCGTCACGCTATCGACACCGGCCTTAAGATCATGATCGTCATCAACAAGATCGATCGTCCGGGCGCCAATCCCGAGAAGGCCTACAACGACTGCCTGGACCTCATGGCCGACCTGGGCGCCACCGACGACCAGCTTGAGTTCGCCATGGAGCACGTGGTCTACGCCAGCGCCATGAATGGCTTTGCCCGCCTTGACCCCAACGACGGCAACATGGACATGTACCCGCTGCTCGACATGATCATCGACGACATGCCTGCGCCCGAGGTTGACGAGAACGCCCCGCTGGCCATGCAGTGCGTGACCATCGACCACTCCAACTTCGTCGGTCGCATCGGTATCGGCCGCGTGTACTCTGGCACCATCCACCAGGGCGACCAGATTCTGGTTGTGAAGAACGACGGCTCCAGCGCCACCGCTACCGTCAAGCAGCTCTTTACCTTCGACTACCTGGGCCGCACCGAGTGCCAGGAAGTCGGCGCCGGCGATATCGCCGCTGTCGTGGGTATTGACCGCACCGATATCGGCGATGTTTACACCGACCCCGAGAACCCTGTCGAGCTCGAGCCCATCGAGATCGACCCGCCGACCCTGTCCATCGTCTTTGAGGCTTCGACCTCCCCGCTCGTCGGCCGTGATGGCGACATCGTGGGCGCCCGTCAGCTCAAGGAGCGCCTGTTCAACGAGGCCGAGAACAACGTGACCATGAAGATCGAGGAGCTCGAGGACAAGAGCGGCGTCGAGGTCTCTGGCCGCGGCATCCTGCACCTGTCCGTCCTGATGGAGTCCATGCGCCGCGAGGGCTTTGAGTTCCAGGTCGGCCGTCCCCGCGTTCTGTTTAAGAAGGACGAGAACGGCAACAAGATGGAGCCTGTCGAGCAGGCCGTCGTCGAGTGCCCGGACGAGTACTCGGGCAAGGTCGTTGAGGTCTTCGGTACCTCCGGCGGCATCATGACGAGCATGGACACCTCGGGCATCGTGACGCACCTCGAGTTCAAAATCCCGACGCGCGGCATCATGGGTCTTAAGAACCGCATCATGAACGTCACCCACGGCGAGGGCGTGTTCTACCACACCTTCCTGGAGTATGGTCCCTATGCCGGCGAGATCGGCAACCGTCAGAACGGCGCCATGATTTCTATGACCACCGAGAAGGCCGTCGCCTACGCTCTGGGCACGTTGCAGGAGCGCGGCCAGCTGTTCGTTGAGCCGGGCACCGAGTGCTATGAGGGCATGATCGTGGGCGAGCGCAGCAAGGCCGGCGACATGGTCGTCAACATCGCCCGTACCAAGAACCTGGGTAACCAGCGTTCCTCGACCTCCGATATCTCCGTTCAGCTGGTGCCGCCCCGCACCTTCTCGCTGGAGGAGGCGCTGGAGTACATCGCCGACGACGAGCTGGTCGAGATCACTCCCAAGAACATTCGCCTGCGCAAGCGTCTGCTCAACGCCACCGACCGCAAGAAGGCCGCTGTCCGCGCCGGCCAGGTCAACAAATAAGCGCTGGGGCTTATAGCGACTAACCAAAAAGGGCGTCGACCGCAATGGTCGGCGCCCTTTTTGGTGCAAGGGGGACGGGTTAGTTTGCACCACGGCTGGGGCGACTATCCCTCCGATCGGCTTTCCAGCCAAAGTAAAGTTGTTTAAACATATACATAATTCCACTGAATATAGTCGGTATGATGCAAAACTGTTAACAGGTAAATATCAACTGGTATTAAATTAAAAGACCTCTTGACCTGCGGTTTACATGACTGGTATCTATATTATATTTTATGCATTGTGGCATAGACGAACCGTCTTAGAAGGTGTTCCCCAATGGGTTCTTGCAATGCGCTAGGTAGGTTCTCGTTGATGGTGAGGCTTGTGTTCGATCCGACGATTCGCCGTATTCCACACTGTGTTGTAGGAATTAAGGGACAACTATGAACGCACACCGCTCACGGTCGCTGGGTATGGCGACCCTGGTCTTCATTTTAATTAGCCTCACCGCCGCAGTTTTTCACGGTGCAGCCCCCGTGCGCGCCGAGGATGTGAGCGCACCAACGCCGATTGTGATTGATGAGAAGACAGCGAGCGTTACGGTTAAGCTCTATACCGACGAGTATCGTACTCAGGAGCTAAAAGGTGCCGTGACCTCTGTATCAACCCTTTACGGGGCTTTTTCGGCAAATTTCAAAACTGGCGAGGCTCCTACGCCTGGGAACAATGTTGCCGTTTACAAGTTTCCTGACACCATAGCCGTCGACGATAGCGCCGCTGTGGACCTTATGGCGGGAACGGGCACCGATGCCGTAAGAGCTGGCACATGGGAGATTAAAAACAACAAGGCCATCTTTACGTTCGACAAGGCGTGGCTCGCGAAAAACCCTGCGAACATCCATGTCGCGGCCAGCTTCTCGTTCCAGCTTAAAAACAAGGACGTTGGTTCTGGTGGCGTGACATCTGTCGTGTTCCCCGGCGTGGGGAAGGTCGATATTTCCACCAAGGACGGTAGCGTTAAGGGAGAGAAGTCGGGGGTTTTCTCTCAGGGCTCCAACGGCGTGGCCAAGGTCACCTGGACCGTTAAGCTCACCGTCGAGCCGTATGCCACAAGCGTTAAGTTCACCGATACGCTAGGCGAGAACTTCAGCTTTGTGGAGGGCAGCTTTAAGCTTGACGGCAAGACGATTGAATCGCAGCCAACAATCGAAGGTCAGACCGCGACCATCGAGAACTTGGGCAGCCTTCTCCGGGGTGTCCATACGATTACGTATGAAACCAAGCTGAAGAGCGACGTCTCCGTGAACAACGGCGAGTATATCAACGAACAGGGAGGCTCCAAAAACACGGCAGCGTGGGAATGGGGCGGCCCTAACGATCGCCAGAACGGCACGGCCACGGCTGCTCCTAGTCAATTTCGTTATGACATGATCAACAAGTCCAACGGCTCGGGCACGTCGTCGGACATCAAATGGACGGTCAGGCTCAACCAAGGCGAGCTCAAGGCCGACATGAGTGGCTGCAAGTTCACCGATAAGCTGGACAATAAACAAACGTATTCGGGGAGCTACTACACAGTTTACAAGGGTACGTCGGAATCGGATGGAGTCAGGATCGACGAGGGTGCCCTTGATTCGTCGAAAGATACCTTTTCCTATACGTTTCGGGACGACCTAGACGATAAGTATGCCACCTACTGCATCGTTTATCACACCAGGATGAACGATACGAATTCCTATGACACCGTGCACAACAATGCGACTATCGAGCATGAAGGCCGCGTCTTGGGAGCAGCCGAAGGCAAGTTTACGCCGCAGCTGATGGGTACGCCGATCACCAAGAGGCGCGTGAGCTCCGACGAGGCCGGGACGACGGGCAGGGCGACGTGGGAGACGAAGGTCGCGCTGAAAGCGATCGTTAATGCGGTCCATCCGGACAAGGTGACGGTGAAGGATACGTTTCAGTCGGCGTGGTCGCAAAATCTCGGCATCGACGTAGACTCCATTTCCATCACAATCGGCGAAACTGTGCTGAAACGGGGCCAGAACGCTGACTGGGACCTGACGGCCAACTGGACGGTCGGTGGAACAAAAAGAAATTTCAACCTTGATATAAATGTGAACGACAAGGTAAAGGCCGCCCTCGAGAACGAGGACTACGCCGTCATCACCTACACCACCACGTCCGATGCGTTGCCGGGCTGGTACTCGAACTTCGCGTCGGTCAGTGCGTCGGGCCTGAACCTTCAGCGGCAGTACACCGACCTCGTTATGTACGTTGTCAACAAAGAAACGACGCCTGCGGTCGAGAAGCCGGAAGCGGAGTCGAAGGTGTCTTGGAACGAGAGCTTCGACTGGAGCTCCGTCGACGGCTCGGCAGAGAAGGGTGCTTGGCTCGTCGACTGGACAGTGTACGCGAACCGCCAGCAGGGCAACAAGGGCGCAAATGGTGAGTACGAATACTACGGAGCCGGAAAACTCGGCAACAAACCTCTGAATATTGTCGACACCTTTCCGGACGGTATGAGCTACGTTGTGAATTCCGGCAAATACACGCTCGTGCAGAATCCCTACGATCAGCATGCCGGCTACGGTAGCGGAAGCGAGGCAGAGACGATCATTTCGGGCAAACAGCTCGATGCCGGCAACGTGAAAAGCAACGGTAGCACGGTCACCTTCTCCATTCCTACAACAGAGCTTGGTGAATTTGCTGGTTACGCCAAGCTTACGTATCGGACGGCGGTCAAGCGAGGTAAGCTCGACACCTCTACGAACGAGGTGAAGTTCACTAATTCTGCCAGCGCTAAGTCGGGTGAGAAGGAGTTCAGCTCTGGCAGCGGAACCGTCACCATCAAGAACAACGTTATCAACAAGACCGGCGAGCGGGTCACTGACAGCAATCGCATCAAGTACACCATTCTGGTCAACGAGTCTGCGGTTGCCCTTAAGAGCGGCACTGACTTCCTCGAGCTCGTCGACACCATGGATGCCAAGTGCACGTTGGTGCCGTCTACGCTTAAGGTCTATGAGCGGATGAATGGTGCCTGGTCACCGCTGGCTGATGAGGACTATTCATCGGAGATGGAGCAAGTCAAGGATGAATCTGGCTCGCGTACGAAGCTGACACTTAACGTGCCCGATAAGAAGTATCTCAAAGTCGAGTATGAGGTGATCCCGAGCTGAAATCCTGGCGATGAAGTTTCTCTTTCCAACACCGCCATGCTCACGGGGGTGACTGATGGCTCCGCGATCGATGATCAAAAATGGATTGTCAAGAGCGCTTCTGCTACCGCAGGTGGCAACGGCTACGGCATCACGATGACCAAATACGACGCCCAGCAGGTCGGCGCGACGCTCGAGGGTGCGGAGTTTACGCTCTACAGTGTGGCCATGGATGGCGCCGGTGAGACTGATGAGGAATTCCAGACTGCCAAGACCGATGGCAGCGGAAAAATCTCGTTCGGCACGAGCACCAAAAAGATGACTAATTGCGTGCTCTACAAGCTTGTGGAGTCGAAGGCGCCTGAGGGGTACGATACAACAAGCCCCACATGGATCATGCTCAAGGGCGATGCGACTACGGAGGAATATCAGGCCGCGCTTGAAAAGGCGAGGGACGTTGTCGGGAACGCGGAGATCATCGGCGATGCCGAGAAGGACAAGATTTGGATCTACGATAATCGCCTGACGGTATCCACGGAAATCAAAGCAAAGAAAGTGCTTGAAGGTGGAACCTTCAAGGAAGGACAGTTCTCGTTCGAGCTCAAGGACGGCGAGGGCAAGGTGCTCCAGACGGTGACTAATGACGCCGAGGGGAACGTCTCTTTTCCCGTCGAGTACAACAAGGCGGGAACCTATACCTACAAGATCTCCGAGGTCGTTCCCAAGGACGCCGAGGGCAACGTCAAGGATCACATTACCTATGACACGACCGAGCACAAGGTTAAGGTTGTCGTGGCTAATGGCGACGGAAAGCTCGATGTCACCGTCACCTACGATAACGACTCTCCGACTCCACCGACCTTTACCAACAAGTATTCGACCACGCTTCCCGAGGCGGGCGGGGCTGGCTTGACTATGACGTATCTGGCTGGCGCTTCGCTGCTGTGCTTTGCCGCGACATGGATGCATGCTCACCGCCATCGCGATCAAGATCGAGGTGGTCGCCGTGAGTAGGCTTTGGTACCGCTTGTTGGCCGTCGCGACGATAGCTACGGTCGCTATGTTCTCTTTTGCGATGCTGCCCAGGACGGCTCGTGCTGCCGACACCGGTGCCATTACGGTGGACGGTACAGTCGCGACGCGGTATGACGCGTACCAGCTCTTTTCGGCGACAGTTATCGATGATGACGATGCTGGCCATAAAATTGCAACTGACGTAACGTGGGCGAATGGCGCGGTTCGTCAAGCCGTTCTTCCCGTGCTTCATGATGCGGGGCTTGATGGCTCGGCATCGGCGGCGCAAGAGACTGCCGAATGGATGAATGCCGGCGGGCATATGACGACCGCGCTGACGGCAAAGCTTGCCCACGCGATTTGCAATGCCGACGCAACTTCCGTGGCCCTTAACGCGGACACGGCGGCCGAGCTGCCCTGTGGATACTGGCTCATCGTCGCCGACGACGACGCCATCGCCCAGAACGAGGCCGGTACCGCGCCGATCATGGCCCTGGTGGGCGGCAGCGCCGTCACCGTCAGGCCCAAGGCGGCGACGCCCAAGGTGTCCAAGCACGTGCTGGAGGACAGCGCCGCCGCATGGCAGAAGGCCGCCGACGCCACGGTCGCCGACGACCTGTACTGGCGCCTCTCGGCTACGGTCCCGGCGGGTCTTACCGCCTACGACACCTATACGGTGCGGTTCGTCGACACCATGAGCGCGGGGCTCGACCCCTCCAAGGTGGCCGCGAGCATGCGCGTGTACGTGGCGGCGGGCGCGGACGGCGGCTTCGACGCCGTCGCATGTGAGGGCGGCAACGCCAGCTCGACGCCGGCTAAAGGGTGGACAGACATTACTTCACAGTGCAAGGTCTCGATCGAGGGCAATGCCTTCACCGTGTGCACCGGCGACCTGGTCGCCGCGCTCGGCGGGGCCGACGCCTTTACCGCGGGCGCCCGCATGGTCGCTGTCTACAATGCGCCGTTGGGGGCCAACTGCAATCAAGGCGCTACCAAGGGCAACCCCAACGAGGTCTACCTGCGTTACCCGCGCTCTCCCCTCGCCGACCAGTCCGGCGACGCCGGATTCACCCGCACGCCGAGCGATGACGCGTGCGCCTACACCTGGGGACTCAGTCTGATCAAGCGCTCAAGCTCGGACGATAAGCCGCTCGCGGGCGCCAAACTGCGCATCATCGACGACCGCGGTCGCATCCTAACGACTGACGGCTCGTGGTCGACGGATGCCGACGCGTGCATCACCACGGACGCGGATGGCCATGTGGAATTGAGCGGTGTGGACGCGGGTGTCTATACCGTCGAGGAAATCGCGGCACCCAAGGGCTACACCGCCTTTGAGGGCAAGCGTACGGTGACGGTTACGGCTGAGGGTCTGGACGTTAAACAAGTGGCGACCGCGAAGCCCAAGGTGACCGTATCGGTCGAAAACCCTCTGCGGGTTGATACCGCCGATGCCAGGACGGGTTCGATTGAGCTGTCGGTGCTCAACACCCCAAGCAAAGAAGCAGGTCGAGGCTTTATGCCCTCGACGGGAGATAGAACGTTGGTACTGGTGGCGGTTTTGGCTGCCATCGGAGTGGCGGCTATTGTTGTCGCGCTCGTCATCAAGCGGGGAGGAGGTCGCCGTGAAAAATAATTGCCCTTCTTGCTCAATGGCGTACTGCCTCCGTAGCGAGTGACGCACAGGCCTACCGACCTGATGATCATTGGTTTTGAAAAAGTTACTAGAGAACCCTCCAAGAAAAGCGGGGCACCCGGTCGATGCGATCGGGTGCCCCGCTTCGTTTGTTGGCGCAAAGTAACCTGACCCCTTTGCACCACCACAAAGGTGCTCGGCATCTTTGTAGTGGTTAGCTGCTAAGCGGTGGGGAGTCCTGGCGTGTTAGCCGGCTGCTGCGGTTTGAGGTGGGCGTTGCGCCAGATGATTTGGATGATGTAGCCGAGTGTAAAGACGAAGGCCACGCCGCTGATGAAGTCGCCTACGAGAGGAAGCCCCGTGAGGGCGCCTGCAATCACGCCGCCCACAGCCGCCATGGCGTAGCGGTTCTGGCTGTTTCCGACCATGCGCGCGATCGCGCACCCCGCAAAGGCGCTCGACACCAGTGCGATGCCAATAACACCGCACAAGAGGGCTCCGGCAAGCGACAGACCGGCGATAGAGATAATCAGCAATAGGACGGCGGGGACGATAGCAATCGTGCTCAGAAGACCGCTCACCCACAGGGGCATGGGGCGCTGGTGGAGCATGCCGGCGGCGCTGGCGGTCGCGCGCGGAAAGACGAGCTCGAGCAGCAGAGCGACAAAGCAGGTCGAGAGTGCCGCGGCGACGATACCGCCGATGACATCGTTAACGGTGGAAGTATCCTCGTTCTCGGTGCGGTCGATCTTGAGCGCGCCGACCTCGGCTCCCGCGGCACGCTCGGGGTCCTCGGAGACGTGCGCGTTCACGGTGCCGGTGATGTGGGCGTTCTTGCCCAGGATGAGCTTGTCGGCCCAAACCTCGACATCGCCCTCGACGGTGCCATCGATGGTCACCGTATCGCCCGCAAGCGCTGCCGACTTGGTGGAGCCGCGCAGGGCAACCGTCTCACCTATCGCGTAGAAACAGTTGGCGGTGCTGTCGGAATTGAGCACAACGTGCTGACCGACGACCGTGACGCTGCCATCAACCGTGGTCTTGGCGATATCGATAGTGCGTGCCGCCAAGCGGACGGCGCCGCCCACCGTGCAGTCGCGGATAGAGAGGGTATCGCCCGCGGCGATGATATCGCGGTCAATGGACGCATCGTCCAAGTTGAGGGCCTGGCCGGCCCAGTACAGGTCACCTTCGACGCCGGACGAATTGGCGTCATTGTCGGTCGCAAGTACGTTGCCTGCGGTGTCCGTGCCGGCGAACGACGCCGTGGGAAGCGCGGTGACCGCTAGAGCGATGAGCGCGAATAAGATCGTGATGCGGCCCCACGCTTTACGGCGCTGGGTCGACGGGAATTGATTACAGGGCATAGTGAATCCTTCGTCAGATGCTCGACATGCACCTAACAGGGTACCCAACGCGTGGGCGCTCTAAAAGAACCTCTCGGTTGCATTTCGAAGGATGAGCCCGCGCCACCTACTTTTTGCGGTGCAAAAAGCGTGCGATGTCATCCTCGGTGGGGCTTTTGATATCAAAGCGCAGCGACAGCCAGCGTAGTCCCATGGTCACCACGACGCAAACGACCAGTGCGACGACATTGCTGACCAAGCCGCTCATGACAAGGCAAACATAGCTTGCCGATCCGGCGATGGCCGCGATGGCATAGAAGTTGGTGCGCTGGAAGATACCCGGCACCACACCCATAAAACCATCTCGCAGCATGCCGCCGCCCACCGCGGTAAAAAAGCCCATCATGATGCACACCGCCGGCGCAAAGCCGTAGACCAGCGCCTTGTCTGCGCCGGTTGCCGCATAAATACCCACCGAGATGATATCGAGCAGGGGAATGAGCTTTTCGGGCTTGTCGACGATTGCCGGGAAGATGTAGATGATGGCCGCGGTGGCGATGGAGAGCGGGAGCGCCATCGGTTGGTTGAGGATGTAGACGTTGCCCACCTGCAGCGTCATATCGCGCAAAAGACCGCCGCCCAGTCCACAGACCACGGCGAGCGCGACGGCGCCCACCAGGTCGAGTTTGTGCTCGCGTGCGACCAACACGCCCGAGATCGATGCCGCGACGACGGCGAACATCTCGAGCCAAAACGGGATGGCAACCATGGCATCCGAGGCGTGTGCGGTAACGATCATAGCGGCGGCAACGGGCAAGATGGGGTCCTTTGAGTTACGGGTTTAGACAATGCCCGTACATAGTACATGTTCGGCGCCGATTGCGACCCTATTGCTCGGCAAACGGTCGGGACTGGGTACGGTCATAGGTTCCATGTTAGGGGATCCGGGTTGATGCTGAACGCGATGGGGGCGTGGTCGAATAGGAGGGATGTCCAAATTTTGAGCTCCGCTCAAAATTTATCCGGTCGGCTTGCGCCGACCGCGCTGCGCTAAAAACGCGCCACGGGCGCGTTTTCTTTACGCTCCGTGCTCTGGCGGGTTCGAATCCCTCCTCCTCCGCCGTATTTGCTTGTTAGGGACTCAAAACAAAAAAGCTCCCATTCCCGGGAGCTTTCTCAACCAAAATGGCGGAGGAGGAGGGATTCGAACCCTCGTGACCTTATACAGGCCAAACGGTTTTCGAGACCGCCGCATTCAACCACTCTGCCACCCCTCCGCGTGGGGTAAAAACAAAGCAGGCTCGAAGGCCTGCTTTGGAATTAACTGGCGGAGAGTCAGGGATTTGAACCCTGGAGACGCTTTTGACGCCTACACGATTTCCAATCGTGCTCCTTCGGCCACTCGGACAACTCTCCGTTAAATGCGAAAGTCAGTATACACGAGGAATCGCAAAGTGCAAACAGAAAAGTTGGCATTTTTTAAAACGCTTGGCCGCGCTTGGCGTTGCAGTGGGGTTTGAGGTGCCAAAAAACGGCTTCCGACCAGCCTGGTTGATCAACTCAATTGTTCAAAAGGGGTATTCATAAGCGACTTGGCAATGAATATAAAAATCTTTGGGTGGTGTTGTGGACCACTGGTATGCATTTTGCGACCACAGCCTTGTGCCCGTTGACCTGTGGCTTGGCTCAGCTTGTCCCCACGGCACCGTATCTTGTCCACAGATCCGTCAAGCTTTTGGTCGGCATTTGGTTGGAATGCGCATGAAACGTCGTGCGAGTATGGGCATATGTGGAGGTCATGAGGTTGTAGCTGCAAATTCTTGCAGCCTAGGAGGTTGAAAGATATTATTACCAAGTCTTTTCCTGCTTCAGGCGCACCTTCACGACCTGAAGCCACATTTGCCCAGAGGAGGTGACAATATGAAGGCTTATGAACTGCTGTTCTTTGTTGACCCGTCGCTCGACCCCGAGACTCGTCTCGCTGTTATGAAGCGTATCGATACCACGATCGCTGAGGGCGCTGGCAAGGTCGACTCCGTTGACGAGTGGGGCAAGCGCAAGCTCGCCTACGAGATCAACGACCTCACCGATGGTGACTACACCCTCATCAACTTCCACGCAGATCCTACCCAGATCGCCGAGCTTGATCGCGTCCTGCGCATCACCGACGCTGTGGTCCGCCACATGATCGTCCGTCGCGACGACCAGGAGTAAGACTGTCGTTTTGGACTGGGCTTGTGCCCCAAGAGGAAGTAGTGAGTTATGAGCATCAATCGAGTGAACATCACCGGTAACCTCACCCGCGATCCCGAGCTGCGCGCCACCGCCGGCGGAACCCAGGTTCTGTCCTTTGGCGTTGCCGTGAACGATCGTCGCCGCAACGCGCAGACTGGCGAGTGGGAGGACTATCCCAACTTTGTCGACTGCACCATGTTCGGCACCCGCGCCGAGGCCGTGAGCCGTTTCCTGGCAAAGGGAAACAAGGTCGCGATCGAGGGCAAGCTGCGCTACAGCTCTTGGGAGCGCGACGGCCAGCGCCGGAGCAAGCTTGAGGTCATCGTCGATGAGATTGAGTTTATGAGCTCCCGTGGTGGCCAGGGTGGCTACGATCAGGGCGGTTACGCCCCCGCAGCTCCCGCGCCCGCAGCACGTCCCACCGCACCGGTGGCTACGCCGCCCGCGGTCGACGTCTACGATGAGGACATCCCGTTCTAAGGGTTGTTCACCTATTTTTGAGTGAGAGGCGGCTTCGGTTCGCCGAAGTTGCCAAATGAAAGGTATTTTGACATGGCTAATGATTTTTCTGCACGTCAGCCGCGTCGTAAGTACTGCCAGTTCTGCAAGGAGAACACTGAGTTCATCGACTATAAGGACACTCAGCTTCTCCGTAAGTACATGACCGACCGTGGCAAGATCAAGCCCCGTCGCGTCACTGGCGCTTGCACGCAGCATCAGCATGACATCGCCAACGCCATCAAGCGCGCCCGCGAGATGGCTCTCCTGCCGTACACCGTCCCCGTGGTTTCCTCTCGTGGCAACCGCGACCGCGGCTAAGAAGGGAGACGCATCATGAAGGTTATTCTTCTCGATGAGATCAAGGGCAAGGGCGGCGAGGGTGACGTCGTAGAGGTCGCTCAGGGTTACGCTGAGAACTTCCTGTTCCCCAAGAAGCTCGCTGTTGCCGCCACCAAGGGCAACCTCAAGCAGCTTGACGAGCGTCGCAACAACATCGCCAAGCGCGAGGCCGTCCGTCTGGCTACCGCCAACGAGACCAAAGCTGCCTTTGAGGGCAAGACGGTCACCGTTGACGTCAAGGTCGGCGACGAGGGCATCCTCTTTGGCTCCGTTACCGCCGCTATGATCGCTGACGCCATCAAGGCTCAGCTCGGTATGGACATCGACCGCAAGCGCGTCGAGCTCGGTAAGCCCATCAAGGTTGCCGGTGCCCACACCGTTGCCATCTCGCTGTATCGCGAGATCAAGGCCGAGGTTGTCGTTCTCGTCGGCGTTACCGCCGAGGAGCTCGCTGCCGAGGCTGAGGTCGAGGAGGCCGCCGAGACCGCCGAGGCCGAGACCGCCGAGGTCGAGACTGAGGCTGCTGCCGAGTAGCATTTGCTGCAACGCAACAATCTTGTTCTAAGAAGGGCGCTCTGGGAAACCGGGGCGCCCTTTTGTTTTTTGCGCTGAGTGAGTGTTGTGGTGAACGTCGCGTCAAAATCCTATATACAGGACCGTTCATCCGTTTGGTTCGGTGATGATTGGCGGCGCGCGGCGCGTTTTGGGACCGTGGCTGATACTATGGATGCTCGCAAGCGATATGAATGAGGATGCTCATGGCATATGACGATAGGGAGACCGGGCTGACGGTCGAGGACCGCGGCTCAAAGTTGGGTCTTCCCCAAAACCAAGATGCAGAGGCCAATGTACTGGCCGCTATGCTGCTATCGCCCGAGGTGGTCGAAGAGGCCCAGGTCGAGCTGCAGCCCGATGACTTCTACCGGCCCATTCATAAGACCATCTATACTGCGATGGTCGATATGTACAACAGCCGCATTCCCATCGACTCCATCTCGCTGATCGATTACCTGCGAAGCATCAACAAGCTCGATGCCGTGGGCGGCGAGGCCTACATTTTGGAGCTGATGGGTCAGACTCTGTCGCTCGTGAACTGGCAGCACCATGCCGCCATCGTTCGTCGCGATTCGATGCTGCGCGAGCTGATCGGCGCCACCAACGAGATCAACGCGCTGGCATATAACGCCCCCACCGACACCAAAGAGGTCGTGGAGCTAGCCGAGAGCAAGCTGCTCAAGGTCACGGCACGCGAGGTCAAGTCGAGCTACAAGACGCTGACCGAGTTTATGGTTGAGGCCTATAACGAGGCCGAGGAAGTGTGTCAGGCCGGTGGTCAGGCTGCGGGCGTGCCCACGGGCTTCCCGTCACTCGACCGCATGCTCATGGGCTTCCGCGAGGGCCAGCTCATCATTATCGGCGCCCGCCCTGCTGTGGGTAAGACGTCGTTCGCCCTGAATCTGGCGCTCAACGCTGCCGCTGCCGGTTATACCGTCGGCTTCTTCTCGCTGGAGATGTCGGGCAAAGAAATTGCCCAGCGTCTGATTTGCGCCTACGCCATGATCTCGATCAGTGACTTCCGCATGGGCCGCATTAGCCCCGAGCAGTGGGCCAATATCAACGAGGCCACGCAGACCTTGTCCAAGCTCGATATTCTGATTGACGATACGCCCGGCACCACAGTGACCGAGATTCGCGCCAAGAGCCGCCGCATGCTCCATAACAAGGAGAAGGCAATCATCATCCTGGACTACCTGCAGCTGGTGAGTCCTCCGCCGGGACGCCGCTCCGAGAGCCGTACCGTCGAGGTTTCGGAGATGTCGCGTGGTCTGAAGATCATGGCCAAGGAGCTCAAGATCCCGCTCATCGCGCTGTCGCAGCTCTCGCGTCAGGTCGAATCCCGTACCGGCAAGCGCCCGCAGCTTTCCGACCTTCGTGAATCGGGCTCCATCGAGCAGGACGCCGATATCGTTATGTTCTTGGACCGCTCCGCCGACGAGGCCGAGGCCTCGCGCGACGATCGACCCGACGAGGGCGTTACGCGTATCGTCGTGGCCAAGAACCGTTCGGGCCCGATCGGCGACGTCGATCTGATGTTCCTGCCGGCATCCACCAAGTTCTATGAGCTTGATGGGGCACATGCCGAGGAGTAGGACAGGCGCCCGTTGCACGGGTATACTGGGAATGTTTTGTGCTTCTGCGTGCCGGCGTGGCGCGTAGACAGTCCATGAATGTAAGGAGTAAACATGCCGTCAACCGTTTTGGTCGGTGCCCAGTGGGGCGATGAGGGCAAAGGTAAGATTTGCGACCTGGTCGCCGGCGACTTCGATGCCGTCGTGCGCTACTCGGGAGGCAACAACGCCGGCCACACCATCGTCGTCAACGGCAAGAAGTACGGCCTGCACCAGGTGCCCTCCGGCATCATGTATTCCGATCACGTGTCGGTGATCGGTAACGGCTGCGTCGTCAACCCCAAGGTTGTCCTTGAGGAGATCGATATGTTCGAGGCCGACGGCATCACCACCAAGAACCTCAAGATTAGCGGCAACGCGCATGTCATCATGCCGTACCACATCGATCTGGATGGCGCCTTTGAGCAGAAGCTCGGCAAGAAGAGCATCGGTACCACCAAGCGCGGCATCGGTCCGTGCTATCAGGACAAGATGGCGCGCATTGGCCTGCGCATGCAGGACATGCTGGACGAGGCACTGTTCCGCGACAAGCTGGAGACCGCTCTCGCCCGCGTGAACCCCGAGCTCGAGCTCATCTACAACCTGCCCACCTACACCGTGGACCAGATTTGCGACGAGTACCTGCCGATGGCCGAGCGCCTGCGTCCCTACATCACCGAGACGAGCCTGCTGCTCAACAACATGATCGATGAGGGCAAGAACCTGCTGTTTGAGGGCGCCCAGGCGACGCTGCTCGACATCGACCACGGCACCTATCCGTACGTGACGTCTTCCAACTGCACCGCCGGCGGTGCCATCACCGGCTCTGGCGTGGGCATGAAGAACGTCGACCGCGTGCTGGGCGTCATGAAGGCCTATATCACCCGCGTCGGTTCGGGCCCCATGCCCACCGAGCTTTCCTATGAGTCCGAGGCTGGCCACACGCTGACCGAGGAGGGCTATGAGTACGGCGTGACCACCGGTCGCCGTCGTCGTTGCGGCTGGTTTGACGGCCCTATCGCCAACTATGCCTCGTGCGTCAACGGCCTCACCGACATCGCCGTGACCAAGCTCGACGTGCTTTCGGCCTTCGACACCATCAAGGTGTGCGTGGCCTACGACGTCGATGGCGAGCGCTACACCAGCGTGCCCGAGCATCAGGTGCGCTTTGAGCATGCCAAGCCCATCTACGAGGAGCTCCCTGGCTGGAAGTGCGATATCACCGGTTGCCGCAGCTTTGACGAGCTGCCGCAAGAGGCTCAGGACTACGTGGCGTTTATCGAGGATCTGGCACACACCCGTGTGACGTTCATTGGCGTTGGCGCTGGTCGCGAGCAGATCATCAACCGATTCTGGAAGTAATCGGGACTATTTGGTTATTGCGATATACCCCTTTGCAGCCCGGACGGGCGGCCGAGGGGTATATTTGCTTGCAAAGGGCTCGCGCGGAGCGGGCCGTTAATCCATAGAGGAGGCACCCTTGAAGGCGGACACTCAAACCATCGACATCCTGTTGTTGGGCAGCGGCGGCCGTGAGCATGCTTTGGCAGCCAAGCTCGCAGCATCACCGCGCGCCGGCAAGCTCTACATTGCGCCGGGTAACGGCGGCACCGCGAGCTGTGGCGAGAACGTTGTTCTCGACGACTGCGATCCTGCGGCCGTGGCGGCGTTTGCCCAGAGCCACGGATGCGGACTCGTGGTAATTGGCCCCGAGGCTCCGCTTGTGGCGGGCGTGGCCGACGCCGTGCGTGCGGCGGGTATTCCCTGCTTTGGCCCGGGTGCCGAGGGCGCCCAGATGGAGGGCTCCAAGCTGTTCTCCAAGCAGCTCATGGAGCGCGCGGGTATTCCGACGGCAGCCTACGGCTCGTTTACCGACGAGGCTTCGGCTCTCGCCTACGTACGCGAGCAAGGCGCCCCGCTGGTCGTTAAGGCCGACGGCCTTGCCGCGGGCAAGGGCGTTATCGTGGCGACCGAACTTGAGCAGGCCGAGGAGGCCGTGCGCGAGTGCTTTGGCGGCACCTTTGGCGATGCCGGCAACACCGTGGTCATCGAGGAGATGCTGACCGGCCCCGAGTGCTCGCTGTTGGCCTTTACCGACGGCAAGACCGTGCGCCCCATGGCCACCTCGCAGGACCACAAGCGCGCGCTCGAGGGCGACAAGGGCCCCAACACCGGCGGCATGGGCGTCTACAGCCCGGTGCCCATCGTGACTGACGAGGAGCACGCCACCATGGTGGCGGTCATGGAGCAGACCGTGGCCGAGCTCGCTGCCGAGGGTATCGACTACCGCGGCTGCCTGTACGGTGGCTTTATGCTCACGCCTGCCGGCCCCAAGGTGCTGGAGTTCAATGCCCGCTTTGGCGACCCCGAGACGCAGGTCGTGCTGCCGCGCCTTAAGAACGACCTGGTTGAGGTCATGCTGGCTTGTGCCAACTGCGAGCTCGACCAGATTGAACTCGACTGGCGCGACGAGTGGGCCGTGGCCGTTGTCCTGACGAGCGCGGGCTATCCCGGCAGCTACGAGAAAGGCAAGGTCATCACCGGTATTGAGGATGTCGAGGCCATGGAGAACGTGACCGTGTACCACGCGGGCACTGCTGTGGTGGACGGCCAGCTCGTGACCAATGGTGGCCGCGTGCTTGCCGTGACCGCTTTGGGCGACACGTTCGAGAACGCTCGCAACCTTGCCTACGAGGCCTGTGAGAAGATTGATTTTGAGGGCAAGACCCTGCGTCACGACATCGGCCTGCGCGCGCTGCGCGGCCGCGACGCCTGGGATGCCTAAAGTCCGAGAGGAATGAGACGGATGGACGAGAAGAACGAAGAGCTCGTGGACGCGCAGATCGTCGAGGAGGACAGCCGCGTGTATGGGCACGCCGAGGGCGAGCCTGGTGGCGAGGTCGCTGACGAGCCGGCGCTGGTGCTGGGCGATGACGACCCGCACGATGCCGAGCTGCACGAGAAGATTCTTTCGGAGGAGTGCGCCTGGAAGGGCAAGATCCTTGACGTCCACCGTCTTGAAGTTGAGCTGCCCAACGGTCACCGCAGCGCCCGCGATATCGTTCGCCATCCGGGCGCGGCGGCCGTTGTGGCGCTTACCGAGAGCGGCAAGATCGTACTGGTGCGTCAGTACCGCACCGCCATCGACCGCGTGACGGTCGAGATTCCCGCCGGCAAGCTCGATCCAGGCGAGGACCCGCTCGATTGCGCCAAGCGCGAACTGCATGAGGAGACGGGCTTTAGGGCCGGTCGCATTCGCTTTTTGACGTCGATTGTCACGTCCTGCGGTTTTTGCGATGAGATCATCCACATCTACTTGGCTACCAAGCTCGAGTTTGATGCGCCCAACCCCGATGATGACGAGTTTGTCAACGTGGACCTGGTGCCGCTGCACGAGCTGATTGACGCCGTGCTCGACGGCAAGATCGAAGACGCCAAGACCGTCGTAGGCGCGCTTGCCTGCGACAGCATCGCGCACCGACTAGGCGGGGCCGAGCTTTAACGAGCGGGGATGATCCCGCAGGTTTGTGTAAGTCAGCGAAAGTGCTCCATTTGAGACAAGGTGGCCTAAAAGAGGAGGGAAGCGTATGGATATACGCGACCGACGATTGAAGGCCAGATTGTCCAAATGGAGCACTTGCAGCGTCGAGACGAAACGCGGTTTGGTAAAACCGCGTAAGGTGATTATGCTGAAGAGGTTTTTGTCTTATTACAAGCCCCAGATGGGGCTTTTTGTTGCTGATACTGTTTGTGCTCTGGTGCTTGCCGCCATTGACCTGGCGTTCCCCATTATTCTGCGCAATTTGACCGGTGGGCTATTTACTCAGGGTCAGGCTGCCATTATGCAGGCGCTCGGCATGATCGCGGTGGGCTTGGTGCTGATGTATGCCGTCCGCTGCGCCTGCCGCTATTTTGTGAGCTATTGGGGTCACGTGATGGGCGCGCGTATGGAGTCCAAAATGCGCGAGGACCTGTTCGACCAGTATGAGCGCTTTAGCTTTGCATACTTCGACCGCAACAGCTCGGGCGACATGATGAGCCGCGTGGTCAACGACCTGTTCGATATCTGCGAGGCGGCGCACCACGTGCCCGAGTGGATCATCATCTGCGGCATCGAGATCATCGGCTCATTTGTGATCCTCTTTACCATTGCCCCGGTGCTGGCGCTCGCCATGGCCGTGGTGACGGCGGCGTTTGCGGTCATCATGTTTTGGCAGAACATGCGCATGCGCGAGGTCTTTAGCGACAACCGCAAAAAAATCAGCGGCATCAATGCGCAGCTGCAGGATTCGCTGGCGGGCATGCGTGTGGTCAAGAGCTTTGCCAATGAGGAGACCGAACGCTTCAAGTTCCGCGCCTCAAACAATCGCTATCTTTCGTCCAAGGAGAACATGTATCACGCCATGGGCGTCTATACCGCGACGTATGGCCTGCTCTCGGGTGTGCTCTATGTGATCGTGGTGCTGCTGGGCGGCTGGCTGGTCGCCCAGGGACAGCTGCAGGCGGTCGATATGGCGACCTTTGCACTCTATATTTCGCTGTTCTGCACGCCGCTTGAGACGCTCGTCAATTCGGCCGAAACGTATCAGAAGGCTATCGCCGGCTTTAAGCGTATGGACGAGGTGCTCTCGACCGCGCCGGATATCCAGGACAAGCCGGGCGCCACGGATCTGCAGGTGACTGCCGGCGCCGTGGAGTATCACGACGTGTGCTTTAACTACGAGGACGTTGAGCTAGGCGAGGGCGATGCCGACGAGCGTCCCGTTATCGACCATATGGATCTGTCCATCAAGCCCGGGCAGACCATCGCTTTGGTTGGCCCTTCGGGCGGTGGCAAGTCCACGACCTGTTCGCTGTTGCCGCGCTTTTATGACGTGGCTGCCGGATCCATTAGCATCGACGGCCAGGACGTGCGTGATGTGACGCAGCAGAGCCTGCGTCGCGCCATCGGCCTGGTGCAGCAGGATGTCTATCTGTTTGACGGTACGATTGGCGAGAACATCGCCTACGGCAAGCCGGGCGCTACGGCGGAAGAGATCGCCGAGGCGGCCCGTCGCGCCAACATCGATGCCTTTATCGAGTCGCTTCCACAGGGCTATGACACGGTCGTGGGCGAGCGCGGCAGCCGTCTTTCGGGCGGACAGAAGCAGCGCGTTGCCATCGCGCGCGTGTTTCTCAAGAACCCCAAGATCCTGATTTTGGACGAGGCGACGAGTGCTTTGGATAACGAGAGCGAGGAGGCGGTGCAGGCGTCGCTCGAAGAGCTGGCACGCGGCCGCACCACGATTATCATCGCCCACCGCCTTTCTACCATTAAGCATGCCGATGAGATTGCGACCGTTGAGCATGGTCGCGTTGTGGAGCGTGGCACGCACGAGGAGCTTCTCGCCCGTGGCGGCACCTATGCCCGTTACTATCGAATGCAGTTCGAAGGTGCGCGTGCGCACGAGCTCGACTGATTGATATGACAGGAAGTTTATGGCTGACAAGAACCCTTTGACTCCGGAAGAAGTGACGGAGTTATTCTCCGAAATCGATGCATCCGGCGTCTTGGATCCGACGCTTGCCAAAAAGCGAACTGAGCGCATGCGTGAGAAGGAGGCCGCGGCCAAGCGCGGTGACAAAGCGGCGCTAGCGCAGCTGCGCAGCGAGGACCGCGCGAGCCAGGCAAAACATATCGACCCGCTGTCCGAGGACGATCCTTCGGGCTCGCAGGTGAGCCATACCATTACGAAGACCGCGATGGCCGTGGTCATCGGTATTTTGGTGCTGATCGTGGGCATGCAGATCGGCTACGGCGTGATGCGCCGTCTGAATACCGCCAACCTGTCCGAGAGCGTTTCGGTCGATACCGTTTCGACCGCGCTCAAGGGTGGACTTGAATGGGGCAACGGCTTTACGCAGTTCCCGCTCGACTTTACCGTCGATGAAGCCGATGAACGCACGGGCACGGTCGAGGTGACGGTGTTGGACACATCGTCTGCCAACGAGCTCGAGCTGCTGTCCAACGGGCAGATTCAGGCCGCGGCGCTTGCGACCAACGCGTTGCTCAACGATAAGATCGACCGCGTGGTGTATAACGTTCACGCCTATATCGACGAGGATAGCAACATTCAGCACGATTCCTTCTTTGGCATGTTCCCCGCGCGCGGCCACCAGAGCGCCATTTTGACGTTCGTGTGGACCAAGAGCTCATCCAACGCCACGAGTATCGACTGGAAGATGCGCATCGTGAGTATGGATGACACCATCGCCGAGCGCATTCAGAAGCAGGTGAACTCGGTGTCGTCGTTGATTGAGGACCCGGTGGTGAGCCAGACCAAGATTGACGAGGAAAAGGACGAACGTGACCTGGAACATCGTCTGCATGGCCGCGAGATTTTCCGCGGCGGCAAGCCCGATCGCACACCGTCCGAACTGCTGGAGCAGGACAAGAAAAAATAAGACGCCATCATCCCGCGTGAGCCACAAGCCCCGCGGGATGATTTTTCTGGGACGGGGATTAAAAAACATTATGCATAGAAAGTCATAATTATCATTTCGTAAACATTTCGATGAAATTAACGCCATGAGGCATGCTTGCGGTTACAATACCGCGAGGCCTAACTACACACCTTTAAGCCGGTCCTGTGAGACCGGGAAGGAGAATTATGGCGAACAACCATACCGCGGGCGCTGCCGCCCGCACCTTCGCGCCCAGCGAGCTTTGCCAGCGTATGCTGGCCAAAACCAGCAAGGGCACCTGCGGTCCCTGCATCCTGTATCTTGAGGATGGGACCATTTTTTATGGACGTGCATGCGGTGCCGAGGGCACCGCGACCGGCGAAGTTTGCTTCAACACCTCGCTCGAGGGCTACTTTGAGGTCATGACCGACCCGAGTTATGCCGGCCAAATCGTAACCATGACCTATCCGCAGATCGGCAACTACGGTATCGACGAGACCGACGTCCAGTCGGCCTTCCCCGGCGACGCCGTGCGCCCTGCGAGCGCTCCGGCCATGCGCGGCATGATCGTTCGCGACATGTGCGCCACGCCTTCTAACTGGCGCTCGGCCGTCAGCGTGCCGGAGTACCTGCGCGCTCACGGCATCGTCGCTATCGAGGGTGTCGACACTCGCGCCCTGGTGCGCCACCTGCGCGACAATGGTTCCAAGATGGGCATTATTTCGACCGAGATCTTCGACGTCGACGAGCTTGCCGAGCGTCTGGCCGCTGCGCCCACGCTGGTAGGCGAGAACCTGGTCAAGACCGTAAGTTGCCCCGTACCTCACGAGTTTGTGGCCGCCGACCTGCCTGCCACGCATGACTTTGCGCTTACGGCTGCCGCTCCTGCCCGTCACAAAGTGGTCGCCTACGACTGCGGTGTGAAGCGCGGCATTCTGGAGGGTCTGGTCCGCGCCGGCTGCGACCTTACCGTCGTGCCGTGGGATACGCCCGCCCAGCAGGTGCTCGACATGAATCCCGACGGTGTCTTTTTGTCCAATGGTCCCGGCGACCCCGACGCCGTGGTGGAGACCTACGAGCAGGTGCAGCAGCTGATCGGCAAGGTGCCGGTCTTTGGTATTTGTCTTGGTCACCAGATGATCAACCTGGCCTGCGGCGCTCAGATGGAAAAGCTTAAGTTCGGTCACCGCGGTGGCAACCAGCCGGTCATGAACCTGGTAAGCCGTCGCGTGGAGATTACCGCGCAAAACCATGGCTTTGGTCTGCTGTTCCCCAGCTTGGGCAAGCTTGTCCCCGAGCTTTCCGGCGGCGAGACCGAGCATGCGGCCGATGGGGATCTGCGCGTCTGGGTGCGCCGCGGCATCGCGCCAGTCGTGATGAACGAGCGCTTCGGCCGCATTCGCCTGACGCATGTGAACCTCAACGACGGCACCGCCGAGGGCATCCAGCTGCTCGACGCGCCGTGCTTCTCGGTGCAGTACCACCCCGAGGCCTCGCCCGGACCCACCGATGCCCACTATCTCTTTACTGCCTTTACGCGACTCATGGACGGCGAGGAGAACTACCTGGACATCGACACCGCGAAGGACCGCCTGCAGGGCTGGAACTTTGCCGACAATGGTTCCGCTGCGACCGAGACCGAGGAGAACTAACATGCCGAAACGTACTGACATCAAGCGTATCCTCGTCATTGGCTCGGGCCCCATTGTCATTGGCCAGGCCTGTGAGTTTGACTACTCCGGCGCCCAGGCCTGCAAGGTGCTCAAGGAGGATGGCTTTGAGGTCATCCTGGTCAACTCCAACCCGGCGACCATCATGACCGACCCGGGCTTGGCCGACCGCACCTATGTCGAGCCCATCACTGCCGAGTTTATCGAGCGCGTAATCAAGAAAGAGCGCCCGGACGCGCTGCTGCCCACGCTGGGCGGCCAGACCGGTCTGAACGCCGCCGTCGAACTGGCAAAGGACGGCACGCTCGACAAGTACGGCGTCGAGATGATCGGCTGCGACCTTGCCGCCATCGAGCGCGGCGAGGACCGCAAGCTCTTTAACGAGGCCATGGCCGAGATCGGCCTGGAGGTCGCGCGCTCGGGCTATGCCTACAGCGTGGCAGACGCCGAGGCCATCGCCGAGCGCGTGGGATATCCCTGCGTGCTGCGTCCGAGCTTTACCCTCGGCGGCGCCGGTGGTGGCATCGCGCATACTCACGAGGAGCTCGTCTCCATCGTGAGCCAGGGTCTTGAACTCTCGCCTGCCCACGAGGTGCTGGTCGAGGAGTCCATCGAGGGTTGGAAAGAGTACGAGATGGAGGTCATGCGTGACCACGCCGGCAACGGCATCATCGTGTGCTCCATCGAGAACCTCGACCCCATGGGCGTGCATACCGGCGACTCCATCACCGTGGCGCCGGCGCAGACCCTCTCCGACCTTGAGTATCAGCGCATGCGTGTCGCCTCGCTCGCCATCTTGGAGAAGATCGGCGTCGAGACCGGCGGCTCCAACGTGCAGTTTGCCGTGAACCCCAACACCGGCCGCTTGATCGTCATCGAGATGAACCCGCGCGTGAGCCGTTCGTCCGCGCTGGCCTCCAAGGCCACGGGTTTCCCCATCGCTAAGGCCGCCGCGCGCCTGGCTGTGGGCTACACGCTCGACGAGATCGTCAACGACATTACCAAGGCAACGCCTGCCTGCTTTGAGCCCACGATTGACTACAGCGTCGTTAAGGTGCCGCGCTTTGCCTTCGAGAAGTTCAAGGGAACCGACCCCACGCTCACCACGCGCATGAAGGCCGTGGGCGAGATCATGGCGATCGGCCGCACCTTTGAGGAGGCCTTTGGCAAGGCTATGCGCTCGCTGGAGGACGGCCACCAGGGCATTTGCGCCGGTGGCAAGGAGGGTGCCGACAAGCTGGGCGACGACGAGCTCGCTCAGGCCGTGGCAACCCCGACCGAGCACCGCATCTTCTTTGTGGTCGAGGCCCTGCGTCGCGGCTGGGACATCGCCCGCATCCATGCCATCTGCGGTATCGATCCGTGGTACCTCAACCGTATCAACGACATGGTGCAGGTCCAGGAGAGCATCCGCGGCCTGCGTGTGGAGGATATCGACGCCGACGCGATGCGCCTGCTCAAGCAGTACGGCACGAGCGATGCCGAGATCGCCGCGCTGACCGGCTCGGACGAGCGCTTTGTGCGCGCCTACCGCAAGGGCCTGGGCGTGGTTCCCAGCATGAAGACGGTCGATACCTGCGCTGCGGAGTTCTCGAGCGCCACGGAGTACCACTACAAGACGTACGAGAACATCTACCGCACGAGCCCGGATGCCAAGAAGTGCGTGGCTCCCGACGAGACCACGCCGGCGGACAAGCCCAAGGCGATGATCCTGGGCGCCGGCCCCAACCGCATTGGACAGGGTATCGAGTTCGATTACTGCTGCGTGCACGCGAGCTACGCGCTGGCGGCCCGCGGCTTTGAGACCATCATGGTCAACTGCAATCCCGAGACCGTTTCGACCGACTACGACACGTCCGACCGCCTGTACTTTGAGCCGCTCACCTACGAGGACGTCATGGACGTTATCGACGTTGAGCGCCCCGATGGCGTCGTGGTGACGCTTGGCGGCCAGACCCCGCTTAAGCTGGCGCGCATGCTCGAGGAGAGCGGCGTGAACATCATGGGCACCAAGCCCGATGCCATCGACTTTGCCGAGGACCGCGAGCGCTTCGCTGCTCTGCTTGACAAGCTGGGCATCATGTACCCGCCGGCGGGCCAGGCCACCTCGTTTGAGGAGGCCGAGGCCGTTGCCACGCACATCGGCTACCCGCTGCTGGTGCGTCCGAGCTACGTGCTGGGCGGCCGCGGCATGATGATCGCCTACGATGCCGAGCATCTGCGCGATTACATGGCCGAGGCTGCGCGCATTAGCCCCGACTACCCGGTGTATCTGGACCGCTTCCTGGAGGGTGCGATCGAGTCCGATGTCGACGCCCTGTGCGATGGCGAAGAGGTCTACATTGGCGGCATTCTGGAGCATATCGAGGAGGCCGGTATCCACTCCGGCGACTCCGCGACCTGCATCCCGCCGTTCAGCTTTAGCGAGAGCCTGCAGGCAAAGCTTCGCGAGACCACGCGTCGCATCGCGATGGCGCTGGGCGTACGCGGCCTGGTCAACGTGCAGTACGCCATTAAGGGCGAGACCGTCTACGTGATCGAGGCCAACCCGCGTGCCAGCCGTACCGTGCCGTTTATCTCCAAGGCCACCGGCGTGCCGCTGGCCAAGTGCGCGGCGCGTATCATGGCGGGCGATTCCATCGCCAGCCTGGGCCTGCCGAGCGACGAGCGTCAGCTGGACTGGTTCTGCATGAAGGAAGCCGTTATGCCCTGGGGTCGTTTCCCGGGCGCCGACGTTATCCTGGGTCCCGAGATGAAGTCGACGGGCGAGGTTATGGGTATCGCCAAGAGCTATCCCGAGGCATACGCCAAGACGCAGCTGGCGATTGACTACAAGCTGCCCGACCCGAGCGCCGGCAAGGTGTTCATCAGCGTGTGCGACCGCGACAAGCGTCATATCCTTTCGGTCGCGCGTATCCTGCGCTATCTGGGCTTTGATATCTGCTCTACCGAGGGTACGGCGCGCGTGCTGCGTGGCGGCAACGTGACGTGCGAGGTCGTGGAGAAGATTAGCGGCCCGCACGACGGCGAGCGTCCCAACATCGGCGACCTGATCGCCGACGGCAAGATTGCGGTGATCGTCAATACGCCGTATGGCCCGGGTTCTCGTGGCGACGGCTATCTGTTGCGTACCGAGGCGGTGCGCCGCGGCGTGACCTGCGTGACCGCGATGTCTGCCGCCAACACGTACGTGAGTGCCATCGAGGCCGTACGCGAGGACCAGCAGGGTCACGGCAGCGCCAACGACATGGGCATGGACGTCATCGCCCTGCAGGACCTGCCGCAGTACACGGTGTAGTTGACCTGGCCGGCCGGGGCGGAGGGGGGCCGAGTTCCCCCTTCGCTCCGGCTGCAAGCAGAGTCGCTCAGTGGCAAATTCGGCCCCTCCCGCCCCGACGCACTGTGTCTAGACGGATTGCACCTTCCCCTGTTTCTAGAGATAAATACCATTTAACGGTGATATCCAACCGTTCAAGATATTATGTAATGGCATATTACGTCATATGACGTAATATGCCATTAGCAGTCAAGGATGATTGTCTGTGTTCAAGTCGAGAAAGGGGCAAAATGATTAAACTGTGTCGCGTCGATAGCCGGTTAGTGCATGGGCAGACCGTGTTCTCTTGGTATCCAACGCTTAAAGCAAACGCTATTCTTGTAGTTTCAGATGAGTACGCCGCAAGCAAAGAGCGAATTCAAGCGCTGCGAATTGCAAAACCTGCTGATGCCAAATTGGTTGTCAAAAGTGTAGAAGATTCCATCGTGGCCCTTAACGGAAGCGCGGTGGATAAATACGAGCTAATTGTTGTTGCGGGAAATGTGCATGACGCCTGTGAAGTTGCGCGCGCGTGTCCAAAAATAACGTCTGTGAATTTAGGCGGCGCTCGACCGTTGGGGGATAGCGTAAAGGAGCTTGGCCCTGCTGTGCGCCTTTCCCAATCCGATATTAATGAAATTAAGAAAGCCATGGCTGATGGAATCGAGTTCGAGGTAAGGCAGGTTGCTAGCGAGAAAAAACGTATCGTAACAAGTTTTGATTTGTAGGAAGAGGGAGAAATATGCTGCTTCAGGCTTTTCTGGTTGGTCTTGCCGCTGCGATAGGTCAATCGGATTATTTACTCGGTACTGCGATGGTCGAGCGTCCGATTGTCCTCGGAGCGATTGTCGGTATTTTTTTGGGTGATATTCCGACTGGCGTTATTGTTGGTTTCCAGCTCGAACTCGCGTTCATGGGGGTCTGGCAGGTTGGTGCTGCCGTGCCACCCAACGTAATTGTTGGTTCAGTTTTGGGAACAGCCTTTGCGATTACTATGGGTGCGGGTCCCGAGACCGCTCTGACTATTGCTATGCCCACTGCGGTGCTTGCCGGCATGTTTGACAGCCTTATGTATAGTGTTGTTACGCCTCCTATGGCTGTCTGGGCTGATCGTGGTGCCGAAAAAGACGACCCCAAAACGATTGCAACCGCTATGTGGACCAATGGAATTCTCTACATCATTGCGCTTGGCTTGATTTGCGGCGTGGCTTTTTATGTCGGAAATGATGCTGTTCAGGCGCTGATTGACGCCATTCCTGATTGGCTTACGAATGGGCTTACGATCGCAACGGGTATTCTGCCCGCGCTTGGATTTGCGCAGCTTATGTCAATCCTGTCCACCAAGGAGCTGAGCTTCCTATTCTTTGGAGGCTTCTTGCTGAGTGCCTATCTAAACATTCCGACGATCGGTATCGTGGCGTTTTCGCTGATCCTGATTGGGATTCTCAATATGGCTCACATTTTTATGCCTGCCAGTGCGGCGGTCGCTAAGGAGGTTGACGATGACAACGAATTCTAATGATGTTCTTGAGCTCTCGCCGGAGTCAAATAAATCGACCGATAAGAGAATAACCAAGAAAGACTTAAAGGCGTTATTTTGGCGTAGCTTTCCACTCAACATCATGTGGAGCTTTGACCGACAAATGAACGTTGGTTTCTGCTACGACATGATTCCGGTAATCAAGCGGTTATACGATAAGCCTGAAGACCGGATCGAGGCATATAAGCGTCATCTTGAGTTCTACAATATTCAAGTTACGTTTAATCCTCTGGTCGCCGGCATTGTGGCCTCCATGGAGGAGGAGAACGCCAACAATCAGGACTTTGACACCGCCTCAATTAACGCCATGAAAGCATCGCTTATGGCTCCGCTTTCCGGTATTGGAGATTCACTGATTGCCAGTACGCTTCGCATGATTGCGACGGGCGTTGTGACAGGACTTTGCCTTTCGGGCAGTCTGCTCGGCCCAATCCTGTTCCTGCTTCTTTATAATGTCCCAACGATCCTGATCCGCTGGTTTGGGCTTCAGTATGGTTATTCGCTTGGCAGTGGCATGATTTCGAAGCTGAACGATTCTGATGTAATGCACAAAGTTACGTCCGGCCTGGCGATTGTGGGACTAATGGTAGTTGGTGGAATGGTGGCGACCACCGTTGCGGTTACCACTCCGCTCGCTCTTAACTTCGGCGACACCGCGTTTAAGTTGCAGGAAACGCTCGATGGGATATTCCCGGCTCTTTTGCCGCTCTGCGCGTTCGGGATCATGTGTCTTTGCAATAAGAAACAGGTCAAAATTATTTGGCAGATTGTGGGCATTCTCGCTGCGGGTATTGTGCTCGGCGTCCTGGGGATTTTGGGCTAGAGAAGGCGTCCATCTTTTGAGATGCTGAACTCGAAGGACGATGCGTCTGCTCGCCAAACGGTTTTTGAATAGTGGAGCGGCATTTCATCGCAGGCATATGTGACGTGCTCGACAACGCTCACGGGGGCTCCAACGATATAACCGAGAAGGTTTGCTTCTTGGAGCCCCGCTATTCCTGCGGTGATTTTGAGCTTCTCAATACCGGTTGCGATGCTGTAATGGTTGGCGATCAGGTCGAAAAGACTGGCATTGTCTGTGAGAAGCTCCAGTAGTCCGGGTAGAGTGCCCTGCGTTGCATAAACGGTGTCGATGGCGCAGGGGGCATTTTCGATATAAACCAAGCGCGCAACTCGTTGCACTACGGTTCCGATGTCAATTTTGAGCTCCCGTGCAATGTGGGCATCAGCCTTGATCAAGCCTGTTTCCAAGATGGACTTGGTTGTTTTATCGCCGTATTGGGGGTCGGAGCTCAAATTGAAAATGGTGCTTGTTCCTCGTTTCAGGGTGAGCTTCGATGGGTTTACAAATGTTCCCTTGCCTCGCAGGCGGTAGAGCAAGTTTTGGTCAATGAGATTCTGTACGGCGCGTCTTACGGTGATCCTGCTTACTTTGTATTGCTTGCAAAGCTCGGTTTCGGTGGGAATCTGACTGCCGCCGGGGAGTTCGCCAGAAACTATTTTCTTGAGGATATCGTTTTCAACGGTCTGATAGAGAAGCTCTGGCTGAGTGAGCTCGTCTTTTGCTGCAGGCATGGTGGACCCCTTGGTCTTCAGTTTCTTTAGTACATAGATATACGACAACTGAGGACATCATAAGCCGTTATCTCAAAAGTTATGGAAATATCGATTTGGCGTTATCGCCGAGAGGGGATTTAAGATGGGCAGACAATACGACGAGGCGTTGATTGGCGCCATCTCCGGTCGCTCGTTTATAACCGAGAAGAGGGGGCTCGAGGTTCAAATTCGTCCGGTTCCTGATGATGAAAGAGAGCATGTGCTTGACCCACGAATTCTCGAGGTATCTCGCAAGAAGATGCGGAATGTTAGCATGTCTCCGAGCTGGACGAGCCTTATTGGAATGCGTCATCGCCCGGACAAGCCGACATACCGCCTACTCGATGGTGATGTTCAGCGCGATGAGATCCTCATGGAGGCGGCCGATCGCTATATAGATTTATTCGTCTGGACGCCACCAAATCATAAGGAGGCAAGTCCAGCGCTTGTTTACCTGCATGGCGGCGCGTTTATGGCGGGGAATGTTCTGCAATTTGAACATCAGCTCGAGTTCATCGCCGAAAAGTCTGGTGCAGTGGTGGTTTATCCAGAATACCGCTTGGCGCCGGAGACGGCATTTCCCGGGCAGATCGAGGATTGCGTTCTTGCTCTTGATTATGTGCGCGAGCATGCCAGGAATCTCGGAATCGATCCTCATAAAATAATGGTCGCCGGCGACTCCGCGGGAGGAAGCCTTACTAATGCGTGTGTTCAGCTCAGGGGTGCTGGAGCTGTAGCCCATGCCTTCGAAATCTATCCTGAAGTCGACCTTGCGGGCGAACAGGGCGAGGGATATGAGGATTTTCCTGCGATAGCCGATCAAGAGGATGTTGCGCGTTTTCGCATCGACCATCTTCGCGATTCGGACGGCCCGATGGTCGAACTTTGTGCACACGGAAAAATGTCTCCTCATGACCCGTTGATTTCTGCGCTAATGCTTGAGGACTGCACTGATTTCCCCCCGGTGACTATCGTGACATCCGAATACGATCCGCTTCGTATTCCCGATGAAAAATGGGCTACAAAATTACGGTCTTCAGGAATCGATGTCGAGGTCATCGAGTATGCCGGATGTGACCATGGTTTCTTCGATCATTTTGGCGTGTACCCGCAATCGGAAGACGTGTGTTTGTTGATGGCCGAGAAGCTTAAAGAAATGGCTGCACAATAACGTCTCTCGGCGATAAGGGACTGAAGTCGCCTGTGTTTCTGCATTCGTGGTTCTCAGTCTGATTATAAAAATGAGGCTTGCTCCTTGTCCGAGTGGGTGGGGAGCAGTTTGTTTTTTGTAGCGATGCGAGGCGAGTGCCGCGCACTTTAGATCGCCATTTTGATTCGCTGTATACCACTGACGTAATAAAAGAGGCAAGGGCGCTGCGAGGGCCAACAGTCATTCTAAGCTCGGATTCGCATCCTAAAAGGTTGTTTCGGTTGCGCGGTACAATATAGCAAAAAAGAATGATAAAATGAATTCGAAACAGAATTCTTTTTT
>DBGAXC010000031.1:0-28278 GCA_048447565.1 Collinsella aerofaciens | reverse complement strand
GGGGCATGGGGCACGGGCGGGCGCTCAAGGCCGTCGCGAGGAAGCGGCTCAGGGCGATATACGCCGTGATGCGCGACCGGGTGCCCTACCGGGAGTAGCCCCGACGGTTGACAAAACTATAGGAACACCCAATGACTAGTCATTTTTTGTCTAGTCGTTGGGGACACTCTTTGCGAGCGATTTGCTCGTTTGTCGACGTACGGGTGTTTATTTGTCGACTTCTTGGGCTGTGGTCACCTGTTGTTTCTGTGGTGGCTGTGGGTATCTGGCTCAAAAGGGCGGATTGGCCGTCTATGTTTACCTGCGGTTTTGTTGCGGTGCGCATTTTCGGTCAAGCTTTTCGTCAAGTGTTTGGTCAGCATCTGGTTTGCAGCCGGAGGCCTATTTTGCCCGCGCTGGTCGTGGCCGACCACCCTCCTCGTAAGCTCAAATTGAGGTCTATCAGTTTGAGGAGGATGCCATGACTGACCACGCTTTAGACCGAGCGCATCTGGCCGAAGCCGTCGGCAACGATATTGCCGACATGGCCCATTTTTGGATGCTGCGGAAGTTCCAGTTTTTGGAGCCGGCGCGCGAACAGTTCGAGATCATTGTCGACCCATGGCTCGGCTATTGCACCGAGCCTTCGCAAAACGAAATCATGGCCTACAACATGGCATTTACCGATTGGCTGCTCTTTGAGCGCCCCTATCGCCATGGCAAGACGCTGCTCGAGCTGTATGTTGATGAGCCGCCGGCATCGCTTTCGCCTGCCTCGCTCAAGCGGCTCGAGCAGGTGCGCGACACACAGTATTTCTCGCGCTTTGGCATTTTGGACAAGGATCCTGCGAACGGCATGGTTGCGCTGAAGGATACGCGTGCCGACCGTCGCTTTGATGTCTACGACCCGCATATCGTGCAAAAGGAGCATTGGAGCGACGGTGCGATTGCGGTGCGCCTCGCCTGCGTCGACGATGTCTGGCTGACGGCGGGGCAGCTCTATCTGTATGACATCGCGCGCCTGAGTGACACGGCGGTCGATGGGCCGGGTGCGGTGCATCCCGAGGATCTGCAGGACGGCTTTGACACCTCGTGCATCAGCTTCTTTTTGCGCCTGGTCCGCGACATTATGGGCGCCCAGGGGCGGTACGTGAAGTCGCTCAACATCTACGAGCAGGAGTGGGAGTAGGGGATGGGCTGTCGCAGCGCCGTCGCGTGTCTATTTGTCTCGATCTGTAACGCTTGGCGGCTGTTTGAGCCCGTAACTGTTACAGATCGAGACATTCCCCTGATGTTGCTGGGATGGGGCTGCAACGTATTCCGTCCCCCACATCCCCTCTTCCCTCCGTTAACCGATGCGTCTGCAGCAATCCAGCGGGACTAGGTGATAATGAACAAATGTTCATGTTAATCGTGAGGGAGGAGCTCGATATGGCATCTACCGATCGTTCCACGTTGTTTATCAATGCGACCGTCCTGGATGGTTCGGAGCATATGGAGCCGCAACCCGATATGGCCGTGACTGTTGAGCGCGGCGTCATCACGTGGATGGGGCCGAGTGCTGTGGCGCAGGCACCTGCAGGTGCCGAGGTCATCGACCTGGCAGGTGCGTATCTCATGCCCGGTCTCATCAATATGCATGTGCATCTGTGCGGTTCGGGCAAGCCGGTTTCGGCGGGCGATGCGGGCGCGCTGATGAAGAAGCTCGATAATCCCGTGGGGCGCGCCATCGTGCGCCATATTCTTAAGGGCAGCGCCCAACAACAACTGGCAAGTGGCGTGACCACGGTGCGCGGCGCGGGCGACCCGCTGTTTGCGGATCTTGCCGTGCGCGATGCTATCGATGCCGGCAAGTATCAAGGTCCTCGCCTGGTGGCGCCGGGAACGGGCGTCACGGTGCCGGGCGGCCATGGTGCGGGACTGTTCGCCCAGGTGGCCAACAGTCCCGCCGAGGCAGCCGAACAGGTGCGTGACCTGTATGCGCACGGTGCCGACGTCATTAAGCTGTTCGTGACGGGCGGCGTGTTCGATGCGACCGAGGTGGGCGAGCCGGGCGTGCTGCGCATGCCGGTCGAGGTTGCCGCGGCGGCGTGCAAGGCTGCGCACGAGGTGAGCTTGCCGGTTATGGCCCATGTCGAGAGCACCGAGGGCGTGAAGGCCGCGCTTGAGGCCGGCGTTGACACGATTGAGCACGGCGCTCCGCTGACGCCCGAGATCCTGGAGCTGTACCGTGGCGCCGCGGGCACGCAGCTCGAGGGACGTGCGCCGAGTGTGACCTGCACGATCAGCCCGGCGTTGCCGTTTGTATTGCTCGACCCGGAAAAGACCCATTCGACCGATACGCAAAAGAAGAACGGCGATATCGTGTGCTCGGGCATCATCGAGAGCGCCCGTGCTGCACTGGAAGCTGGCGTTAAGGTGGGCCTGGGTACGGACTCGAGCTGCCCGTTTGTGACACAGTACGACATGTGGCGCGAGGTGGCCTATTTTGCCAAGTACGTGGGTGTGAGCAACGCCTTCGCACTGCATACGGCTACGCAAGTCAACGCCGAGCTGCTGGGGCTGGGCGGCGAGACCGGCACAATCGAGTGCGGCAAGGCCGCCGATATCCTGGTGACGCGCGAGAACCCGCTCGATGACCTGTGCGCTCTGCGTGAGCCGATGCACGTGATGTGTCGCGGCAATCTGGTACGCAAGCTCAAGGTGAAGCGCATTCCCGAGGTTGATAACGAGCTCGACGCGATTATGGCCATGCCGGCCGAGGCGTTGGCCGAGGAGCTCGCCCGCGACGGCGTGGCGTAGATGTGACAAAGGGACAGCTCCGTTGCCGCATACAAAAAGCCGAGGTCTCAACACGAGGCCTCGGCTTTTTTATCGAACAAATACTTAAGATTTGGGACAAACAAACCTGATTAATTTGTCCCGCGTGCGGGCGCTAGGAGCGGGTTTCCATCTTGGCGTGGCACTTGGGGCAGGTGACGCGGATCTTGCCCTTGCCCTTGGGGACGGAGAGCATCTGGCCGCAGTTGGGGCACTTGAGGTATGCCGTGGTCTTGCGCCCCTTCCACATCTTCTTGGCCGTGCGCTTGGCACGCTCAAAGTCTTCCTTACTGGTGCCGGCTGCGCGTGAGGTGCTGGCCGCTGCAGCTCCGCCGCCCAAGCTAGCTACAAACTTGCCCAAGCCGGGTACGTTTGCAGTCGCGGCGACAAAGGCCTCGTTCTCCTTGCGACGTGCGTCGATATTTTTGGACAGGCCGCGCAGCACGCCAATCACGATTACGGCGATGGCAATCCAGCTGAGCCACTGGATGCGGGCTATCGATCCGATCATCGCGATGACGATGCCGGCAAAACCCATCACGATGGTGAGTTCATCGGCACCATTGCGACCCTTCATAAAGTCATTCATGCAAATTGCCTTTCGTTCGATATGCTGCACGCCTTTATACCCGATTTAGAGCAAGGGGGACAGGTTAATCTGCACCAATGTGGTGCAAACATACCTGTCCCCAATGCCCCAATTACTTGGAGAGCTTGTCGACGACGCGTTCGATCTCGGCGAGCTTGGCAGCTTTGAGATCTTCGTCGCCCGATTCGATTGCCGAAGTCACGCAGCCCTCGATATGCGCCTTGAGCACGTCGGCGTTGATGCGCGCAATGAGCGCCTGCGTTGCCATGAGCTGCGTGGAAATATCGACGCAGTAGCGGTCCTCATCGACCATCCGCAAGATGCCGTCGATCTGGCCGCGTGCCGTCTTGAGCATGCGGGTCACCGATTTATGGTCTGCCATCATGGCGGGTCCTCGTTTCTGGTCGATCTTCCGGATGTCCCCGTCAGTTGCGGTGAAATACGGACTGTTTAAAGGCCTAGGGCGGCTCAACAGTCCGTATTTCACCGCAACTTCTGAGGATTGAGTAGGCGGCGCCTGCTACGCGGCGGTCACCGAAAGGGCGTGGAACTTCTCGCCCGCGGCCTCGACAGCGGCGGCGAGCTGCTCGGCGGTCACGGTATCGGCGCACTCCACCTGGACGGTCTGGGTCTCGTGATCGGCATCGGCATCGGTCACGCCGACCACGTTGAGCAGCGCGGTCTCGACGGTGGCATCGCAATGGCCGCACATAAGGCCGGAAGTCTTGATTGTGTAACGCATGGGTATTCCTCTCTGTTGTGTCGGCTTTCCCAGGCACCCGACCTTGACCTTCAAGCCGTCGCTCGCGTACCAAAGTACGCGTCGCTCCTCTTTCAGGTCAATCTCGGGCACCTGGAAAACCCGTTCTAAATGGACTTAATGGTGAGCTTATTTTGCCACTTTTGGCTTAAAGGATTTTAAGCGCAGAGCGTTGCTTACGACGCACACGCTCGACAGGCTCATGGCGGCGGCGCCAAACATGGGCGAGAGCTGCCAGCCGGTGAGGGGGAAGAACACGCCCGCCGCCAGCGGAATGCCGATGCCGTTGTAGAACAGTGCCCAGAACAGGTCCTGCTTGATGTTGCGGATCGTGGCGCGCGACAGCTCGATGGCTCGGGCGACGTCCATGAGGTCGCTGCGCATGAGTACCACATCTGCCCCTTCTTTGGCGATGTCGGCGCCGGTACCGATGGCAAGGCCCACGTCGGCGCGCGCCAGGGCGGGGGAGTCGTTGATGCCGTCGCCCACCATGGCGACCTTGCCGCCCGCGTCCTGCAGTTCGCGCACATGGCGTTCCTTGTCGGCGGGGAGGACGTCGGCGATGACTTGCTCGCTGCTCAGTCCCACGCGGCGGGCGATTGCTTCGGTAGTGACGCGGTTGTCGCCGGTGAGCATGCGCACGTCGACGCCAAGCGAGCGCAATGCGGCGATGGCCCCGGCGCTCGTCTCCTTGACCTCATCAGCCACGGCAATGGTGCCGGCAAGCTCGCCGTTCTTGGCAAAGAACAGCGGCGTCTTGCCCTCGGCGGCAAATTGCTCGGCAAGACCCGCGGGCACGGTAACGCCCAGCTCGTCCATCAGGCGTACGTTGCCGGCTGCAATGGCGTTTTGCCCCTCGTGCGCCGTAACGCCACGACCGGGCACGGCGGCAAAGTCCTCGACCATGCGCGCGACGATCCCGCGTGTCTCGCACTCGGCCATAATCGCCTCGGCCAGCGGGTGCTCGCTTGAGCGCTCCAGCGCAGCGGCCAGCTTGAGCAGCGCCTTTTCGCTCATGGCGGGCGAGCCGTCAGCGCGCGTGGCTACCACGATATCGGTCACGGCAGGCTTGCCGCGGGTGACCGTGCCCGTCTTATCGAGCACCACGGTGCCCACGCTGCGCAGGTTCTCCAGCGCCTCGGCGCTCTTGAACAGAATGCCCATCTCGGCGCCCTTGCCGGTGCCGACCATAATAGCGACGGGCGTGGCCAGACCCAATGCGCACGGACAGCTGATCACCAGCACGGCCACGGCGGAGGTAAGCGCTTCGTTGATGCTTCCGGTCAGCGCCATCCACGCCACAAAAGTTATGGCAGAGATTACAAGCACCACGGGCACGAACACGCCGGCGACCTTGTCGGCCATGCGGGCGATGGGCGCCTTGGTGGCGTTGGCGTCCTCGACGAGCTGGATAATCTTGGCGAGCGACGTGTCGGCGCCCACACGCGTGGCGCGGAAGGTAAACGAGCCCGTGCGGTTGACCGTGGCCGCGTTGACGGTGTCGCCGGCGGTCTTCTCCACGGGGATGGACTCGCCGGTCAGTGCACTTTCGTCCACGGCCGAAGCGCCCTCGAGTACCACGCCGTCGACAGGGATGGACTCGCCGGGGCGCACACGCAGCACCTGGCCGGGCAGAATGGCATCGACGTCGACGGTGGCCTCGGTGCCGTCCTCTGCCACGACGGTCGCGGTCTTGGGCGCTAGGTCGATGAGCGCCTCGATGGCGCCGCCGGTCTTGGACTTGCTGCGCGTCTCGAGGTATTTGCCTACGGTGACGAGCGACAGGATGGTGCCGGCGCTCTCAAAATACAGATTGTCCATGCCCGTCATCATGGCCTCGTGGACCTGACCCGCGGCTAGCTGGTCGGCCATGATAAACATGGCGTAGAGCGACCAGGCGATGGAGGCGGTGGCGCCCACGGCAATAAGGGCGTCCATGGTAGGCGCGCCGTGTGCGAGTGATTTAAACCCGTTGATAAAGTACGCGTCGTTGACGTAGACGATGGGAATGAGCAGGACGAGCTCGGTGAGCGCGAGCGTCATGCTGTGGATGTGGTCCGTGAAGATGCCGGGCAGCGGCCAACCAAGCATGTGCCCCATGCCTATGTAGAACAGCGGGATGAGGAAGATAATCGAGATGATGAGGCGGGTGCGCATGGCGGAGGCGGCGGCCTCCAGCTTTTTGGTGGGCGACTCCATATGGGCGGCGCCGGACCCGGCTTGCGTACTGCCGCTTTGGGCGGCGTCGGTGCCCGTGCTGACGGGCGAGGCCGAGTAGCCAGCGCGATCGACAGCGGTGCAGATGTCGTCGGGGGTGACTTGCGCGGGGTCATAGTCGACCATCATGGAACCGGCGAGCAGGTTGACCGCGACGCTTTGGACACCGTCGAGTTTGCTCACGGCACGGTCCACGTGCGCTTGGCACGCGGCGCACGTCATACCGCCCACGTCAAACTTATCTTGAGCCATGGCTTCTCCTTTCTGTAGTTCGGTGTTGGAATTGTTAACCTGCCGATACTATACACCCATACCCCCTGGGGGTGTCCAGTACAGAAAGAAATGTATGACATTTCGTTGCAGATGAGGGTGGTTGGTTGGCCGATGGACCGTCTCAACCAATCATCTCAATCTGTAACAACTAGACCCGTTTTTGTCGAGTAACTGTTACAGATCGAGACATTACATTGAGCCACAACTTAACGTCTCAATCTGTAACATCTGGGGACCGTTTTGCCTGCTAAATGTTACAGATCGAGACAAACCATTCGAGGGTAACCCGAACATCTCGATCTGTAACAGTAAGACCGATATTTGGGTCCTAGTTGTTACAGATCGAGACAATCTCGGAGCAAATGCCCCGGGCATACAGCGTAAAACGCCGGAGCGCCCGTGTGGTGGACGTCCCGGCGCATGCTGAGCAGGGTTTGCGAAGCAGTGGGAGGGAGGAGAAGCCGTCCTCCCGAAATCCCTACTCCTGATGACGTTTCTTGTCGGTTAGGAAGATGCCGGCGGCTACAAGCACGACGCCTCCGATGACAAACGTCTCACCGGCGAGCGCAGCATTGTCGCCCGTGGTGGGAAGTGCCGAGTTGGCGGCCGTCTTGGCGTTGCCGGCAGACGGCTTTCCAGCAACCGGCTTAGCGGCAGCCTGCGTGATCTTGGCCTGCTCGGCCTTCGCTGTCTCTTGCTCCTGGCGGGCGATCTCGTCCTTCAGGGCTTGCTCGGCGGCTACGCGTTTTGCCTTCGCCTCGTTGTAGGCATTGAGCGCCGCGGTATAGGCGGGCATCGCAGCATCAAGGTCTACCTGAGCGGCATCAAGTGCGGCCTTTGCGTTATGTTCTGCCTGCTTGGCGGCGACGCACTTGGCAAAGAGGGCATTGAGCGTATCGTTCGCGTTTGCGTCAGAGCCAGTAGCAATGCCGTTTTCGACGTTGATGGACTTGAGCTTTCCGAGGGTAGCGACAGCGGCGTCCGATGCGGCCTGAGAATTCTCGACCGCCTGCTCGGCGTTCGCGATGGCGTCATTTGCCGCACCAAGAGCGGCCTCGGCCTCGGTAACTGCTGCGTCGGCGTCCTTCTTGGCCGCCTTTGCCGCGGTAAGATTATTGGCCGCGTTACTCAGGGCGTCGGCATGGGCCTTCTTCGAGTCAAAGTCGTTTTTCGCTGCGGTCAAATCGCCTGCGGCGTGCTCCGCGGTCGCCGCCATGGCCTCGGCGCCGTCCTTGGCGATAGCGAGGGCCTGCTTCTTGGCAGCCGCGTCGCGCTCTGCCTTTTCAAGAGCGCTCTGGGCAGACGTCTGAGCCGCCGTGGCTTCATCGAGCGTTTGATGGGCCTTGTCAGCCTTCTCCTGAGCCGCAGCAACATCGGCAGAATACTTGGCAAGTTCATCGCTGGCGGCGGCGTAGGCGGCCTGCTTGTCGGCAACGATGCTCCTTGCGTTTTCGAGATCCGTTGCCCGTACTGCGACTGTTTGCTGCGCCTGATCGTATGCTGCGTGTGCGACGTTAACGTCATCCTGCTTTTGAGTAACTGCGGCCTTTGCGGCAGCTGCTTGCGCGTTGGCGGTCTCCGCTGCCTTTTGCGCGGCGTCGCGTTCCGACTGGGCCGTAGCTACGGCAGTTGCAGCGGCGGCGACGCTAGCGCTTTGCTTGTTTGCTGCCTGCTGCTTTTGCTCGACCGCGGACGCGGCTTCGCTTGCGGCTTTGTCGGCCTTCTGCTTGTTTTGGGATGCTTGCTGGAGTGCAGCTTGCTTGCTGGCAAGATCCTTCTTGGCAGTTTCTAGTTTGCTTCCCGCGTTTTTGAGTCCGTTTACGTAGCCGTTAAGCGTCTGCTCGAACTCGTCGACGGACATAGCAGAGCTTGTCCAATCGTGGTCATGTCCCCATGACGGAGATGTCTGCGCTGTAAAGGAGGCGGTGTCTCCGTATTTGTTATTACGGGCGGTGCTGAGACCGGTGCCCATGACTGTGTAGTTGGGATTAATGCAATTGATGTAATGACCCACCATTGCGTTCTTGCCGCAGTTTTTAGTGACATAACTGTCAATCTTGCCGGCATGTGACCGGTAGAAGGCGTAGGCGTCCTTGCCCGTGAGATAGATACCATTAAACTCGGCCGCTACCGCCTCGTCAAAATACGCCTTCTCCTCCGTAATCCATCCCTGGCAGGGGTCGCTGTAGTTCCACGAGAGGTTCTCCGAGACGTCAAACTGCTTCGCGTGCTCGATGTTCGAGCTCGACCAGTTCGCATCGGCAATTGCCGCCGCGACAAGGTTGTACGTTACGTTGAGCGGATTCAAGCCGACGGAAACGCGGTAGCTATTAATCGACTTCATAACGGTGATAGCTGAGATCATATTGTCAAGCGAGGTTGCATCGTCGTCATCGCCAACATGGGTGGCGTCCTTATACAGGCAGTTCTCGATAATCGAGACCGCCTCATTGGCGCCGATGGACTTAAAGAACCCAATAGCACCCTGCTTGAGCGTGGACTCGGCAGAGTCTGCTGCCTGCTGGGCGGCGTCGACGGCAACTTGAGCAGACTGAACCGCGGCTTGGGCTGATTGCAGCTCGTTCTGAGCTTGCGCGGCCGCCTCGTCTGCGGCCGTCTTTGCTGACTTCGCGTCCTCGACGGCCTTATTCGCCTCATCGAGCTTGGCAAGCTCGGCACTATGGGCTGCCTTTGCGTCCACGAGGGCCTTGTCCTTTGCGGAGACTGCGGCATTCGCAGTATCGAGCTCGGACTTCTTTTGCTCGGCATTCTGCTTTGCGGCATCAAGCTCCGATTGTGCTACGGCAAGATTATTTTGCTTCTGAGTCTGATCCTGCTGGGCGTTTTCCAGAGCCTTCTCAGCGTTTGCCTGGGCGCTCTTTGCAGCGTCAAGATCGGCCTTGGCAGCATCGACCTTTGCCTGGGCGGCATCATACTCCGGGCCCTCGGCGCCTGCCTTTGCGGCCGCCAAATCGGCTTGTGCGCTGTCATACGCTGTCTGTGCCGCGACTACCTTACCATCCGCGGCGGTCTTTGCCTGCTGAGCGGAAGCCAGCGTGCCTGACGCCTCGTTGTAAGCGCTCTGCGCGGCGCTCCGAGCCTGCTGGGCATCGGCGAGTGCGGAGTCGGCAGCGGTTTTTGCGGCCTTTGCCTGGTCAAGAACCTTCTGGGCATCTGCGGCAGACTGCTCGGCGGCCTTGATTTCCTCCGGCGTTGCGTTGGCGGCTGCCTTCTGGGCTTCCTCAAGCTTGGCCCGTGCGTCGGCTGCCGCCTGCTTTGCGGAGTCGAGTGCCTTCGTCTTGCTTTCGGCATCGGCCTTGGCCGTGTCGAGCTTGCTCTGGGCATCCTTTAACGTGGCGCTGGCGCTGTTGGCCGCCTTGACGCTTTCATCGAGTTGACGGGCGTATTCGGCACGCGCGGCGGCTTCTGCCTGCGAATTGTCGGAGACGGAAGCGTCGTAGGCAGTCTGGGCGTTGTCGCGGACCGTCTGCTTTTCGGTATAGGGGGCAACCGCCGTGTCGTAGTCGGACTTGGCTTCTGCCTCGGCAGCCTTTGCGGCGTCGATTGCGGCCTGCAAGTCGGCAATTTTCTGGGCGTTCGTCTTTACTGCGGAGCCTGCCGCCTCGCCGGCGTGGGCGGCGAGCGGGGACATGATTGCGTCCTGTGCCGTGGTGTCGCTCAGATCGTTGGCAAATGCCGAGAACGGGGCGAGCAACGACGAGCCGGTCATTGCGATGGTGGTGGCTGCGGTGACGGCGAGTCGCGCGGTCTTGTGACCCGCGAATGCGCGATGGGGCTCGGCGCCGACTGAGACTTCCAAGTGTTTAGGTGCGTACTTTGCCATTTCTTCTCCCAATCGTTGAAGGGGTACCTATGACAATTCGTACGTTACGACCGCCGAAAGGGTTTCTGTTGCGCAACATTGGCAAGAAAATATCGACACACTTGAGTCACATTTATGAGTCGAAGTTCTCGGCAAGCTAATGACTCGTTCTGTAACATCTAGCAGCAAATATGACCTCTAACTGTTACAGATTGAGACAACTGCCGGGGAGGGGTCCCGTCACGGCAAGACGCCCGCCGCCTAGATACAGAATCCGGGGATCACACAGGTTCGTTTATTTGGCTTGTCCGCAGGCGTTGCGTACGTAAAGGCGTCGCCGTCGTGGCCCACGCGATTCAAATAGAGTGTGCCTCCACTCTCCGATGTGTCAGGACTCGCCGTTCGTTCCCACCAACAGGTGTCCTTGCCCTTCCACTGGCGAACCAACATCTCGTTTGTGGTATACGGACTCACCTTGAGCTCGCGGAAGAGCTGATACTCCTTGCCCTCGCCGTTGTAGATGTCTGCCAGGTAGTGATAGCTCTCGGCAAACGAATCGGGCGGTTGCGTACCGCACAGCTCGACCATGGCGGGCAGCCAAAGGGTTGCGGGCAACTCGCTCAGACACGATGCACTGTTGGCGGCGCCAGCGTTATTCGAGACCTTTTTGACAGATTTGATGAGTGCGCGTAGCTCATTGGGCAGCAGCTTAAGGCCGTCGCCGTCGAGCCATTCTCGCAGCTCGCAATCTGCCCAGCCGGAGCTCGGCGGTTCAGCCGCAGCGTTGCGCTCGGCAATACCCGCGTCGAACATAAACGTCAGCCCGGCCTTGCCCGTACCGTCCAGAAGCTCATCGTGACGGATGCCCACAAGCTGCGCGCCGACCTCCAGCCCGTTGGTGAGCGTGACACGCTTGGTGCACGGATAGGGGATATGCCCATCAGCGTCGAGCAGGTGGTAACGCTTGGCAATCTCGCGTGCCTCGCTACGGGTCTCGGCGGCCTTAATCTTGAGCGAAATCTCCTGCAGCTGATCCCAGGTGTAGTCGTCAAGTGAACCGCGGATGCCGTCAAGGTAGGCGGGGATGCCAAAGCCATGGGTTGCCGCCCCGATAACGCTGAGCCCCGCAACGGCTGCGATAGCGCCGCCGATAATAAAGCGGCGGCGGGTCATGGCATCGTGGCGGGCCTGATTCAGGATCTCTCGTGCGCGCTCGCCGGCGACGTCGACCTTAAGGTGCGTGCCAGAATCGATATCAATTGCGGCCTCGTCTCCTGCACCTTCGCGGCCTTCGGATTCGGCGTCGGTGAGGTATGCCGAGAGCACCTCGAGCATCTGCTGCTCGGTGGGACGATCGCACTGCTCGACTGAGAGACCCTTCATGATGATCTGGACGAGCGCCTCATCGCCCTCGCAGCGCGGCTCGAGCGGTGCCGGCTTGGTCTTGGTCTTTACGAGATAGAACGAGCCGGTTGCAGCGGCGTTCGTCGACTCAAAGTCAAACGGTTTGCGACCGCTGTAGAGCTGGTACAGAATGCTCGAAAGCGCATAGACGTCGATTGCCGGCGAACGGCGAAGGGCCGCGATGCCTTCGATATCCTGCGTGAGCATCTCGGGCGCGGCGTATGCGGGCGTGGCAAAACGCCAGATGTCGGCGCGCCGGGTGATCGTGTCGTCGCCGAGAGCCATGGTCGCGGAGCCCATGTCGATGAGGCAGGGGTCAAAGGAACAATCAGCAATCTGCTGCTCGAGCGTTCGGCTAGTGGTGCGGAACATGATATTGGCAGGCGACAGGTCGCGATGGATGACCGGATTCACGAGGCCTTGGGTCATCAAGAGCGCACGAAGCACGGCGTTTCCGACGGCGGCGACCATCTGGGTGGTCAGCCCGCCCGAGGCGTCGTGCAGAAGCAGGGGCAGCGCCTGCTTGAGCGAGGTGCCCTCGACCCACTCCATGAGGATGAGAGGGTCATCCTCGCACGATCCGTAGCCATAGACGCGCGGAAATCCGCGCAGGTACGAGACGGTACACAGATGACGGTACTCCTCGAACAGCGCGGCGGTGCTGGCCAGGTGCGCTGCCGATTGCTCGGCGGAGCGGTCGGGGGCTTGGCCGGAAAGGATGGCGTTGTCCTTGAGTAGCTTGACGGCAAAGACCTCGCCGCTCGTGTTGGTCGCGCGCAGCACGTGTCCGATGTTGCCGTTGTTGCGGTGGGCCGTCTGGAGAATAAGCGTCATAAACCGACGCTTGGCGTCGTCCTCGGCGCTGGGGTCGACCGCCACGGCGGTATCGAACGTATCGAGACGGATGAGTTTGTCGCCATAGGCGCTATCGGTAGTATCCATGGCGTTCCTTTGTCTGGCATGGGTTGCCGCACGTATACGTGAGCAGTGCGGATATCGGTAAAGTACCATGATAGCCGCACTGCCCACGTATACCGCTGAGCATTGTCGTTTACGACGCAGAAGGTAGAAGACGAAAGACGGACGGCGACCGTCTTTCGATCACCGTCCGCGCTAGTCCACAATGACAAGGAATGTCGTGTAGAGACCCAGATGGAGCCTGTCGCTGTTTTCGATTTCCACTGGGGGATAGATCTTGCCGGGCTCGCGTTGGTCGCGCGGCGGCTCAATCACAATATCGCCGTCGCGCGCGCCCGATTCGAGCACCGTGCCGTTGGTCGATCCAAGGCCCTGGGCGTACCAGTGCTCACCCTCAAGCCAAATGCGAAGATGCTCGCGCGATGCGTCGGCGCCCACATCGGTGATGCTGGGCGAGGTTTTGGGCAAAGAACCAATCACGGTGCCGTGCGGATCGCGTGTGAGGGGATGGATTTGCATGTCGGCGCAGTTGTCGGCATGGGTTCTGAGCAGACCGAGGTTGGGGGCGACGGTGCGTGGCTGCTCCAGGCTGCTCATAAAGCCACGTCCGACGGTAGTTTCGGTGGTGCCAAAGTGCTCGCCCGTCTTGCTGTCGCAAAAGCGCTCGACGGTGGCCACGCCCTGAACGGGATCGGCGAGCGCCCCCGTTGCCACAAAGAGCATAAGGTAAAGCGTGCTTTTCTCGCGCACGGCATTGCCGTCAAAGTTGTCGATGCGATTGAGGGCATTTGCATATAGGCGGCTGTCCAGCTTGTAGCTGGTGAGAGCCGACATCATTTCGTTGGCGGCCGGACCGCGATAGTGCTCGGCGATTGCCCGATAGGCGGACTCGCCGCCGCCGAGCTTGCTGCAGATTGCCGAGGAAAGGTTGAGCGTGGTGACGGTAAAGTCGCTGTAGATGGAGGGCGCGCACTGGTCAGGCTTGCGATGGACGATGTAACGGGTGAGATACGAGCGGTTGGAAGAGCATTTCTCGAGCAGGGTACTGCCGAGATAAGAGTTTCCATTGATGAGCATTCGGGCGATCTCGAGATGTTTAAGACCGCCGAACGAGCGAATATCGTTATAGAGGACCGAGCAAGGCGTCTCTGCTGCCACGGATACCTCCTTTGATTGCTTCCTAGCCAATATGGCGATAGGAATTAATGGCCCCCGGTGGGCGACGTATTAAATGGCTGCGCAATATATAGCGTAACCAAAGCAACATTATAGGCCACATGTTCGAAATTGCAGGAAGACCGAGAGATTTGGTTTGGACTGGACGGAAATCCCCCTCTGTCTTGATCTATAACAATTAGGACCGATTTTACTCGGTAACTGTTACAGCTTGAGACGTTTGTGAGCCGTGTCGACCGTTTGTCTCGATCTGTAACACGTAGAGGAAGATTTGCCCTGTAACTGTTACAGATTGAGACAATCAGCCGGGCCCACCTCGTCCGCCTCGTCATCTGTGGTTTACGTGGGGGCATGCGAAGCACGGGTATACTAACCGGCGGCGAATCTGCTCCATCGCTTAGAGCTGCTGCGTCTGGACGGCGCGTGATAGGGCTGCCAAAGCGATCGCCAGCGTGCTGAGCAACGTCCTCTCTGTGCGCACCCGTTTTTGTATGTATTAGCGCACTACCAAGCACGCCCGCGCGGCCGCATGCCGTGCCCATTGCGCGTGCAGATAAGGAACAACAACATATGCGTAATTCTGTATCCGACGTCACCGACGCCGAGATCCTGGACGAGGCCCGCGAGGCCATGACCCAGGCTGCCTTCGATGCCGCCGATGAGGCCAATGCTGCCCAGGCCGTCGAGTCCGCTACCGAGAGCCTGCCTGGCTTTGACGAGCTGGGCCTCTCCGACGAGATGCTCCGTGCTATCGAGAACTTGGGCTACACGGCGCCCACGCCCGTTCAGGCCGGCTCCATCCCCGTGGTGCTCGAGGGCCGTGACCTGCTTGCCGCCGCCCAGACCGGTACCGGCAAGACAGCCGCCTTTTTGCTCCCGACCATGAACAATCTGGAGCACATCGCTCCTCCCAAACCCGTGCGCGAGCGCGGCGGCCGCAACCGTCGTCGCGGTACTAAAAAGCCCGAGGGCAACGGCCGCGGCCCCGTGATGCTCGTCATCACCCCCACGCGCGAGCTTGCCCAGCAGATCGACGAGGTCGCGAGCAAGATCGCCGACGTCACGGGCCACGTTGCCGTGACCGTCGTGGGCGGCGTGAGCTACAAGCCGCAAACCGCTGCCCTCAAGTACGGTTGCGACATCCTGGTCGCAACGCCGGGCCGTCTGGTCGATCTGATCGAGCAGGGTGCCTGCCACCTGGGCGAGGTCAAAGTGCTGGTACTCGACGAAGCCGACCGCATGCTTGACATGGGCTTTTTGCCCGCCGTCCGCCGCATTGTGCGCGAGACGCCGGCCGAGCGCCAGACGCTGCTGTTCTCGGCGACCCTCGACGAGGAGGCCGTGGGCGAGATCACCGACCTGGTGAGCGACCCGGCTCGCGTGGAGATCGCACCTGCCACGTCGACCGCCGACACCGTCGACCAGTTTGTGTTCCCGGTGTCCATCGAGGCCAAGAACAACCTGCTGCCCGAGTTCCTCAAGAAGGAGGGCCCGGAGCGCACTATCGTCTTTATGCGCACCAAGCACCGCGCCGACAGCTGCTGCCGCCGTCTGGAGCGTAAGGGCATCAAGGCCGCCGCGATTCACGGCAACCGCAGCCAGGCCCAGCGCGAGCGCGCACTCTCGGCCTTCCGCGACGGTACCGTCGACGTGTTGGTGGCAACCGACGTGCTCGCCCGCGGCATCGACATTAGCGACGTGCGCTACGTCGTGAACTTTGACGTGCCGGCCGAGCCGACCGACTATATCCACCGCATTGGCCGTACGGGCCGCGCCGGCGAGCTGGGCTGGGCCATTACGTTTGTGACCGAGCAGGACGTTGATGAGTTCTACGAGATCGAGAAGCTCATGGACAAGACGGCCGAAATTTACGAAGCCGGCGACCTGCACGTGGGTCCCAACCCGCCCGCCGTTGACCCCGAGCGCGATCCTGCCGCCTTTAAGGTGAAGAAGAAGACCAAGCGCGGCAAGTCCAAGAGCAAGAAGAAGCTTGAACAGGCGCGTCGCGACGGCAAGCGCAACGGCGACGATTACGGCGATGTTGCCGGTCGTTCCAACCGCGGTCGCGACGAGCGCCGCGGCGACGGCGAGCGTCCGAGCCGTCCCAAGCGCGGCGGCAAGACCCGCGTGCGCGAGGGCGTTCAGGCTCGCGTGGACGAGGCTGTTGAGAGCGTGGCCCGCGAAGTAGCTGCCGAGGAGCGCGGCGGTGCCGCTGCCGTCGAGCAGGCCCCGCGCGGTAACCGTGCCGAGCGTCGTGCCAAGCAGTTCCAGGGCGAGGCACACCGCCGTCGTCGTGAGGACGAGGACCGCGGTGGTCGTCGCCGTGTTGAGCGCGAGGACGAGGGCCGTGGCTCGCGTGGCGGCAAGCGTGGCTCGGGCGATCGTCGTCGTTCCGGTCGCAATGACGAGCGCGGTGGCCGTGACGAGCGTCGCGGCGGCGAGGGTCGCGGTGAGCGTGGCGCCCGCAGCGGTGAGTCCCGTGGCGGCAAGCGCTTTGAAGAGCGCGGTGGCCGCGGTGGCGAGCGTCGCGAGGGCGCTCGCGCTAATGGCACCCGCAGCGGCGCTGGTCGTTCTAACGAGTCGCGTGATCGTCGTGACCCGCGTGCCAGCCGCGATCGTCGCGATGACTGGCGCAACTACGACGATACCCGCGATGAGCGTCGTGGTGGCTATCGTGGCGGGCGTGGCAGCAACCAGGCCGGCTCCCGCGGCGGCCGTGCCGGCGGTCGCGATAATCGTGGCAGCTATGGCAACAGCCGTGGCGGCAAGCGCGATGGCAGCTCCCGTCGCCCCGGCGACGGCGGCGGCAAGCGCAAGTAACATACGCATCGCGCGCTAGCGTGAGACAAGCTAAGGGCCCGAGCAAACAACGCTCGGGCCCTTTTGTTTGCCGTGTCCATCGCTAATTCAAACGTGATTTTCTCGGGAATGCATCTGGGGGATGCCGAGGACCTATTTTCTGCCATGCAGCAATGGGTCCCATGGGGTGCGCCGTGCATTTTTTGGAGTATTCTGCAGTTCGAGTTGTCTGTATATGATTCGACGTCGCCAACGGTGGCCTTCGGATATCCCTAGCGAGCGTTCCGAGTCAGATTTCGCCGTTTTCCGGAGCAGGGGCGCGTCATTCTCGCCATGTCGGGACTTAGAATGATACGGCGTCCTACAGTTTTGCCCACCCGCGGCGGTGCTGGCGCGGTCACGTTGCAGAATACTCCGTTTTTTGCACGGGCCAGGATGGGGTACCTCAGGAGAACGCGGCGGTATCCCGTAAATATATACAATCTGTACCGTAATTTATACAAAACGAAGAGACAGACAGCGTAGGGTGGGTGCATTGGGGTACCTGGCGCACCAAAACGGGGAGCTCCCCCCATGCGCCGTATACTCTGTCTGAATGTGAAAACGGCTTGACGCGTTGCCAGGCGTAGGGGGAGGGTGCCTAGATGAGCGTATTCGAAATTGTGTTTAGTCCGACGGGTGGAACGCGGAAGGTGTCTGGCCTTGTGGCCGGGGCACTGGGCAAGAATACCGTTATCGTTGATCTGACCGATAGCGGGTTGGATTTCCACGGGGTCTCGATGGCTGAGGACGACGTGGCCGTAATCTCTGTGCCGGCGTATGCCGGTAGAATCCCGGCTGTGGTGGCTGACCGGTTGGGCATGGTGCGCGGCAACGGGGCTCGGGCTGTTTTGGTTTGTGTATACGGAAACCGCGCGTTTGAGGACACGCTCGTAGAGCTGGAGGACGTTGCGAAGCATGCGGGATTCCGGGTGATCGCGGCAGTTGCAGCCATTGCAGAACATTCCGTTGCGCGACAGTTTGCTGCCGGTCGTCCGGATGCGCAGGACTCGGCGTGGCTTGCTGAGTTTGCTCGGCAAATTCAGCAAAAGCTGTTGGCTGAGGATACATCCGAGCCCTCTATTCCCGGCAATCGTCCTTATAAACAAGCCGGAGGTCACCGCATGGCACCCGAGGCAACAGAGGATTGCGTCTCCTGCGGTGCATGCGCCGCGGCGTGCCCCGTTTGTGCTATCGACAAGGGTGACCCCAAACGAGCAGCTGGCGAGGCGTGCATCTCCTGCATGCGCTGCATTGCCGTATGTCCGCGAGGCGCTCGTAAGCTTGATCCCAACAAGCTATCCGCTGTTTCCCAGATGCTGAGCAAGGTTTGCGTCGTGCGGAAGGAATGCGAGCTCTTCATCTAGCGCAAGTGAGATTGGTGCAAACAAACCTGGCCCTTTTGCACCAAAAACGATCCGTTTTCCTCCGTTCCCAAGGGATCATGTGATCCGAAGGGGACGGAGGAAAACGGATCAAAAAGGAAAAATAGTAAGGCGCTCTTTTTCACATTGAATATTGCAATTTGGTAACGCGTTTTATCAAATATGGCATTTATCTGCGGTAATGTTCTATTTCACCGCTGAGGGTGACATTTTATACCGCCTGCCGAACCGTATGGAGACCTCACAACTTTTTAGGTCAGTGTTGTGCGTGTAGCAATTTCGCCCGGCCTCGCCTCCGGGCTGCCATGTGAGAGGGGATCTTATGGCTCGACTGCACGTAATGGAACGCAGCCACGCTCAGGCCGTCATGGACGACCTGCACGATGCACTCGGACGTCGTCTGGCGGTGAGCTCGCTCGCCCCGTGCCCCGTCGAGTTTACGGCGGCGCTCGTCAACCTGTGCTCCACCCAGAGCTGCGGCAAGTGCACGCCCTGCCGCGTGGGCCTGAGCGCGCTGAGCGACCTGCTCGCCGATGTGCTCGAGGGCCGCGCCGACGAGTCCACGCTCAACTTGATTGAGCGCACGGCCCGCACCATCTACCTTTCGAGCGACTGCGCCATCGGCTACGAGGCCGGCGCCATGGCACTCACCGCCATCCGCGGTTTCCGCGATGATTTTGAGCACCATATCCGCGAGCACTCCTGTGGCTTTGACCGCGAGGCCCGCGTCCCGTGCGTCTCGGGCTGCCCGGCGCACGTCGACATTCCCGGTTACATTTCGTTGGTCGAGGCCGGCCGCTATGCCGATGCCGTCAAGGTCATCCGCAAGAACAACCCGCTGCCGCTCGTCTGCGGTTTGGTGTGCGAGCATCCCTGCGAGATGCACTGCCGTCGCGGCATGGTCGACGATCCCATGAACATCCTCGCCCTCAAGCGTTTTGCCGTTGAGCACAGCGACCTCAACGATTACAAGCCCAGCGTGGCCGACAACACCGGCAAGCGCATTGCCGTGATCGGCGGCGGCCCGGCCGGCCTTTCCTGTGCCTACTATCTGGCCGTGATGGGCCATAAGGTGACGATCTTTGAGCAGCGTCATCACTTGGGCGGCATGTTGCGCTACGGCATCCCCAGCTACCGCCTGCCGCGCGAGCGCCTGCAGGCCGAGATCGACTGGATCTTGAGCGCCGGCATCGACGTGGAACTCGACCACTCCGTCAACGGCGAGGAGCTTGCCCGCCTGCGCGACGAGTTCGATGCCGTCTACCTAGCCATTGGCGCCCACAGCGATAAGAAGCTCGGCCTTCCGGGCGAAGAGGCGCCCGGCGTGGAGTCGGCCGTCAAGATGCTGCGTGCCATCGGCGACGACGAACTGCCCGACCTGAGCGGCCAGCGCGTGTGCGTCATCGGCGGCGGCAATGTGGCCATGGACGTGGCGCGCTCTGCCGTGCGTTGCGGTGCCGAAAAGGTGAGCATCGTCTACCGCCGCCGCATCTGCGACATGACGGCCCAGGATGCCGAGATCGCCGGCGCCCAGGCCGAGGGGTGCGAGGTTCTGGAGCTCACCGCACCGCTCGCTATCGAGACGGGCGAGGACGGTCGCGTGAGTGGCCTGCGCGTGCAGCCGCAGATTATCGGCGAGCCCCGCCGTGGACGTCCGGCCCCGCGTGCCGCAGCCACGCCCGAGCGCGTCATTCCCTGCGAGCGCGTGTTTGTGGCCATTGGCCAGGACATCGATTCCAAGCCGTTTGAGGACATGGGCATCGCCTGCAAGTGGGGTCGCATCGTCACCGATTCGGATGGCGCCGTGCCCGACTTCGATGGCCTCTTTAGCGGCGGTGACTGCCAGACCGGTCCCGCCACCGTCATCCGGGCGATCAACGCCGGTCGCGTTGCTTCGGCAAACATCGACCGCTACCTGGGCTTTGACCACAAGATAAAGCTCGACGTGGAGCTGCCGACCGTGCAGTTTAAGGGCAAGCACGAGTGCGGCCGCTGCGAGCTGGGCGAGCGCGAGGCCGGCGAGCGCATCCACGATTGGAATCTGGTCGAGCAGGGCCTCACCGAGGAGGAGGCGCGCCAGGAGGCGAGCCGCTGCCTGCGTTGCGATCACTTTGGCTTTGGCGCGTTCCGCGGAGGGAGGAACCTGGAATGGTAGAGCCCAACAAAATCACCGTCAGCGACAACACCGAAAACGGAGCGCACAACATGGTCAAGCTCACTATCGATAACTGCGAAGTCGTGGTGCCCGAGCACACCACGATCCTGGATGCGGCCAAGTCCGTCGGCATTCAGATTCCCACCCTGTGCTACCTGCGCGATCTGAACGAGATCGGCGGCTGCCGCGTGTGCGTGGTCGAGGTTGAGGGCTGCGACCAGCTGGTTGCCGCCTGCAACAACTACGTGCTCGACGGTATGGTGGTCCACACCAACAGTCCCAAGGCCCGCGAGGCCCGTCGCACCAACGTGCAGCTGCTGCTGTCCCAGCATGATTCGCAGTGCACGAGCTGTGTGCGCAGCGGCAACTGCAACCTACAGACCATCGCCAATGACCTGGGCATTTTCTATCTGCCGTATCAAAGGCATTTGGCGGGCGAGGGCTGGGATTTCGATTTTCCCATCATCCGCGAAAACGACAAGTGCATTAAATGCATGCGCTGCATCAAGGTGTGCGAGAGCGTACAGGGCCTAGGGATTTGGGACCTGACCAACCGCGCCACGCATACCGCCGTGGGCACCCGCGGGCGCGTGCCGATCGGCAAGACCGATTGCGTCGCGTGCGGCCAGTGCATCACGCATTGCCCGACGGGCGCGCTGCGCGAGCGCGACGACACCGAGACCGTGTTTGACGCGCTCGCTAATCCCGACAAGATCGTGTTGGTGCAGATCGCGCCGGCCGTGCGTAGTGCTTGGGGCGAGGAGCTCGGCATTCCGCGCGAGGAGGCAACCGTCGAGCGTCTGGCTTGCGCGCTGCGCCGCGTGGGCTTTGAGTACGTGTTCGATACCGATTTCTCGGCCGACCTCACCATTATGGAGGAGGGCTCCGAGTTGCTCGAGCGCCTGGGCGCCGCCGCTAAGGGTGAGGGCGACAGCCGCGGCTGGCCCATGTTTACGAGCTGCTGCCCGGGCTGGGTGCGCTTTGTGAAGGCACGTTACCCCGAGTTTGTCGACAGCCTGTCCACGTCAAAGTCGCCGCAGCAGATGTTCGGCGCTATCGCCAAGACCTACTACGCCAAGGTGCTGGGCGTGGAGCCCGAGCGTCTGTTCGTGGTGTCCGTTATGCCGTGCACGGCCAAGAAGGCCGAGTGTGCGCTGCCGAGCATGATGGGCGGGGGCGGCGCGCCCGACGTGGACGTTGCGCTGACGGTGCGCGAGATGGTGCGCATGATCCGCGCGAGCCACGTGAGCGTTGACACGCTGGTCGAGGAGCCGCTCGATACGCCGTTGGGCTTTGGCACGGGCGCGGGTGTGATCTTTGGCGCCACGGGCGGCGTGATGGAGGCCGCCGTGCGCTCGGCATATTACCTGGTGACGGGCAAGAACCCGGATGCTGACTTCTTCACTGACGTGCGCGGACTCGAGGGCTGGAAGGAGGCCGTGGCCGATATCGACGGTACCAAGGTGCGCGTCGCCGTGGCGCACGGGCTGGGCAACGCCGCCCGTCTGCTCGACGCGATTCGCGACGGCCGTGTGAGCTATGACTTCGTCGAGGTCATGGCGTGCCCGGGCGGCTGCGTCGGTGGCGGCGGTCAGCCCATCCACGACGGCTGCGAGCTGGCGGCCGAGCGCGGCCAGGTGCTGTGGGGCCTGGATGCCGCTGCGGACATTCGCTTCTCGCACGAGAACCCCGATGTTCAGGCGTGCTACCGCGAGTTTTTGGGCGCGCCGCTCTCGCCGCTGGCCGAGGAGTTGCTGCATACCGACCATCACGCCTGGTCGATGCCCAACGAGGGGGCGTGCTAGCCATGCGTGCGTTTGATGTTGAGATGACGCGCCGGGGATTTGCCTCGGCGCTTGCTGCGGGCGCGTTGTCACTCGCGCTTGCTGGTTGTGGTGGTGGAGCTGCGGGGGCCGGGTCTGCTGCGGGGTCGGCTGCCGGGTCTGCCGCTGACGGTGCCGCTGCCGGGCCGGTTGAGGTACACGTCGCCTCGCTCAAGGGTCCGACGTCGATCGGTCTGGTGCAGTTTATGGACCAGGCGGCCGACGGTGCCACGGACAACGAGTTCGACTTTGCGATCAGCGCCGCAGCCGACGAGATCGTGCCCAAGGTGATTCAGGGCGATGTCGATATCGCCCTGGTGCCCGCCAACGTGGCGAGCGTGCTCTACAACAAGACCGAGGGCGCGGTGCAGGTCATCGACATCAACACACTGGGCGTGCTGAACGTTGTGACGGGCGACGCGAGTGTGGCCTCGTTTGGCGATCTGGCGGGCCATACCGTCTATATGACGGGCAAGGGCACCACGCCGGAGTACGTCATGAACTACCTGTTGGAGCGCGCGGGCCTGACCGGCCAGGTGACGCTCGAGTTTAAGAGCGAGCCCACCGAGGTGCTGTCGGCCCTGCTTGCCGACCCGTCCGCCGTGGGCGTGCTGCCGGAGCCGTTCAAGACCGCTGCCATCGCCAAGAGCGAAGGTAAGCTGTCGGCGCCGGTAAGCCTGACCGATGTGTGGGACGAGCTGGCAGGTGACACAGGCTCGCGCTTGCTGACGGGCGTGACCGTGGTGCGCCGCGCGTTTGCCGAGGAACATCCCGAGGCCGTGGCGGAGTTCTTGAGCTGCCATGCGGCGAGCGTTAAGGCTGTCAATGCGGCGCCGGCAGACTGGGCGCAGGCCGTGGTCGATGCCGGCATCGTGGACAACGCCAAGATCGCCGAGAAGGCGATTCCCGGGTGCATGCTTGTGTGCCAGACGGGCAAGGATATGAAGGCGGCGCTTAGCGGGTATCTGCAGGTGCTGTCCGACGCGGACGCGAGCGCCGTGGGTGGTAAACTTCCGGCTGACGATTTCTACTACATGGAGTAGCCCGTGCGTGCGTTTGCTCGACAAATGACGGAGCGTATGAAGGCGGTGGCGGCAGCAGGTGCCGTCGCCGCCTTTTGGCTTGCCGTGTGGGCGCTGGCGGCGGCGCTGGTGGCGCAGCCGTTGATCTTGCCGGGACCGGGTGCTGTTGCCTTGGCGCTGCTACGCCTGGTGTGCGATGGCGATACCTGGGCGATTTTGGCGGGCTCGGGTGCGCGGATACTGGGCGGGCTGGCGCTTGCCGCGGTGTGCGGCGGCGTGCTGGCGGGAGTCTCGGTGCGGTCGCGGACGTTCTCCCGCCTGGTGGCGCCGGCGCTGTCGTTTGTAAAGGCGACGCCGGTCGCCTGCGTGGTGGTCCTGCTGCTCATTTGGCTGGGGTCGGCGCGCGTGAGTATCGCCGCAGTCTTTTTGATGGCACTGTCGGGCGTGTATTTCTCACTGGTCGAGGGCTTGACGCAAGCGGATAAGCCGCTGGAGCAGATGTTTCGTCTGCATGGCGTGCGGGGCTGGCGACTGTTTTGTGCCCACACCTGGCGCGAAGTCCTGCCGTTTGCGCTTTCGTGCGCCCGCGCCGTGATTGGCATGAGCTGGAAGGCCGGCGTGGCGGCGGAGCTGATCGGCATGGCGGCGGGCACCGTGGGCGAGCGCATCTATCAGGCGAAGCTGCTCATCGAGACGGCTGACCTGCTGGCGTGGACCGTGTTGGTCGTGGCGGCATCGTGGGCGTGCGAGCGCGTGCTGGTGTGGCTGCTGCGGGCTTCGGGGCCCGCAGCATGGCGTGCTGCTGTGCGGGCGCATGGGCGTGCGGGCGGCTCTGCTGGCGGCGGGGCTCCTGCGGAGCTTGCGTTCGCCGTGGGCGATCGCGCTCCCTGGGCGCCGGCGCTCGACGGACTGGTACTTCGCGTGCCCGCCGGTGGGCGTACCTGCGTGATGGGCGCCTCGGGTGCGGGCAAGTCGACGCTCCTTGCCCTTGCGGCGGGGGAGTGCGCGCCGTGCTCCATGGTGTTTCAGGATGTGCGCCTGGTCGAGGACGTTTCTGCCCTGGATAACGTACTGGTGTGTGCCGACGCGCGCGTGGATGCCTCGAGTGCCACAGCCCTGCTGCGCCTGCTGGTGCCGGGGGTCGATGTGCATGCCCGCGTAGCCGAGCTCTCGGGCGGGCAGCGCCGTCGTGTCGAGATTGCCCGCGCCCTGCTGTGTGGCGGTTGCGCCGTTATTCTGGATGAGCCCTTTACCGGCCTGGACGCCTCCGCGCGCGATGCGACGGCCGAGGCTGTACTCGACCTGCTCGAAGGTCGCATGCTCCTGCTTGCCACGCACGATGTCGCCGACGCTCAGGCCCTCGATATCTCGGATATCATCACGCTCTAAAAGCCATTTCAGGCGCTAACTCAACAATAAAATGATTCGTTTTCTTCTGTCTCCATGGGGTCGGGTATGGTATTCTATCTACGGGGTAATACTTAGGAATACCAAGTAATACCAACGCCGTAGAACAAACTCCAGATGCGGGCCAATCGGGTTGCCTTCACAGCCCGTCGCCCAGCCGCGTGGCCCGCATCCATCCGCACCACCGTCGTTTCAAGAAGGAAGCGCCATGGCAGAACACATGACCCCGGTTGTCGCGAAGGTTTTGCCCGAGGAAAAGGCGGCCTTCGCGGCGGCAACCCAGCTCGTGGGCACCACGCCGTCCAACGCCATCCGCATGTTCATCGCCGCTTTCAATCGCTGTGGCACCTTCCCGTTCGACATCTCGCCGAGCGGGGCTTTTGGCGCTGCGCCCGATTCTCATCAACAATGACTGTCCCCAAGTGCCGGGTTTTGAGGAGGTTGGCATGCTCAATGCGATGGCGTGGTCGCTTGCCTGTTTTGGTGTTGTTGCTGCCGATATTGCCCTGGGCATGGTTTTGTTCTCCGCGCTGGACATCGTGTCGGCGCTGACGGGTTTCCCGATCGACAACCTCGATATTCAATGGTTTCAAGCCGCCGCTCAGACGGCGTCGTTTTTGATGGCGCTGCTGTGGTGGCGCTACCTGTGGCCCCGCTCTTTCATGGCGCGCCGGCAAGGTGAGTGCCCACTCGGCGGGGGAGCAAATGCTGCATGGAAGTGCATCGCCTGCGTTGTCGTGATCGGCCTATCCATGCAGGTGGTCATTAGCTACCTATGCGACGGCGTGCTGTCGCTGCTGCCCGAGGTCGCGGCAGACTATAGCGAGCTCGTCGAGGAAACGGGCATGGGCGATACCGGCCTTCTTGCCGTCCTGACCACGGTGCTCGGCGCGCCGTTTTGCGAGGAACTGCTGGTGCGCGGCATCATCTTTGAGTTTTCGCTGCGCGCGTTTAATCCACAGTGCCGTTCGCTCTGGAAGCGCCGGCGCCGCGCGAACGCGCAGGACGGCGCCATAGTGCCCTGGGCGGCCCCAAGCACGTGGGGTATCGCCGCGGCAATCGTGCTGCAGGCGGCCATCTTTGGCTTTATGCATATGAACTGGGTGCAGGGCTGCTATGCGGGCGCTGCCGCCCTCATTTTTGGTTGGGTGCTCGTGACGACCGGAAAGCTCCGCTACACGATCTTGCTGCACTTTGCCTTTAATGCCGGGTCGTATCTCATGACGTTGCTCTGGTTTGTGAACACGCCGTTCGACGTTGTGGTCACGGTTGGCATCGCCGGCGTCATCCTCGTTGAGGCAATGCGCTCGCTGCGCCATGCGTGTGGGATGGACGCAGCGAGTGCACCACTGCCCTAGTTGCGACGTCCGCCGCCGTTGGCGCCCTGGCGCCCCTGTGCCGCGCGATTGCGACCGGCAGTGTTCTGCGCGCGGGACATACCGCCGTATCCCTTGCTGCCCTTAGACCCCTTGCCGGCACCACCAGCGCCACCGTGGGCCTTGCCGCCCTTCTTGCCGGTCCCATGTCCGCCGCCAGCAGACGTCTCGCCCGGGCGCGGCGGTACGGGACGGATCAGGCAATGCTTGGTGTAGCCGATCAGATCTCGGCGGCCGGCCTTTTCCAGCGCCTCGCGCACAAGCTTGTAGTTCTCGGGCTTGCGGTATTGGATGAGCGCACGCTGCATGGCCTTTTCGTGTGGGTCGCGCGCCACGTAGATCGGCTGCATGGTGCGCGGATCCACGCCAGTGTAGTACATGCAGGTCGACATGGTGGACGGCGTGGGGTAGAAGTCCTGCACCTGCTCGGGCATGTAGCCCATGTCGCGCACGGCTTCGGCAAGGTCCACGGCTTCCTTCATCGTCGAGCCGGGGTGGCTCGAGATCAGATACGGCACCACGTACTGCTTGAGTCCGTACTCGCGGTTCAAGCGTTCAAATTTACGGCAGAATGCGTCGTAGACAGCTCGGCTCGGCTTGCCCATCACGGACAGTACCGCGTCGCTCACGTGCTCGGGCGCTACGCGCAGCTGGCCCGAGACATGATGCTCCAGTAGCTCGCGCAAAAACTCGTCCGAGGCATCGGCCATGGTGTAGTCAAAACGGATGCCGCTGCGGACGAAGACCTTTTTGACGCCCGGCAGCTGGCGCAGGTCGCGCAGCAGCTGCGTGTAGCCGCTTTCGTCGACCACCATGTTCTTGCATACGCTCGGCCACAGGCAGCGCTTGCTCTTGCACACGCCGTGCTTGAGCTGTTTGTCGCAGGCAGGGCGGCTAAAGTTGGCCGTCGGTCCGCCCACGTCGTTGATGTAGCCCTTAAACTCGGGATCGCGCGTGAGCAGCTCGGCCTCGCGCATGATCGAGTCGTGGCTGCGCATCTGCAACACGCGGCCCTGGTGGAAGGTAAGGGCGCAAAACGAGCACTCGCCAAAACAGCCGCGGTTGGAGCTAATGGAAAACTTGATCTCGGCAAAGGCTGGCACGCCGCCCGCCGCGTCGTAGTCGGGATGCCAATCGCGTGCGTAGGGGAGTTCGGCAACCTCGTCCATCTCGTCGGTGGTGAGTGTTGCCGACGGCGGGTTCTGCACCACGTACACGCTGTTGGGATATGGCTCTACCAAGCGATGGCCGGTGATAGGGTCCATATTTTGCTGCTGCACGTTAAAGCTGCGGGCGTAGTTGAGCTTGTCAGCGGCAAGGTCGTCCCAGCTGGGCAGCAGGTCGTAGTCGTAGACCTCGTCGAGCGAACCCGTGCGGTAAACGGTGCCGTTGATATAGGTGATCTGATCGACGGGTAGCCCCGCGTCGAGCGCGTCGGCGATCTCGACAATCGCGTGCTCGCCCATGCCGTAGATGAGAATATCGGCGCCCGAGTCGAGCAGTACCGAACGCTTAAGCTTGTCCTGCCAGTAGTCGTAGTGGGCCAGGCGGCGCAGGCTCGCCTCGATGCCGCCGATGATGATGGGGGCGTCCTTAAACGTCTGGCGGATGAGGTTGCCGTAGACCGTGACGGCGCGATTGGGACGGCGCCCCTCCTCGCCACCGGGGGTATAGGCGTCGGTGTGGCGGCGATGCTTGGTCACCGAATAATGGTTGACCATGGAGTCCATGTTGCCGGCACTGACGAGAAAGCCTAGGCGCGGCTCGCCGAGCACGGTGATGCTGGCGGGGTCGGTCCAGTCGGGTTGGCAGATGATGCCCACTTTGTAGCCGTGCGCGTCGAGGACGCGGCTGATGATGGCCATGCCAAAGCTGGGATGGTCCACGTAGGCGTCGCCGCAGATGTAGACAAAGTCGCACTGGTCCCAGCCGCGCGCATTCATATCGGCGCGACTGACGGGGAGAAATTTGTCGCGGCCCGGGCGCCAGGGGCGGGCGGGCGTCGCTAGGGAATGCTTGGCGCGGGCGACCGTGGCCTGCGCCTTGCCGCCGCGCTTTTGCTGCTGGCCCTGTTTGCCCTGCTGTCCGCGTTGGCTGTTCTGAGCGTGCTGAGGCTTTTTTGCCACGATCCCTCCCGGTGTCTGTATGCTGCACGTAATTGTAACCAGTCTTTTTGGGACGTGTCTCTATAGTTTTGTCAACCGCGTGCTTCGTGCCATTTCGGCATGACGCATCCGGGCGCCTGGCGCCCCCGCTTGGTTTCCTCTTCGGTTGATCCCGCCGCCCGCTAGGACGCGTACGGGACGGCGTCGC
>DBGAXC010000030.1:0-62603 GCA_048447565.1 Collinsella aerofaciens | reverse complement strand
GGGGCATGGGGCACGGGCGGGCGCTCAAGGCCGTCGCGAGGAAGCGGCTCAGGGCGATATACGCCGTGATGCGCGACCGGGTGCCCTACCGGGAGTAGCCCCGACGGTTGACAAAACTATAGGAACACCCAATGACTAGTCGGCGTAGGTGAAGGTGGTGACGTCGAACATGCCCTCGGGGCGGATGCGGAGCGTCGGGATCACCGGCAGGGGCAGGAAGATGATGCCCATGATGGGGTCGAGCGGCGGCTCAATACCCATAGCGCGTGCCTTGACCATAAAGTCGTCGTGCTGCGCCGCGACGTCTTCGGCAGTGCCCTCGCTCATAAGGCCGCCGAGCGCCAGCGGAATGCGCGCTACGACCTCGCCGTTACGCACCAGCACGTGACCACCCTGGCCCACGGCCTCAACGGCAGCCATCATATCGGCAGCGTTATCGCCCACCACGCACACGTTGTGCGAGTCGTGGCCGATCGTGGAGGCAATGGCGCCACCGGTGATGGTAAAGCCGCGCACCCAGCCGCGACCGATATGCTTGCCAACGAGCCCCATGCCGGCGGGACCGTCGCCATCGGCACCCTCGGTCTGCAGCGACACGCCGCGGCCATGGCGCTCGATCAGCATAATGCGGCGCAAGTCCTCGTCAGTCTCAGGACGAACCATACCCGTGATGGCCTTACCCGGCACCACGTCAATCACAGCCTCGCCCGGCTTAAAGGCATAGTCAAACACGTCGAGCGATAGCTTCGGCAGCTTAACGGAAGCACGCAGCTCATCGGCAAGGGCCGCAACCTCGGCCATCTCGGGTGCAATCTCGCCCACAAAGGTGCCGTCCTGCGCCACCAGGGCACCAGCGGCATATACGCGATGCGGAGCCGTGGCAAACGTCAGGTCATTGAGCACCAGCAGGTCGGCGCGCTTGCCCGGGGCGATCGCACCGCGGAGCTCGTGCGGGTCGCGGCAGCCGTGATCCAGGCCAAACGCCTCGGCCGTGGAGAGGGACGCCATGGAGATGGCGACCACCGGGTCGACGCCGGCCTCGATGGCCACGCGGCAGGCATTGTCGATCATGCCGGTCGAAAGCGCGTCGGAGGGAGCACGGTCGTCGGTCGCAAAGCAGCAGCGGCGGGCGCGGGCGGGGTTTTCCAGCAGCATCGGGGACAAATTGGCCAGATCGTGGCTGCACGTGCCCTCACGCAGCATCACATACATGCCGCGGGACAGTTTATCGAGCGCCTCCTCGGGAATCGTCGACTCGTGGTCGGCGATAATACCCGCCGCGGCATAGGCGTTGAGGTCCTTGCCGGCAACGAGCGGCGCGTGGCCGTCAACCTGCTTGGACGGCGTCTGGTTGGCAGCATCGATGCGAGCACAGGTCTCGGGGTCGGCCATAAAGACGCCCGGCAGGTTCATCATTTCGCCCAAACCAAAGACATCGCCTGGATGCTCGGCAAAAAACGCCTGCATATCGGCGGCGGTAATCACGGCGCCGGCCTGCTCGTCGGGCAGTGCAGGCACACATGAGGGCATCATGTACTTGATGGAGATGGGCGCGCGGCGACCATCCTCGATCATAAAGCGCAAGCCGTCGAGACCGGCAACATTGGCAATCTCGTGGCTGTCGGCAATGGCGGTGGTAGTACCGCGCGTCGCGGCCATGCGAGCATACTCGGCGGGACGGATGTTCGAAGACTCGATATGCAGATGCCCGTCAATAAAACCGGGAGCGAGATAGCGACCTTGGCAGTCGATGACCTCAGTTGCCTCGTAGGTGCCAGCTGCATCGTCGCGACCATCGTAGAGCACGCCGACGATCACACCGTCCTTGACGGCAACGCTACCGGGCGCCACGCGCTGGCCATACACGTCGACAATCTGCGCATTGGTAAACAACGTGTCGACGGGCACGCGGCCCTCGGCAGCGTCGATCACAGACCTCATGACCTCAACGGACATACATACTCCTTTAACCGTAGAAAAAACTGCGGAGCGGACAGGCCTTCACCGCAGCAAGCCAACAGCCATTGTATGCCCAAACGATGGGTCAACAATACGCCTCTCCGCTTAACGGCGCACGCCGCTTGGCGCAATGGGGGCAGGTTACTTTGCACCAATGCCAAGGAGTGTCCCAAAGTGCCGGCACAAAAGGAACGTCCCCAAGTGCCAACCACGGCAGCGTCGATATTAAAACGCCGATGTTTTGGCAACGACAGCGAGCGGGCCGCATTTGAGACAAGGTGACGTGAAACGAAAGGGCGCTGACCTTCTGGTCGCGCCCTTGAAGTTGAACGTCAGATTGTCCAAATGCGGCCCGCGCAGCGTCGGCCGGTCCGCCGTTCGTTAGAACGGCGGAACTAAATCAACTTGAAACCCTTGCGCTTGCCCACGGAGAGGGTGTCGCCCAGCTTGAGGGCGCTGGGACCGATGTTATAGCTCTTGGGAGCCACGGCCTTGCCGTTGATCTTGACGCCGCCGCCGTCGATATCGCGACGAGCCTGGCCGGCGCTCGCCGAAAGACCCAAGTCCTTGAGCAGGCCGGCGAGGTAGATCTGGCCCTCGTCGTTAACAGTCAGCTCAACGTGCTTCTCGGGGAAGTCGGCGAGCTGGCCCTCCTTGAACACGCGGTCGAACTCGGCCTGAGCCTCGTCGCCGGCACCGGCGCCGTGGTAGGTGTCGCACAGGTCGCGACCCAGAGCGCGCTTGAGCTCATAGGGATCGGCAGAGCCGTCGGCCAGAGCAGCGTCGATCTTGTCGACCTCGGCCGGGGTGAGCGAGCTGGCTAGACGATAGTACTTGCCGATCATCTCATCGGGGATGGACATGGTCTTGCCGAACATATCCTTGGGCGCGTCGGTCAGGCCGATGTAGTTGCCATAGGACTTGGACATCTTACGAACGCCATCGGTGCCCTCGAGCAGCGGCATGGTGAGCGCGATCTGGGGCTCCATGCCCATCTTCTCCATGAGCTCACGGCCGGCGAGCAGGTTGAAGAGCTGATCGGTGCCGCCCATCTCCACGTCGGCCTTAATCATGACCGAATCGTATGCCTGCATCACGGGATACAGGAACTCGTGCAGGGCGATCGGCGTCTGGGACTGGTAGCGCTTGGTAAAGTCATCGCGCTCAAGAATGCGGGCGACGGTGAACTTGGAGCACACCTGCAGCAGACCGGCCAGATCCATCGACAAGATCCAGTCGCCGTTGTGCACGATGGTGGTCTTCTCGGGGTCCAGGATCTTCATGGCCTGGCTCACGTAGGTCTCGGCGTTAGCCTCGATCTGCTCCTGAGAAAGCTGCGGGCGGGTGGAATTCTTGCCCGAGGGATCGCCGATCAGCGCGGTGCCGTTGCCGATGATAAGGGTGACGTTGTGGCCCAAGTCCTGGAACTGACGCATCTTGCGCAGCGGCACGGCGTGGCCCAGGTGCAGGTCGGGGCTGGTGGGGTCGACGCCGAGCTTGATGTTGAGGGGCTCGCCCTTCTCAAGCTTCTTGCGAAGGTCGGCCTCGGGAACGATCTGCGCGGCGCCCGAGGTGATGATACGCATTTGCTCGTCAACAGACAGCATTGGGTATCCTCCTTTTGCTATAGCACCCTCGCCGAAAACGGCGGTGCTGGAAGTCCATAAACTCTCTTATGATAACAAACTGACGCGACGCGGCACCTACGACAGGAAAATCCTCGTCCTGCCGCATGCGTCAATGGCAACTGGCAGACGTGTACCGTCACGCTCGACCAGATAGCGTACCTGCCGACGACGCAAACAGTCGCGGCAACGAACCTGTCCCGTCGCATCGGTGGCGCAGACGCCCTCGGCGGTCAGCAGGCAGTGCTCGCACACCATAAGCTCGGGACGGTCGGCGTCGACCGGACCCAAGACGCCGGGTTCAGCAGCCAGTTCGGCAATACGCTCCGCATCATTGCCGAGCAACTCGGCCGACAAGTACACCCGCCCCGCACCGAGTCCGCGCAGCCAGGTAAGCGTGGCCCGATTCGCGCAGAACACCGGCGCCGCCACGTCAAACGTCACGCCCAGCTCGCGAGCGATCACCACCTGTCCTAGGTTGCGGCAGACGACGCGCCCGGCACGCTGCATCAGTGAGCGGGTCCGGTCAGCGTCACCCGTGCGGCACACCTCGTCAAGCACCACAACGGCGTCGGACAAATCGAGCTCTCCGCGCGGGTCGGCATCCATCAGCTGCCAAGCAAAAACCATGCGAGCGGGAACCGCGCACTCCACCGACTCCGTCGACGCACCGCCATCCACCACAACGTCCTCAAAGGGCGGTACCTCAACGGCACGTGCAACGGGCGCAATCGCATCCGCCTCGGCCCGCATGCGCTCCAACACCGCCGCCGTCTGATCCAACACGCCGGCGCTGCGAATCAGGTATACCTCGCAGCCCGCGTCCACCTTACGCTTGCAATGCACAACGACGCGCTTCCCCGCTGCGGCATCCACCGGGCAGGGCACCTGCGGCCAGCGCTTGGGCACATCGGGACGCGCGTCGACACCCGGATAAAACCGGATCTCGAGCGTGTCACCCGCCGCCACGGCGGCGTCGAGCTCAACGGTCACCTCTTCGTGGCCCACAGCGACCAAACGCCCCACGCGCACGCCCTGGTTAATTGCGCGCTCAAAGCTCATCAGCTCGGCACCCGAACGCCCTCGCAGGTACGCATCGGTAAACCCACGGTTAAACGACCTTCCCAGCTCGCGTTCAAGCTCTTCCACGGCACCGGGGTCCCATGTGCCGTCGCGCAGCATATCGAGCGCCCGGCGCCACACCCGCACCACGTTGAATACGTAATCGGGGTTCTTCATGCGCCCCTCGATCTTGAGCGACGCCACGCCGGCATCTACAAGCTCAGGCAGATGTGCAATACCCAGATAGTCGCGCGGGCACAGCAGGCGATCTCCCTCGACGGCAACGACGCTCTGTCCCGCCTCGTCCACTAGGTCGTACGCCAGACGGCACGGCTGCGTGCAGTCGCCGCGCATCGCCGAGCGCCCACGCCGCAGGGCCGAGAACTCGCACGCCCCCGAATAGCCGATGCAAATCGCACCGTGGCAGAATACCTCGATGGGCACACCCGTGGCACATAGCGCCGCAATCTCGTCGACCGTCAGCTCGCGTGCCGTCGTCACGCGCTCGACCCCCAGCTCATCGGCGGCAAGCCGCACGGCGCCTTCGCTATGAGCGCCCGCCTGCGTGGACAGGTGAATCTCGACCCCGGGAATCGCCGCGCGCAGCGCGCAGACCAACCCGGCATCGGCGACAATCAGAGCATCGGCGCCCAACTCCAGTGCATGAGCTCCCAACGCCACCGCGTCGGATAACTCATCGTCAAACACGAACACGTTGAGCGTCACGTACACGCGCACGCCATGGGCATGCGCCACGGCGCAGCCGCGCGCAAACTCGTCATCCGTAAAGCCATGCGCGCTCACGCGGGCGTTAAAGCCGCCCAACCCCGCATAGATGGCATCGGCACCCGCGGCGATGGCCGCAAGCATCTGGTCGAGCCCGCCCGCCGGCGCCAGCAGCTCGGGCAGCGCCGCACCGGCAGCATCCAATCCAGTCTCGTATTGTCCGCTCGGCCCCATCGCCCGAATCGCCATCGGCAAACTCCTTACCAAGGTATGCATTCACTCTGAAAAATGCCGTCTTCCAGCATACACGAGGCCTCGCGCGCCCCGTTTGGTTTATCGTGTAATAACTTATGTCCATCCTGCCCCGACGGCACATCCACCGTCCGGCACGACATACCTGGAGGTCAATATATGGGTCCTCGCCAACGACAGGGACGCAGCCGTTCAAAGACGCATGCCCTGCCCATAATCCTGCTCTCGTTTTTGGGCTTTCTGCTGATTGCGGGCGTGGCGTTTGGCATCGGCATGGTCGGCAACGTCAACCGCTGGCTGTCCGATCTGCCCGACTACACCGACGCCAACGCGTATCTGGTGAGCGAGCCCACCGAGATCGTCGACTGCAACGGCAACAAGATCGCGAGCTTCTACACGCAAAACCGCAAGTCCATCACCAAGGACGAGGTCTCCCCCTACGTGCTGCAGGGCACCGTTGACGTCGAGGACGAGCGCTTCTACGAGCACGGCGGTATCGACCTGTGGGGTATCGCGCGTGCTGCGGTGGCAACCCTCGGCGGCGGGCACGAAGGCGCCTCGACTATCACCCAGCAGCTGGTGCGCAACACCATCCTGCAGGAGGAGCAGTTCGACTCGACCATCGAGCGTAAGGTGCGCGAGGCCTACATCGCCGTCAAGATGGAGGACATGTACTCCAAAGACGAGATCCTCATGATGTACCTCAACACCATCTATTACGGCCACGGCGCCTACGGCATCGAGGCCGCAGCCGAGACCTATCTGTCCAAGAGCGCCGCCGATCTCACCCTCAGCGAGGCCGCGCTGCTCATCGGCCTTCCCAACTCGCCCTCGCAGTACGACCCCACGGTCAACCCCGACCTAGCGCTGTCCCGTCGCAACAAAGTCCTCGACAACATGTTGCGCCTGGGCCACATCACGCAGGAGGAACACGATGCCGCACAGGCCGAGCCCATCACCCTCAACGTGACCGAGATTTCGGGCAGCGGCGTCGACGTATACTCGCAGCCCTACTTTGTCGCCTATGTTAAGCAGCTGCTGGAGCAGGAGTTCTCGACCGACGTGCTCTTTAAGGGCGGCCTGACCGTCAAGACCACCATCGACCCCACGATGCAGCAGGTGGCAGAGAATGCCGTCCGCCAGCAGCTCGACACGCTCTCACTCGACGGCCTGGACATGGGCATGGTCGTCGTCGACCCCAAGACCGGCTACATCAAGTGCATGGTGGGCGGCTACGACTACAACGCCGACGAGAACCACGTAAACCATGCCACGGCCAAGCGTCCCGTCGGCTCCACCTTTAAGGCCTTTACGCTGGCAACTGCCATCCAAAACGGCATGAACCCCAACGTCACCCTCAACTGCAACTCGCCGCTCAAGGCCAAGGGCACCACGACCGAGGTCCAAAACTACGCCAACCATAGCTATGGCAACATCACGCTTAAGCAGGCGACGGCATACTCCTCCAACACCGGCTACATCCAGGTGGCGGAAGCCGTCGGCAACAGCAAGATCATCTCGCTCGTCAAAAAGCTCGGCATCGATCCCGCCAAGGACAACATCGAGGACGTTCCCGTCATGACCCTCGGCACCGGCTCGATCTCACCGCTCGAGATGGCCGCCGCCTACGCGACGTTTGCCAACGGCGGCTACTATCGCCAGCCGATCGCCATCACCGAGATTGACTCTCGTACCGGTTCGGTGCTGTACCAGCACACCGACAATCCCTCACAGGTGCTTACCGAGGGCGAGGCCGCCGCGGTCACCGATGTTCTGTCCGGCGTCATGCAGGGCGGCGGTACGGGTGCTGCCGGTGCCCTGAGCGTCAACCAGCCCTATGCCGGCAAAACGGGCACCACCGACAACACCACCAACCTGTGGTTCTGCGGCTATACCCCGCAGCTGGCGTGCGCCCTGTGGACCGGCTATTCCGCGGGCGAGATCCCCATCCAAAAATACGGCACAGACCTGCTGGGCGACAGCACCAACCTGCCTGTCTTTAAGCGGTTTATGAACACCGTTCTGACCGGTACCGAGCGCGAGGAGTTTGCGACCGGAACGGCGCCCACCTATAAGAACAACAGCGTCTGGAAGTTCTACGGCACCAACAACACCAAGAAGACGGAGAACGACGACAAGGACAAGGACGAGAACGAGGACGAAGAGGAAACCACCACTACAACGACTACCACGACGACCACGACCACCGAGACCACGGGCGGCGACACCACCGGCGGCACCGGTACGACCGGTGGCTCGACGGGCGGCTCCACCGGTGGTTCGACCGGCGGCGATGGCGGCACGCCTACGCCCACGCCCACTCCCGACCCCTCGCCCACGCCTGACGATACGGTCGGCTAGAAATCATCCGGCCATAAGCAACAAGGCCCCCGAACAGCTTATTCAACTGCTCGGGGGCCTTTTAGTTTAAAGCGACCTGGCAGGCGGTCTTTATACCGGCAAACAAAAAGGGGGTACCGACCATCGTCGATACCCCCTTACAGGCAACTATGTCAGCGCGCGCAGGGCCGAGCGCACGACCCGCACGCCTACTTGCGAGAATTGCTCAGCTTATTGATCAGCGCCTCGAGACGCTCGCCGTCCTCGGCCGTCTGGGCAATAACCAAAATCGTATCGTTGCCGGCAAGCGAGCCAAGCACATCGGGCAGCTCTGCCGCATCAACGGCGGCGGCGATGCCGGAAGCCGTGCCAGGCTGAGCCTTGATCATAACCAGATTATCGGTGCGCAGAACGCCCGTTACGAGCTCGGAAACCATACGCTGCAGGTGCAGGTCCTCTGCCAGAACATAGATGCCCTCAGGGAGCTTACGCAGCCCCATATCGGCAATATCGCGAGAGACAGTCGCCTGCGTGCAATCAAAGCCCATAGCGCGGAGCTCATCGACCAGCACGCGCTGCGTGCGGACATCCTTATTGCGCACAATATCTCTAATGGCATCCTGGCGCCCATTGCGTTTTTTAGCCATACAAACCCTCTCTCCAAAAGATGGCGGAGACAATCATTCAGTGATTGAATAGTTTAACGCTATTTGAAGGCTTTTGTGTATAAGAACGCATTTCGAAACAATTCTATGCAAATTTGTTTCGAAATGAGCCGTTTAGGCGGTTTTTGCGCCCGTCCGGTTAAGAAAAGCTGCCAGATGCGTACACATCACGCAGCGCGCGGGCTTGGCGCTGGCGATCGGCCCAAACAACAGACCGAGTCCCCGATGGTTATCCTTGAGCGCGGCGACCATCTGACGGGTTCGAGACGCCTCGAGCATATCACGCATGCGGGCGGAACGCTCGATTGACGACACTCCATGCGGGCTCAGACACAAATTCTCGATGCAGGCGACCAGTCCGGCAAAGTAGAACTTTTGGCTTGCCAGCTTGAGCCGACCATCGCTATCTGCTTCCGAGAGTGAGTCCGCAAGCTCGTCGAGCGCTCGAGTGTCATCGGATATCCTGGCATACATGGTGGGATCAAAGGCATCTGTAAGCTTAGGTGCCACCGCGTGGAAACAAGCGTCGCCGCAGCCGGACACGAATCGTGCCTGCGAGAGCGCATAAGCCATAAACTCAACCGTACGGTACGCCTTGCCGCGCGACAGGCATGCCTCAAACAGCGGACGGCTATACATCACGCCAGAGGTCTGAGCGACTAGGCCGCCCAAAATCAACTGGGGCAGCCCAGTCACCATAGAAGACTCGTCTTCTATGGCAATAGAGGCAGCATCCAAGACGCGCGAATGACGCTCGCGATGCGCATCGTATCGATCGAGCGACACCGAGGGGAGCACAATGTCTGCCGCAGTATCGCACGCGATATCGACCATCTTGGAAAGGGCCTGCGGAGCAAACCACTCATCGGCGTTCATGGCGATGATTTGAGAGCCGCGCGAGGCATCAAAACCGGCGCGAAGACAAGCGCCACGCTTCGCGTCCTCGACGTCAATCAAATCAATATGGATGTCCCTGTCGGCAGCAACTTGAAGCGAATGGCGCACACCGGGCGCAGCATCGCGGCAGACAACGACAATCTGCAAATCGTAGAGGTCTTGGTTCTGGATACTCTCGAGCGCACGCATCGCATAGCTGGGCGAACCTTCTACCACAAGGATCACCGAAAGTCGCGGATGCGAGCCACGTCGAACCAAGTTATCCGTCCTCTCGACAGCAATGAATCAAACTGTCGTTCATGGTACACCCCGGCAATAAAAGCAATGAGACACCGGTTGTATTGCACGCCAAGAACAGATGTTGCACACGCGCAGCCCACAGATGACAGGTGCCGACGAACGGCGCGTCGAGCCCTCCCCTAGTCGAGCACCACAAGCTCGGTGGGGTCGTAGTCCACGCCCATAAAGGTAAGACCGCATGCGGGCGCCGTAGGACCGGCAGCGGAGCGATCGCAGGCATCAATTACCTCGCGCATCCACTCGGGATCGCGGCGATGCATGCCGATCTCGACAAGAGTGCCCACAATGGTTCGCACCATCGAATGCAAAAACGCATTGCCCTCGATGGTAAACGTAAGGATGTCCTCGCCAAAGGCGACCTCATGGCCAAACTCGGCACGCATTACGCAGCGGTGTGTAGGTTTGCCCACGGCAGAGGCGACCTTGCAAAAGCTCTTAAAGTCCTGCTCGCCCAAAAGCGCAGGGCAGGCGGCCGCCATCGCATCGACGTCGAGGGGATAGCGATGCCACCACACAGCACCGCGTGACAGCACGGGCCGAGCATCACGGTCGGCAATGCGATAGGTGTACGTGCGAGAGCGCGCGTCAAAACGTGCAGAAAAGCCCTTACGAGCCTTGTAGACCTCGTTTATGGCGATATCTTTGCCCAGGAGGGCATCCATAGCCCTCAGCCACCTACGGCGCGTACACGCGAGCTCAGCGTCCGTTACGGGCACGCTGATGTATTGGGCCACCGCATGCACGCCGGCATCCGTACGCCCCGCGCACGTCAGATCGATTGGGCGGCGCAGGAACGTCTCGATTGCACGGCGCAGCTCGCCCGCAACCGTCGTCTGGCCCGGCTGCTCGGCAAATCCACTATAGGAGGAGCCATCGTAGGCCACGCGAAATACAAGGGTGGCGTCGAGCTCGGGGGTCGAATTGAAATCAGACGGCGCAGTCATGGGCGCTCCCAACAAACTAGCAACGATATTGCGACAAAAAAAGAGGGGTACGCGAACGTACCCCTCGAATATAGCCTATGCAGACAGAATGTCTACTCAGCGGTCTCCTCAGCAGGAGCCTCCTCGACGGCCTCGACCTTCTTGGGAGCAGCGGCCTTCTTGGGGGCCGGAGCAGCCTTCTTGGCCTTAGGCGTGCAAGGCTCGGTGACGAGCTCCATGATAACGATGGGAGCGTTGTCGCCCTTGCGGTTGCCGAGCTTCATGATGCGGGTGTAACCGCCGTTGCGGTCCTGCCACATGCCCTGGGCAGCCTTGTCGAAGATCTCGGCAACGAGCTGCTTATCGCCGAGCTTGGCGATAGCCAGACGACGAGAGTGCAGGTCGCCCTTCTTGGCCCAAGTGATGATCGGGTCGACGACCGAACGCAGCGCCTTAGCGCGGGTCTCGGTGGTCTTGATGCGGTCGTTCTCGAAGAGGGCCTTAGCAAGGCTCTTCTTCATGGCCTTGGTGTGGCTCGCATCGGTGCCGAGCTTCAGGCCCTTCTTAACGTTGTGACGCATGGTCTAGTTTCTCCTCAAATATGCGAAGCATTAAGCCTTCAGGCTCAGGCCCATGGACTCAAGCTTGTCCTTCACTTCCTCGATCGACTTAACACCGAAATTACGGATGTTGAGCAGATCGTTCTCCGAGAACTCAACGAGCTGACGGACCGAGTGAATGCTGGCGCGCTTAAGGCAGTTGTAGGAACGGACGGAAAGGTCCAGATCCTCGATCTGCTTGTCCAGCTCGGCGTTGTCGTTGGTGACCTCGGGAGCGAAGATCGAAGCCTCCTCCTCGACCTCGGGGGTCTCGGCAAGGTTCATAAAGGCGGCCATATGCTGGTTGATGATATTGGCAGCCTGGACCACGGCGTCGCGCGGGGCGATGGAGCCGTTGGTCTCGATCTCGAGGACAAGGCGGTCGTAGTCGGTGTGCTGACCGACACGGCAAGCCTCAACGAGCTTGGCGCAACGGGAAACCGGCGAGTACAGCGAGTCGACGTGGATCACACCGATGGGATCGTTGTCGCGCTTGTTGGCCTCGCCGGAAACATAGCCGCGGCCATAGCCGATGCGCATGCTCATGGTGAGATGGCCACCCTCGGTGAGCGTAGCGATGTGCTGCTCGGGGTTGACCAGCTCAAACTCGGACGGAATAAAGAAGTCCGCACCGGTGACCTCGCAGGGGCCGTCAACCGAAATGGTGGCGGTCGCCTCGTCGGTCGTGCCGAGAGCCCTGAAGACAAGACCCTTGACATTCAGGACGATGTCGGTGACATCCTCGACCATGTTAGGGATGGTCATGAACTCGTGCTGCGCACCATCGATCTGAATAGCCTCGACGGCGGCACCCTCGAGCGAGGACAGAAGTACGCGACGGAGGGAGTTACCCAGCGTATCGCCGTAGCCACGCTCGAGCGGCTCGACGGAGACACGAGCAGACGTCTCGTTGATCTCTTCGACCTGAACCTGAGGCCTAATGAATTCTGACATGTATTACCTCCAGCCTCAGCAGCCCGGATGGACTACTTAGAGTAGAGCTCGACGATGAGCTGCTCGTTGATATCACCGCTGATCTGCTCACGCGTCGGCAGAGCGAGCACGTTACCAGACAGCTTCTCGATATCGACCTCGAGCCAGCCAGGGACCTCAAAGCGCTCGGAGGAAATCAGGGCCTCCTTGATGGGGAGGAGGTCACGGAACTTCTCGCCGACAGCGACGACGTCGCCGGCCTTGACGCGGTAGGACGGGATGTCCACGCGCTTGCCGTTCACGGTGAAGTGACCGTGACGGACGGACTGACGAGCCTCTTTGCGGGTGCGGGCGAAGCCAAGACGGAAGACGACGTTGTCGAGGCGAGACTCAAGGATAATCATGAGGTTCTCACCGGTGACACCGTTCATCTTACGGGCCTTGTTGAAGTAGCCGTGGAACTGCTTCTCCAGAACGCCATAGATGAACTTAACCTTCTGCTTCTCGCGCAGCTGCATGCCGTACTCAGATTCCTTGCGACGGCGCTTGGGCTGACGGATAGATTCCTTCTTGCTGCTGTAACCGAGCTCAGCGGGATCGATCCCGAGCTGACGGCAGCGCTTAAGAACAGGAGTCCTGTCGATTGCCATATTGATACGATCCTTTCAGTTACACGCGGCGACGCTTCTTGGGGCGGCAGCCGTTGTGCGGAATGGGGGTCTTGTCCTGGATACTCGAGACCTCGAGGCCAGCAGCCTGGAGGGAGCGGATGGCGGTCTCACGACCGGAGCCGGGGCCCTTGACGAAGACGGAAACCTTCTTCATACCGTGCTCCATGGCCTGCTTGGCAGCAGCCTCGGCAGCCATCTGGGCAGCGAACGGCGTGGACTTACGGGAGCCCTTGAAGCCCACCTGGCCAGCCGACTTCCAGGAAATGACGTTGCCCTGGGGATCGGTGATCGAAACGATCGTGTTGTTGAACGTAGAACGAATGTGAGCCTGGCCCACGGAAATGTTCTTACGGTCCGCGCGCTTCAGACGGGCAGCGCGAACGTTCTTCTTAGCAGTAGCCATCTATCTAGCGCTCCTTATTTCTTCTTCTTAGCACCGATCTGACGCTTCGGGCCCTTGCGGGTACGAGCGTTAGTGTGGGTGCGCTGGCCGCGGACCGGGAGGCCCTTGCGGTGACGAAGGCCGCGGTTGCAGCCGATGTCCATAAGGCGCTTGACGTTCTGGTTGCGCTCACGGCGGAGGTCGCCCTCAACCATGATCTGGTTCTTATCGATATAATCGCGGATGGCGTTAACCTCATCCTCGGTGAGGTCCTTAACGCGCGTATCCACGTTAACGTTGCACTCGACGCAAATCTTCGTCGCAGTGGTGCGGCCGATGCCGTAAATGTAGGTCAGACCGATCTCAACGCGCTTCTCACGCGGGAGGTCGACACCATTAATACGGGCCAACGTAGTCTCCTCTCTTAACCCTGACGCTGCTTATGACGGGGGTTCTCGCAAATGACGAGGACCTTGCCATGGCGCCTAATGATTTTGCACTTATCGCACATCTTCTTGACCGAAGGACGTACCTTCATCGTTCTTCCTTTCGGTAGCGCTCAAACTACTTCCCTACTATCTACTCGCCCAGCCGCAGGCGTTTAAAACTATGGCTGGTCTTCACACACAATCCGACCGTAGGTTGAGCTAAGCCTGCAGTCGGAAATGGAGTGCGTGTATGCGTGCCGCTATTTGTAGCGATAGGTGATGCGGCCGCGGGTCAGGTCGTACGGGGAAAGCTCCACGACAACCCTGTCACCGGGGAGAATACGGATGTAATTCATTCGGATCTTGCCAGAAATGTTGCACAGAACCGAATGACCGTTCTCGAGCTCGACCTTAAACATGGCATTGGGCAGCGGTTCCTTTACCGTACCCTCGAGCTCAATTGCGTCTTCCTTCTTCACAAGCAATCATCTTTCTCTAGAAAACGACAGCGATTGAGTATTCTACAACACGTATGCACGCATCGTAATAACTTCGTAATGGCTCCACAACTAAGTGGAACTTGTTACATTTCTCCGCCTTGGAGCGAACACCAAGCACCTTGGGCATCCGTGGTGAGAATCACCGGACCGTCATTGGTAATGGCGACGGTGTTCTCGTAGTGCGCGGCGGGCAGGTGGTCGTTGGTCGTAACGATCCAACCGTCGGAGCCCGTGCTCACATGGTTGGAACCCATCGTAACCATCGGCTCAATGGCAATGACCATGCCGGCCTGGAGGCGAACGCCCCTCCCCTTCTTTCCATAGTTAGGAACGTTGGGGTCCTCGTGCATCACGCGACCAATGCCATGGCCCACATAATCACGAAGCACGCCGTAACCGTGAGACTCGGCGAGGGACTGAACGGCATAACCGACGTCCCCGATATGGTTACCGGGAACAGCCTGCTCGATGGCAGCCTTAAGGCAATCGCGCGTGACCTCGCACAAAGCCTTGGCTTCGGGCGTGGGGGTGCCGACGAAAAACGTCCAAGCGTTATCGCCGACCCAACCGTCGACAACGGCTCCCGTATCGATGGAGATGATATCGCCATCGCGCAGGATCATGTCGGGGTTGGGAATACCGTGGACCACGGCATCGTTGATCGATGCGCAAATGGTCCCCGGGAACCCGCCGTAACCCTTAAAGGCCGGGGTGCCGCCATGCATGCGGATAATCTGCTCCGCGAGCTGATCGAGCTCAAAAGTCGAAACGCCGGGGCGCACCATGGCTCCAACGTGGCGGAGCGCCATCTTAGATAGCGCTCCTGCCTTCTTCATCTGCTCGATTTGCGTTGCAGACTTAATCTTGATCATAGACCGAGAGCCTCTTTGACATCCCCGTACACGGTCTCGCGAGCCTGGTCACCGTTGACCGACTTGAGCAGACCCTGGCCACGATAGTAGTCGACGAGCGGGCTCGTGGACTTCTCGTAGACGTCGAGACGGTTCTTGATGGTCTCGGGCTTGTCGTCATCGCGCTGATACATCTCGCCACCGCACTTGGGGCAGGTAGCATCCGCAGCGGTGCCGGTGTAACCGCAGGCGCGGCAGGTGCGACGCGAAGACAGACGATCGATAATGACCTCGGGGGCCACATCGACCAGAAGAGCACAGTCGATCTCGCGACCCATGGCGGAGAGCTCGGAATCGAGCGTCACGGCCTGGGCGGTGTTGCGCGGGAAGCCGTCGAGGATGAAGCCCTGCTGGGCGTCATCGGCGGCAAGGCGCTCCTTGACAAGGTCGATCACGAGCTGGTCGGGAACGAGCTCGCCAGCGTCCATGTACTTCTTAGCCTGAATACCAAGCTCGGTGCCACCCTTGACGGCAGCACGCAGCAGGTCGCCCGTGGAAATGTGAGCGACGCCAAACTCGGCGACGAGCTCCTGTGCGACGGTGCCCTTACCGGCACCCGGAGCTCCGAGCAATACGAGGTTCATGAGCAATCCTCCTCTAGCCTATTTAAAGAATCCATCGTAATCATACATCTTGATCTGGCCTTCGAGCTTATCGACCGTGTCGAGCACGACGCCGACCATGATGAGGATGGACGTGCCGCCAAATGCCTGGATCAGATGGTTACCCGTGAAGGAGAAGATGATCGAAGGCACGATGGCGATGAGCGCCAAAAAGACAGCGCTGGGAAGCGTAATCTTGTTGAGCGCGTTCTTGATGTAGGCCGCGGTAGCCCTACCCGGACGCACGCCCGGAATAAAGCCGCCCTGCTTCTTAAGGTTGTCGGCCGTGTCATCGGGGTTGAACACCATGGAGGTGTAGAAGTACGCGAAGAACACGATGAGGACAACGTTAAGCACCCAATTGAGCCAACCGGTCGAAAGCGCGGAGGCAACTGCCTGAATCCAGCCGATGCCGGGGAAGAACACGGCAATCTGAGCCGGGAAGTACAGCAGCGCCGAAGCGAAGATGATCGGCACGACACCCGCGGTGTTGACCTTGATGGGCAGGTAGGTGGTCTGGCCACCCATCATGCGACGGCCCACGACGCGCTTAGCGTAGGAGACCGGGATGCGGCGCTGGCCGCGCTCAAGGAAAACAATCAGCGGGATAACCAGCAGGATGATGGCGCAGATGATCACCATGGTGATGATGCCACCGGCATTGCCCTCGGTGCTGGAGAAGATAGCCTGCGGCAGACCGGCCATGATGTTCGCGAAGATGATCAGCGACATGCCATTGCCGATACCGCGCTGGGTAATGAGCTCACCAATCCACATGATCAGCATGGCGCCCGCAGTGAGCGTGCCGACGATCATGAGGTCGAAGATGATCTCGGGAGCGCCGGCGCCATTAAAGCTGATGCCGAAGCTCTTAAAGAGGAAGAGGTAACCCACGGAGTTGAGGATTGCCAGAGCCAGGGTGAGGTAACGCGAATACTGCGTAATCTTGGTCTGACCGACCTCGCCCTCGCGGGCAAGCTCATGCAGGGAAGGCACGACGGCCTGGAGCATCTGGAGGATGATCGAGCTGGTGATGTAAGGCATGATGCCCAGCGAAAACACCGACACATAGCTCAACGCGCCGCCAGAGAAAAGATTCAGGAGGGCCATAGCACCTGCGGCGACCGAATTGTTATCGGTCGAGAAAAGGCCCAGCATCCCCTGGAAGGGAATGCCGGGCACAGGAACGTGCGCACCAATGCGGTACACGACGAGCATAGCTATGGTAAAAAGAATCTTTTCGCGCAATTCTTTGATGCGGAAAGCATTCTTAAGACCATTTAGCACGGCAGCTCGACCTTTCCGCCGGCGGCCTCGATCTTGGCCTGCGCAGAAGCGCTGACCTTGTCGACCTTGACCGTGAACTTCTTGGTGAGCTCACCATTGCCGAGCACCTTGACGGGCTCGAACTCGCTCTTGGTGATGCGAGCGGCCTTAAGAGCGGCACCGTCGATCACAGCGCCGTCCTCGAACTTGCGCTCGAGACGCTCAACGTTAACAGCGGTGTACTCGATACGACGGGGGTTGCGGAAGCCCGGAAGCTTGGGCAGGCGCATAGCCAGCGGAGTCTGGCCACCCTCGAAGCCGGCACCCTTGGTGCCGCCAGAGCGAGAGCCCTGGCCCTTCTGACCGCGGCCAGAAGTGGTGCCGTGACCCGAAGAATTGCCACGGCCGACGCGCTTGCGGTTCTTGGTGGAACCGGGCGCGGGAGTAAGATCGTGAAGCTGCATTTGCTACTCCTCTACAATCTCGACAAGGTGCTTGACCTTGAAGATCATGCCGCGGACGGACTCGTTGTCAGCAATCTCGCGAACCTCGCGGATCCTGTGGAGACCGAGGGCACGGACAGTACGGACCTGGTCCTGCTTGCAACCATTGGTGCTGCGGACCTGCTTGATCTTGATGGTGTCAGCCATGCTTAGTTCTCCTTACCGACGAACATCTCGGAGACCGTCAGGCCACGGCGAGCCGCGACGTCCTCAGGGCTGGAGAGCTCCTTGAGGCCCTCGACGGCAGCCTTGATGATGTTGAGGCCGTTGTCGGTACCGAGGGACTTGGACAGGACGTTCTTGATGCCAGCAAGCTCGAAGAGGGGACGCACAGCGCCGCCGGCGATAACGCCGGTACCCTCGACAGCGGGCTTGATGATGATGCGGCCGGCACCAAAGTGACCGAGAACCTCGTGCGGAATGGTGCCCTGATCGGTCACCGGCACGTGGAACATGTTCTTCTTGGCATCGAGAGACGCCTTGGAGATGGCCATGGGCACCTCAGCGGACTTGCCCATGCCAACGCCGACGTTGCCCTTGCCGTCGCCGACGACGACGAGAGCGACGAGGCTCATGCGACGACCACCCTTGACGGTCTTCGACACGCGGTTGATGTAAACGACGCGCTCCTCGAACTCGGAGGCCTCGCGCTGCTGCTTCTGATTACGAGCCATGTGCTACATACCTCCTAGAACTCGAGACCGGCGGCACGAGCACCGTCGGCGAGGGCCTTGACGCGGCCATGGTAGATACGGCCACCACGATCGAAAGCGACCTTGGTGATGCCGGCCTCGATGGCACGCTTGCCAACGAGCTGACCGACCTTCTCCGCAGCCTCCTTGTTCGAGGTGTGGGTGCCCTTGAACTCGGCCTCGAGGGTCGAGGCAGAGACGAGCGTCAGGCTGGAGCCCTTGCTGTCGTCGATGATCTGGGCATAGATGTTGGCGTTAGTACGGGTCACGCGAAGACGCGGACGCTCGGCGGTACCCGAGACCTTGCCGCGAACACGACGCTGACGACGCTTGAGGCCTTCCAGCTTCGCCTTATGCTTGTTCATACGTAAACTCCTAAAAAGGTTGATCTTGCCAGCACCTAACGGGGTGCTGGTCTTATGCGAGTGAGTCGGTTACGACTACTTGGCGGCCTTACCCAGCTTGCGGCGGATGTGCTCGCCAACATAGTGGATACCCTTGCCCTTGTAAGGCTCGGGAGGACGATGGCCGCGGATCTCAGCGGCGATCTGACCGACCTGCTGCTTGTTGATACCCTTGACGTTCACGTGGGTGTTGTCGGGAACCTCGAAGGTGATGCCCTCGGGAGCCTCGACGATCACGGGGTGCGAGAAGCCCAGGGAGAACTCGAGGTTCTTGCCCTTCTGCTGCACGCGGTAACCGACGCCGGCGAGCTCGAGCTTCTTCTCGAAGCCCTCGGAAACGCCAACAACCATGTTGTGGATGAGGGCGCGGGTGAGGCCGTGGCGGGCACGGGTCTCACGCTCGTCGTCGGGACGGGAAACGGTGAGGACGTTGTCCTCGACGTTGATAGCGAGCTTCTCAAAGACATCGAGCTCGAGCTGGCCCTTGGGGCCCTTGACGACAACGTTGTTGCCGTTGACTGCCACTTCGACTCCGGCGGGAATCTGGACAGGCTTATTACCGATACGAGACACGGTGATCTCCTTTCCTTCTACCTACCGAGCGAATTACCAGACGTAAGCGATGATCTCGCCGCCGACGTTGTGCTTGCGAGCATCGCGGTCGGTCATGACGCCATGGCTGGTGGAAATAATGGCGGTACCAAGGCCACCGCGGACGCGGGGCATGTCGGCAACGCCGGTGTACTTACGCAGGCCCGGCTTGGAAATGCGGCGGATGCCGTTGATGACCTTAGCCTTCTTGGGACCATACTTAAGCGTGATGTGCAGAGTCTTCTGGGGAACGGTGTCCTCGACATCGTAGCCCTCGATGTAGCCCTCCTCGTGCAGAACACGAGCGATCTCGACGAGCTTCTTGCTGCTCGGCATGGAGACCGTGGCCTTGTTCACAGAGTTAGCGTTACGGATGCGCGTAAGCATATCTGCGATCGGGTCTGTAAGGTTCATACAGATTCTCCTTCGTTCTTGATGAACACGTGCTCTTGGTTCTTCGCCGCCCTTAACGGCAAAGCCTAACTAGCGCGTTTTCCCTGTTCCAAACGGATGCTTGAAACGCTGGTAGTGACTTACCAGCTGGCCTTCTTAACGCCGGGAAGCTCGCCCTTGAGTGCAAGCTCACGGAAGCAGACACGGCACAGGCCGAACTTGCGGTACACAGAGTGCGGACGGCCGCAGCGCTGGCAGCGCGTGTACTCACGAGTAGAGAACTTCTGCTTGCGATTGCACTTGACGATCATCGATGTCTTAGCCACTTATATCCTCCTCACATAGAGTATTGTTCGCCCCAAGCGCCGCCCCCTTGTGGGAACGGCGCTTATAGGGCAGGTGAACCTATTTCTTGAACGGGAAACCGAAGGCGTCCAGAAGGGCCTTGGCCTCCTCATCGGTGTTGGCGGTGGTCACGAAAGTGATGTCCATACCACGCTGGTGATCGACGGAGTCGAAGTCGATCTCGGGGAAGATGAGCTGCTCGGTAACGCCCATGGAGAAGTTACCACGGCCGTCGAAGCTCTTGGGGGAGATGCCGCGGAAGTCGCGGATACGGGGGATCGCGACGGAGGTCAGACGATCGAAGAACTCCCACATACGGTCGCCACGCAGGGTAACCTTGCAGCCGATCGGCATACCAGCGCGCAGGCGGAAGGTAGCGATGGACTTGCGGGCACGGGTGATCATCGGCTGCTGGCCGGTGATGGCGCGCAGGTCGCGCACGGCACCGTCGATGGCCTTGGAATCGGTAGCGGCCTCGCCGACACCCATGTTCACGACGATCTTCTCAAACTTGGGGATCATCATGACGTTCTCGTACTGGAACTTTTCCTGAAGCTGGTGCTTGACCTCGTTGTTGTACTTGGTCTTCAGACGCGGCACATACTTCTCTTCTGCCATTGTTCACTCCTTCTTGGGGTTTTAAGCACGGGGCGTGGCCACGATGGGTTGTCCTCGTGCCTCCTGGCTGCATCCGCGCCGCTCATGGCATTTTGCGGTTTGGACTCGACGCAGCAGGAGCCGACAAAACAATCGGTACTATACGCGCATTGGGTGCGTATTTCCAGAAAAACCTCGTCTGCCTGCACAACTCCACAACTCCCCCGCACAAATGGGTCCCAACAAGCAGTTGCGGTGAAATAGGGACTGTTGGGCGACCTAACAGGCTTAAACAATCCGTATTTCACCGCAACTTATTGGTGGGGATGCGATTAGCGCTTGCGGGGGACGAGTTTGGTGCGGCGCAGGTGGATCATCTCGGCGGCGATGGAGATGGCGATCTCCTCGGGGTCCTCTGCCTCGATGGCAACGCCGATCGGAAGGTGCAGCTCGTCGATCTGGTCCTGCGTAAAGCCTTCCTGCTCCAGGCGGGCCCGCACAAAGGCCGTCTTGCGACGAGAGCCCAGGCAACCCAGGTAGGCAGGCTTGGCGCGCATGGCCTGAATCACCACGTCGATATCGGACTTGTGACCCGCCGTGGCGACGACCACCAGGTCGCGCGGGCCGATGGGGCACTCCTTGCTCAGGCTCTTGTAGTCGACCAGACGACGGTCGTAGACACCGGGCACCCAATCGGGGGTCAGCGTGCCGGGGCGGTCGTCGCACGCCACGACGGCAAAGCCCGCCGCCGTGAGCACCCGCGCCGTCGCGGCGCCCACGTGGCCGCAGCCAAAGATGTAGGTCAAGCCCTCGGGGCAGAGCGTCTCGATGTGCGCGGGAGGAATCTCAGAGGCAGCGTTGGTGTAGGTGACGTTACTCCCCTCCTCCACCAGTGAAAGCCCGGGGCAGCCCGCAATGGTATGGCGCGATGCCTCGCCATGGTACTCGGCCACATCGCCCTCGAGCGCGCTCGCGATAAACGGCTCAAAGTCGATGACGAAGTCGCCGATGCGCCGATAGACCAAGACGTCGGCAATTTCCTGGAACAACGGTGCCTGGGTCGCATCCAGATGCAGATAGCACAGGCAGATGGCTCCGCCGCAGATCATGCCGGTATCGGAGTTCTCGCCGCCCATGGTGTAGCGGACCAGACGCGATTGCCCCGCGGCCAGCAGCTCTCGCGCCTCGTCCAGCGCAAAGAGCTCGATCTTGCCGCCGCCGATGGTGCCCGCCTGGCTACCGTCGGCAAAGACGGCCATCCAGGCGCCCACGCCGCGCGGCGACGACCCCGCTGTGCCGGCTACGACCACGAGCTCGCACGTCTCGCCAGCACGCAGGGCGACAAGCGCCGCATTCACAACATCGAGCTTTTCCATTGCCGCCTTCTATCCTCTAAAGATATCGGTGAGCATAGCGAGTGCCTCGAGCACGCCGCCGCCGACCGACGTCGCCTTGTCCGAAATGTAATTGATATAGCTGGCATCGCCGCGCGGATCGACATCGGCGCATTTAAAGCCCTCGGTCACCTGCACGCCGTTCGCCAAAAGCCCGCGCAGACAGCCATCGATCTGCGTGCACATGGGCGTATCGCCCGCGTAGCCAATCACGTCTCCGGCGCTCACGATGTCGCCGATTGCGTGGTCGGACCGAAACACGCCGGCGGCGGGGCTGTGGATAACGCGCTCCCTGCCATAGCCGGCGATAATGCCCGGCACGCCCGTGTTGGGCTGGGGCGAACCTTGGGTAATGACACGGCCCAGGAAATGCCCGCGCATGGTTTCGACCACGGCGTCGCAGTCAACCGGCGCGGTGAAGCCCGGTCCCACGGCAATAACGGCAGGCGCCATGTCGCGCGTGGTGCCCAAGTTACGCTTGGCCAGAATCGCATCGACCACAGCCGCGGGTTTAAGCTCATTGAGCATCTTGGCCTGGGGGTCCACCACCACGGCGACATCCCCCGCTTGGGTAATCTCGAGCGCCTCTGCCGGCGTCTGCGCCAAGCGAGCGCGAATGCCCTCGACCTGGACCTCGCCCAGGCGAATGGCCTCGCAAAAACTGATTGTGCGACGGATGCACGTGGGAACCGCGATATCGGCCATAACGACCGACACGCCGGCGCGCACCAAGCGAGCGGCGACGCCCGTGGCGATATCGCCGGCGCCGCGAACATAAACGAGCATTCCCGGGGCACCTCCCTGTGCTACGGTTTGAGCAGAGCAAAAGCGGTTCGACCGCTACTCTGATGATTATTTATTATCACAGTATTATACGGCGGTGGACAGATGGAAACGGTTAGCGGCAATCTTGCCTCGGCGCTCAGGATCGAGCCGGGCATTACCGCGATTATCGGCAGCGGCGGCAAGTCGACCTTGCTAAAGACGCTGGGTCTTGAGCTTATGCGCGCTGGCGGCCGCGTGCTCCTCTGCACCACCACGCACATGTTTCCCGTTGCCGGCGTGCCATGGGACGGGTCGAATCGTCGCCTGGACGCCGCGCCTTGGAAGCCGGGCGCCTCGCATGTCCCCGGCTGCACCTGCGAGGCTTGCGCGGGCCTTGCGCGCGGAAGCATCTGCCAGGCAGGCGTCTTGGACCCGGAGACAGGCAAGTTCTCCGCCCCCGCCGAGCCGCTCGGCGAGCTGGCACAGCGCTTTGACTATGTGTTGGCCGAGGCAGACGGTAGCAAGCGACTCCCGCTCAAGGCGCATGCCGCCTGGGAGCCGGTAATTCCCGCCGCCACGGCAAACGTTGTCTGGGTCGTCGGCGCCTCGGGACTGGGCAAACCCGTCGCCGAGGTTGTCCACCGCCCCGAGCTCTTTTGCGTGCGTTGCGGCTGCGAGCTCACCGACATCGCCACGCCCGAGCGCGTCGCCCAGGTGCTCAATGCCGAGATGCAGACGCTGGGACTCAGCACCGCACGCATCATGCTCAACCAAGTCGACACGCTCAGCGACCCCACGATGGCAGATCGCTTCGAGGCAGCCCTCAACCGCCCCCTCATCGCCACCAGCCTCAAGTAGCCGGCCCCATCTCGTCAGTTGCGGTGAAATACGGACTGTTTGGCCGTATGACGGCCGCAAACAGTCCGTATTTCACCGCAACTGCGGAGGGGACACGGCATCTTTGCTGCTAGCGGGGCACGTAGCGACCGGGCTGGGCTCCGGTGGGCTCGCCATCGCGCGCCACCAGCACACCGTTGACGTAGACGGCCTTGGCGCGGCCATGCGCCTCAAAGCCCTCGAGCGGCGTGTAGTCCACAGCCTGATGCTGCGTCGCCGCGCTAATGGTCCAGCGTGCCTGGGGATCCCACACGCACACGTCAGCATCGGAGCCCTCGGCAAGACAGCCCTTGCGCGGGTACATGCCAAACACGCGCGCCGGGTTCTCGCTCATCAAGCGGCACAGATCCTCGGGTCCCAGCTGTCCCTCAAAGCTCGTGGCAATCGCGACGGGACGATGCTCCACGCCGGGCCCACCGTTGGGAATCGCGCGGAAATCGTCGCGCCCGCGGTCCTTTTGCCCGTGCAGGTTAAAGCTGCAATGATCGGTCGCAATAGTATCGATCTCGCCGGCCACAAGTGCCTCGCGCAGGGCTGCACGGTCGCCGGCATGGCGCAGCGGCGGGCTCATCACGTACTTGGCACCCGCAAAGCCGTCCTCGCCCTGCTCCAAGTAGCAAGTATCGTCGAGCATCAGATACTGAGGGCAGGTCTCGACATAGATGTTCTTCTGCCCGCGCGCTTTGGCAGCGCGAATGGCCTCGAGCCCCAGCCTGGTCGAAAGGTGCACCACGTTGACCGGAGCGTCCCCGGCCAAGTGCGCCAGATACAGCAGACGGCTCACGGCCTCGGCCTCGCACACATCCGGACGGCTGAGCGCATGGCCCTCGGGCCCGTGGATGCCCTGCTCAAACACGCGCTTCTGCAGCTCATTCACCAGCGTACCGTTCTCGCAATGCACGCACAGTATGCCGCCAATACGCTTGAGCTCCTCGAGCACCTCGAGCGTCTCGGCATCGTCCAGGCGCAGATGATCGTAGGCAAAGTAGGTCTTGAACGACGATACGCCCGCCTCGCGCATGGCCGAAAGATCGGCGCAGTTGCGCTCGTTCCACTCGGCGAGTGCCATATGAAAAGCGTAGTTTGCCGTGCAGGTGCCGTCGGCGCGATGATGCCACTCGGCAAGGGCATCGGGCATGGTCACGCCGCGATCGGCCGTCGCGTAGTCCACAATGGTCGTCGTGCCGCCGCAGGCAGCCGCGCGCGTGCCGGTCTCAAAGCTATCGGCCGTCCAATCCATGCCAGTCCAGCATTGCATGTGCGTGTGGCCGTCGATAAAGCCGGGGAACACCCAGCAGCCCGCGGCATCCTCGACGGTATCGCCCTCGGCCGGCTCAATCGCTGCGGCGATCCGCACGATCTTATCGCCCTCCATGGCAAGATCGGCGCGGCGAAGCCCCTGGGGCGTCACGAGCGCGCCGTTTTTGATGATGATCATGTTGCTCCTTATTGATTCATACAGTTGGCCACGCGATCAAAATACGAGCAGGCCGCGATATGCTCCGTTATGCGTCGCTGTCCCTTGGCGGTATCGACATCCCACAGCTCATAGGCGCGCGCTTCGACCAGCGCAACGTCGACGCGGCCTTTGAGAATCGAGCCCCCGCCGTCCTTGCCCTCAAGACACATAAGCGCATCGAACAGTTCCGCCGGAAAGAGCACCGGGCTCGAAGGCTCACCGCTGCACGCCAAGCGCACCGGATGTTTGCGGCCACGCTCGTCAAACGCGTGAACCATAGCCTCAAAAGAATCCGAACTCACGAGTGGCTGGTCGCCCGGTAAAAAGAGGCAACCTTTCCAGTTGCGTTCGACTCCCCACGAAAGGCCCGCACGGACGCTTTCGCTGCGCAGCTCGCCATCGTGCAGCACGCACGGGCAATGCTTGTCCTCGCAAATCTGGGCGACCTCGGGCCAACGCGTCGAAACCACAACGTCAAAGCCCCGGGGAACCGAATCGATGGTCCGGGCAATCAGCGGCTCGCCATAGATATCGGCGAGCATCTTGTTGGAGCCAAACCGCTTGCCCTCGCCCGAAGCCATAATGACGCATCCAAGTTTCATGGTGATACCTCCCCTGAAACCATCGTACCCATAACTCGCGCCGCGGGCATCCACATCGAAAGCGCTTATCCCGCACGCCCGCGATGCAAAAAAAGGGGGCACCCCGCCGGTTGGCAGAGCGCCCCTTTACATGGCTTACCTCAACCCGGCTTTAGGCCTGGAGCCAACGGGCGGTGTTGCGCTCGTCGAGGGCCTTGAGGGTAGCGGCGGGATCGGCAACCTTCTGCAGGAACATCATGGCTGCGATGGCATACGGCTTGTAGCTGGCCTCCTTGTACATGCCCACGCGGTGCATGTCGAAGACGTCAGCGTTAACCTCGCCGTGCTCGCAGGAGACACCGGAGATGTCGGCGGGCAGCGGGTGCATAAAGATGGTGTCCTGGCCGTTGGCGGTATTCTCCATGAGCTCGGTCGTGGAGCACCAGTCCTGATGGGTAGCGTTCTGGGCGAGCAGCTCCTTCTCGAGCGCTGCGATGCCGGCGTCGTCGCCCTCAGCGTACAGGTTGGTACGCTTCTCCATGGCGGCAAACGGAGCCCAGCTCTTGGGGATCACGATGTCGGCGCCCTCGAAGGCCTCGGCCATGGTGTTGACCTGCTTAAAGGTGGTGCCGGACTCGGCGGCATAGCCGCGGGCGCGCTCGACGACCTCGGGCATGAGGTCGTAGCCCTCGGGGTGGGCCAGGGTGACGTCCATGCCAAAGCGGGGCAGCAGGCTGATCAGCGACTGCGGGCAGGACAGCGGCTTGCCGTAAGAGGGCGAATAGGCCCAGGTGACGGCAACCTTCTTGCCCTTGAGGTTCTCAAGGCCGCCAAACTCGTTGATGAGGTAGAGCATGTCGGCAGAGGACTGCGTGGGGTGGTCGGAATCGGACTGCAGGGAGATGAGCGTGGGACGGTGATCCAGAACGCCGTCCTCGTAGGCCTGCTGTACGGACTCGGAGACCTCGGCCATGTAGGCGTCGCCCTTTCCGATGTACATGTCATCGCGGATGCCGATGACGTCGGCCATGAAGGAGATCATGGTAGCGGTCTCACGGACGGTCTCGCCGTGAGCGATCTGGGACTTCTTCTCGTCCAGGTCCTGCAGCTCAAGGCCGAGCAGGTTGGCAGCCTTAGAGAAGGAGAAGCGCGTACGGGTGGAGTTGTCGCGGAACAGGGAGACGGCCAGGCCCGAATCGAAGATCTTGGACGAAACGTTGTTCTCGCGCAGCTCGCGCAGAGCGTCGGCGACGATGTAGAGCGCCTTGAGCTCATCGGTGGTCTTATCCCAGGTGTGCAGGAAGTCGCTGCCGTACATACCCTTAAAGTCGAGGCCGTTCAGCTGCTCGACGAGCTCGGTAAACTTGGCGTCCATGGAAATGTCCTTTCTAAAGATGAAACGATCGCAATGAGTAGATGTGCTCCGGCATGCGCGTGTGGCTAGAACATGCAGAGCACCATGACGAGGACCCGCTACCGTTGAGGAAGCATGGGAGATAACGACCGCGGGCCCCAAGTCAACAGGGGGTGCCGGGGGCATAAACTGTCCCCGGCTCAACAAGATCGAGGAATGGGACTAGTCGATCTTGTTGTTGGTCAGACCGGCGCGGAACACGGTGGCATCGCCATCGGCCTGGCTCGGATCGTAGAGGTTCAGGGCAGCCACATACATGGCGGCAGCGGTGACCAGGTCGTCCTTGTAGGTGACCTCGTTGGGAGCGTGAGCCTGAGACTCGGCACCCGGGCCAAAGCCGACGCAGGGGATGCCGTAGCGGCCCTGGATGGAAACGCAGTTCGTGGAGAAGGTCCACTTGTCGCACAGCGGACGACCGGTGCGCTTGTCCATGCTGGGCTCGCAGCCGATGCGCTCGTCACCGAACATAGCCTTATGGGCGTCGACGAGGGCCTTGACGTGCGGAGCGGTCTCCTTGTTGATCCACGTGGGGAAGTAAGCCTCGGTCTCGTAGACCTCGCCGGTCCAGGACGGACGGTCGTACATGTACATGGAGACCTTCACGTCGTCGCCGTACTTCTTGGCTGCCGGCAGGTTACGGATCTCGTCCAGGCAGGACTCCCAGGTCTCACCGGCGGTCATGCGACGGTCGATGGAGATGGCGCAGGAGTCAGCGACAGCGCAACGGCTGGGGCTGGTGTAGAAGATCTGGCTGACGGTGCAGGTGCCGCGGCCCAGGAAGCGGGCGTCCTCGAAGTGCTCGGGGTTGTACTTGGGATCGAGCATCTTGACGAGGCCCTTGATGTCGGTCGACTCGTCGCAGCCGTTGTTGTTGAGAGCGCGAACGTCGGCGATGATGTCGGCCATCTTGTAGATGGCATTGTCGCCGCGGTCGGGAGCAGAGCCGTGGCAGGAGGTGCCGTGAACGTCGACGCGGATCTCCATGCGGCCGCGGTGACCGCGATAGATGCCGCCGTCGGTGGGCTCGGTGGAAATGACGAATTCGGGCTTAATGCCGTCCTTGTTGTAGATGTACTGCCAGCACATGCCGTCGCAGTCCTCTTCCTGGACGGTGCCGACGACCATGATCTTGTAGCCCTCGGGGATGAGGCCCATGTCCTTCATCATCTTGGCAGCGTAGGTAGCAGAAGCCATGCCACCCTCCTGGTCGGAGCCGCCGCGGCCATAGATGATCTCGTCGGTCTCGTAGCCCTCATAAGGATCGGCATCCCAGTTATCGATGTTGCCGATGCCGACGGTGTCGATGTGAGAGTCGATGGCGATGATCTTGTCGCCCTCGCCCATAAAGCCCATGACGTTACCCAGGCCGTCGACCTTGACCTCGTCATAGCCAAGGCTCTCCATCTCGGCCTTAATGCAAGCGACGACCTCACCCTCCTCGCAGGACTCAGAGGGGTGAGAGATCATGGCGCGCAGGAAGCGAGTCATATCAGCACGATGGGACTCAGCAGCAGCCTTGATAGCGTCGAAATCGAGTTCTTTAGCCATTGTTCATAACCTTTCAAACGAAGGAATCTACCTGTGAGGTGGCGGAGCGATACCTATTTACTCCGCCCCAACGATTAGCAAGTGGGATATTCGCCTTCCCAAACAATGCGGCGATACTGGTCGGGATCCGTATCGCCCTCGGTGGAGAAGCAGAGCACGGAGCTCGTCTTGTCCAGGCCGATGAGCTCCTTGAGCTCGGCGTACTCGGGATCGAGCATGAGGGTCTCGACCAGGCCGGTGGTCACAGCGCCGGACTCGCCGGAAATGACGCGCGGGTCGCCCTTCTCGGGAGCGCCCAGGGTGCGCATGCCGCGAGCGGTGACCCAGTCGGGGCAGGACACGAAGGCGGTGGCGTGGTTGCGCAGGATATCCCAGCCCAAAATGTTGGGCTCGCCGCAGCACAGACCGGCCATGATGGAAGGCATGTCGCCGTCCACGATGCGCGGATCGCCGTCGCCGGCGGCAGCGCCCTTGTACAGGCAGGCGGCAGGCGCGCACTCAGCCACGACGAAGGTGGGCGGGTTATCGGGATACAGGTTGGTGAAGTAGCCCACCACGGCGCCGGCGAGCGAACCCACGCCAGCCTGGACAAACACGTGGGTCGGGCGGTTGATGGCCATCTCGCGCAGCTGCTCGGCAGCCTCGGAAGCCATGGTGCCGTAGCCCTCCATGATCCAAGACGGGATCTTCTCGTAGCCCTCCCAGGCGGTGTCCTGAACGATGACGCCGCGCTCGCAGGCGTCGGCCTCGGCGGCGGCCATGCGCACGCACTCGTCGTAGTTGACCTCTTCGATGGTCACCGTTGCGCCCTCGGCGGCGATGTTATCGAAGCGGGGCTTGGTGGAACCCTTGGGCATGTGAACGACGGCCTTCTGGCCCAGCTTGTTGGCAGCCCATGCCACGCCGCGGCCATGGTTGCCGTCGGTAGCGGTAAAGAAGGTGGCCTGGCCAAAGTCCTTGGCAAGCTGATCGGAGGTCAGGTAATCGAAGGTGCACTCGGCAACGTCCTTGCCGGTCTCGTCGGCAATGTAGTTGGCCATGGCAAACGATCCGCCCAGAACCTTAAAGGCGTTGAGGCCAAAGCGATAGCTCTCGTCCTTAACGCACAGGTTGGACAGGCCCAGGCGCGCGGCCTGGCCGTCCAGGCGGGCAAGCGGAGTGACGGTGTACTGGGGGAACGACTGGTGGAAGGCGCGGGCCTTCTTCACGTGGTCGAGGCTCATGATTCCCAAGTGCTTGTCATCGCTCTTGGGCATCGTGTTGCCCGCCCACTGGATCTTATCGGCCATACGGTGAACTCCTTAAGTCCTCTCTTGCCGGCCCCCGCATACGCGTTTCAGCCCATTCCCATTCATGCGACTGAACTTTTATGTGGATGCCAAACAAAAAGTTTGTTAGCACTGTTCTATCACACTTTTTGATTGGCAAACCTAACAAATTGTTTGTTGCCGTAATCGGTACTTTTTCGCCGCCGAACGGTCATGAATTGCCTTGTTGATGGATTTGTTTGCGAACAGATGTGGTTTATGGCAAAGTGTGCCCAAACTAATTTTTAGGAAGGCACCCATGACCCCCGCACAGATTGAGTTTTACAAGCGCCTCGCACACGGCCTGGCGCTCCAATTTGGCCCCAACTGCGAAGTCGTCGTCCACGATCTGGAGACCGAGGACGTGGACCACTCCATCGTAGTGATCGAAAACGGCCACGTCAGCGGGCGCAAACTGGGTGACGGCCCCAGCCATATTGTGTTTGAGTCCATGCACGAGGGCAGCACCGACGTACACGACCGCGAGCCGTACCTCACTAAAACCACCGATGGCAAGCTGCTCAAGTCCTCGACCATCTTTATCCGCAACGACGAGGGCAAGCCCGTCGGCATTTTGGGCATCAACTTTGACATTACGCTCATGAAGGCTTTTGAGCGTTCGCTCGACGCCTTTACCGGCACCGGCGGCACGGGCTATACCGAGCCCGAGCCCATTACCAAGAACATCGGCGACCTGCTCGAGGACCTGCTGCACGAGTGCGAGCAGTTTGTGGGCAAGCCCGCGGCACTCATGACCAAAGACGAGCGCATTCGTGCCATTGGCTACCTCGACCGTCGCGGTGCCTTCCTCATTTCCAAGTCGAGCGAGCGCGCCTGCGAGTTCTTTGGCATCTCCAAGTACAGCTTCTATAGCTACCTCAATGAGGCCAAGGCGGCGGCCGGCGACAAGTAGGCACTCGCCTGGATTGCCCCTCCCCTTTTGGGCGCGAGTTCTGGAAAGCACGAATCCAAGACCGAGCCGCTTGAGAAGTTCCATATAATCGATGTCATTAGTATTTCGAAAGGGTGGAACAGAATGGCGTTGAGCAAGGCATCATGCACCGGTCGCGGATTGATTCCGGCAATTGGTGGACATGTGCACCGCATGTTCGATGAGGGTGAAGACGACCTGTTTTCGCTGAGCCTTGACGACGTGATGGATGATCGCCCGTGGACCGCCGACGAACTCATGGGCGGCGGGGCTCGCCCGTCAAACCCCAATCCCGCACTTGCGCCTAAGCCCGCATCTGCGCCGACTCCTGCGCAGTCGCCTGTTTCGGCGCCCGCGCCTACGCCCGCACCCACTTCGGCGCCCACGCCCGCTCCCCGCCCCGCAAGCGACCCGTCCGAGACGGCGGCATTTCTCGCTGCAGCGACGCAGGGCAAATCGGCCGACAGCACCGTTATGTACAGCGCCCAGCAGTTGCCTGTTCCTGCGGCACGCAAGCCTCCGGTCGCAAGGCTCGATGAGCCCGTTGCCCATCAGGTTGCCTACGATTCCTGGGCTGCAGCCGATCTGGATGAGACCTCTACCGGCATGCCGGCGCTCGACGTTCCAGTTAACCCGCTTTTTGCCGCCAACACGAGCGCCGCGGACAATGAGGGCGGTGCAGCATATTCCGATTATTCCGATGGCCATGCTGGCACCGGTCGCATCGAGACCGAGGATTATGGCACCGCATCGAGCGATTATCTCAACGATCCGTACGCTGCCACGCCTGCACCGGAATATGACACGGAGGCCGCGTCCGCGCCGGCGTATACCAAAAGCACGGGCGAAGAGCGCTTCGCCGATTATTACGCCGAGGAAAAGGCACTGCGTTTCTCGGAATTTCCGCAGGCAGTCAAGGTTGCCTTTATCGCCATTATCATTGCCCTGCTCGGCGTCATTGCGTTTGAGGGATTCCAGCTGTTCCGCGGCCCCACCCAAGCGGAGTCGGAAACCCAGCAAAAAGAGGACGATAACCAGTACCTGGACATCAACACCCTCAAGGGCGACCCCAACGACGGGGACGACGAGTAACAGATGCCGAAAACTGAGGGCCGTAAACCAAATCAAGCGACTCGCGGGATTGTGGGGGCGTAGACGGGCGAATGGGCCATCGACGATTTTGAGCTGGCAAGGGCCGGGAATTAGATTCCCGGCCTTCAACCTAGCACTGCTTTATGAGATCGAGCACCGCAGGAATGTCATCGGCGTTCCGAAGCGCAACGTAAGTGGGTAAGCCCGGGCCAAATCCGCCCTGTGCGCGTTTGTCCTGACACATGTCCTCTGGATCAATTAGGTCGTCCACGCTCTTTGCCAGGCCAACGGCGATCCAACCACCGTTGCTGGTCCTGCCTTCTAGCACGGCATGCAGTTTTCGCTTGCCCGACCTGAGTCCTACATAGTACTTGGCTATATAGGACTCCCACGAAGGATTACCACTCAGAACAGACTCGCGCACCTCATCGAAAAGCTTCTGGTTGAGTCCGCCTTCGGCAAAAGTGGGGTGATTCTCCTGCAGAGTCCAAATAGGCGCCTCGTCAGACTCCCCGCGAGAAGGACGGTACTTGTCGACGACGTCTGCCGGGAGGTCGGGATACTTCCATATCTCGCACGCTTCTTTCGCCAGCTCGTCCGCGCGCTGCCCAATCTCTTCCTCACCCCATTTTTCATGCGAGACAATCGATTTGTTTAGGTAGAGCGGGCTGCACTTAAATCCGACGTCAGGCAGATTGAGCTTGTCCGAGAACGACCGGTTTGAGTACTCCTGGTTGTATCCCGTCAGCGTAAGATTTCCCAAGTTGTTGCACAGCCTGTCGTGGACGTCTTCCCAATTCTCACCAAGCGATTCCTTCCAGCCGTGCTCATCATCGATCGTCTGGGGCATGATGTTCTCGATCTGGTAATCGTCGGCTGAGATGGACTCCTTCGGGTGGTGCCAGTTCTCCATGCGTTCCAGGTAATAGCGCTTTTTAGAGAAGCGGTTGTAGCAGTCACGCGTCTTAAACTCCTCGACAAAATGCTCGTCTGTCGGAAAGTATGCGGTCATACCGCTGCTGTGGATAAGGAGCATCGCCGTAACGTACTCCTCGATATCGTCCTGCTGCTCGAGATTGCGATACATGCCGGCAAAGAAATTATTTAGGCCCGTGGTAAGTCTGCCGCAAACCGCTCGCCTGAACAGAAACGACTCGATAGTCTCGCAGATACGTAAAAACGCATTGCGGTCTAGTCCATTCCCCTCGTAAGCCGAATAAAGCAACATTAAGAGGGGCCTTATCTGCTTCACGTCGAGGCTTACGATTCTGCCGAACACTCGGCGCAGTCCGTCGTCCTTCTCCTTACCAAGGAACAGACTGGCGTATCTATGTGCATACCCGCGCAGCTCCTTAAGCAGGCCCTCGGTGTCACCATCGTAGTCGTCGGCGAAATAGCGCTTAAACTCGTAGTAGGCCTCGTTCTCCTTCGGCATCCTATTGGGAACTTTAAGCCACAGCCAGTACCAGATAAATGCATTGAACTCGTCCTCGCCGCCTTTTCCGAACAAGCACTCGAGTGGATGCCAATAACCCTCATAAAGCTTGGTCTGTTCGTCGTTGGGAAGCGACATTAGAACGTAGTTACGGATGAGGTCAATGGGCGTGAGCGGCTTGCCCTTGGAGTTCATGGACTCAAATATGAGCTGGGCATTATCAACGCCAGCGGTGAGCTTAGTGTCGATGACCTGCACGCGGTTTAGCCCCGCCCAAAGCCTTGCAGGGTCGAATGATTTCCCGTGCATCTTTTCACGGAAGAACGCATGGTTTTCGACAATGCGATCCGATTTTTCATCTGGCACGGGAGCCCCAGACACGATGGAGAACAGCGTCTCTTTATCGTCCTGCGAGAGCACCAGCTTGTAGCGTGCCAGACCGTTGTAGTCGTCATCGTTAAAGAGGTAATTTTTCCTCAGCGCCGAGATTTTGAGGTCGCCAAGGAAGCCAGCCTTGTCGGGGTTGCTCTCCAAATAGTCAGCCAAAGCTGCAATCATCAACGAAAACGTCGTCATGCGCTGCTGTCCGTCAATCAGAAGCACACGCGAAATGCTCGTGGCAGAGCTCTCGGACTCGGGGATATAAAGCATTGACCCCACGAAGTGCGATACGCCATCACGACCCGCTCGCATGACGTCATCCCAAAGCACCTCGCACTCTTTTACACTCCACGAGTAAACTCGCTGGTACACGGGAATGACGAACTGCATCTTCGCCACGCCCATAAGGTCGAGTAGATTTGCCTCGGTTGCTTTCATTTGCGATTGTCCCCTTTCTTGTTTACGCCGCTTGCGGTCAGTCCTCCACTGAACGAAAGGCGCCAAAGACCAGAGCATCGAAGCACTGGAGCAACCGAGATGCTCATATCGTTAGATTCTACAACGAAAGCAAACACTTACGCCGTCATGGTGGCGCGCGATCGCTGCACGCCACTCCCCAAAATCATACGATGTCAAAAGACTGACACTTGTGTATGCCTTTTGACATTGCCACAGTCTTACGGGCTTCTTGTCTCATATGCCAAGAGCGGATATCTAGATCGCTGCCTCTCCCGCCCAAAGGAGCTCGACAAGAACTGATCGAAGGGCAACTCAGACATCGAGCAAGTCGCCGACCTGCACTCAGCCTCGACAAGTGGCATCGAACACAAGCTCACCGGCATAAAGCTTGCGTTAAAACCAAAACACGTTGCCGCGTCACTCAAAGAGACGCGCCCGTGGCTGCCCACGTCCATGATCGAGGTGTAAAACGCCTGCAGGTCGGCCCAGTCCGTAGGAAATGCGGAAAGGTCGATGTGTTTTGCCTGACACTCGGTCAAAAGCTGTCGACGATCCGCTCCGCTCCAGCAAACCACCTGGGCGGAGTAGCGACCAATCCAATCGCTGAGCCTTTTGATCACCACATAGAGCGGATCGGCCATCGCAGTGTCCACAGCCGATATCCCCGTAAGCTCGCGGACGGGAAACGCAACGCCTTCGGTAAATTCCGTCTGCACAAACTGCGAGAACTCGCCCATAACGTTGCCGTGGTAATCGAGCTTGACGGCGCCGACCTCGATAATCTCATTGCGCAGTCCACGGCGCTGGCGCTGCTTTGGCACCGGCGCAAACTCAAAGTCCAGCACAATCTGGCGCGCAAAGTTCGTCGTATCGATAGCCGAGATACCCGGCGTCTTTTCAACTGACACGGTTAGGGCCTTTCTCCGTTGCCTGCCGCTTGCTACATAGGCGGCTACATTGCCGTAAGGATAGGTGGCCGCGCGGACATGAAAGCTGGGCGCAATACCATGCGCCAGGCACACGCCATGCAGACGGCCCCAAGAGAGTTGCCCGCTCTATTCAAATGCATGAAAAAGATTTAGGCCCGGTGACTTGAATCAGCGGTCATCCCGGGCCCATCAATATGCAGTGTACCTACAGAGGGCTGGTTAATCAAACGGGCTTTCGGTGACGAAGACCTGCGCGTCTAGCCCCAATCGCCCAGCGCCGTCTTCTGCCGCCCTTACGAAAGGCTGCTATTCGAGGGAATCACGTTGCTGTTATTATCGAACATATATTCGTATTTATGACCGCGCTTTGATAGAATGGCAGTTGTTGACGGCAGTTCCATGTGCCGGGCAGCGCCCTCCATGCGACGGGAGGTGATGCCCATGACCGATCTGATTGATTTCGTGAAGCTCCTGACCGCTTTGGTCTCGCTCCTCACGGCGCTTATCGGACTTTCCGAGGCACTTAAGCAGCGTACGAAGCAAAAGAAGAGGGGTCGACGCCGTTAAGGCATTGACCCCTTGAACTAAGTAACGGCGCTGCCCAGCTATCACCCTTGGGCTGCCGTCGACTTTATTCTACCCACGGTTGCCAGGTTTAACAAATGAATTTTCAGTAATGGAGCCTCGGAGCCCGCTCGCTCAACCACCTGGCCATCGGATTAGCCGGATTCTGGGACACGCCTTCCGTCCCAGGCCTCTACCGGAAAATGCGTCCCACCCTGAGGCTCGATTCCGGGACACGGTTTCCGTTTGAAGCCCCGATGGGAAAGCGTGTCCCGTTCCGAGAGCTCATTCCGGGATGCAGTTTCCGCTAGAGATGCCACCGGGAAAGCGTATCCCGTTTTGGAGCCGAATTCCGGGTCGTAGTTTCCGCCTGAGGGCCGATCCGGAAACGGCATCCCATTCTGAAGCCGAAATCTGGGACACGCTTTCCGCCGGCATTCCGCTGGCAGCTAGCACGACAACAGAGGGCCCCGTTCCAGCCATTCGAGGACAGGCTTTACCCCCGAGCAGCGTTATCCCGCTCACACATCTCGGCAAACGAGATCAGCTTGACGTCCCCCCTACTCTCTGCAGCATCCCGACATCCCTGCGTAAAGCCGCTTTTTGAGAAAAGTGCATAGCTTTTTCGTTGCCGTCTAAAGAGCTCGCTTCGGTGCACGAGCTTTTGCAGCACGTCTTCGCCTACCGGTTCATTGCGCCATTTGCACTCCGCAAACAGCGCAGCGCCCTCGCCATCGTCAACAATCAAGTCGATTTCTTCCTGCGTATGTGTGCGATTATCCGTCCCCCACCAGCGCCCGACGCTTGCCGGAACCACATCGAGCTGGCCCGCGCGTGCGAGTTCGTACACGTATTGCCTGCATATAAGCTCAAAGACCGTACCCATGTAATCCGATACGTACGGCTCAATGCGCTTATACGCCATCTCGGCCATATCGTTTTGAATCAGCCCAATGTTCTGCGGAACAAACTTGTACCAGAACCTAAACATCTGGTCGCTCAGCAGATACACGGCTCGCTTATTGCTCGTCTCGTTTAGGGGCAGCTCGCGCTCGACAATCCCAAGCGACGCTAGCTTATCCACATAGCTCTTTACGTTGCTCGCAGGGATTCCCGTAGAGCTCGCAATCTCTGAGATCTTCGAGCGCCCCTGAGCAATTGCTTGCACGATTGCATCATATTGCTCGGGATTGCGGCACTCTTGCAATAGCAGGTTACTCGGCTCCTCAAAGAGATAGCCCGTAGGAGTAAGAAAAAGACGTTTGATGTTGTCCTTGAGCGGTGCGACAGGATCGACTTTCTCGATATATGCAGGAATGCCGCCCGTCATGCCATAGCAAACCGCAGCGTCTTCGCGACTCATGCCCTGCCACAGGCCGAGGGTCGTCGTAAAATCGAGCGGCATGATCTTAAACTGGGCCGTACGCCTACCGTATAGCGGACTCTCGTAGCCCAGCACCTGCTCTTCCATGAACGAAAGCGACGACCCGCACAGGATAAGCATGAGCTTGGTCTCTTTGTACAAGTGATCGATCTTGTCTTGCAGCAACGAGCTGATCTCGGGATTCGATTGGGCGAGATAGGGATACTCGTCAATCACGACAATCAAACGTTCCGTGCGAGCCATGGTGGCCAATGCATCGAACGCCTCGTCAAGGCTACGAAACGACACGCATGCAGCACCAACAGAGCCCGCAAGTATCGCCTGGCTAAAGCCATGCAGGTTTGCCTCTGCATTGGTACGACGAGCTTGAAAGTAAATAGCCTTCTTGCCTTGAATGAACTCTGTGATAAGGCGCGTTTTACCTACGCGACGGCGGCCGTAAATCACAGGCATCTCAAAGGAGCCCGTGCCATACAGTCGATTGAGCTCGGACATTTCCGCTGTTCTTCCGATAAACATAGGGCCATCCTTCCTTTACGTTATAGCTAGCTATATTATATCTTCCTATAATATAGCTAGCTATAACGTAATTCGACAAGCGGAGCACGAAAAGGGGCGATACACCGCCGCACGTGGACCGTTCCGGAAAATGTATCCCGTTCTGGAGCCAAAAACTGGGCCGTAGTTTCCGCCAAGCATGCCATCCGGAAAGCGCGTCCCGTTCTGAGCCTGAATTCTGGGATGCACTTTCCGGTTGAGGGGCGTTCCGGAAAAGAATCCCATTCCGAGCGTCGAATCCGGGACACAGTTTCCGCAGATACAAGACGACGATCCTCCGCCCTTATCACATGCCTTCAAATATGCGATCCAGAAACACAAAACAGCAGATAGAATGCTCTTTTCAAAAAAGTACACGTCCCGAAACTTACCCAGTCTTCATAACTCGCTACCGTTCAAGGTCGCCGATTACCGCCCACCGATTCAAACAAGAAATATGTCGCCGAAAACAGGCCATCTACCTGCATGGTTAGATTTTGGTCAGCTTTTGGTCAGCTGAGCGGCAAGTTCCAGCTGATACGTTTTTGCTACCCAAAAGGAGGCGGTAGCTCATGACCCATTGCAATGACCAGCTCATCGACCAACTGCTCACTCAAGCCGAACAAGAGGGGCGCTGTCTGATTCCCCCGAGCACGGCGATCCGAAAAGCGCTCCTTCGGCGCACCGGCGGCACGGTTGTCTCGCCCATGCCGGGGTTGTTTGCGCGAAAAACGCGCTGGGATGAACTCAACCGAGCGCAACGCCATTGCGAGATTATCCGCGCCCTTGCGATCATCCATCCCGATTGGACGTTCTGCTCGTTTTCGGCAGCTTGCCTGCTGGGGCTCGAGGTCTCGTGGCGACACCTGGACGTCGTGCATGTTTGCAGCTCGACAAAGCCGTCGGCTCGTCCGGGCGCACATATTCAGCGACACCAGATTGAGCCGGCCGGAGCAATACGCAGAGCCGGCATATCGGTAACGCCGCCCATCCAAACGGCCACAGATTGCCTGCTGCAAACTGGTTTTGCCGACGGCATGCCCATTGCCGATTCGGCGATCTCAAAGCTCGGCCTTGCGCCGGAACAGCTGATGGAGGCCGTTGAGTAACGAGCGACTGCCCGCAATGGTCGCGCGATTCGCACCGCCCTCACAACGCTTCGATATGCCGACGCCCGCGCCGAAAGCGGCGGGAAATCGGTCGCCCGAGCCGTCATGATCGAGACGGGCTTTGCGCCCGACTGGCTTCAATACGAGCTGACGGACCCCTTCGATTCGGCCAAGCCCATACGAACGGACTTTGCCTGGGAGCGCCAGGCACGGAAACTCACGCTGGGCGAGCTCGACGGGCTCATCAAATATACCGACCAGACCATGCTGGCCGGACGCACCACCGCCGAGGCGCTCGTTGCCGAACGACAGCGCGAGGCGCACCTATCGCTCTACAGCCACCCTCTGCTGCGCTTTACCATGAACGAGGTCCGCTCGGCAGGAATGCTCGCCAAAAAGCTGCAGACGGCAGGCATCCGGCAGACCGCTCTACCGACATGGCTCAACGAGGTGGACCTGTAGGAGCTGTTAGGCCACGCATCGCCGAATCGCATTCCCCCTATCTGGGCCGCGTTTTCCCAACGGCCACGCCAACGGAAAGCGCGTCCCAACCTGGACACTCAAAACGGGACGCACTTTCCGGATGGCGGGCCTAGCGGAAACTGTGTCCCGGAATCAGGTCTCGGAACGGGTCGTGCTTTCCGGTTGAGTCCTTCAGCGGAAACCGCATCCCGGAATAAACGCTCAAACTGGGATGCACTTTCCAAACGGCCGGCCAGCGGAAAACACATCCCATTCTGAGGCACGATTCCGGGACGCAGTTTCCGCATGCGGCCCCGTTGGGAAAGTTCATCCCGTTCCGAAGCTGGATTCCGGGACACAGTTTCCGCATGCGGAGGCGCTCCAAACAAAAGGCCCCGGCTCGCGATGGAGCCGGGGGTCAAAGGCGCAGCATATGCAGTTGATATTGAGCGCGAACAGCCCATCAGCAATGGTCGTCCGCGCCCTACCCTACCCGCGGTTGCGGACGCGGCTGTAGGGCGTATCCACCATGGGCAGATCGGGACGCAGCTTGCCGTCAAATGCGCGATAGGCGTTCTGTACGGCGGGCGCCGTGGGAATCGTTGCGATCTCGCCGATGCCCTTGCCGCCGTATGCCACGGGCAGCAGCTCGTCCTTCTCCACGTAGATGGCGTGGATATCCGGAATCTCGGGCGCACGGAACAACCCGAGCGTACCGTACCTTGCCTGGGGCACGCAGTCCTTGAGCGGCCAGTCCTCGGTAAGCGCATAGCCCATACCCATGAGCACGCCGCCTTCGATCTGGCCCTGGATGGAGATGGGGTTGACCACCTTGCCGGAATCGTGCGCGGCATAGACCTCGCTCACGCGACCGTCATCATCCAGAATGACCACATGCGTGGCAAAGCCGTAGCAGATGTGGCTCTTGGGATTGGGAACGTCGGCACCCAGCTTGTCGGTCGGCTCCAGGTACACGTAGCCAAACTCGCATCCCTCGAGCGCCTTGATGGCGGCCGCGGGATCCTGAGGATGCATACCCTGGCCGGCGACGAGCTCCTGCGCGCGCAGCTGATAGGCGCGACCGTCGTCGTACTCGATCTTGACGCCGTCGCCATGCGCATTCACGGGAGCGGCGGGCGCAGACTTGCCGGCCTCGATGTCAAGCATGGCATCGCGCAGCAGGAAGGCGGCACCGCGCACGGCCTCGCCGGTCACGACCGTCTGACGCGAGCCAGACGTGGTGCCGGAGTCGGGAGCGTTCTCGGTGGAGCACTCGCCGTTGGCGATGCAACGAAGCGGCAGACCGCAGGCCTCGGCAACGTCCTGCAAAAAGACGGTGTTGCAGCCCTGGCCGATGTCGGACGTGGCGGCATAGACCACGGCCACGCCGTTCTCGACGCGAATCTTGCAGCGGCCGGCGTCGGGCAGGCCAACGCCCACGCCAGCATTCTTCATAGCGCAGGCAATGCCGGCGTGGCCGGGATGCGCATAGTAGGCATCCTTGACCTCGAGCAGTGTCTCCTTAAGCGCCGTGGAGCAGTCGGCAATCTGGCCGTTGGGCAAAACCTCGCCCGGCTCGATGGCGTTTCTGTAACGAATCTCCCACGGATCCAGGCCGACCTTCTCTGCCAGCAGGTCGATCAGGCTCTCGAGCGCAAACTCGGACTGGCAAACGCCAAAGCCACGGTACGCGCCGGCGGGCGGGTTGTTGGTGTAGTAGCCAAAACCGCGAATGTCGGTGTTCTGGTACTTGTAGGGGCCGACGGCATGCGTACAGGCGCGCTCGAGCACCGGACCGCACAGCGATGCGTAGGCGCCGGTATCAAAGTTGATCTCGCAGTCCAGACCGGTAAAGTTGCCCTCGGCGTCGCAGCCCAGCGTAAAGGTGCCGTCCATGGCGTGGCGCTTGGGATGGAACGCGAGCGACTCAGCGCGCGTGAGCTTGCACTTCACAGGACGCTGGAACTTATAGGCAGCAAGCGCGGCCAGGTGCTGGATGGACACGTCCTCCTTGCCGCCAAAGCCACCACCCACGAGCATGGTCTCGACGACCACACGCTCGGGCTCGCTATCCCAGCCAAACATGTGGGCGCACTCTTTGCGCGTGTCGTAGGCGCCCTGGTCGGTTGACTGCACCTTGACGCCGTTCTTGTACGGAAATGCCACGGCGCACTCGGGCTCCAAGAAGGCATGCTCGGTAAAGGGCGTGGTAAAGCGCTGCGTCACGGTGAACGCGCTTTCGGCCAGCGCCTTGGCGGCGTCGCCGCGCGTCACGTGACGGCTCTGGCACACGTTGTCCTTGAGCTCCACCGTGTTGCCAAAGGCAAAGAAGCTGTCGTGCAGGCGCGGGGCGTCGGCAGCCCTGGCCTCGACAATGTTACGCACGGGCTCCAGCGGCTCGTAATCGGTCTTTACGAGCTTCTTGGCCTTCTCGAGCGTCGCCTCGTCCTCGGCAACCACCAGCACGATGGCGTCACCCACGCAGCGGGTGATATCGCCCTGGGCGATCATGACGTCCCAGTCCTGGATAAGGTGGCCGACCTGGTTGACCGGCACGTCCTCGGCGCGCAGGATACCCACCACGCCGGGCAGGGCCTCGGCCTTGGAGGTGTCGATGGAGAGCACGCGGGCGCGCGGATACTTGGAGCGCACGGCGCTGGCATAGGTCAGGCCCGGCTGATCGAGCTCGTCGATGTCGTCGGGATACTTGCCCTCGCCGAGCACCTTCTTGCGCACGTCAATACGGAAGGCGCGCTTGCCCACGCCGTAGTCATCGCCGCGCTCCAGGTCCTCGTCGATCTGCTTTTCGCCGCGGAGCACCGCAGCGGCCAGCGAGATGCCCTCGATAATCTTTTTGTAGCCGGTGCAGCGACAGACGTTACCGCGAATGGCGTACTTGATCTGCTCCTCAGTAGGCTCGGGGTCCTCGGCGATGAGCGCCGCACCCGCCATGACCATGCCGGGAATGCAAAAACCGCACTGCACGGCGCCCACGGCGCCAAAGGCGTACACAAAGGCCTCGCGCACGTCCTCGGGCAGGCCCTCGACGGTCACGATGTTGCGGCCGGCGGCAAGAGCGGTGGTCAGCACGCACGCCTTGACGGCCGCACCGTCCACATGGATGGTGCAGGTACCGCAGGCGCCCTCGGAGCAGCCGTCCTTGGCGGAGTGAATGTGCAGGTCGTCGCGCAGATAGCGCAGCAGCGGCTTGTTCTGAGTCGTCGTGCGCTCGACGCCGTTAACGGTAAAAGTGAATTCCTGTGCCATGGTGATTCCCTTCTACACGCCAGCGGCGATGCCGGTGCGGTCGTGGATGGCGCCATGAGGGCAGACGACGGCGCACATGCCGCACGACAGGCAGTCCACGCCGTCGATATGGGCGCAGTTGTCCTCGATGCGGATAGCGCCGGCAGGGCACTTTTTGGCGCACATACCGCAACCGATGCAGCTCGTGTCGCAGATCTTGCGCGCAATGGCGCCCTTATCGGTGTTGTTGCAGCGCACCAGAATGTTCTGGTAGCCGGGAACAAAGGCAATCACGCGCTGCGGGCACGCCATGCCGCACAGGCCACAGCCCGTGCACTTGGAGCGGTCCACGCGGGCGACGCCGTCGACCAGCGCAATGGCACCGTGGGGGCAGGCCGTGACGCAGGCGCCACAGCCAATGCAGCCTTCGCTGCAGCGGGCGTCGCCGCCTGCGGAGGCGCAACCGCTTCCGCAGGCAACGTAGGCCACATTATGTTGAATGGATTTGGCCATAAGAGACTCGCCTATTTCTTAAGAAGGTACGAATAGTTGTCGCGCACGGCCCTGATGGTCAGGCGGACGGCCTCGGGAAGACCGGTGTTGACGGCATCGACCGAGACGGTGCGGACCGTGCCGGCGACGCGGACCTTAAAGTGGTCCTCGCCCACGGCCAGGAAGCCCTCGTTCTCGGAGTTCTCCATGTCCTCCTCGCTCCAGAACAGGGTGAGTTTGTCCTTGTAGGGACGACCCTCCTGGTAGGGGCAGAACACGGCGCAGTTACCGCACTCGTTGCACATGCCGTCGACATGGACGACCTGATGCTTGGCCAGGCCCGGCACCTTAATTGCCACGTTGGCGCGGTTGGGGCACACGTCGCAGCAGACCTCGCACACCGAGCCGCAGCCCAGGCAGCGGGTCTTGGTGCAGTTGTGCTTGTCGCGGCACAGCGACCCCTTACGCTCGTAGCAGGTGTCCTCGCGGCCGGCCTGCTCGTTGCAGTCGGCGTACTTGTTAAAGTCCACGCCGGCGATGGCACGGGCGACCTCGGCGGCGTCGGCGATGGCCTCGACCACGGTGGCAGGACCGCGGCGGCAGTCGCCCGCAGCCCAAACGCCCTCGACGCCGGTAGAGGTGGCGGCAAGACGGCCGCGACGGTCGTGCTCGACGCCCGCGGCATCGTATAGGCTGGCATCGATGCCCTCGCCCACGGCGCAGATCACCGTGGTGGCGGAAAGCTCGACGGTCTCGCCCGTGGCGACAGGGCTGCGACGGCCGCTTGCATCCGGCTCGCCAAGCTCCATAACGTCGCAGGTCAGCACGGCACCGTTGAGCGCCTTGGGCGCCAGCAGCTCGCAGAACTCAACGCCGTCGGCAAGAGCAAGATCGAGCTCTTCCTCGTCGGCGGGCATCTGCTTCTTGGTGCGGCGATACACCAGGCGCACGTTCTTCACGCCGGCCAGACGCTTGGCCACGCGGGCCGCGTCCATGGCGGTGTTGCCGGCGCCAATGACCACAACGTCCTCGCCCAGCTCGAGCTTCTCGCCCTTCTTGGCGGCCTCGAGGAACTCCAGCACGTCGAGCTCGGCGCTCTCGCCCAAGCCCGCAGAGCCGGGCATCCAGGCACCGGTGGCCACGACCACGTCAGTAAAGCCTTGAGCCTTGAGTTCGTCGATGGAATCCACGCGAGCGTTGAGCTGCACCTTGGCGCCAAAGGCCAGGCAGAGCTCAGCATCGTGGGAGATATCGTCGCTCGCGATACGGAACTCGGGAATCACGTGACGGACCACGCCGCCGAGAGAGTCGCGGGCCTCGAAGATGGTGACGGGCACGCCGGCACGCGTCAGGAAGAACGCCGTCGCCAGGCCGGCCGGGCCGCCGCCGATAACGGCAACGTTGTGCTCGCCGTCGTTGGCGATGGCCTGGGCGCGCAGCTTGGGCAGCACGGCGGTCATGGCCTCGCGGGCGGCCTTGAGCTTGCTGGCGCGAATCTGGGCGCCCTCGGGCTCGTAGAACGCACGCTCGCAGGCACGGCCGCAGGGATGCGGGCAGATGGTGCCGGTAATGAACGGCAGGGCGTTGCGCTCGATGATGATGTTGAGCGCGTCCTCGTAGCGGCCCTCGTCAACAGCCGCCAGATAGGCGGGAATATCCTGCTGGATGGGACAGCTCGTGCGGCACGGCGTGGTAAAGCAGTCGGAAAGCGGGCTCTTGCCGGCGACCTTGCGATCGGGCAGCGGGCGCAGCGGCTTCTTATAGAGCGGGTTGGTGAGCGAATCGGTCTGGATCGCGGTCACGGCGTCGAGAGAGACGCCCTCAAACGGCTTGCCGTCCAGATCGGTAAACTCGCCAGCCATCTGGCTAAAGCGCTCGTAGCCACCGGGCTTGAGCACGTCGGTCGCCAGGGTGACGGGCCAAATGCCAGCATCGTACAGGGCGCGGATGTTGTAGACCGTGGCGCCGCCGGAGTAGCTGATGCGCAGCTTGCCGTCAAACTGCTCGGTAATGCGGCGGGCAGCCTCGATGGTCAGCGAGAACAGCGAACGGCCGGACATGTACATCTCGGTGGAAGGCAGCTCGTCCCTGGTCACGTCGACGGGGAAGGTATTGGTCAGCTTGACGCCAAACTCCAGGCCGCGCTCGGCGCACAGGGCAATCAGACGCTCGAACATGGGTACGGCGTCGACCCACTGCAGGTCCTCACGGAAGTGCGTATCGTCGAAGACGATGTAGTCAAAGCCCAGCTCGTTGAGGCGCTGACGTGCAAACTCATAGCCCAGCAGCGTGGGGTTGCACTTGATGTAGGTGTTGAGGCCCTTCTCGGTGATCAGATAGGTCGCGATGCGCTCGATCTCCGCCGGCGGGCAGCCATGCAGCGTGGACTCGGTGATGGAGTTGGAGACGCGCGCCGGGATGGACTCGACAAACGCGACATCGACATGCTCAAACTTGTCCAAGTTGGCGAGCGCCCACGTGCGGCACTCGTTCCAAACCTCGGAGCCGCTGGCGTCCTTCATGCCCTCGATGTAGGCGTCGACCTTGGGGCTCTTGATGCCCTCCAGGTCATAACCCACGGACATGTTAAAGACAAAACCGTCCGGGCTGCCCAGGCCGTACTCACGGGCAATCAGGTGGCAGGCAAACCATGCCTTCACGTACTCGGCAAAAGCCTGCGGAACCTCGAGCTCGGTCGACCACTCGCAGTTGTAGCACTCGTCCTGCGCCACGATGCAGGGTTTGTTCACACACTTGGAGAGCTCCTCGCCGTCCATAACCTGAACGGTCTTGAGCTCAAAGAAGCGGGAACCGGCCACGTAGGATGCCACGATGTTTTGGGCAAGCTGCGTATTGGGGCCGGCGGCCGGGCCAAACGGAGTCTCGATGCGCTCGTCAAATATGGGAAGCGCGCCCTCCTGGTTGGTCGTAACCATCTTGCGCACGCCAAAGACGGCGCCCTGAGTCTTGTGCTCCTCGATGATCCAGTTCATCAGCTGCGAAAACGGGATCGGCCTCATGATGTCGCTCATAATGAGTTCCTCTCTGTAACGCCCGGCGAGACCGCGCGGCGGGCGCAAATTCGGTGTAGCGCTAGCACAGCGCCGGCGACCCCGCGGAGGCCGCCTATGCGTGCGCCGGATGCGGCGAAACATCCGACGCGCGCGAATCTACTTGTGAATTAGTAGGTGCGATCGTTGAGCGTGCTCCAGAGCTTCTTGGACTCGGCCATGGTCCACGCGTTGATCTTGTCCTCATCAATCCCAACGAACTCGCGATCCTTGTACAGGACGCGGCCGTTGATGATGTTGGTGCGGCAGTTTTTACCCATCATGCCAAAGAGCATGTGGCCGTCGATGTTCTCCTCGCTCAGCGGCGTAAAGGGCTTGTAGTCCATAACGATAACGTCGGCGGCAGCGCCGGCCTCGAGCACACCGAGCTTGCGATCGAAGTACTTGCTCGCCATCTTGGCGTTGTTCTCGAACAGCATGGTCATGGCCTCGCACCAGCCCACGTTGGGCATGGCGGCGTTGTGACGCTGAATGATCAGGAAGACCTTAAGGCTCTCGAGCATATCGTGGGTGTAGGCGTCGGTGCCCATGCACACGGGGATGCCGCGGCGGAAGAACTCGAGCACGGGGGCGCAGCCCACGGCGTTGCCCATATTGGATTCGGGGTTGTTGACGAGCCAGGTGCCGGACTCCTTGACGATATCCATCTCGGCAGGCGTCACGTGGATGCAGTGGCCGAGCATGGTGTCGGGACCGAGCAGGTTGTGCTGCAGCAGGCGCTCGACGGGGCTGATGCCACCGCGGTTGAGACGGGAATCCCACACGTCGTTCATGCCCTCGCACACATGGATGTGGAAGCCGGTCAGGCCGTTGTTGGCCTCGGCCATCTTATCCATGGTCTCGTCCGAAAGCGTAAAGGTAGCATGTCCGCCAAACATGGCGGCGATCATGTGGTTGTCGTTATCGCGACGCTCCTTGGCGGCCCACTGGGCAAATTCGGCGTTCTCGGCAATGGCCTGGTCGCACTTTTCCTGGCCGCGGCGATCGGAGACCTCGTAGCACAGGCACGAACGCATGCCCAGCTCCTGAGCTGCATCCTTAATGGTAAAGAGGCTTCCCGGGATCTCGCAGAAGCTCGCATGGTGATCGAAGATCGTGGTGACGCCATCACGGATGGAGTCCAAAATCGTGGCATAGGCGCTGGCCTTGGTGCCGTCGAGCGACAGGTTGTCGTCGATCTTCCACCACTGCTGCTCAAGATTCTCCAGGAAGTTGGTGGGGTTGCAGCCCTTAATGGCGAGGCCGCGGGCCAGACCCGAGTAGATGTGGGTGTGGCAGTTGATGAGTCCGGGCATGATGAGGTTGCCCCGGGCATCGACGTACTCGGCATCCGGGTACTTGGCCTTGAGCTCGCGCTCGGGGCCCACTTCGACGATCGTATCTCCGTCAATGGCGACCGCACCGTTTGGAATGAACGGGGTCTGAGCGTTGCGGGTAAAGACGGAACCGTTAGCGACCAGAAGCATGGATGCTCCCTTCAACATCAGAGGCGGGGTTTGACACCTCTGACATGGCGGAGTGCGAAGCGCCGGCCTACACCGGAAACGGGCCCTCTCCCGTCAACGCTTCACCAAAGGGACAAACCCTTTGAAGTGCGGCTTGGCGCCGCATGGCGTCGGCGGACGAGGCGATGCGTCCGCCGACGAATAGCACCGAATTGGTTACTTCTTGCTCTCGGGCAAGACCAGATCCACGGCAGCGTCCTTGGCAGCATCGATGTGCTGAGCCACGACCGGCGTCTGCGGAAGGATCAGGTTAAGGACAATGGCCATGATGGCGGTGGGGGTTACGGCATTGGAGCCGATGACGGTGGACACCCAGGCGGGCATACCCTCGCCGGCAAGGCAACCGCTGGCCATCCAGATACCCAGGCCAAAGACGACGGAGGTGCCGACGATAGTGGTAGTGCGCTGCGTGAGGCCCTCGCGGGTGAACATGCGCACGCCGTTCATGGTGATGGTGCCAAAGACGCCGACGGTCGCGCCGCCGATGACGGGCTGCGGGATAGCGGAAAGAACGGCAGAGAGCTGCGGGAACAGACCGGCGATGGCAAAGACGGCCGCGATGATCACAAAGACCCACTTGTTGACGACCTTGTTGGAGCAGATGATGCCCACGTTCTGGCCAAGGGCGCTGGTGGGAAGACCGCCCAGCAGACCGCCGACCATAGAGGTGAGGCCCTGGGACACGATGGCGCCGGAGAGCTCGCGCTCGGTGGGCATACGGTCGATGGAGCCCAGGCAGGCGGCGGAGACGTCACCGATAACCTGGATGGCAACCATGGGGAACACGACGGCGAGGGTAATGCAGACCTCGGGATCAAACTCGAGCGCGTAGGGCATGAGCTTGGGAAGAGCGAAGACCTGAGCGGTGGCGACGCTGGAGAAGTCGATCATGCCAAAGGGGATGGAGACGATCATACCAACGATCATGCCAAAGAACACAGAGCCCAACTTGAGCGTGCCCTTGCCAAAGTTGGCGAGCGCAAAGACCACGGCGAAGGTGATGAGAGCGACGCACCATGCCTGCGGGGTGCCCCACAACGGCGTACCCATACCGCCGGCCATATACTTGACGGCCGTGGGATACAGCGAAACGCCGATGGAGAAGATGACCGTACCGGTCACGACGGGCGGGAACAGCCACTTGATCTTGCTGTAGGCCAGACCAAAGAGGACCGCGACGGCGCCGCCGACGATCTCGCCGCCCAAAAGCGCGCCAAAGCTAAAGCCCGATGCGCCCATGGCCTGCAGGGCCGGGAGGAACGCGAACGAAACGCCCATGACGATGGGCAGGCCGCCGCCGATGCGACGGAAGGGAGCGAAGGCCTGAAGGGCCGTGTCGATTGCCGAAAGAATAAGCGCGACCTGGATGATGTCGGTGCTCTGCTGGCTATTAAAGCCGTAGACGCCGGCCATGATGACCGCCGGGGTAATGATGCCGGCAAACGATGCCAGTACGTGCTGAAGGGCACACGGGATCATTTCCTTAACGGGAGGCATGCCTTCGCGAGCGAACAGGGCTTCAGTGCCGTTCGTAACCGTCTCCTGGGTCATTTGACCACCAATCCTCGAAGTAGTTGTTTTCGCATCTAACGCTCTATTGTGACGCAGTGCGGGGTTGAGGTTGTGCCTTCATTGCATATCGTATTAAAGATGATTCTCATTCTCAATAATAATTTTTTGTTATCAGACTATTCTTCAGCTGAAATAACGCATTTCCGCAGGTCAGGAAAGTGTCTGGTCAAAATAACATCTAACATTTCTTTTGGTCAACCGTTTACCGCTAAATTCCTACCGTTCGTCTGCATTACGCAATGTACCTGCGGATATACGAGATGATGGGCAGCGTGTTACCATGAGAAAAAATTGTTATGAACATTTCCGATTTCACCCAAAGGAGTTGCCCGTGAACGAGACCGTACGTCGCTTTTTGCCGATGGTCGATTTTCTGGAGCAGATACTCGGTAAAAACAGCGAAATCGTGCTGCACGATTTCTCGGATCCCGACCACGCCATCGTTGATATTTGCAACGGCATCGTGAGCGGCCGCAAGGTCGGCGGTCCCGCCACCGATCTGGCACTCAAGATCATGCACGACGCCAAGTATCGCGACCTGCCGTTTATTACGGGCTACGAGGGGCGCGGTGCCGGCGGCAAGACGTTGGAGTCAGCGACGTACTTTATCCGCGAGAATGACGAGATCGTCGGTATGCTCTGCGTCAACACCGATCTTTCCACGGTACGCTCCATCAACGCCATGGCGCAGCAGCTCATGGCGTGCTTCGACGCGGCGCCGACGCGCACGGAGCCCGCCCCTATCGAGGTCGAAAGCCTTTCGGAGTCCACACAGGAGCTCATCGACCGCAGCATTGCCGAGTTGCTGAGCGCGCGCGGGCTGGATGTAGCGTCGCTTGGTCAGAGCGACCGCGTGGACGTCATTCGCCACCTCAACGGCAACGGGGTGTTCATGCTCAAGGGCGCCGTGGCCTGCGCCGCCGCCGCGCTGGGCATCTCAGAGCCCAGCGTCTACCGCTACCTGCAAAGAGTTCGCAAAGAGGGCTAACGAGCAAAATGAAGCGCGGCTCCACAAGCGATCCGTCACTTGACAAAAGACCCTGCAGCTCGCACGCGCTGCAGGGTCTTTTTGCATGTCATGTTTAGTTGTGGCTAACGCCTTAGAGAGCGGCAACGACCTCGATCTCGACCAGACCGCCAGCCGGAAGGGCGGCAACCTGGAAGGCGCTGCGCGCGGGGAACGGGGCCTCGAACTTAGAGGCGTAGATCTCGTTCACGGCGGCGAAGTCGGCGATGTCGGCCAGGTAGACCGTGGTCTTGACGACATCAGCAAAGGTGGCGCCGGCAGCGGTCAGCAGGGCCTCGACGTTGGCGAGGGACTGCTTGGCCTGGGCCTCGACGCCCTCGGGCATCTTGCCGGTCGCGGGATCGATGCCCAGCTGGCCGGACAGGAACACCATGTTGCCGGCCTGGATACCGGGGGAATACGGGCCGATGGCTGCGGGTGCGTTATCGGAAGACACGACGGTCTTGCTCATGTTTTTCTCCTTACGATCAATTGAGAGAGCGTGAGCGCGGTGTTCACACCGGGAGGCACAGTTCGGTCTGAACACCGCGCTTGATTGGGATAGTACTCAAGGTTTCCGCGCGATGCAAGATTATTATCACGTTGCGAGAATATTTTATCGCCCAACGGTTTCCCCGAACCGCTGAACGGTTCTCATGTGGAGCAGCCAGTCCAAGCTGCTGAAGACTTTGTCCTGCTTAGGCTGCGGGCATCGCCCACCGCAGCGACGCCACTATACTTTTGAATATCTGAGCATTTTGAAAGGCAGGATATGACCGCAACCGCCAGCCGAACCACTAACCGCAGGCCCGAGCTTTTGGCCCCCGCCGGAGGCCCGGAGCCCTTTGCCGCCGCGCTCGCCGCCGGGGCAGACGCCATCTACTGCGGCATGGGCAGCTTCAACGCCCGCCGCAAGGCCACCAACTTTACCGACGAGGCCTTTGAGCAAGCCTGCCACGCCGCGCATCTAGCCGGGTCGCGCGTCTACGTCACGGTCAACATCGTCATCAAGCAGTCCGAGATGGGCGATGCACTGCAGCTCATCCATCGCTGCTCCACGCTGGGCGCCGACGCCTTCATCATCCAGGACTGGGGCCTGTTCTTTGAAGTCAAGCGCACCATGCCCGGCATCGAGACGCATATCTCGACCCAGGCGAACATCCACGACGACCGCGGAACTATCTGGTGCCGCGAGCAGGGCGCCGACCGCGTGACTCTCTCGCGCGAGCTCTCCATCGACGAGATCGCCGCCATTCACAACGCCGCGCCCGATGTGGACCTTGAGGTCTTTAGCCACGGTGCCATCTGCTTTTGCTACTCGGGTCTGTGCCTGCTGTCGAGCTTTGCCATGGCGGGCCGCTCGGCCAACCGCGGCATGTGCGCTCAGCCCTGTCGTCTGCCTTACGAGCTGATCGACGAGAACGGCCGCTCGCTCTCCCCTGCCGGTCGCGAGCGCGCGCTGTGCCCGCGCGACACCAACACGTCGCAGCTTGTTCGCCGTCTGTATGACGCCGGCGCCGCATCGCTCAAGCTCGAGGGCCGCATGAAGGCCCCCGATTACGTGTACTCCATCGTTGATGTGTATCGTCACGAAATTGACGACATGCTATCCGGAGCCGCCGTTGCCAAGGACGAGGAAGCCGCCCGCCAGCGCCAGCTCAAGCGCTGCTTCAACCGCGACTTTACGCACGCCTATCAGGACGGCACCTCGGGCGACGAGATGATGAGCTACGAGCGCTCCAACAACCGCGGCCAGATTGTGGGCACGGTGCTGGGCAGCCGCCTGGCCAACCGCGATATGCGCGGTCTCAAGCCCGACGACCGCCGTCGCCGCGCCGCCATCGCCCGCATTGAGTTGTTTGAGCCCGTGGGCAAGGGCGACCTGCTGGAGCTTCGCCACGATAACGAGTTTGACCAATTCCTGACCACCATCGCTGCCGATGATGCCGCTGCGGGCGACATCATCGAATGTCGCGTGCCCCGCAGCATGCCCGAGGGCTGCTGCGTCCGCGTGATTCGCAGTCAGCGCGCCATTGACGCCGCCGGCGCCGCGCTCAAGCGCGATGTGCTGCGCCGCCGCGCTGTAGACGTGTCCGTTGTGGCGCGTCTGGGCGAGCCGTTTACCGTGACGCTCACCTGCTGCGACGATCCTTCGCTTACGGCCACTGCCACGGGCTTTACCGTCGAGGCCGCCAAGACCCGCACCGTTGAGGCGGCCGATCTGGTGGAGCACGTCGGGCGTATGGGCTCCTCTCCCTTTGAGGCTGCGAGCTTCGAGGTGACGCTCGATGAGGGCTGCGGCATGGGCTTCTCCGCTGTGCACAAGGTGCGCACCGCCGCCTGCAAAGCGCTGGAGGAGGCCATTCTGGCACCGTATGATGAGCGTGCCCGCGCGCTCGAGTTGCCGGTGATTGTAACCAGCGATTCCCGCCCTGCACCCGAGCATTACCGCGATGAGCCGCAAATCTGCGCCACCGTCACCTCGCTCGAGGCCGCCGAGGCAGCCCGCGCGGAGGGTGCAACGCGCATCTACATGACCACCGACGCGCTCGATGCGGCCGACCTCTCCCCCGCCGACGCGCTTGAGCAGGGCATCGTACCCGTACTCGACGAGGTCTGCCGCGCCGTTGACCACGTCCGCGTTGACCCGTGGATTGTTGCCGGTGCCACGGTCGCTATCGGCAACATCTCTGAGCTTGCCCTGGCCGCCCAGGTTGGCGCCACGGCGGAGATCCGCTCTTGCCTGCCCGTGCACAACGTGCCTTGCATGGAGGCACTTGCCGAGCGCGGAGCCGGCGCATTTTGGCTCTCGCCCGAGATTACGCTCGACGAGATCGTCTCGCTTGGCACCGCCGCTCCCGCAGCCCTGGGCATCACTGTGTTCGGCCGTCCGCGCGTTATGACGAGCGAGCACTGCATTCTGCAGGTTGCCAACGGCTGCATCCACGATTGTGCCAACTGCCGTCTGCGCGCCCGCAAGCTCTCGCTCAAGAATATCGACGGCAAGGTCATGCCCGTGCGCACCGACATCCATGGCCGCTCTCGCTTGTACGACGCCTACCCCATCGACCTCACGCCGCAGGTTCCTCAGCTGCTCGATGCAGGCGTGCGTCGTCTCATGGTGGACGGAACGCTGCTCGAGACGGATGAGGTGGGCCGTGCCGTCGCCCGCGTCCGTCGTGCCGTCGAAGCAGCGTATGCCGGTCGCAAGCCCGCCGCCCGCCTACGCGGGGCGACCTCGGGCTGCATGTTTGTGGGAATTAGTTAACCGAAAGGCTTACACGTGAACGAAGAACCTCAAGTCCTCTACTGCGACGCCTGGCTCATGGCCATCGACAAGCCCGCCGGCATGATTGTCCACGGCGACGGCACCGGCGAGCGCACGCTCACCGACTACGCCAGCGACCTGCTGCTGGCGATGGGCGACGGCTTTGCCGCGACCGACATGCAGCCGCTCAATCGCCTAGACCGTGACACCACCGGCGTGGTGCTGTTCTCGCTCGACAAGCAGACGCAGCCCGCCTTTGACCAGATGATTATCGACCACGCTTTCGAAAAGCACTACCTAGCGCTCGCCGAGGGCAAGATCGACTGGAACGAAAAGCTCATCGACAAGCCCATCGCGCGCGACCGTCACGACAGCCGAAAGATGCGCGTCGGCGCCAGCGGCAAGCCGTCTCAAACGCGCGTGAAGGTGCTCAAACGTCTTAAGAGCCGTCGTGGCCTGCCCGCGCGCTCGTATATCGATGTCGAGTTGCTCACCGGCCGCAAGCACCAAATCCGTGTGCACCTGGCGAGCGAGCGTCATCCCCTGGTTGGCGACGACCTGTACGGCACGCCGCGTCCTTGTGGCCTCATGCTTCACGCCCACAGCGTGTCCTTCACGCATCCCGTAACCGGCGAGCACATCCACATCGAAGCCCCCTGCCCCTGGGAGCCCTAAACCACCACAATGGGGACAGGCACCTTTGTGGCGGTTTTGGCCTTAGCCTGCCCCTGTTTGTTAGACCGTGATGACGTTGTCCATCGCCCGGTACTTGGTGGGGACCTCGCCTGCGGTAATAATCGTTGCGTCTCGGAAGTCCGCGAACTTGATGGGCGCCACCATGCCAAATTTACTGGCGTCCGAGATTACGAAGCGCTTGGCCGTATGGCGCATCGAGATACGCTTTACTTGCGCCTCCTCGATATCTGGCGCCGTGAAGCCCTGCTCGGCGGCAATGCCGTTAGAGCCCCAAAAGCCACAGTTGAAGTTGTAGCGGTCTAAGGTTGCCAAGGCATCGGGGCCAACGAGCGCCTCGGTCTCGGGTTTGAGCTCGCCGCCCAGCACCACGGTACGCATGCCGCGCAAAGCAAGGTGCTGAGCATGGAGCACGGAATCGGTCACATAGGTGACATCTTCAAGGTGTGGAAGATGCTCGATGAGCTTGAGCGTCGTCGAGCCCGAGTCGATGTATACAAAGCTCTCGGGCTCCACAAGCGCCGCCGCACGGGCGCAGATACGCTCCTTGTCGTCGTTATGAAGGTCGCTGCGTTCATTGAGCGTTAGGTCGCGCGACACGTGCGCACGCTCAAGGCTCGTCGCTCCGCCATGGACCTTGGCGATGCGGTGCGCTCGGTCGAGCGTCTGCAGGTCGCGCCGAATGGTAGACGCCGTCACGCCCAGGGCCTCAGCAAGCTCCGGCACGGTAACCGAGCCGGCTCGCTGCACCATCGACACGATCGCGTTGAGCCTATCTTCCGCAAGCATCGTTTACTCCTCCTCGGGGTACACAACTCCCCAGTCGGCGCGGAGCTTGGTCATAAGCTCCATAACATCAGAAGCATAGCCCAGAAGCTCACGCTTCGAATCATCGCCGGCAACGGCCTTCTCCAGGTCGGCCATCTCGTAGCACAGAGCGTATGCCTCGGTGCCAGCGTGGACCTCTTCGCGGTGGCCGTCCGCAGTCCACACGATGGTCGCATGGTCGGCGCGCGGATACTCGTTGACCTCGATATAGCACTTATCGAAACTGATGACCGAGCGCTTGGGCTGCTTGGAGTGGAGCGTAAGGCTCACCACGCCCAGCTGCTGTTCGGCATTACGGCAGACGATGCCGCCCGCAACGTCGACACCGGTCTCACAGGTGTTGCCCAGCGAGACAACCTCAGCGGGCTGGCTCGCCATAAAGAGGCGCATGACGGAGAGCGCATACACGCCAATGTCGAGTATGGCGCCGCCTGCAAGGCTACGGTTGTAGAAACGATTGGTCAGATCGCCGTACTCCTTGTAGCTGCCAAAGTTGAGCTGAGCGAGGTTCATGTGGCCAAAGTCGCCGGCATCCATGCGACGGCGCAGCTCCTGATACAACGGCATGTGGAGCACCGTGGTGGCGTCCATAAGGACCACGTTGTGCTCGTCGGCTATGGCACGGGCCTCGTCGAGCTCGGCAGAGTTGAGGGTAATGGCCTTCTCGCAGAGCACATGCTTGCCGGCGGCCAGCGCGGCACGCAGATAGGTGATATGCGTGTTGTGCGGCGTGGTGATATAGACGGCGTCGATGTCCGGATCGGCGTAGAGGTCCTCAACCGTCTCGTACACCTTCTCGACGCCATACTGCTCGGCAAAAGCTTGGGCCTTGGACAGTGTGCGGTTGGCAACGCCCGCAAGCTTGCGGCCGGCAAGAGCGAGAGATTGGGCCATCTGGTTGGCGATAACACCGCAACCGATCACGGCCCAGCGGAGCTCGGGGGCCGTAAAAATATCGTTGGGGAACGGCTGATCCTGGACCGAGGCAAACGCCGCCTTAGCGGCTGCTTCGGCGTCGAGCGGAGCCTGTTTGGAATCTGCCATTATGTGCCTCCTGAGGTATCGGAAGTCCTTCATTTCTAACAACCCTATATTCGCACAATTGCGCGCGTATCTGCTCGTATTTGCATGTTTATTTGCTTATAGGTCATTATTTAGCCATGGTTGGCAGATGTTTGCGCGGTTATGCGCATTATCGCGCAAGCCTATGCGCGTAAATGCGCATGCAACGATCCTTGTGAAACATAAAGGGGCGGAACACCAAAGCCCTAAAAGACAGAGCCAGCTGTATTACTTCACCCCTCTGGGGGCACCAGACATCAAAGGACTGTCCCTAGGTGCCGCTTTCGTTGAAGCCTATCCCAGATGGCCAGATATACAAATCTAAAGACTGTCCCCATCAACTAGCCGTTTAAGAACATCCCCAACGACAAGTCATTTAAGTCTGTCCCCAATGAGTAGGGATAGAAAAAGGCCCGGGTGCCTTGGGGCATCCGGGCCTTTGCTAGCAACTTGATGTTGCGGGCAGCTTAGAACTTGTGGCCGCACTTCTTGCAGACGCGCAGCTTGTTCTTGCCGTCCTTCTCGTGACCGACGCGGGTAACCTTACCGCACTCGGGGCAAACGAGATTGACGTTGGAGGCGTCGATAGGAGCCTCCTGCGAAACGATGCCGCCCTGCTGGTTGGCAGCGTTGGGCTTGACGGCCTTCTTGACGACCGAAACGCCCTCGACAACGACCTTGTTCTCGGCGGGGAGAGCACGCAGGACAACGCCCTGCTTGCCGCGATCCTTACCAGAGAGAACCTGGACCTTATCGCCCTTCTTGATATACATATATCTCCCCTAACTACAGGGTCTCGGGAGCGAGCGAGACGATCTTCATGTACTTCTTGTCACGAAGCTCGCGAGCGACAGGCCCGAAGATACGGGTGCCGACGGGCGAACCATCGTTGTTGATGACAACGCAGGCGTTCTCATCAAAGCGAATGTAGGAGCCATCCTTGCGGCGGATCTCCTTAACGGTGCGAACGACGACGCAACGGACAACGTCCTTCTTCTTGACGTTGGCGCCAGGGGTAGCCTCCTGGACAGCACCGATGAACACATCGCCGATGCCTGCATAACGACGCTTGGAACCGCCAAGCACCTTGATGCAGCGAATCTTGCGAGCGCCGGAGTTGTCGGCGACGTTCAGCATGGTTTGCATCTGAATCATGGTAGATGTTCCTCCGAACTAAGAACCGAAGAGAGGTGCGCTGCCTTTATACGGCCTGTGGTATGCAAGCCAGGCATACGCACATCTTCGGAAACGTACAAGTCGTAAGAGCGACTGCTTATTTAGCGCGCTCGACGACCTCGATGAGGCGCCAACGCTTCATCTTGGACATAGGACGGGTCTCCATAACGCGGACGGTGTCGCCCACGCCAGCCGTGCACTCCTCGTCGTGAGCGTGCAGCTTCTTGGAGCTGGTCATCATCTTGCCGTACTTGGGGTGACGCTTGCGCTCGGTGATGGTGACAACAATGGTCTTGGCACCGGAGACGGAGGTAACGACACCCGTACGGACCTTACGCGAGTTACGCGAATCAGTCATGTTCTCTCCTTAGGTCCTACTCGGCGACAGCGGACTTCTCCGCTGCGATCTCGCGGGCGCGCTGCTCCGTGAGGACGCGAGCGATGTCCTTCTTCACGGTGTTGACGCGAGCGGTGTTGTCCAGCTGGCTGGTGGCCATCTGGAAACGAAGGTTAAAGAGCTCGGCGCGCATTTCCTTCAGCTTCTCAACGAGCTGAGCGTCCGAGAGCTCACGAATCTCTGCGGGCTTCATTAGTTCTCCTCCTTGGCGGCGGCGGCGTCCTCAGCAGCCCACTTGGCCTCGAGAGCGGCCTCCTCAGCCATCTCCTTCTCGATGCGCTGCTCAGCGTTCTTGGCAGCAACAATCTTGGTCTTGATGGGAAGCTTGTGCTGTGCAAGACGCAGAGCCTCGCGAGCGACCTCCTCGGGCACGCCCTTGACCTCGAACATGATGCGGCCGGGCTTGACGACGGCCACCCACTCCTCGGGGTTACCCTTACCAGAACCCATGCGAGTCTCGGCAGGCTTCTTGGTGATGGGCTTATCGGGGAAGATCGTGATGTAGACACGACCGCCACGCTTCATGTAGCGGGTCATGGCAATACGAGCGGCCTCGATCTGACGGTTGGTGATCCAATGGGCCTCGAGAGCCTGGATACCAAACTCGCCGAAATGCAGCTCGGTATTACCCTTGGCCTGGCCCTTCATGGAGCCACGCTGCACCTTGCGGTGAAGAATACGCTTAGGGGCAAGCACTACTGACCCCTCCTCTCGGAGTTACGACGACGAGGACGGGAAGAGCCCTCGAGTGCAGGGTTGGGAACAGGCTGGCCCGGGAGCTTCTCGCCCAGGTAGATCCAGACCTTCACGCCGCAGGCACCCATGGTGGTGCTGGCGACAGCCGTGCCGTAGTCGATCTTGGCACGGAGGGTGTGCAGAGGCACGCGACCCTCGCGGTACCACTCACGACGGCCCATCTCGGCACCGCCGAGACGACCGGAGCACTGGATACGGATGCCCTTGGCGCCGGCCTTGCGAGCGGACTGGACAGCCTTGCGCATAGCGCGACGGAAGGCAACGCGGCCCTCGAGCTGCTCAGCGATGGACTGAGCAACGAGGTTGGCGTCGAGCTCGGGGCGCTTGATCTCGACAACGTCGACGGAGAGCTGGCCCTTGGAGACGCCAGCAACCTTCTCGAGCTCGGTGCGGAGGGTATCGATCTCGGCACCCTTCTTACCGATGACAACGCCGGGGCGAGCGGTGAGGATGATAACCTTCACCTTGTCGCCAGCGCGCTCGATCTCGACGCGGGAGACAGCTGCGCGGGAAAGACGCTTCTCGAGGTACTTGCGGATCTCGAGATCGTTACCGAGGGTCTTAGCGTAATCCTTCTCTGCGAACCAGCGGGAGCGCCAGTTCTCGGTGATGCCAAGACGGAAGCCGGTGGGGTAGACTTTCTGACCCATACAGCTTTACGCCTCCTTTCGAGGAGCAACGACGACGGTGATGTGGGAAGTACGCTTCAGAATGCGAGAAGCGGAACCCTTGGCGCGGGGACGGATGCGCTTAAGCGTCGGACCCTCGTCAACATAGGCAGCGGCGACAACCAGGTTGTCGGCACGCAGACCGTTGTTGTTCTCGGCGTTCGCAACGGCGGAACGGAGAACCTTCTCGACATCCACGGCGACGGCGCGGTCGCAGAAGTGGAGGATGTCGAAGGCCTGAGCGACAGGCTTGCGGCGGATCAGATCGACCACCAGGCGGGCCTTGCTGGGGGAAACACGCACGTACTTAGCGACGGCGCGAACCTCGGTGGCCTCAGTTTCAATAGACTTAGTTGCCATTTACGGTTAACCCCCTATTTGGCCTTGTGGCCACGGAACGTACGAGTCGGCGCGAACTCGCCGAGCTTGTGACCAACCATGGACTCGGTAACATACACGGGCACATGCTTGCGGCCGTCGTGGACGGCGATGGTGTGACCAACCATCTCGGGGAAGATGGTGGACGCGCGAGACCAGGTCTTCACGACGTCCTTCTTGCCAGCCTCGTTCATCGCGGTGATACGCGAGAGAAGGCGAGTCTCCACGAACGGGCCCTTTTTGAGACTTCTGCTCATAAGTGCTTTCTCCTAAAACTCGGTATCCGAAATTACTTCTTACGGCGACGAATGATGTGCTGGTTCGAGACCTTCTTCTTCTTGCGCGTACGAAGGCCCTTCGTCGGCTTACCCCAGGGGGTAACAGAGGGACGACCAGAGGTGTGGTTCTTGCCCTCGCCACCGCCGTGCGGGTGGTCGACAGGGTTCATGACGGTACCACGGACGGTCGGGCGCACGTTCATGTGACGCTTACGGCCGGCCTTGCCGATGACGATGTTGGAGTGATCGGCGTTGCCGACCTCACCGACGGTGGCGCGGCAGGTAACGAGGATGCGGCGCATCTCGGAGGAAGGCATACGGACGATGGCGTACTTGCCCTCCTTACCCATCAGCTGGCAGGAGTTACCGGCGGAACGGGCGATAGCGGCGCCCTTGCCCGGCTGGAACTCGACGGCGTGGATGAGCGTACCGACGGGGATGTCGGCGAGGGGCAGAGCGTTGCCCGGCTTGATGTCGGCGTCAGAACCGGACATGATGGTCTGACCGACCTCGAGGCCCTTGGGGGCCAGAATGTAGCGCTTCTCACCGTCAGCGTAGTGCAGCAGAGCGATGCGAGCGGAACGGTTCGGATCGTACTCAATCGTGGCAACCTTGGCGGGCACGCCGTCCTTGTTGCGCTTGAAGTCGATCACGCGGTAACGACGCTTCACGCCGCCGCCCTGGTGGCGGGTGGTGATGCGGCCGTTGTTGTTACGACCGGCCTTCTTGGGCAGGGGCTCGAGAAGAGACTTCTCGGGCTTGGTGCAGGTGATCTCGGAGAAGTCGGAGATCGTCTGCCAACGCCTACCAGCGGAGGTCGGCTTAAGGTGCTTTACAGCCATTACAATCCCTTTCAATAGGAATCCGTTAGCCATCGCAGACAGGGATTCGAGGTTCTGCCTCGGGTGCGATGACACCGGACGTATACACGGTTCCGGGCGTGTCCATTTTATACGCCCAAAACCTTGAGCTCTCGCCTCCCCTATTTGGGAGGCATGAGCTCACTCAACAGCAGCGAGTCTTAGGCCTGGTTGCCAAAGACCTCGATGGTGTCGCCCTCGGCCAGCGTGACGATGGCCTTCTTCCAAGAACGGGTCTTGCCGGCGACATAGCGCACGCGCTTGGTCTTGGGCTTGACCGTCAGGGTGTTCACGCGAACGACCTTGACGCCGAAGATCTCCTCGACAGCGTCCTTGATCTGATACTTGTTAGCATCCTTGGCGACCTCGAACGTGTACTTGTTCTGCTCCATGCCGGAGAAGGAACGCTCGGACACGATCGGACGGATGATGATCTCGTGGGCGGTCATTTATGCAAGCACCTCCCCGAAGTGAGCGGCGATGTCGGCGGGCATCAGCACGGCGTTGTTGTTGACGAGATCGTAGGTGTTGGCCTCGTCGGCAGTGATGATGAACGTCTTGGGAATGTTGCGGAACGACAGGTAGGCGTTGACGTCCTCATCGCGAACGATGATGGTCAGACGCTTGCCCTCAAGGCCGAGAGCCTTGAGCATGGCGACGGCAGCCTTGGTGGAAGGCTTCTCGAAGCCGTAGTCGTCGACGAGCACGAGCTCGCCATCGGCCAGCTTGGCGGACAGCGCGGAGCGCATAGCCAGCTTGACCTCCTTGTTGTTCATACGCTTAGCGTAGGAACGGGGCTTGGGGGCGAAGACAACGCCACCGTGACGCCACTGGGCAGCACGGATGGAACCCTGGCGGGCACGGCCGGTGCCCTTCTGACGCCAAGGCTTCTTGCCGCCACCGGAAACCTCAGAGCGGCCCTTAGCGGACTGGGTGCCCTGACGCCAAGAGGCCATCTGGCACTTGACGATGTGGTGCATAACGTGGATGTTCGGCTCGATGCCGTACACCTCAGCGGCGAGCTCGGCCTCGGCGACCTTCTTGCCCTCGCTGTTCTTTACTTCAAACTTTGCCATTTAAGTGTTCTCCTTGGTATGACGCTGGGCTAAATGGGCTGGGCCCTTAGGCCATACGGATGGCGACGAGACCATTCTTGGCACCCGGGACAGCGCCCTTGACCAAGATGAGGTTCTGCTCGGCATCGATGCGGACAACGGAAAGGTTCTTGACGGTAACGCGCTCGTTACCCATGTGACCGGCCATCTTGACGCCCTTGAGGACGCGCGCAGGATAGGCGCACTGACCGATAGAACCGGGGTGACGCTGGAAGTGAGAACCATGCGTCATAGGACCGCGGCGCTGACCCCAGCGCTTGATGCGACCCTGGAAGCCCTTACCCTTGGAGGTACCGATGACGTCGACCTTCTCGACATCAGCGAAATCAGCGACGGTGACGACCTCGCCGACCTTGTGCTCCTCGCCGTTCTCGACGCGGACCTCACGAAGGAAGCGGACAGGCTCGACGCCAGCCTTGGCGAAGTGACCAGCCATGGGCTTGTTCACGTTCTTAGCCTTGATGTCGCCGAAACCAATCTGGACGGCGTCATAGCCGTCGGTTGCCTGAGTTTTAACCTGCGAGACAGCGCAGGGGCCAGCCTGGATGACCGTGACGGGAACGACGTTGTCGTCCTCGTCCCAAACCTGGGTCATGCCAATCTTGCGGCCGAGAATCATGCTGATCAAGATATGATCCCAACTCTCGCGTGGTCTTGGGACAATGCGTACACCACCGAGCGTACGCCCCTAGAGGACCACTACTTACACGACGTGCTCCCCAACCTTGTATTTCGCCCGGACTACCTGACAACCCTATTAAGCAGGCATTTTGTCCAGCCAGAATACTCCCCTGGTTTCACACAGCTGTTTAGTATACACGGCTGCGGGCGTATCCATCGAGATTCATATTTCACTCACATTGTTTACGCAGGTAAAGTATGTGGAGTCGCCTGGGCTTGGCAGAGGGGCGGCGAAATATATTAAGTTTGCTGCTCTACAGTCCTGCGCAAGACGGAAAGCACATTAAGTGCTTTCCTTTGCGTGCGGAACTCGCGACAAACTTAATATATTTCGCCG
>DBGAXC010000029.1:0-21327 GCA_048447565.1 Collinsella aerofaciens | reverse complement strand
CGGGCATGGGGCTCGTGAGCGACAGGCGCGCCGCCGCCTCGTCCCACTGCCCGCGCCATGCGAGGTCATTCCACTCGGGAATCAGGTTGTGAAGCGGGCATCCCGAAGGACGCGCCTTCCCGAACGAGGCTCCGAACTGGCAGAACGCAACGCCACACGCCATGCAACGGCTCGCCTGCACCCTCTGCTCGCCCTCGGGGAGGTTCACACCCAACTCGTTGAAATCCTGCGTGCGCTCCGCAACGGGACGCAGGTCATGAGCATGACGGCCATGCTCCAAAAACGCTCCTGGCTTGCCCATCGCTTACTTCCCTTCCGTCATGGCGTCGAACGCGATCTGCAACGCCTCTTCATGCGACTTCCCCGATGCCTCGGCGGCCTCGACCGCGTTGATCACGCGCTCGTAATCGCGGGGAATCACCTTCACGAACAGCTTCTTCAATGTGTTGAACTGGTAGAGCAGCTTGATGCCGCGCGGCGACTGCGTGCGCTCGGCGTGCTCCTCGATCAGGCTGCGGATGAGCTCGATCTCGTCCTCGGAGGGCTCGCACAGGCGCACCATGTCGAGGTTGCAGTTGTCCGCGAGCGTGCCGAACTTGTCGTACACGTACGCCACGCCGCCCGACATGCCCGCCGCGAAGTTCGGCCCGACCTCGCCCAAGATGAGCGCGATGCCGCCGGTCATGTATTCGCAGCCGTGGTTGCCCACGCCCTCGACGACCACCGTAGCGCCCGAGTTGCGCACAGCGAAGCGTTGGCCGGAAAGGCCGTTTACGAAGCCCTTTCCGCTGGTCGCACCATAGAACGCCACGTTGCCCACGACCACGTTCTCGTCGAACTTGTACGTCGCCGCCTCAGGCGGGCGAACCGTCAGGACGCCGCCCGAAAGCCCCTTGCCGAAGTAGTCGTTCGCATCGCCCTCGATGTTCAGCGTGATGCCGCGCGGCAGGAAGGCGCCGAAGCTCTGGCCGCCCGAGCCGTCGCAGTCCACCGTGATCGAACCCTCGGGAAGCCCCTCGGGAAGCTGGCGCGTCACCTGGCTGCCGAGCATCGTGCCCACGCAGCGGTTCACGTTGGCAATGTCGGCGCGGAAGCGGATGGGGTGCAGATGCTCGCGCGCCTCGGCCGTGTAGGGGATGAACAGCGTCGCGTCAAGCGCGCGGTCGAGCTGGCAGTCGGGCGCCATCGAGGGGAGGAAGTGCTTGCCCTCGGCACCGGGAATGGCCTGGCCGAATTCGTTGGTCACCGTGGCGAGCATGTCGGAGAGGTCCATCTCATTCGCCTTCCAGTTGCCCGGCACCTCAACCTGGCGCAGGTACTCGGGGTGGCCGACCATCTCGTCGACCGTGCGGAAGCCGAGCTGCGCCATGATCTCGCGCATCTCCTCGGCGACGAACATCATGAAGTTCACAACGTATTCGGGCTTGCCCGTAAAGCAGCTGCGCAGCTTGCAGTTCTGCGTCGCGACGCCCACGGGGCAGGTGTCCTGCTGACAGTCGCGCTGCATCATGCAGCCCATGGCGACGAGCGGCATGGTGGCGAAACCGAACTCCTCGGCGCCGAGCAGCGCGGCCATGACCACGTCGCGTCCGCACATGAGCTTGCCGTCGGTTTCCACCACGACACGGCTGCGCAGGCCGTTGCGCAGAAGCGTCTGTTGCGTTTCGGCGAGACCGATCTCGAACGGGATGCCCGCATGGTAGATCGAGTCGCGCGGGGCCGCGCCCGTGCCGCCGTTGTGGCCGGAGATGGTGATCTTGTCGGCGCCGCCCTTAGCAACGCCCGTGGCGATGGTGCCCACGCCCGCGAGCGCGCACAGCTTCACCGACACGCGCGCGCCGGGATTGGCGTTCTTCAGGTCGAAGATGAGCTCGGCCAAGTCCTCGATCGAGTAAATGTCATGGTGCGGCGGCGGGGAAATGAGCCCCACACCTGGGGTGGAGCGACGCACCTCGGCAATCCAGGGATACACCTTCTTGCCGGGCAGATGCCCGCCTTCACCTGGCTTTGCGCCCTGCGCCATCTTGATCTGGATCTCGATGGCGGAAGAGAGATAGCGGCTCGTCACGCCGAAGCGGCCCGACGCCACCTGTTTGATGGCGCTGCACTTGCTGTCACCGTTGGAAAGCGGCGTCTCGCGAGCGGGGTCCTCGCCGCCTTCACCCGTGTTCGACTTGCCGCCGAGGCGGTTCATCGCGATGGCCAGGCATTCATGCGCTTCCTTGGAGATGGAGCCGTAGCTCATGGCGCCCGTGTTGAAGCGCTTGACGATCTCGCTTGCGGGCTCGACCTCGTCGATCGGCACCGGGGATCCCTGTGGCGCGAAATCGAGCAGGTCGCGCAGCGTGACCGCACGGCCGGGCACATGGCACGCGGCGCTGTATTCCTTGAACATGCCGTAGTCGCCTTCGCGCACCGCACGCTGGAGCAGGTAAATCGTCTGAGGATTGATCAGGTGCTCCTCGCCGTCAATCGGGCGCCACGAGGTCACGCCGAGCGAGGGAAGCTGGTCGGGCGCCGGAGTCTTGTCGAGCGCGATCGCCTTATCGTAGCGCTCGTTCAGCTCGCGCTGCACGCCTTCCACGCCAAGTCCGCCGATGCGCGTGGACGTATGGGTGAAGCACTCGTCGACGAATGCGTCGTCGAGTCCCAAGATCTCGAAGATCTGCGCGGAGTGGTAACCCTGCATCGTGGAGATGCCCATCTTCGACATGATGGACGTGATGCCCGCGGTGACCGCCTTGTCGTAGTTCGCGACAGCGGTGTCGCCGTCCACGTCGAGCTCACCGCGCTCGCACAGATCGCGGATGCACTCGTGCGCCATGTACGGATAGATACCCGAAGCGGAATAGCCCACCAAGCAGGCGAAATCGTGCGCGCGCATCGCGTCGCCGGTCTCCACGAGCAAATCGGCGTCGGTGCGCAGGCCCACGTTGATCAGGTGGTTGTGCACCGCGGCGAGCGAAAGAAGACTCGGGATGGGGACTTCCCCCTCGCCCGCGCGATCGGACAGCACGATCAGGTTCGCGCCGCCGCGCACGGCCGCCTCCACGTTCTCGCGCAATGAGGCGAGCGTCCCTTCGAGCGCGCCCTCCGCAGCGCTGCGCGGATAAGTGCAACTGAAGCGCGCCGTCTTGAACCCGACGCGGTCGATTGAGCACAGACGGTCGAACTCGTCGTGCGTGAGCATCGGGCCTTCGAGACGCACGAGGCGGCAGGTGTCGCGGCAATCTTCCAAGAGGTTGCCATGGTTGCCGACGTAGAGCACCGTCGAGGTGACGAAGCTTTCGCGCAATGCATCGATCGGCGGATTTGTGACCTGGGCAAACAGCTGGTTGAAATAGTCGAAGAAGCTGCGCGTCTTCTTGGAGAGACACGCAAGCGGCGCGTCGGTGCCCATGGACGCAAGCGGAATCGATCCCTTGTTCGCCATGGGGCGAATGAGCTCTTGAATATCATCGAAGTGGTAACCCAGCTTGGCCATACGGCGCGTGAAGGACACGCCTGCGTCCTCCTCAGCGGCAAGGGCGGCAGGCTCGGGCAGGGGCAAATCGTCGACCGAGAGCATTTCCTCGCCAAGCCAATCGCGGTAAGGCTTCTCGTTCGCGTAGCGGTTGCGAATCTCGTCGTTCCAGATGACGCGTCCCTGGTCAGGGTCGACCTCGAGCATCTCGCCCGGGCCGAGGCACCCCGCCTGCAGGATGTCCTCGGGATCGACGTCGATCGTGCCGACCTCGGAAGACAGGATGAGCCAGTCCTTGCGCGTGACGTAGTAGCGAGCCGGGCGCAAGCCGTTGCGATCGAGCGCGGCACCCAGCATACGGCCGTCGGTGAACGCGATGGCGGCAGGCCCGTCCCAAGGCTCCATGAGCATGGACTGGTAAGCGTCGTAGGCGCGGCGCTCCTCACTCAGGCTGTCGTTGTGGTCCCACGGCTCGGGCAACAGCATGGACGCGGCACGCGTAAGCGGGCGACCGTTCATGACCAAAAACTCAAGCACGTTGTCCAGAATCGCGGAATCGGAGCCCTCGCGGTTGATGATGGGCATCACGCGCTCAAGATCATGCTGCAGCACGGGACTGTACAGGTTGGGCTCGCGGGCGCGGATCCAGTTGACGTTGCCCTTGAGGGTGTTGATCTCGCCGTTATGGATGATATAACGGTTGGGGTGCGCGCGTTCCCAGCTGGGCGTGGTGTTGGTGGAGTAGCGCGAGTGGACGAGCGCCACGGCCGTCTTGACGGCGGCGTCGTTGAGATCGATGAAGAAGCGGCGCATCTGCGTGGCGACCAGCATACCCTTGTACACGATGGTGCGCGAGCTCATGGAGCACACATAGAAGATCTTGTCGCGCAGGGCAAACTCGACGTCGGCCTTCTTCTCGATGGTGCGGCGGCACACGTACAGACGACGCTCGAAGGCATCGCCGGCGGGCGTGTCGTCCGGACGGCCCAGGAAGGCCTGCAAGATGGTGGGCATGCAGGCGCGGGCCGTCTCGCCCAAATCGTGCGGGTCGACCGGCACCTCGCGCCAAAAAAGCAGCGGCACGCCGGCCTCGGCGCAGCCCTCCTCAAACACGCGACGGGCATCCTCTACGCCCTTGTCGTCCTGCGGGAAGAACAGCATGGCCACGCCATAGTCGCCCTCTGCCGGCAGAATCTGGCCGCACTTTTGAGCCTCTTTGCGGAAAAAGTGATGCGGAACCTGAAACAGGATGCCGGCGCCGTCGCCGGTGTTCTTCTCAAGTCCCGTGCCGCCGCGGTGCTCCAAGTTGACCAGAATGGACAGCGCATCGTCCAGAATCTGGTGATGGCGCTCACCGTTGATATCGGCAAGCGCGCCGATGCCACACGCATCGTGATCGAATTCGGGGCGATAAAGGCCCTGCTGCTGAGCGGAATCTGCCTGCATCGCGATCCTCCCCTAAATATTAGACAATCAGTTGAATAGGCATACTAGGAGCATCACCGGCCCGTTGTGTTTCCCGCCCGTTTCGAAACAATCGCGTAACGCACGCCCTACGAGTGGACACCGCCGACCTCAAGGACGACAACAAGGGCCCCAAGTTCGGCCTGTAAGCTCACCGCTTCAAACATCTCAATCTGTAACAGGAAGACCCAATTTTGGCGCCTAGATGTTACAGATTGAGATGTTTTCGAGAGACAGTTCCGAATGTCTCGATCTGTAACACGAAGGGCCGGTTTTTGCAGCTAACTGTTACAGATCGAGATTTTCCATAGGACCATTTCTTCCTGTCTCGATCTGTAACACCTAGGTCCAATTTCCATCCCTAGTTGTTACAGATCAAGACATTTCGGCAACTCCTTTCCCCATCCTATTCAAATACAACAATTTTGTTAGTCTCGGTTAACCTTTAAGCCTAAAACGGGTACCCTTTACGGCGTCAAACAAACGGCACGCAGGAGTGCACCATGCTCAACCATCTCAAACAACACTTTGGTTCCCGGCGCACCGGTGGTCACGGAGGCCTAGACATTGCGCGGCATATCGGCCCCGGGTTGCTCGTCACCGTCGGCTTTATCGACCCGGGCAACTGGGCCTCCAATATGGCCGCGGGCTCGCAGTTTGGCTACGCGCTGCTGTGGATCGTCACGCTGTCCACGATCATGCTCATCGTGCTGCAGCACAACGCGGCGCACCTGGGCATCGCCACGGGCATGTATCTTGCCGAGGCCACGACGCGCCACCTACCCCGCCTCGTCGGGCGTGCGATACTCGGCAGCGCGTATCTAGCCACGGTCGCCACCGCCATGGCCGAAGTCCTGGGCGGTGCGATCGCGCTTCAAATGCTCTTTGGCCTGCCCGTACGCGCCGGCTGCATTATCGTGGCGGCGGCATCGATTGCCATGCTCATGACAAGCTCCTACAAACGCGCCGAGCGATGGATCATCGCCTTCGTAGGCGTGGTAGGACTTTCGTTTTTAGCCGAGCTTGCACTAGTCAAGGTCGACTGGCCGCAAGCCGCCGCAAGCTGGATCACACCCTGTATGCCCACCGGCTCGGCCGCGATTATCGTAAGTGTCCTAGGCGCGGTCGTTATGCCCCACAACCTCTTCCTGCACTCCGAGGTCATCCAATCCATGCACTTTGAAGGCCAAGGCGAGCAGGTTATCGAAGAACGTCTGCGCTACGAGCTCTTCGACACGCTCTTTTCGATGGGCGTGGGCTGGGCAATCAACTCGGCCATGGTCATCCTGGCCGCAACGACCTTCTTTGCGCACGGCATGGTCGTAGACGACCTCGCCGTCGCAGCGGCCACGCTCTCCCCCATTCTGGGCCCGGCAAGCTCGACCATCTTTGCGGTGGCACTGCTGTTTGCGGGACTATCGAGTAGTGTGACGGCGGGCATGGCGGCGGGCACCATCACCGCGGGCATGTTCGACGAGGAATACGACATCCACGACCGACATTCCTCGATCGGGGTGGCGGCCTGCTTCGTCGGCGCAGTGGCGGCGTGCTTGGTCGTCCCGAATCCTTTTGAGGGTCTCATTTGGAGTCAGGCGCTGCTGTCGCTTCAGCTGCCAATTACGGTCTTTGTGCTCATACGACTCACCAGTTCGCCCCGCGTCATGGGCAAATACACCAACTCGCGCCCGCTCAACGCGCTGCTCGTAGGAATCGGCGTCATCGTGACGATTCTCGACATCGTGCTGCTAACGGGGATGTAATTGGGATGGCGTAACTGTCCAGATATAACGTCTCAATCTGTAACACGTGAGACCGTTTTAAACCGTCAGATAAATCAAAAGGGTCCCGGCCGAGAATTCGACCGGGGCCCTTGGACAGAGCTATATGTTGTTGCAAGTCGTGTGTCTACGAGCTACTCCTCGACAAGCTCAAACTCATCGGGGCCGACGCCGCAGACCGGGCACACGTAGTCCTCGGGCAGCTCGGGCGTGTCGACCTCAACCTCGTAACCGCAAACGGTGCACACAAACTTATACGTCTTCTTCTCCTCAGCCATGATGTTCTCCTCTCGAACGTGACTGCTGGTGTACTTACTTATTAGTATATATTCTCAATAACATAATGCAAGTATTTTTAGAACATTTCTAGCCTTGATACGACGAGGCTTTGGGCGGCGTCTTGCCCTTTAGCACCTTGTGATAGTAGTCGTACGTCAGCGGCGTCTCGTCGCTCAGGCGCTCGGCATCCTCGACCTCGCCAATAAACAGCAGATGCGTGCCCACATCCACAGTGTCGATCAAACGGCAGCTAAACAGGGCCGCCGCGTACTCAGGCACATAGGGCATGCCCAGAGCCGTCTCGCGGGTCTCGTATTTGGCAAACTTGTCATAATCGCTGCTGGTGCGGAACCCAAAGTTACCGATGTAGAGCATGTCGGCAGTCTGATCGATCACGGTCAGCGCGAACGCTTTGGCCGATGCGATGACGCCCGAGGTGACATTGTCCTTGTTCACGGCAACCGAAATACGCGGCGGCATGGACGTCACCTGCACCGCAGTGTTGATGACGCAGCCGGCGCGCAACCCGTCTGCCGCAGCGCTCACCACGTACAGACCGCTCGGCATGGTAAAGAACGCAGTTTTGTCCATAACGATCACTCCCCTAGCTCGGGTTGGAACCTCATGAATGTATGTACCCACAAAAAAGGCGGCACCCATAACGGACGCCGCCTTTAAGACATATGTGTCAGAACAGTAAGAAAGATGAGACGCCCGCAGTTGCGGTGAAATAGGGACTGAATAGCCCCTCAAACAGGCAAAACAGTCCGTATTCCACCGCAACTTATACAGAGTGCCTAGCGGTTGCGTTCCTTAAGGGCGCGGTCGATCTCGCGTTGGACATCACGCTTGGCCATGTCCTCGCGCTTGTCGTAGAGCTTCTTGCCGCGACCTAGACCCAGCAGCAGCTTTACGCGGCCGTCGGTATTAAAGTAGAGCTCCAACGGAACCAGCGCATAACCACGGTTGCGAAGTTTGCCGTCAAGAAAGTCAATCTCCTTGCGGTGCAGCAGCAGACGACGCCGACGGTCGGGATCGCGATTCCACACGCCACCATGGCTATAAGGGTGGATATGCAGGCCGACGAGCCAGCACTCCCCGCCGCGGATCAGCGCGAAGGTATCGGTGATCTGGCAGGCGCGCTCGCGAATCGACTTGACCTCGGTGCCACTCAGTTCAATACCGCACTCAAATGTCTCATCGATAAAGTACTCGTGATGTGCCGAGCGATTCTTGGAAATGAGTTTGCGCTCGCGCTTACTGGGCATCGCCGGCCTCCTTGGCGCCGTCGGCGTTTGAGCCCGCAGCCTCGCGCTTTGCCTTGCGCTCGGCATTGAGCTCGGCGTCGCTCTCGCGCACCAGTTTGATAATCGCCGCGCAGGCCTCCTCGCCCACCAAGTCGCGAGCACGCACCGTCAGGCGCGTCGCCTCCTGCTTGTCGCCGTCACTTGCAGCATCGGTCGCGCACATAATCAGGCAGATGGCAATCTCGGCCGAAGGCGAGGTCGGCACACCTTGCAGGGCCAGTTCACCCATCACGTGGTCGTCGCTCTCATCGGCGGCATCCGGATAGGTGGTATGGATCTTGTTGAGCAGGCGCGTCGTATGCGCATCGTTGGGCGCCAGGCGCAGCGCCAGACGCGCGCAGCCCACGGCAGCCGAAACGTTCTCGGTCTCGGGCTCCAAGAAATACTGGCCTAGATTGGCGTAGGCGCGGGCGGCGCACTTGCCATCGCTTGCACGCTCCAGCACCGAGAACGAGAGCGATGCCCATTCCTGCTTGTCCTCGAGTGCGCGGAACAGCTCGGCCAAATCCAAGCGATAGTTGCAGTTCATGGGGTCCCAACGCACAGCCTGCATCAGGGCATTACGAGCGCTCACATAATCCTGCTGGCGAATGTAGGCAAACGCCATGTCAGAGTACAGGCGGTCAAACGGCACCTCGACCTGCACGAGCTCGCGCGGATCCTTCTCCACGCGGCGATAGGCCAAGCGCTCAAACTTGCTATCGAAGCTAAAGTATTGGCGCTTCTCCTCCGTCTTGCACTCAGCGTCGATATACTCCTCGGCGAGCTCCACCAGACGCTCCAGCAGCGGCGTCGCCGTAGCCAGGTCGCCCTGCGCCAGATAGTTCTCGGCATACGTGATGTCTTGCAAGCTGATGGGCAGATCCATGGCTACTCCTCGATCTGAGCGAAACACGGCAGGCGCCGTATATACGGTCAATACACAAAACCCGGGTCTCTTACGAGGCCCGGGCGTTCAATTTTGGTAGCCCGTACCAGATTCGAACTGGTGATCTCCGCCTTGAGAGGGCGGCGTCCTAAACCGCTAGACGAACGGGCCATATGTAGCAAATGCAATGGCTGGGATGGAGGGAGTCGAACCCCCATTGACGGAACCAGAATCCGCTGTCCTGCCATTAGACGACATCCCAATGACTGCATCGCTGCGCTCGGCTGTGCCTTTGCGCAAGAAAGAAATATACGGGAAGTCTCGCCGTGACGCAAGCCCCAATTTTGACTTTTTTGAAATTCAGTCAAATTGGCCTAATTTAGTCCAACCCGTGAAGGACCTGTGAAGCCAACCGCTGTACACGAAGGGCAAAACGCCGCGAGCGGTAGCCGTCAACCGTTGGCAGATTCTACCGTGAAAACGATAGCACCAGGCAACACAATCGAAGTATCAATGATCGCGTAGATATCGAGGCGCCATGGACGAAGAGCTTGATTACCTATGGGAGACCCTGGGCCTTGAGATCACTGCCGACCTTTGGCCCGAACGGGACAAAATCCATCCCACACTGCGCCCCGCCATTACTGTGGTGCAGGCAAAATACCGCCGTGCATCCTTTTTGATCATGCGGATGTCATGGCACGCGGGACTCCCCGACCTTAAGCGAATCCAGGCAAGCCTCGTCGAGTTGTCCGGTATGCCGACCGTCATATCCGAGGCGCACCTGGAGCAGCGCCAGCGCGAGCGACTGCAACAGCAGCGGATTCCCTTTATCTGCCCCGGCGTTCAGGCATATCTGCCCTTTATGGACGAGGAGTACTGGAGCGGCAAGCCCAACAAACACGTAAAGGTCTACGATCCGCACGAATGGGCACAGCTGGCGGACTGACTGGGGCAGGCCCGCCGGCGGAAAGTGCGCCCCAGATTTCAAGCTCAAACTGGTCCCCACTTTCCCGTCGAGCCCTCAACCGGAAACCGTGTCCCACAATCGAAGCTCAGAATGGGACGTGCTTTCCGCAACCGGCCACTTTGGGAAAGCGCATCCCATTCTGGAAGCGAATTCCGGGTCGCACTTTCCGCAGCCGCTACAGCAACGCCTCGGCCCAAGCCGCTTCCCTAAAGCCGGGAATCGCAAAGTCGTCGCCCACCAGCAGCGGACGCTTGACCAGCATGCCGTCGGTCGCCAGCAGCTCGTAGCACTCCCGATCCGTCATGCCCGCATCCAGACGCGCCTTCAGGCCCAGCTCTCGATATTTCATGCCCGATGAATTAAAGAAGCGCCGCACCGGCAGCCCCGAACGAGCAATCCAGGTCGCAAGCTCATCAGCCGTGGGATTGTCCAAAACGATATCGCGATCGATATACTCTACCCCATGTTCGTCCAGCCATGCCTTGGCCTTCTTACAGGTCGAGCACTTGGGATATTCAACAAACAGTACAGTCATGGGAATCCTCCGAATATAGATCGGCCAACGCAGGCACACGCCACACGAGGCGCCTTCGTATGATGGGCCAATTGTAGCCCGCAGGTCACACGTTAAACGAACCGTACCCCGAATCCGCGCTTGATAAACGGCAGCAGTTCCATTGCCTCGGGCGTGATATGGCCCGCAACGTTCATGCGCTCGTCACCGGGAAGATCGACCCGCGCAATCTCAAGCTCGCCTTCGTAGCGCCCATATCCGCTATTGCTCACAGCGATCGACCCCGCCTTTCGCGGCAGGCCGGCTCCGGCATCCGTCGGCACGGAATCCGGCTTAAGCTTCGTACGTGACTCCTGAGACCTAAAGATGAGGACACTCGAGTCGGGCCGGTCGTGATGAATCTGCCCGCGCACATAGGCATAACCGGGCTCAAGCTCGCATTGCAGGTCCACGTATCCGGCGGAAACTTGAGCAAACTGCGCCCAGCCCGCATCGGAAAGATCGGGGTCGCCGACCAACACAATGTCGCAATCGGCGCCATGTGCAAGCTCAAGCATATTGAGAGCAACCTTTGACGCGCGACCGCGCTGCGCCTCGACCGTCGGCAGTCCCTCGAATACCGGCCCGCGAACGTTAGCATCACCCGGCACAAAAGCCATGATTTCGAATCCAAGCGCCGCAAGACGAAGATTCGTCCGAGCAACATCTTCAAGAGCTAAACCGGTATAAGGCTTGGGGTAAAAATTGTGGCAGGCGGCAAAACGAGTCACATCGGCGCCGGCTTCACGCCACGATGCGATTTCATCAGAACTCACCGTCGATGCATTGACCACAATGCGAAATACACCGGACAGCTCCGCGACCCGCTGGGCGCTAAAGCCATAGTCCAAACGAAGGTATTCCAACCCCAGATCGCGCAGGTCCTCGATACGCTCAAGCCCGAGCAAATCGCACGTACGCGGCCCCACATCGGCAATGAGCGCAATGCCGCGGGCGGAAAGCAGCGACAGCACATGACGGACCTTATCGGCATACGCCGCTCCCCCATCCTCGGGAATATGCAGCGAAGTGAACGCATAGCGCGCACCCGCCGCGGCACCACGCTCAATCGTCCGCTCAATATCCTGCAGAGGGCTGGAAAGATAAATCGAAATACCCGTTTTCACGCTTCAACGCTCCTTTAAAAAAGGCCGGCGGAGCAGTTAGCCCCGCCGGCACAACCATAGCATCAAGAAATCTGCCGCGCACCGCGAGCCCCGAGCAACACGGCTCGCGATATCAAACTACTCGCCAAAGAACTCGTTGATCTTCTGCTCGTCGACGCCAAAGAACCACGTCAGGACAAAGCCGGCGGCATAGGCAAGCAGCATAGCGGCAACGTAGCCGAGCTGCTGGCCAGGAACGACGATCAGCAGGCCAAACAGACCGGAAACGCCCTGAGAAACCGTGCCGATGTGAAGCAGCGCCGCGAGCGCGCCGCCAAATCCGGCACCCAGGCAGGCCGTCACAAACGGACGAACGAGCGGCAGCGTAACAGCATACATCAGAGGCTCGCCCACACCCAGGATTCCAACGGGAATGGACTCTGCGACGTACTTCTTGAGCTTGGCGTTCTTGGTCTTAAAGTACAGCGCCAAACCGGCACCGACCTGGCCGCCGCCAGCCATCATAAGGATGGGAAGCAGGTAATTGATACCCTTGGTAGCGCCGTCGGGATCGTTGAGCATAGCGTGGATCGGCGTGAGCGCCTGATGCAGGCCGACGGACACCAGCGGCAAGAAGCCTGCCGACAGGATATAGCCGCCCAGGACGCCCAGTTTCTCGAAGATAAAGGTCAAAACGCTAAAGATGGCAGTCGTCAGCCATGCGCCAACCGGCTGGATGACGAGCATCAGAGCAAAGGCGCCGATGATGAGCACCAGCAGCGGGGACAAGAACGTGTCGAGTGCGTTGGGCATAACCTTGCGAATCTGACGCTCCATCCAGGCAAAAAATGCACCAGCGATGAGAGCCGCGATCATGCCGCCCGCTGCGGGGTTGTACTGCGCATTGGTGAGCGGCAGCAGAATGGCAGTGGCAGGATCAGCCGCGCCAGGCGCAAGCAGGGGCATGGCACTGTTGGCGATACACATCATGCCGGCGATGCCGCCCAGCGCAGCGGAGCCACCAAACTCACGCGCCGCGTTATAGCCCACCAAGATAGGCAGATAGGCAAACAGGGCCCAGCCCATGGAACGAATGCCCTGGTACCACCACTCGCCTGCAAGCGCGCCTGCCGTCGAAACGTTAATGACGTTGCAGATACCGTTGATGAGGCCAGCCGCAATGATGCCGGGAAGCAGGGCGACGAAGACATTGGAAATCTTCTTGAGGAAGGCCTGAACCGGCTTGGACTCGTACTTGGCCTTCTGCGCGGCCTTGTTTGTGGCCGCAGCGTCAACCACGCTCTCGTCAGCAACGCCTTTCGCAAGGCCGGTGAGCTTGGAGAACTCCTCGAGCACCTTATTCACCTTGCCCGGACCCAGCACGATCTGCATCGTGTCGTCCTCGACCAGGCCCATCACGCCGTCGAGTGCCTTAATGCCCTCCGTGTCGACGTTGCCCGCGTCTTTGACGGTCACGCGCAGGCGCGTCATGCACGCCGCGTTTGCGAGCACGTTGTCTTTACCGCCCAAAAGGTCCAGCAGCTTTTGAGCCAGCTCTTTGTTCGTCATAACTCCTCCTTGTATTGGGTATCTCGTCTGGATGTCATATCAGCTCACGCCGCGCACCTATTGGGCATCGGCATTGCTCTTCTCATGGCCACTCACCGCAGCACGGACATGACCTCGCGCCCGCTCAAGAGCTACCGCAGCCTGCTCGGCATCGCAGTCCAGCAGTACCGAGACAATAGCGGTTTTTACGTGGCCGCCGGCATCTGTAAGCGCCTGAACAGCGCGCTCGCGCGTGCAGCCGGTCGCCTCCATCACGATGTTCTGGCCGCGCACCACCAACTTCTCGTTCGTCTGCTGCACATCGACCATCAGGTTTTGGTATACCTTGCCGATCTTGACCATGGCACCGGTCGAAATCATGTTGAGAATGAGCTTTTGAACCGTTCCCGCCTTGAGCCTCGTTGAGCCGGTCAGCACCTCGGGACCGGGCACGGGCTCAATGGCAAGATCTGCGCTCTCCCCGATCTTCGACCCTTGGTTGCAGGCAATTGCAATGGTCTTGCACCCAGTTGCCTTGGCGTACGCAAGGCCGCCCACCACATAAGGAGTACGGCCGCTTGCCGCCAGGCCAACGACAAGATCCTTGTCCGAGAGTCCACGCTCTCGCAGGTCGTTCGCGCCAAGCTCATCGCTGTCTTCGGCACCTTCGACAGCCTTGATAAACGCCGTCTCGCCCCCGGCAATGAGCCCGACGACCAGATCGGGCGATACGCCAAACGTAGGCGGGCACTCCGAAGCGTCAAGCACGCCCAAACGACCACTAGTGCCCGCGCCCATGTAAAAGACGCGACCGCCGCGCTCAAGCGCCTCGGCAGCCCAGTCGATTGCCGTGGCAACCTGTGGCAACACTTTCGTGACCGACTGGACGGCACGGAGATCCTCATCGTTCATCGTCGTGACGATTTGCAGCGATGTCATCGTATCGAGGTCCATTGACCTTTGATTACGCTGTTCGGTCGTGAATTTTGTTAAATCGAGCATTTCATTCACCTCATCTTTCCTGTTTCTCGATGTAGTTTTGCTTAATGACATGCGTCGCCCGTTCGTAGTCACTGGCAACGTAAGCAGCGTACAGGGCATCGACAACCATAAGCTGGGCCATACGCGAAGCCATGGCACCGCTGCGGACCAAAGGTTCACTCGCAGCGACGCCGAGCACGGCATCGGCCATGGTGGCAAGCTTGGATGATCCATCTACTTTGGTAACGGCCACAACGGGACAGTTGTGACGTTGAGCCTCGGCGGTGCAGTCCAGCACCTCTTGCGTCAAGCCCGAGTAGCTAAAGGCGATTGCCATATCGCCCTCATGCATGTTCTTGGCACATAAGAGCTGATCATGCCAGTCGTCGTACAGATGGCACTCTTTGTCGACACGCATGAGCTTTTGCGCCAGGTCGTGCGCGACCAAACGAGAGGCACCAATACCGAACAGATTGACCGCGCGTGCCCGCTTAAGACGGGCCGCGCATCGCTCCAAGACGGTGTAATCGAGCGTTCGCGCCGTCGCCTCGATCGTACGCACGTTGCTTTTCATCACCTTCCCCACGATACGTTCGACGCTGTCATCCATGGAGATGTCCTCGAGGGCTACGTCTTTCTTGTCACCTAAAAGCGCCAGCTCGGCAATCAGTTCGCGCTGGAACTCCTTGTAGCCCGCAAAACCCAAACGCTTGCAAAAGCGCAAAATGCTCGAGGGCGAGGAGAACGTGACATCGGCAAGACCGCGGACGGACAGCCCGACCACCTCGTGCGGATGAGCGCTTACATATGCGATGACATTGCGTTCCGCCGGGCTCGCGCTGAGCTCACGCTCGCGAAGCCGCAAAAGCAATCCGTTTGCCATCTCAAACACCTCCGTTGAGAAGAATTAAAGACCAACGAACGATTCGTACCGGATACAAACAGCTTTTGCGGTACATTGTGCCGCATCGTGGCGCACAAAGGGCGAGCGTTCTACCGCTCGCCCCTCAAATCCGACCGCTCGGAAATACGCGCGACACAAAATAATTCAACAAGGTCGCATTATCAGAAACGGGTTTGTTACCGGCTAGCGCCTCGCATGGGCGCCGATCGGCCGAGTCGCATGGCGCACCAACGCCGCCGCCAGCAATACCAACAACATGGCGGTGACATAGCCCGCAGCATCGAATCCTAAATCGATAACGTCGAAATGCCTGCCGGGAACAAAAATCTTATGTACCTGATCGCCAACGGAGCAGGCGGCGCAAAAGAGCAATACGGGCACGCAACGGGAGCATACGCTCCACGGACGCCTGGAAAAGCAAACCACGACCACCGAGGCGAACAATCCGACGAAGAAAAACTCTACGGTATGGGCAACGCGACGGACGTTCGTGCCCACCCACATGCGAATGGAAGCAAGTCGGCCAGACCGGACATTCGAGGCAGCCGAATCGGTGCCCCCGGTCATTCCGTTCTCCGTCTGGGCTTCACCCGTGGCATCGACAGCCTGAACGCCCGTAGCCTGGCCCTCCACCACACGCGCGGTAGACTCGCTCAGCAACGACGTCTCCACCGCATTTTGCTCCGTCAGCACCCAGATGCCCGCCAGCGTTGCAGCGAACAGAACGATCGCGGTCCATCCGATTATCTGTTTTACGCGCGCCAAGGGCCAACCTCCTTTTTTGAATATCAGCGAGTGTAGCCCCAAATGGCATCGTCACCGTATCAAAATTTGAATCGCAACAGGAAGCGACAAAGCGACGCAAACCCCTACCCCGCCTCGCGCATCCAGCGATCGAACGTCCCCACGCACACGCCCAGGCACTTTGCTGCCTGGCTGCGGGTAATATCGCCCGCCTCATAGCTATCGCGCACCAGCTCAAACTGAGGAGGGCATGGCTTGCGAGGTCGACCGAAACGGACCCCTCGCGCCCGCGCCGCTGCAATTCCCTCCGCCTGGCGCCGATGGATATTCTCGCGCTCCACCTGCGCCACGTAGCTCAGCAGTTGCAGCACAATATCGGCAATCAGGGTGTTGGTCACATCCGGCGCGCCGCTGGCCCTGGCGCGCGTGTCAAGCAATGGCATGTCCAACACCACAATGGCAACCCCGAGCTCCTTGGTAATGCGTCGCCATTCCTCAAGAATCTCGGAGTAATTACGACCAAGTCGGTCGATAGAAAGCACCACCAGCACGTCCCCGTCTCCCAGGACGTGCAACAGCTCGCGATAATGCGGCCGATCGAAGTCCTTGCCGCTCGCATGGTCGGCATAAATATTCGCCGAGCCCACGCCATAGGCGCCCAGCGCATCCAGCTGCCGATTAAGGTTCTGATCGCGCGAACTCACCCGCGCATAACCGTACACCGTCGCCATCTCATCCCCGCTTTCTTGTAAACCTGCCAAAAAGGGACAGGTTTATTTTGGTAGGTTCTACCTCTCAAATAGCAGGTAAGCGGGCGGCCGAGCAGACGGCAAGGTAGCCACGATTCAAATGCGGAGGGCGGTCCCGAAAGGCCGCCCTCCGCTCCCCCACCATCGGTCGGGATTTGGCTAATGGATAAGCTTGAAGTCCAAGTGCCCACGCGTGGTATTGACACGTGAGACCTCGATAATCACGCGCTGCCCCAGCTCGTAACGGGTGCCTGTGTCGGCGCCCGTCAGAGTAAGCGCGTCCTCGTCGAACTCGAACCACTCGTTGCCCAGGCTCTTAATCGAAACCAAGCCTTCGACCTGCGTCAGGTCCAAGCGCACAAAGAGGCCCATGCTGCTAACCCACGAGACGGTTCCGGCATAGCGCTCGCCCAGGCGATCCTCATAGTACTGGGCAATCTTGATCTTTTGCGTCGCATGGCTGGCGGCATCTGCCGCGCGCTCGGCATCGCTACATGCGCGGCAGATCTGCGGCAGAATGCGCGGCAGCGACTCGCGCCCCTTGCCGATCAGCCACGGCGTACGGACCAAGGCGTCCTTGCCGCCGAGCTGCTCATAGGCCAACTGCAGTTTGAGCACGCGGTGCACCACCAGATCGGGGTAGCGACGGATGGGACTCGTAAAGTGGCAGTAGCACGGCGCGGCGAGCGCAAAGTGGCCCTCGTTGCGCGGCTTGTACAGCGCGCGCTGCATGCTGCGCAGAAGCAGCGTGTTAACGAGCGGTGCGTTGGCCGTACCGGCGGCAGCATCAACTGCAGCCTGCAGCTCATCGGGGCTCCCCAGGGCAATACCGGCAGCACGGCGATCGTCGATGATGCCTAGCTGCGCCAGCGCAACGGCAGCACCGTGCAGGCTATCGGGGCTCGGATCCTCATGCACGCGATAGCAGGCCTCGATATCACGGTCTGCCAGCCACTCTGCAACGCACTCGTTGGCGAGCAGCATGGCTTCCTCGATAAGCGACGTGGCACACGAACGCTCACGCGCCACAATCTGCACGGGCACTCCGTCCTCATCCAATAGAGCGCGAATCTCGGCCGTGTCAAAATCGACTGAGCCGCGGGCGCGACGAATACGACGGCGAAGTTCGGCGAGTTCGTTAGCGGCGACAAGAAAATCGCCGAGGTCGATGTTGTAGCCGCGGGCGGCCTCCTCGCACGCAAGGCCGCGCTCAAGCGCTTCCTCGCGCGAGGTCTCGGCAGCCGCAACATCCTCGGCTGCACCCTCCAGCACCGAATACTCAACCGCGCCGGCACGCACCAGCAGCGCCTCGGCGCCGTCATAGTCCATACGCACACGCGAGCGAATCACACTGGGGTATGGATCGTAATGCCGCACGCGACCCTGTGCATCGAGCTCGATATCGACGGTAAACGCAAGACGGTCCTCGTCAGGGCGAAGCGAGCACAGGTCATTGGACAGGCGTTCGGGCAGCATGGGAAGCACACGATCGGCCAGATACACCGATGTCGTACGATGGCGAGCCTCAAGATCGATATGCCCGTCCCAAGCCACATAGTGTGAAACGTCGGCGATATGCACACCCAGCTTGTAGCCACCCACGGGCGTGCGCTCCAGCGAAATGGCATCGTCAAAGTCGCGCGCGTCGACCGGGTCGATCGTGATGACAAAGCGGTCGCGCAGATCGCGGCGGAGCGGGTCCCTAAGCGCCGCGGACACATCGAGCGAAAGCCCCTCGGCCTCGTCTAGCGCGGCCTCGGGATAGCTATCGGTATAGCCGTAACGCGCCATCACATATTGAACGCCCAAATCGGGCGCGTCATCTCCGCCAATGCGGCGTTCGATCGTCACGGTGCCCGATTCCAGGCGCGTCGGGTAGGTCAAAATGCGCGCGACAACGGCATCACCCGGGTGGACACCCAGACGATCCGCCGAGGTATCCTCGGGCAAAATGAAGAAGTCGGCCTTCAGGCGCGAATCGAGCGGCTCAATCACACCAAGCGGACCGGCGGTCTGGTACGTACCCACCACGCTTATGGCTGCACGCTCGACCACGCCCTCGATCACGGCGCGCCGCTCACCGTGCGGGCTGTTCTTAATGCTCACGGCAACGGTATCGCCATCCATGATCTCGCGCTTACCGCGGCCCATGACCTTGTAGTCGCCGTTTTCGGTTACAACGTAGGCGCTATGCTCATGGAGCTGCACGCGCCCGGTCAGGCTCGGACGGCGTTCGCTGCGCACCGGCCCGCGCTTATTGCGAGCTCCACGCTTATGCTTGTTATTGCGCCCCATGGCGCCTCCTAACTATCGATTGCGAACTCCAAAGAGTCTACCCAAATGATTCGCTTTCCTGCCGTCCCCTAGGAATCAAAAAACGGGCCGCCCCATAAGAGACGACCCGTTGGAAGGGATGAATTCCAGGCATGCCTACACGCGCAGGTAGCGGCGCATGGCAATGGCAGAACCAAAGAGACCGATAATCACGCCGACCAGAATCAGCGCAGCATAGGTCACCAGGTAGTACTGCGTCGGCAGGGCAAACGACATCCAGCCGATGCTCTCCTGCAGACGCGGAATCATCAGATTGCGCAGCAGCTCCAGAACGCCGATGGAAAGCAGCGAGCCCAAAATGGCCTGCAGTACGCCCTCGGTGATAAACGGGCCGCGAATGAAGCCGTTGCTGGCGCCGACCAGACGCATAATCGCAATCTCACGACGACGCGCCGTGATGGACAGGCGAATCGTGTTGTTGATGAAGATGAATGCGATAAAGGTCAGAAGGCCAACGAGCACCACGGCGGCGATGCGGATGTAGTTGGTCACCTGGAACAGGCGGCTCACTTCCTCCTGGCCGTACAGCACGCTCGCGTTGACGTCGCCGTCATCCGCGATCTTCTGGAAATCGGCATCCTTCTTGAGCTTCTTGGCCGTGCTCTCGACCTGAGACGGATCGTCCATCTCAATCGCAAACGAGGCGGGCAGCGGGTTCTGGCCGTCGAGCGCGCTCATGGTGGCGTCGGCGTTACCCGACATCTTGCTCGTGTACTCGGCCAGCGCGTCGTCCTTATCCTTATAGGTCACGGACTTGACGTTGCTCCACGTCTTGAGCTCGGCCTCAAAGGCCTGGACGTCTGCCTGATCGGCGTCATCGCTAATAAAGGCATTAATGACAACCTGATCCTCGACGGTACCGATCACGGAGTTCAGCATCGCGGAACCCATAATGAACAGGCCGATGATAAACAGCGAAAGGAAGATCGTGATGACGGCGCCGAGCGAGGTAGTCCAGTTACGGAAGAAGTGGCTGATTGCCTCTTTGAAGGAGTAGCCCACGTTAGTTGGTGCCATAGTTGCCGTAACCTCCCCTCTCCTGGTCGCGAATAACGTGGCCGCCCTCGAGGGCGATCACGCGACGGTGCATGCTATCGACCATCTCGCGGTCGTGCGTGGCGACGATCACGGTGGTGCCGGTGCGGTTAATACGCTCGAGCAGCTTCATGATGCCCAGCGAGATCGCCGGGTCGAGGTTGCCCGTCGGCTCGTCGCAGATCAGCAGCGGCGGACGGTTGACCATAGCGCGGGCGACGGCAACGCGCTGCTGCTCGCCACCGGAAAGCTGGTCGGGCAGCGAGTCCATCTGATCGGCCAGGCCGACCAGACGCAGCACCTCGGGCACCTGGCTGCGAATGACGCCCTTGGGCTTGCCGATGCACTGCAGGGCAAACGCCACGTTTTCGTAGGCGGTCTTTTGCGGCAGAAGCTTAAAGTCCTGGAACACGGCGCCAATCTGGCGGCGCAGGAACGGAACCTTGCGGTTCTTGATCTTCATGAGGTCCTGACCGGCAACCAGGATGCGGCCGCTCGTCGGCTTGACGTCACGGTTGAGCGTCGACAGCAGCGTGGTCTTACCCGAGCCGGAGTGACCGACCAGGAAGACGAACTCGCCCGGATAGATCTCGATGTTGATGTCGTCGAGTGCAGGCTTGTTGGGCTGTGCCGGATAGATCTTGGTGACATGCTCCATAAGGATGACGGGCTCGACACCGGCCTGCTTGGCCATCTTCTTGCGGCTGGCCTGCGGATCGATGGGCGCAAACACCGACGTAAAATCGGGGTTGTTGAGCGCGTTATCGAGGCTTGCGACCTCAGCTGCCTGATCGCTCTCGACCACCGGGGCAGCAGGCTGCGTGGGGTCGGGAATAGCGGCAAAGAGACCGGACTGCGCAGGCTGAGGAGCCGGCGTCGCAGGGGCCAAGGGGTCGGGAATGCCGGCCATGGTAGGCTGCGGCGTGGCGGCACCAGCCTGAGGCTGCTCCACGCGAGCGGTCACGGCCTGAACGGGCTCAAAACCCGCCGTGCCGGAAAGCGCGACATCGCTGGTTGGATTGTAGGCAAAGGGATCGGATGCCGGCTGTGCCTGATCTGCCGGCTGAGCGGGGGCCTGAGCAACAGGCTGGCCCTCTGAATCCGGAGTGGCGAAACGACTGCCCTGGACGCCTGCCTGCGTCTTGGGGGCATCATCGCCCGCACCGGAGGTACGGAAGTGGTTACCCACTGGTGCTCCTTATCGTCGTGCGTTTAAACTACATGAGCGCTTTGTATTTTAGCAG
>DBGAXC010000028.1:0-114669 GCA_048447565.1 Collinsella aerofaciens | reverse complement strand
CTTTGTCGCATCGGCTTACTAGAAAAGTAAATATTGTTTCAAGCGAGTAGCCGCCCGCCCGGGGCTTACCTATATCGTTCCACGCGCAGTTTCGCAGCGAGCGAAGCGACGCGAGAATGCTTGAGCATGGAATGATATAGGTAAGCCCCGGGCGGGAGGGATACGAGCGCCCCTAGGCGACGCCGCTGGAGCCGAAGCCTCCGTTGCCTCGGTCGGTTTCGTCTAGTTCTTCTACTTCTATGAGGTTAACCGTGGGGACTTCTTGGATGACGAGTTGGGCTATGCGGTCGCCTTTGTTGATTTGGATGTTGTTTGAGGGGTCCAGGTTGATGAGGATAACCTTGAGTTCTCCTCGGTAGTGGGCGTCGATGAGGCCGGGCGTATTGACTATAGACAGGCCCTGCTTGATGGCCAAGCCGCTGCGGGGCTGGACAAAGCCGGCGTAGCCGTCGGGCAGGGCGATGGCCAACCCAGTAGAGACCAGACGGCGTTCGAAGGGCTTCAGGACGCAGTCCTCATTGGAGCGCAAATCCAAGCCGGCATCGGTGGGATGGGCGTATTTGGGAAGCTCGACGGTGGGGTCGAGACGCTTTATGTTGACGGTAAAGTTGGACATGGAATCACCTTAGCTTGTCGAGCTCTTGCAGAAACTCATCGACGTCTTTAAAATCGCGGTAGACCGAGGCAAAGCGGATGTACGCCACCTTGTCGATCTTGGCCAAACGCTTGAGCACCATGTCACCCAACTCATGGGACGTGACGGCCGTCAGCGTGCGAGAGCGCAGCTCGACCTCGATGTCGTCGATAATCTCATTGAGCTTCTTAGTGTCGATATCGCGCTTGATGGTGGCGCGCATCAAGCCGACGAGCAGCTTATTGCGATCGAACCGCTGCTTGGTTCCGTCTGACTTAATGACCTCGATTGGGTCTTCGCATCGCTCAAACGTTGTAAAGCGATAGTTACACGAGCAACATTCACGACGGCGCTTAATGGTGTTATTTGACTCCTGCATACGAGAATCAACGACGCGGGTATGTGCCTTGCCGCATTTGGGACAGCGCATGGTACCTCCTCTTAAACGATAACAAGGGTACCATGCGCAGCGCGATAAAGATTACGAACGAGCAGGAACCTTAAGATGCGCACCGGCGGCGAGCGAACCATGCTCCAGATGATTGACGTTACGGATCATGTCGGAAGTCTCTTGCGTGGAAAGGCCTTCGATTGGATATTCCTCGGCAAGAGACCAAAGAGAATCGCCAGGCTGAACGCGAATGGTCTCGTAGGTAACGTTGGAAACGGACTCGGCATACGCGGCGTGACGAGCGCTAAAGACCGACGTAGCGAGGACAAAGAAGAGCGTAAGCGCAACGGCAACGGCGACAATCGTCGGAACCTTCAGGGCAACGCGAGCCGGCGCGATTACAGCCTGCTGATTGCGGGCAGGCTTTACGGTCAAAGTCTGAAAGCCGGAGCGGCCACCCTGAACAACCGTAAAAGTGGGTTCTGCAGGCGTCTCAAGCTTAAGGGCAAGGTTTCCCTGGACCATATTCGTTGCGTTCATCATGTTCTCCTCTCGCGTGTTTTGCTGAGAACAGTTTTATCAAGCCGCGCGGACAAAAATGTCTAGCGCGAGAACGAATGTTCGGTTATTATTATCTTCGAACAGTTGTTCCTGTCAAGCAAAATTCGAACATTTGTTTGACATGGGTAGAGAGGATGCCCTGATGGCTCGCAAAATTACCAAGCGTCAGCAGCAAATTTACGACTTCATCAAGGAATATCAGCAGGAGAAGGGTTATCCGCCCAGCGTGCGCGAGATGGCTTCTGCCGTGGGCCTTTCCTCCCCCAGCACCGTGCACGCCCATCTATCTGCCCTGGAGGCGCGCGGGCTACTCAAGCGCGATGCAACCAAACCGCGCGCCCTGGAACTCTTTAACGAGGACGGTTCCTCTGTCTCAATTTCTAAATCTGACGAGCCCACCGCACCTCGCGGAACGGTCTCGCTACCGCTCGTTGGTCGCGTCGCGGCTGGGATTCCCATTCTGGCCGAGCAGAATATCGAAGACACTTTTACTATCCCGACCGAAATCGCCACTGATCAGGGTTCCTTTATCCTTGAGGTGCATGGGAGCTCAATGATCAATGTCGGCATCTTCAATGGCGATTACATCATCGTCCGTGAACAAAAGAGTGCCATGAACGGCGAAATTGTCGTGGCCATGATTGATGGTTCAGCGACCGTCAAGACGTTCTACAAGGAGCAGGGACGCGTACGCCTACAGCCTGAGAATGACACCATGGAGCCTATCTATGCAACGAATCCCATTATCTTGGGCAAAGTGGTCGGCTTAATGCGCCGGTTCTCGTAATGCAAAAACGCATCACCATCTTTGATACCGTCCGCGGGTTTACGATGATTTCAATGGCAGGTTTTCACGCTTGCTACGATCTCGCCTACCTGTACGACTGGGATATGCCCTGGTTTACCCAGACCGTCTTTCAAGACATCTGGCGCGCCAGCATCAGCTGGGTATTTTTGTTTATCGCAGGTTGGATGTGCACGCTCTCACGCAACAATGCTAAACGAGCGGCCAAGTACGCTGCCGCAGCTTTGGTCGTCTGGATCGCAACAACGCTCGTATCGGTCGACGATTCAGTGAACTTTGGCATCATTTATTGCATGGCGGCGTGTACCGCTGTAACAGCCGTAGCACGACCGATGCTTAAGAAAGTGCCCAGCACGTGGGGCATTGCGATATGCCTCGCTCTCTTCGCGGCGACATGGGGCATCCCGAAATCGACCTATTCATTCCCCTATTTGGCGTGGCTAGGATTTCCCGGCCCCCGGTTTGTTTCAGGCGACTATTATCCAATCATCCCGTTCATATTCATGTATCTCACAGGATACTTTGCTGCGCGCACCGCTCAAAGATGCGGACACCCCGCCACAAGCTGGGCCTACGCCAACCCCCTGCCGGCGCTCGCCAGCCTTGGACGTCATGCACTCCCCTTTTATCTGCTACATCAGCCCATCATACTGGGCATTTTGGAGCTCGCCTACTCGGTGCGATAACGCTCGAGCCGCGGTGCAATACGAGCCGGCAGTTTCGCCACAATACGAACGCCATCCTCAAGATATTCCTCGTGCAAAAGGGTCCCCTGCTCATGCACGAGCGTGATGAGCGCACCTTCACGATACGGAATGTCGGCTGAAAGCAGTACATCGGTGGCAGCTGCCTCGCAAGCAATGCGATCGACGAGATCGTCGAGCCCCTCGCCCGTTTGGGCCGAGAACAGAACGGCTTCGGGATAACGACGACGGAAACTCAATCGATCGACGCTATCGAGAAGATCGATTTTATTGAACACCGTAAGCGTTAAACGCTCTCCGGCACCGATCTCATCAAGCACGCGGTCGACAGCCTCAAGCTGTCGCTCATAGTCCTCATCAGACGCATCCACGACTTTGAGAATTAAATCGGCACCCAACACCTCGGACAACGTCGATTTAAAGGCATCGACCAGACCATGCGGCAGCTTTTGAATAAAGCCGACGGTATCGGTAATCGTCATTCCGCGACCGCCGGGCAGGCGATACGAACGCGTAGTCGGGTCGAGCGTAGCAAACAGCTTGTCCTGCGAAAGTACCGTAGAGCCGGTCAGACGATTGAGCAACGTCGATTTACCGGCATTGGTATAACCGGCTAACGCGACGCGAAACGCCGGAGACTCAATGCGGCTCTTGGACTGGACATCGCGACGCTGTTCAACCTGCTTGAGCTCACGACGAAGCGCAGCGATCTTATTACGAATGAGGCGACGGTCGACCTCGAGCTGACTTTCGCCCTGGCCAAAGCGTGAGCCGATGCCGCCGCGCGTCTGTTCCTTGGCGAGATGACTCCACATGCCACGCAGACGAGGCAACAAATATTGAAGCTGTGCCAGCTGTACCTGCAGACGTCCCTCACGCGTCTGAGCATGAAGGCCAAAGATATCCAAGATCAGTGCAGTACGATCGATAATCTTTACCGGCTCGCCCACGGCTTTCTCCAAATAGGATTGCTGCGAGGGCGTCAGGTCGTCGTCAAAAATAACGACATCGGCATCCATGCGATGCACCAGGCCGCAAAGCTCCTCTACCTTACCGGAGCCGATAAACGATTTAGGATACGGCTTTACCAAACGCTGCGACAAACGTGCCACGCACTGGGCACCAGCCGTGTGGGCAAGACGCTCCAGCTCATCAAGCGAGCGATCGAGCGGCCATGCATTGTCTCGCCATTCAACACCAACCAAAATGGCACGCTCGGGCTCGGGTGCCGTGGGAACAAGAGGGAAACGGGCCATTAGGCAGCCTCAATACGATGCAGGATATCCTCAACGACCTCATCGATCGTATATTCATCCATATCAAACCACACGATACGGTCATCGCGCTTAAACCACGAAAGCTGACGTTTGGCATAGCGACGCGAACGCATCTTAATGAGTTCGCGAGCCTCATCCATGCTCGTCACGCCATTGAAAGCATCGATGATCTCTTTATAGCCAATTGCCTGCATCGAAGTCAGGGCATCTCCCAGCCCCTGGTCCATAAGACCGCGAACCTCATCAACAAGACCCTGTTCAAACATCAGATCGACACGCAGGTTAATGCGCTCGTAGAGCACCTCACGATTACGCGTCAGACCAAACCATAGGGCATGATAATGCTCGCGCGGAACACTAAACTGACTTTTTTGCTTTGCATAGGAGATACCATCATCATGCATCTCGAGCGCACGAATCACACGGCGCACGTTATGGGGATGAATAACAGCAGCCGATTCTGGATCGCGCTCGGCAAGCAGAGCATGCAGTTCTTCCTCGCCAATACGCTCGGCAAGCTCCTGATAGCCCGCACGGCGATCGTCCTCAAGTTCACCCGAGGGAAAGTCCATCTCATCAAGGGCGGCCTTGAGATACAGCCCCGTACCTCCACAAAAAACCGGCAGGCAACCCGAACCAAGGAGACGTTCAACATGTGCGCGAGCGTCAGCCTGATAAAGCGCCGCAGAGTACGCCACACCCGGCTCTACAATGTCGACGAGACGCAGCGGCGCCGTACATTCATTGGGCGCCATCTTTGCGGTACCGATGTCCATGCCGCGATAGATTTGCATCGCATCACACGACAGCACTTCGGACGAAAGACGAGCGGCCAAACGGTCGGCAACATCACTCTTACCTACCGCCGTCGGACCAACAATCGCAACGGCGGAAAGACCTGCCCCGGGAGAAACCATTAGCGCGGCTCGCCCACAACGGAGCCGGACAAATACCACGTCTTAGCAACGTCGACGTTAACATCAACGATCTTACCGACAAGCTGGTCGATGCTATATCCCTCGGGAATGGGCGCATGAACGGTTTGATTCTTGGGACTCTTACCCAGCAGCACCGCATCGTTCTTTTTACTCGTACCTTCAATGAGCGCCGGCACCACAGTATGAAGCTCACCCTGGTTATACTCGTGTGCCGTGGTCTCGATAACCTTAACCAGGCGGTTGAAACGCTCGAGAATAACCTCATGCGGCGTAGGATCTTCAATCTCTGCAGCCGGGGTACCGGCGCGCTTGGAATAGATGAAGGTATAGGCCTGAGCATAGCGGACCGTCTCGGCAAGTGAGAGCGTCTGCTCAAAGTCTTCTTCAGTCTCGCCCGGGAAGCCAACGATAATGTCGGTCGAGAGCGCGATATCGGGCATGCGATTGCGAATGCGATCGACCAGGCCCAGATAGTCCTCGCGTGTATAACGGCGATTCATCTCTTTGAGGATGCGCGTGGAGCCCGACTGAACGGCCAAGTGAAGCTGCGGCATGACGGCGGGCGTCTCGGCCATAGCGTCGATGGTCTCGGGCAGCAGATCCTTAGGATGAGAAGAGGTAAAGAAGATGCGCTCGACGCCTGTATCGCCCACCGCGCGCAGCAAATCGGCAAAACGCGGCTTGCCAAACAGATCGCGACCATATGAGTTAACGTTTTGGCCCAACAGCGTAATCTCACGCACGCCCTGGCGCACCAAACCGGTCACCTCGTCGACAATCTCCTCGAAGGAGCGGCTCTTTTCGCGACCGCGCACGTACGGAACGATGCAATAGGTACAGAAATTATTGCAGCCCGTCATGATGGGCACCCAGGCGTGATACTGGGTCTCGCGATGCCACGGCATGCTCATGGCATCCGTATCCTCATGCTCATTGGTGCGGATATGACGCTTGCCGTCAAGGAACGCCTCGGCAATGAGCTCTGCCACATGTGCGATGGAATGCGTGCCAAAGATGACATTGACGTTATCGACGTTGGTGAGCAGGCCCTCGCCATCGCGCTGCGCGATGCAACCACCAACGGCAACCACACGCTTGCCCGAAGGCGAAGGCGGCAGGCTTTTACAGGAATTGCACTGGCCGTACAGGCGAGTATCGGCGGCCTCGCGCACGCAGCATGTCATGAAGACAACGATATCGGCATGCTCAAGATCGAGCGCCATGAGGCAACCATACGAATCGAGCAGACCGCTCACGCGCTCGGAGTCGTGCTGATTCATCTGGCAGCCAAAGGTGCGGATAAAGTAGGTTTTACCGGCAAGAATATCGCGTACGGAACGCTGGTCCATGTGCATAAGTCCTAACGATGGAGAGGGGGGGGCGAATCGAGGCAAGCAGAAGCTATGCCACAGGCTTAACATCATCCATGACGACGTTATCCATAGCAGCTCGATTGATCTGGTGAACGTAAATAGAAAGACGGATGGCCGTGCGCGACTCCCCGTTAATGAGGATGTCGGAGAACACGGGCGCGCAGGAAATATCAAACCCGGTTGGAATCAAAAAACCGCGCGCAATAGCCACGGCCTTTATGGCCTGGTTGACCGCACCGGCGCCGACACACTGAATGTTGACGGGCACACCATCCTTGACCATGCCGGCGATGGCGCCGGCAACGGACGCGGGCGATGATTTGCTTGATACCTTCAGGCAATCCATGAAGAAACTCCTGCGTTTAAAAGTACGTTTTAACTGCAATAACTGTATCGTACCGAGTGGACTCGGTAAAGGCACTATTCCTCTTTGGCAAGATCGAAGGTCACAGTGATTCGATCACGCGAAACACGAATCTTTGGGTCACCGCAAAGGTTGAGATAGTACCGGGCGGCAAGGTCATTAAAGTCACGCTCCACAGCACGCGAAAACTGTGCCATGTCATCCTTGGCAATACGTAGCCCGCGACGATCCTTTGCAAGATCGACAGGAGCCGGCGCATGCGAGGACGAATCACGCTCGCGCAGCAGACGCGCGGTCACACCGCGAACGGGTTTAATCTGCCCTGCCAAAATGCGATGGGCCGTGCGCTCGGACATCTCAAGACCCAAACCCAAGCAGATACGGATAAAGTCCTCGGCATCAGAGGCAAGGCCTAAACGATCGACAACCGGAAGCTCACTCTCGTCATCAATGAACAGGAGACGCGACGTATCGAGCCGACTTGACGCCTGAGCATAAAGGGTCGCGGCAATCTCAGACGGAGAACCAAGATAGACATCACAACCACGCAACTCCTCGAGCGCAAACTCACAGGCAGCGCGAATAATATTATGCGGGCCGCGAGCACAGACATAACGTCCGTACTCATCCTTGACGGCCTGAGGCCAGCTGGACTGATCGGCACGCTCACTGAGGCGGTCGGCCGCAACGCTCACCTTAAAGGCCGAGCCAAGGTCGACACCAGACGTGACCACACGGGCCTCGTCGGTGTTCTGCTTGATCGAAAACAATGCCATGCCACGACCGTGAACGCCCCAACGGTCCATCTTCATGCTCTCGAGCTTGGAGGTAACGCGGGCATCGAAGATTCGCTCTTGCATATCCTGCGGAACGCCCGAACCGTTATCCAGAAAGACAAGCGTGCGGACGCCATCTTCCTTGGTCGTGGCGAGATAGACCTTGTCGGCGCCGGCATCGCGAGCATTACGGAGCATTTCGATGACGATATCCTCGACATGCTGAATGTCGTGTTTTGCCTGGCGCCGCTCGGCCTCCGAAACGCGGAGGCGGACATACCCCTCGCCAAGGTTCTCCTCGACGCGAAGGTTGCCCTCCCCCGACATCGACGCGATAAATGAGATGAGCTCGTTCGCGTCGCTCATGTTATTTAGCGATATCGACAGCGCGGCTCTCGCGAATCACGACGACGCGCACCTGACCGGGATACTCCATCTCTTCCTCGATCTGATGGGCGATATCGTGAGCCAGGACCGTGGACTGGGCATCGGAGATCTTGTCCGGCTGAACCATGACGTGGACCTCGCGACCAGCCTGCATGGCATAGGTACGCTCGACGCCTTCATGGGAGTTGGCAATCTCCTCGAGCTTCTCAAGACGCTTGATGTAGTTCTCGGCAGACTCGCGACGGGCACCGGGGCGAGAGGCGGAAACGGCATCGGCGGCCTGTACCAGGACATCGAGCACCGTGTTGGGGTCGACATCGGCATGGTGAGCCTCGATAGCGTGAACGATAACGGGCTTCTCGCCATAACGGCGGGCAAGCTCGGCGCCGATGACGGCATGCGGGCCCTCGACGTCATGGTCGATTGCCTTGCCCAGGTCGTGCAGCAGGCCGGCGCGCTTGGCGGTCACAACGTCCAGGCCAAGCTCGGAAGCCATCACGCCGCACAGGTCGGAGACTTCGAGGGAGTGCTGAAGCACGTTCTGACCAAACGAGGTACGGTAGCGCAGGGCACCAAGGGTCTTGACGATCTCGGGGTGCAGGTCGTGGATGCCGGTATCGAAGGCAGCCTGCTCGCCAGCCTCGCGCACGCGCAGCTGAACCAGGTCGGCAGCCTTGTGATACATCTCCTCAATGCGGGCGGGGTGAATGCGGCCGTCGGCGATGAGGTTCTCGAGGGCAACACGGGCGGTCTCACGACGGACCGGGTCGAAGCTCGAAAGAACGACGGTCTCAGGCGTGTCGTCGATCACGAGGTTGACGCCGGAAACCTGCTCGAAGGTCCGGATGTTGCGACCCTCGCGACCGATGATACGGCCCTTGAGGTCATCAGAGGGAATGTGCACGGAGGTAACGGTGACCTCGGCTGTGTGGTCGGCAGCGCAGCGCTGAATCGCCAGGGACAGAATCTCCTGGGCGGTCTTGTGGCACTCGGCGCGAACCTGCTGCTCGGACTCGCGAATGATCGTGGCAGCCTCGTGGGTAACCTCGCCGCGAACCTTATCGAGGAGCTCCTTGTGGGCGTCCTCACGGGTCAGGTCGGCGATACGCTCGAGCTCGGAGGTCTGCTTGGCGCAGAGCTCCTCAAGCTCGCGGGAGCGCTTCTCGACCTGACCGGCCTGGCTGGACAGCTGGTGCTCACGCTTGTCGAGAGCGTCGTTTCGGCGATCAAGGGACTCCTCGCGCTGCATCACGCGGTTCTCAAGCGTACGAATCTCGCTCTTACGCTGCTTGTCCTCGGCCTCGGCGGCCTGCTTGTTCTTGATGATCTCCTCTTTAGCCTCGAGCAGAGCCTCTTTTTTGAGGGTCTCGGCCTGACGCTTAGCATCACCGATCAGGGACTCAGCCTGTGCGTGTGCCGACTGGATCTTTTCGTCGGCCTCGTGAAGACTACCCTGCTTGGCGGTGCGCATGTAGGCAATGGCGGCGATGGCACCCAAAACGATGCCAACGAGCGCTGCGATGATAGGCATGCTCACTCCTTTTTATGGATTCGTTACACAACAAAGCGAACCGTCCTTACGAACGGCTCGCGACATTTGAGTAATATGGGCGCAGCTTATGCGGGTCGGATACAGATAAACATATAAACAAACTCATCACAGATGAGCACATATCACAAAGCAAATGACAGTGTTTATCGTACGTTGAACCACAACAACTGTCAAATAAATGGCCCCGGCACGGCGGCTAAAACACGGTGAACGGCAGGGCCACAAAACGCATACGCCTAAACCGCACATTCCTCGCGTTCGGCATCGAGACGTGCCTTAACGGCATCGGCGGCGACGTGATACGAGAAGCCCTTGCCCATCAAAAACCGAACCAGTTTTTCGAATGCGCGCGTCTCTGGAACACGCCGCTTGGCGAGCAGGGCTGACGCACGCGCCAAATCGTCTTCGACGGCAAAATAATCCTCGGGATAACCGGGAATGTCATCGAGCACGACATGACGGCGCTTGAGCTCGGTCTCGATTTTGCGCTGTCCCCAACCGCGCCGCTTGCGCTCCTCGATAAAGTACGAGCAAAAGCGGCTCTCGTCTAAAAAACGATACTCGGTGGCGCGCTCGACGGCGAAATCGATCGCAGGCTGGTGAAAGCCGTAGCGAGCCAGCTTGTCACGGACCTCACCCGTCGCATGGTCGCGGCGCGATAACATCTCGGTCACCATGGTAAGTGCACATTTACGCTCAATAAGCTGCACCGCCTCACGGAAGTTGTCCCAATCACAGGGAAGATCGGGGCGGTTTTTGACATACAGCCGCGCGACCCGCACGGGAATCCAAATGGACCGCTCAAAACCGCCCTCAAGCTCACAATCAATATGTGCGCAAGGCTTTTTGGACGCATACCCGCTCGAGAACGAGGAGGCCGCCTTCTTATCGGGAAAGACGACCGTGGCCTCGGTCACCGTATACGACATGAGCGTAACCGCTACTCGTCGTCATCATCGAGCATGGCGGAACCATCGATGGCGTAAAGCTCGTCAAACTCCTCAGGCGCAGGCTGATCGGTCAGCTCGACCTCGGACGGAGCATCGTCATCAAACTCAAGTCCACAGGCAAGGCGGACCTTATGCTCAATCTCGTCGGCACAATCGGGGTGTTCGCGCAGGAACGCCTTGGCGGCCTCGCGACCGTTGCCGAGCTTATCCTCGCCATAGGCAAACCAGGAGCCCATCTTCTTGCAAATGCCGCACTCGACAGCCATGTCCAGAATCGAGCCCTCCTTAGAGATGCCCGTACCGTACATGATGTCGAACTCAGCAGAACGGAACGGAGCTGCCACCTTGTTCTTAACGACCTTGGCGCGCACGCGGTTACCGATAACCTCGTCCTTAAGCTTAATGCTGTCGATGCGGCGAATGTCGATACGCACCGAAGAGAAGAACTTAAGGGCGCGGCCGCCCGTCGTGGTCTCGGGGTTGCCGAACATGACGCCGATCTTCTCACGCAGCTGGTTAATGAAGATGCACGTCGTGTTGGACTTGGACAGCGAGCCGGCGAGCTTGCGGAGCGCCTGGCTCATCAGGCGAGCCTGAAGACCGACCGTAGTGTCGCCGATTTCTCCCTCGATCTCGGCACGCGGGGTCAGCGCGGCGACGGAGTCGACGACGATAGCATCAATGGCGCCGGAACGCACGAGCATGTCAACAATCTCGAGCGCCTGCTCACCCGTATCGGGCTGGGAAATCAGTACCTCGTCGATATCCACGCCGATGCGCGCGGCATACGTGGGATCGAGCGCGTGCTCGGCATCGATAAATGCCACAACGCCACCCATTGCCTGGGCCTCGGCCAGGATCTCGAGCGAAAGCGTCGTCTTACCGGAGGACTCAGGACCGTAAATCTCGACGATACGGCCGCGCGGCACGCCGCCGATACCCAGCGCGGCATCGAGGGCCAGGGCGCCCGTGGGAATGGCCTCGACCTCGAGCTCGGGGCCACCGTCGCCGTACCTCATGATGGAACCCTGGCCGAATTTCTTCTCGATCTCGGCCTTGGTGGTGGCGATCATCTCATCGCGCTCTTTACCCGTCGTGCGAGCATGAACGGTACGTACGGGACCTGAATTCTTGGCCATGAATAGCCCTCCTCTTAACAACCTGCATCGATAATAAACGAACGGCTGTTCGTGGTCAACCGTTCAGGCCAATCATATGCAGGCGGTCTTTCCAAAACCCAGCCAAACGCCGACCAAACACTGACCAAATACTTGACCACAAAGGACCAAATATGAACAAGGCAGGCAAAAATACATCTACAACCAGCACAAACGCCAAATGAGCCTAAGGTCCCTATCTCCACAATTAAGGGGCTCGGAGGCCCCTTAAAACACGTCTATTCCATAGAGTTGAGCACAAGGGCAATGCGACCCAATGCCTCCGTGACCGCATGGGCACGAACAAACGAACGGTCACCCTCATAGTGGCAGCGCACAGAGTCCACGACCGGCACGCCCCCATCGGCGGAACGATGCGCCCAGCCAATATAGAAAGTGCCCGCCGGATCGTCCTCAGTGCCACCGCCGGGGCCGGCATAACCCGTTGCGCTCACTGCAATATCGCACTGGTACAGCTCCAGCGAACCCACCGCCATCTCGCGCGCGGTCTGATGCGACACCGCGGTATAGCGGTCGAGCGTCTCCTGCTCAACACCAAGAACACGATGCTTAATCTCATCGCAATAGGTCACCGCACCGCCGCGCAGCACCGCCGACGCGCCCGGGATATCGGCAATCGTCGAGGCGATCATACCCGCCGTCAGCGACTCAGCCGTCGAAACCGTCACGCCCCGAGCGCTCGCGTGCTCGACAATATCGCGCGCCAGTTCCTCGTTATGTGTGGAAATCTGCTCAAAAGAGACCGTCATACCCACCAGGACCTAGACCGAAAAGACAATCTTGCGGCAGTTCCAGAAGTACTGGGCGCCCGAGATAACGGTCAAGACAACGGCAACGGCATACAGGAAGCGCGACACCGAGTAGATGCCGAGCGTCAGCGCCACCGGGCCAAGGTGCAAGCCGGCCATCGCAAAAACACACAGGTAACCGCAGATGGAGACCATCGTGGTTGCCGTCTTGTACTTGCCGAGCTTATCGGCCGCAACGACCACACCGGCCGCACTCGCGACCATGCGAAGGGCGCTCACCAGAAGCTCGCGGAACAGGATAATGAACACCGACCACACGGTCACCGCGCCAAAATCCAAGAACAGCAGCAGGGCCGAGAACACGAGCAGCTTATCGGCGATGGGGTCCAAGAATTTACCGAAGTCGGTGATCTCGTTGCGCGAGCGCGCCAGATAACCGTCAACCTTATCGGTGCACGACAGGATCACATACAGAATGAAGGCAGCGGCGGCGAGCGGGCCGTCGAAGGTGCTCCAATCCGTACCGGCAACACTCGTGTGAGAAAGCGCCGACACGATCATGAACACCGGGATAAAGACGATGCGAACGCACGTCACGATGTTGGCGGGCGTCCAAACACTCGTCAGTTCCTTATTGCTCTCGTTTGCCACGATGCTCTCCTACTCCACAACATGGCCGATAAGCTCATAGCAGAAGCTATCGGTAAACTCGACAGTCAGAATATCGCCCACGGACGCCTCGCTGGCGTCCAAGTGGACCGCGCCATCGGAATCGGGCGCCTGGAACCAGGCATGGCCGATCAGCTCGGCGCCGTCCTCGGTTTCTTCGATACCGTCGACGATCACCTGGGCGCGATCGCCCACATGTGCGGCGGTGGCGGCAAAACCGAGCGACTCGGCTAGGTCCATGGCCTCCTGGGCACGCTCAAGCTTAACCTCCTCATCGACCTGACCCTCCATCTTAGCGGCCAGGCTGCCCTCCTCCTGCGAGTAGGCAAAGACGCTCGTGTAGTCAAAGCCGACGGTGTCCATAAAGTCGATAAGGTCGCGGAACTCGTCGTCGGTCTCGGTCGGGAAGCCGACCATGGCCGTGGAACGGATCACGATGCCGGGGATACGCTCACGCAGATCGCGGAACAGGTCCTCGAGCTCCTGGCGCGAACCAGAACGGCGCATAGCCTTGAGGATGCGCGCGTCGCAGTGCTGAACGGGGATATCGATATAGGGCAGCACCTCGGGCGTATCGCGAATCGTATCGATAAGCTCGTCGGTCATGCCCTCGGGCTGCAGATAGAGCACGCGGACCCAGACGTTGTGCGGGCGCACGGCCTCGGCGACGGCACGCAGCAGCTGCGCCAGATTGCTCGGCGAGCCATCGGCGACGTCCTCGTCGGCAAAGTCGGTACCCCAGATGCCCGTGTCCTGGCCGATCAGCACGATCTCGCGCACACCGCCGGCAACCAGGTCGCGCACCTCGGAGATGATGCTCTCGGCATTGCGCGAATGATAGCGGCCGCGGATGTAGGGAATCATGCAGAAGCTGCAAAAACGATTGCAGCCATCGGAAATCTTGACGTAGGCAACCGCACCCTCGACGGTACGCTTGACCTGCGGGATATAGGCTGCAATCTCACGCTCGACACCCAGCACGCCATCGATGACCGCCACGATGCCGTCTTCCTCGTCGGCCTTCACAAAGGCAGCGACCTCGGGCAGCTCGTCAGGCAGGTCATCGCCATAGCGCGACGGCACGCAGCCGCACATGACGATGGGGCAAGAACGAACGCCGTCCTGAACCTCATTGGCGAGCTCGAGCGTGGTCTCGATGCTCTCGGACGTTGCGGAGGCGAGGAACGAGCAAGTATTGACGATGGCGATATCGGCATCCTGCGGGTCGAATGCCTCCTCGTAGCCCGCGGCGGTCAAAAGAGAACGCATGCGGTCGGTGTCAACCTCGTTCTTAGCGCACCCGAGGGTGATGTAGAGCACGGAGCCCAACGGTGTATCCATGTTGGAGAGCAGTCCTTTCGATTGATATTAGCGGTAGTTGGTGAACTGCAGCGGCTGGCCGTAGTCCTGGTCGCGCAGGAACTGGATCACGGTCTGCAACGCGTCCTTCGAAGCAGAGGAAACACGCAGCTTGTCGGCCTCGATGGTCACCTTGACTTTGAGCTTTTGGTCCTTGATGTCCTTGTTGATCTTCTTGGCGGTCGCCTGGTCGATACCCTCGACGATATGGCCGAGCACGCGCACGGTACCGCCCGATGCCGCCTGCGGAGCATCCCACGAGACAGCCTTGAGGTCAATGCCGCGCTTGATGAGCTTGGAGCTCAGCACGTCGATAATCTGCTTGGAGACAAAGTCAGCCGGGGCGCTGATCGTAAAGAGCTTGTCGCCCTTCGAAAGCTCGATCGTGGCGCCGGAATCCTTAAGGTCATAGCGCTGGGAAATCTCGCGCGTGGTCTGCTGGAAGGCGTTGTCGACCTCTTGCATGTTGACCTCGGACACGACGTCGAAGCTGGAATCTTTAGCCATGATGTTTCCTTTCGCGTACGAGCGGCTTAGTAGCTATCGTACGAATAGTCGGTAGAATCGGTGGGTGTCTGACCGTCAGTTGCGGTATCGGCGCCATCCGTGGACTGGGCATCGGTACCGTCGGAGGTGTCGGTACCATCGGAGGTGTCGGCACCATCGGTGGTGTCGGTACCATCAGAACTTTCACCATTCTCGGAATCAGTCGTCTCCTTCTTGGGAACGGTGATCGTCACACGCGCCACGCCCGAGGTCTTGGTATCGTAACGGACCTTTTCGCCGTTCTTGGTAACGGTGACATCGGAAGGCTTGGACGTGGTGATCTCGATCGAGGACTCGGGCGTGTACTCCTGCTCAAAGGGGCCAGTCGCTTGGGCGCCATAGACCGACTTGCCATCGACCTTGACCTCAATCCACGCGGTCTTTCCCTTGGCAACGGAGACTTTGACCTTCGTGACCTCGTTCTCTTCCTTCTTGGCCGTCGTCTTGGTGGCGTCCGAGTCAGTCGACTCATTCGTCGCCTCATCGGTGTCTTCGTCCTCGTCGACCGTTTCGGTCTTCTTAGAAGACTTCTTGGTCGTCGTCTTGGTAGCAGTGGGCGTCTCGGGCGTGGTCTCGGGCGCCGAAGATGCGCAGCCGCGCAGAAGCACCACGATGAGCACAATCAACAGCAGCGCAACGGCACCGATGCCGGCGTAGACGATACGCGGATCGAGCCCGTTGTTTTGAGGAGTACGTGATCCGCCGCGTCCACGATTGGAGCTGCTGCGGCCGCCTCCCTGAGGCATACAGCCACGATTGCTATCGGATCGGCCGCGATAGCCACCCTGGCCCTGAAGGCTGCGCTGACCCGAACGGGGCGCAAGTTCACCGCGGCCTTGATAGCCACGCTGGCCCGAACGCGGAGCCGAAGAGCGCTGGCCATACGGCTGCGACTGAGAACGAAGACGCGGCGTCACCTGCGTGGTATCGGCGTCCGCATAGCCGCCACGAGAGCGACCAGAAGAGACCCCACGGTAACCGCGATCGGAATAGCCGCCGTCGCCGTAGCCGGCACGAGGGTCACGCGCCACGCCTCGGGCAGCGGGAAGTGCACGGTCCTCGGGCATCGGCGTACTGCGGAACCGGTCACGCTGTGAGCGAATCTCCTCGCCCGAACCCGTCTCGGTAATATAACCGGCCTGCTGAGGACGCTGTCCATAGCGGGTCGAACGACCGCCCTGAACCATCAGGAAGCGCCCGTTATCGACCGAGGAACGCGAATTGACGTAGCCGGCGGCGTCCTGAAAACGACCGCCCTGCTGCGACGTCTCGCGTTCGTATGCCATCAGATCGTCAAAGTAGGCATTGACGACCTCGCGCGGATTGAGGCCCAAAAAGCGAGCATAGCTCGAAATCATGCCCTGCGCATAGCCGCGCGGCGGCATCGAAGCAAAGTTACCGGTCTCGAAAAACTCGATGATCTGCGGCCTGATTTTGATGGTGTTGGCGACTTGCTGAATGGAAAGGCCCATTCGGCGACGCTGCTCAAGCAGCATGTCACCAAAGCGTGCAGCCATCAGAATCCTCCAAACTCACGATCTTCACGTGCCATCTCGGCGTCGACAGACTCCAGCGCGGCAAGCCCCTCCTCGTCCAACAGGACCTCGCGCGGCTTGGAACCGTCGGGCGGACCGACGACACCCTTTTCTTCCAGCATATCCATAATACGCCCGGCACGCGCATAGCCAACCTTCAGACGACGTTGCAGGCCAGATGTGGAGCCAAGCTGCGATTCCACCACAATATGGGCGGCTTCCCAAATGAGCGGATCATCGTCTTGCGGCTCGGCGACTCCGGTACGGACAATGCCGCCGCCACCCGCCATGGACATGGAAGCGGGCGCCACGGCAGACAGGATCTCCTCGTGGTAGTCGGGCTCGCTCTGCGACTTGACGAACTCGACGATCTCGTTGATTTCATCATCCGAGACAAAGCAGCCCTGAATACGGCGAGGCTTGCCCCAGTCGACCTTGGAGAACAGCATGTCGCCCAAACCGGTGAGCTTTTCGGCACCCATCTGGTCGATGATGACGCGCGAGTCGATGCCCGTGGCGACGTTAAAGGCGATGCGGTTGGTGATGTTGGCCTTGATGAGGCCCGTCACCACGTTGGAGCTCGGGCGCTGCGTGGCCACGATAAGGTGGATACCTGCGGCACGGCCCAGCTGAGCAATACGCACGATCGAGGCCTCGACATCCTTACCGGCGACCATCATCAGGTCCGAGAGCTCGTCGATGATGATGACCAGGTAGGGCATCTTTTGCGGCGGGTTATCGTAATGCTCAAACTCGCCGGCGGCCTGCTTTTCGTTGTAGGTCGAGATCTTACGCACGTTGAGACGCTCGAAGACCTTCAGGCGACGCTCCATCTCGGACACGGCCCATTGCAGAGCGCTCGCGGCCTGCTTGGGCTCGGTCACTACAGGCACGTAAAGATGCGGCAGACCGTTATAGCCCGCAAGCTCGACGCGCTTGGGGTCGACCATGATCAGGCGAACGTCCTCGGGAAGGGCGCGCATGAGCAAGGTCGTGATGATGGAGTTGATCATGACCGACTTACCGGAACCCGTGGTACCGGCGATCAGCAGGTGGGGCATCTTGGCAAGGTCGGCGACGACCGGCGTACCCTCGGCATCTCGACCGATGGCGAGCTCGAGCGGACCGCCCTTCACATAGGGAAGCACGTCGCCCAGGTTGACGTTCTGGCGCTTGCGATTGGGAATCTCGATACCCACAAGCGAGGTGCCGGGGATCGGGGCAAAGATACGCACCGACTGGGCAGCAAGCGATAGCGCGATATCGTCCTCGAGGCTCGAAATCTTGCTCACGCGCTCGCCCTCGCCAGGTTGCAGCTTAAAGGTCGTCACCGTGGGGCCGGCGATCCAGCCGACCACGCGGGCACTACGACCAAACTCCAGCAAGGTGGACTGAAGCGACTCGGCAGTTTGCTCCAGCTCCTTGTCCGAAGACGCGGAGGAAGCCGACTGCGGGTTGGCATGCAGAATCTCAAGTGGCGGAAGTTTGAGGCCGTCCTCTTCTTCGCCCTCGTTATCTGCGGCGCCGCCGTCCGTTCCCCCATCGCTGGCCGCAGCCGATTCGACAGCACTCAAGGCAGGCGCATCGGCAACCTTGGGATGCTTCAAGAAGTCGGGGATCTGAGGTGCTGCCGAGACAGGATTCACGGCAAACGGCGGCTCGGACTCGTCGATCTTATCGGGGTCGTCTTCCATCGAAAGCTGACCGGTTACCTGGTCGCGCTTTGCATGGCGACGCGGCAGCAAAGTTGTCTTTGCGGTCTCAATCGGAGCCTCGTCGTCCTCGTCATCACCCTCGGTGAGCTCAATCTCGCTCTCGGACCAAGACGGGTCGGGCTCACTCGTATTGAGTTTGGGCGCAGCCTTGCCCTTCTTGGCATGGCGGCGCGGCAACAGCGTTGTCTTGGCCCGCTCGGCCTCCACGGCATCGGACACGTCGACAAACGGGTCCTCGTCCTCGTCGTCATCGTCCAAAACCGGGTCCACATCGTTGCCCATGACCGTGGTCACGGCAGCATCGGAGCCCTTTTGACGAAGAATGCTCAGGTGAGGACGGGCAACGCCGGGCACCGACAGGGCCTCATCGTCACCCCACGGGCTCGCGTTGACGTCGGCACGACGGCGCTCGGCAAAATCAGCCGCACGGTCGCGAGCAGAGCGCAAAACGCCGCCCACCGAAAAGCCGATGATGACCAGGCCCACGACGACAAGGCCCAACAGGACCACCATCGCGATAGGCTTACCCAGGGCATTCTGCAGCGCACTCGCAATAAACGCACCAATGTAGCCACCCGAGGCGGACAGATTTTGCGGCGTGAACATAAGGTCGCACGAGTCGCTCGTACCCGGCACCACCAGCGAAAGAATGGAGACGACGGCGATAAAGACCACGGCGCCGCCCGCAACAGAGCGCGCGTTGAGCGGCGAGTCCTCGCCTAAAAAGAGCGTGGCGGCAAACAGCAAAATGACGATCGGCAGCACGTAGGCGCCCAGACCAAAGCCCAAGTGGTAGAAACCGGCAACCGCAGCCGTAACGGGCGCAGTCGCCGGCGAAATCACGGCAATAAAGGACGCAATCGCCAAGACGGCAATGACCACGCCGGCGATATCGCGGTTGGCCGAGGGCTCGACCAAGGGCTCAAAATCATCGAAGTCCGCCTCGTGGCCCTTATTGGCACGCAGATGGGAACCGGCACCCTTAGCAGATGCCGGTTGGTTATTGGCCTTATTACCTTTGGCGTTTTGTGCAGATCCGCGCGCCAAACTAAACCTCCATGACGACTGGGATGATCATCGGACGGGTGCGCGTACGGCTCCAAATAAAGTTGGAGAGCGAATCGCGCACGGCCTTGCGAATGGCATCGGAGCCGCTGCTCGTAAAGCTAAACTTGCCCTTCTCGATCGTCTTCATAATGGATGCGGAGGCATCCTCGGAGAACTGGTCGTCGATGGCAAACGAGACACCGCGGCCCGAGAACTCGATGGCCTCGATCTTCTTGTGCTTGAGCGAGACGATGGCAACGGCCGTGACCATACCGTCGTTGGCGAGCTTTTGGCGATCGCGCAAGACAATGGGGTCGGTATCGCCGATACGCAGGCCGTCGACGTAGACGACGCCGGACTCGACGGGTGTACCGCGCTTGACGATACCACCGCGCATCTCGAGCGTGTCGCCGTTATCGAGGATAAAGATATGATCGTCCTTGATGCCCATCTTGCGAGCCAGCTGGGCATGGGCGCGCAGATGCACGGCCTCACCGTGAACCGGCATAAAGTACGTGGGTTTGGCCATGGCCATCAGGAGCTTGAGCTCCTCCTGGCTACCGTGACCGGAGACGTGGACGAGAGCGCGGTTCTTATCCCACACGTCGCAGCCGAGCTTGGCCAGGCTGTTGACGACCTGCTGGACGGCCTTCTCGTTGCCGGGAACGGGAGTTGCTGAGAGGATGACGGTATCGCCCTCGTGGATGGAGAGCGTCTTGTGCTCGCCATTGGCCATGCGGGACAGGGCCGACAGCGGCTCGCCCTGCGAACCGGTGCACATGACGACGATCTTGTCGTCGGGCAGGTTATCGATATCGAAGGCATCGATGATATCGGCATCGTCGATGTTGAGGTAGCCCAGCTCGCGCGCGACGCGGGTGTTGGTGAGCATGGAGCGACCGGTCACAACGACCTTACGGCCGCACTTACGGGCGGCATCGCAGATCTGCTGCAGGCGATGAATGTGGCTCGAGAACGACGCGACGAACACGCGACCCGGGGCGTTCTTGATGGCGTGCAGCAGATTGGGACCAACCTCGGCCTCGGACTTGGTAAAGCCAGGAACCGTGGCGTTGGTGGAGTCGGAAAGCAGCAGGTCGATGCCCTGCTTGGCAAAGCGGCTGATAGCGGCATAGTCGGGCGTGACACCATCGATAGGCGTCTGGTCGAGCTTAAAGTCGCCGGTGTGCATAACGGTGCCCTGGTTGGTGCGGATGAACACGCCCAGAGCGCCGGGGATGGAGTGCGTCATCGAGAAGAAGTCGAGCGAGATTCCGCCGAGGTTGACATGGCTGCCGCCCTTGACCTCGCGGAACTTGGGTGCGCGGATGCGGAACTCGGAAAGCTTGCCCTCGATGAAACCGAGCGTCAGCTTACTCGAGAAGATGGGCACCTTGTTGTTGAGGTCCCGCAGCAGGTACGGAAGCGAACCGGTGTGGTCCTCGTGGCCGTGGGTGACGACGATACCGCGGAGCTTCTCCTCGTTCTCCAGAACATAGGTGTAGTCGGGAAGCACCAGGTCGATACCGGGCTGGGAGTCATCCGGGAACATGAGACCGGCGTCGACGAGCACCATGTCGTCGCCGCACTCGAAGACCGTCATGTTCTTGCCGATGCCGTCAAGGCCGCCGAGCGGAATGATCTTCAAGGGAGATGATTTTTTAGCTGCCATAGGTTAGTGTGGTTTCCTTTCTTCGAAACGGGTCTGAAACAACCGGCGGGGCGCTTCTGGCAAACCGACCGCCGGGCACGTACAACAATGCATCGCAGAGTCGATGCAATAACCACAGTATGATACCCATTTGCACAACAACAGACCACCCATGCATCAAAGCCCCATCTGAACCGGTCTATCCCGCCGGTCTGGGCCCATCGGGGGCCGGGGCGGGTTAAGTTTGCTGCTCTACAGTCCTGCGCAAGACGGAAAGCACATTAAGTGCTTTCCTTTGCGTGCGGAACTCGCGACAAACTTAACCCGCCCCGGCCCCCGATGGCCCCAGACCTACCAAAAAGGGACAGGTTTATTTTGGTCGGTTTTAACTGGGGATATGCCGAGAGTACAAGTATCGACAATTTAGAAAATAAGTAAACTGAATAGACTGTCTGACAAAATCGAAACCCGCACCAAGCAGCCCTTTTGCTATTCCCGGCGGGGTCCGCGGATAAAGTTTATCGCGAGTTCCGCACGAACAGGAGGCCACTTAATGTGGCCTCCGTCGTGAGCAGGACTGTAGAGCAGGAAACTTTATCCGCGGACCCCGCCGGGAATAGCAAAAGGGCGACCCCTGTCCGGAGTCGCCCTTGCGGTGCTGCTTATATGCGGCTGTTACTCGGCGTCGTGGTGACGGCGGGGCTTGCGGCCTCCGTTGTCGCCGGGACGGCGCGGACGGTCGCTGCGCTCAGAGCGCTCGCGACGCGGACGCTCACGGCGCTGGAAGTGCTCGCCGTCGCCCTCGGAGGCACCCTCGGCACGAGCCGGGGCCTCGGGCTTATCAAGACGATCGAGCGAGATCTTGCCGCGATCGTCGACCTCGATGACGACGACCTTGACCTCGTCGCCCACGTTGAGGACGTCCTCGACCTTCTCCACGCGGCCCTTGGCGACGCGGGAGATGTGCAGCAGGCCGTCCTTACCGGGCAGCAGGTTGACGAAGGCGCCGAAGGGCTGGATGGAGACCACGCGACCGGTGTACTCCTCGCCCGGCTCGGGAACCTTGATGATGAGCTTGATACGCTCGACGGCCTGGTCGACGGACTCGCCGGTGCCGCCGACAAAGACGGTGCCGTCCTCCTGGATGTCGACCGAGGCGCCGGTCTCGTCCTGGATACCGCGGATGACCTTACCGCCGGAACCGATGACGTCGCGGATCTTGTCGGTCGGAACCTGGATGGAAACGATGCGCGGAGCGGTGCTGCGCGTGGTGTGGCGCGGCTCGGGGATCACATCGAGCATCTTCTGCAGGATGAAGGCGCGACCCTCCTTGGCCTGCTGCAGAGCGCGGGCCAGGATGTCGAAGGTGAGGCCGGTGGCCTTGTTGTCCATCTGCAGGGCGGTGATGCCCTCGGTGGTGCCGGTGACCTTAAAGTCCATGTCGCCCAGGAAGTCCTCGAGACCCTGGATGTCGGACAGCACCACGGTCTTGCCCTCCTCCTGGATCAGGCCCATGGCGATACCGGAGACCGGGCGCTTAATGGGCACGCCGCCGTCCATAAGGGCGAGCGTGGAGCCGCAGGTCGAAGCCATCGAAGAGGAGCCGTTGGACTCCATGACCTCGGAGACGACGCGGATGGCGTAGGGGAACTCGTTCTCGTCGGGAAGCACCGGAAGCAGAGCGCGCTCGGCCAGATTGCCATGGCCGATCTCGCGGCGCTTGGGGCTGCCCATGCGGCCGGTCTCGCCGGTGCAGAAAGGCGGGAAGTTGTAGTGGTGCATGTAGCGCTTGCCCTCGGTGGGCTCGATGGTATCCAGACGCTGGCCCTCGTTGAGCATGCCGAGCGAAAGAACCGAGAGCACCTGGGTCTGGCCACGCTGGAACAAACCGGAGCCGTGAACGAGCGGCAGGTAGTTGTCCTTCACCATGATGGGACGGATCTCGTCGGCGGCACGACCGTCGACGCGCTCGCCGGTCTCAACGACCATGGTGCGCATGGCCTTCTTCTCGAGCTTCTTGAGCGCCACGGGGATCTCGCGCTCCCAAGCGGCCTGCTCCTCCTCGGTGAACTCGGCGCGGATGGACTCCTTCAGAGCCTCGACCTTACCGATACGGGAGAGCTTGTCGGCGTCGCGAAGGGCGGCTGCCATCTCGTCGTAGTGGGCGAAGATGCGCTCCTGGACCTCCTCGACGGGCTGGTCGAGCGGGTACTCCTTCTTGACGATGGGGCCGTTAACCTGCTCCCACTCGGCGACGAACTCGTCCTGAGCCTGGCAGAAAGCGGCAAGGGCCTCCTGGCCAAACTTCATGGCGGCGAGCATGTCGTCCTCGGAGATCTCCTCGGCGCCGGCCTCGACCATCGAGATGAAGTCGGCGGATCCGCCCAGCTCCAGGTCCAGATCGGAGTTCTCGCGCTCCTCGTAGGTGGGGTTGACGATAAACTCGCCGGTCTCCACGTTACGGCCGATGCGCACGCAGGCAAGCGGGCCCTCGAAGGGCACGCCGCCAAGCGTCATGGCCAGGGATGCACCCATGACGTTGATGACATCGAAGGGGTTGACCTGGTCGGCGACGAGCGAGGTGGCGACGATGTGCACCTCGTTGCGGAAGCCATCCGGGAAGCTCGGGCGAATCGGGCGATCGATCATGCGGGCCGTGAGCGTGGCCTTCTCGCTGGGACGGCCCTCACGCTTGAGGTAGCCACCCGGGATGCGGCCGGCTGCGTACATCTTCTCGTTGAAGTCGACGGTCAGCGGGAAGAAGTCGTAGTTCTTGCGCTCCTTGGAGACGACCACGGTGTCGAGCATCGTGGTGTCGCCCTGCTTGACCAGGCAGGCGCCGGTGGCCTGCTTGGCAAGCTCGCCCGACTCAAAGGTGTAGGTCTTGCCGTACAGCTCAAAGGTCTTGGATACGAGTGTCATTGTTCTCCTTAACCCCGCAGACCCCTTGTCTGCGGGCTTCTCATGTGACGCGGGCCCCCTGCCCCCGCCACGCTTCAGAGCGTGATTGTTCGCGCCCTTACACAAAAAGAGCGCCCCGCTGCGCAGGACGCTCTTAGCATGTACAAATCCTACTGGATGTTGTCGCGGATGCCCAGAGCCTTGATGAGCTCACGGTACTCGACGATGTCGTTCTTCTTGATGTAGGAGAGAAGACGACGACGACGGCCGACGAGCATGAGCAGGCCACGACGGGTGTGGAAGTCCTTCTGGTGGGACTTCATGTGCTCGGTCAGCTCCTTGATGCGCTCGGACAGGATGGCGACCTGAACCTTGGGGTTGCCGGTGTCGACCGGGGTGTTACCGAACTGGGCAGTCAGCTCCGCCTTGCGCTCTTTGGAAACAGTCATTGTTTCACCTTTCGTTTTGCATCGCCCACGGGCGACTCGATTCGCCTCGAACTGGGAAGCCGCCGGTGGAGCGAGCAACCAAGGTCGAGGTACCAACAGGCCGATATGTTACCACAAGCAGCCCGCGCCTGCGCATCATCACCGACCCAACATGAATTCCATCGCACGGAGGCGCTGGTCGGTATGCGTCGCCGCCCACACATGCGAAAGCCCGAGCAAGAACGCCGCCGTATGCGGGTCGATTTTCTCGGCCATAAGCGCATCGAAGGTCATCGACATGAGGGCGCGCAGCCACGCGACCTCACCGGTCGACACCAGCTCGGCACCCGGAACGCTCGACGCGCACGACCCGCACATGAGACCGCCCGCCTGGGGCGAAAAATACGACAGCATGGGGTCTCCGCACAGCACGCAGGCCGAAAAATCGGGTCGATAGCCAACGTGCGACAGCAGCTTAAAGACATATGCCGCCACAAGTAGGTCCATATGAGCCGTGTCAAGCCCGCTGCCCACCAGGGCAAGAGCTCGCTGCGTTATAGCAAAGGTAAACGGGTCCTCGGCGTCCTCGAACGAGCACACGCGCGCGACCTCGGCGATCGCGCTTGCGGCGCAGGTCGTCTCGTAATCGGGCGCAGCGCCGAGCGGCGCCTCCATAAGCTCGGCCTGGGAAACCACGTCGAGTGACCGTCCATGTGCAAGCAGCATATCGACCGTGCAGAACAGCTCGCAGCGCGCTGCCAGGCGTCCGCCGGGTTTGCGGGCGCCCTTTGCCACGGCACGAACCTGCCGCCCCCGCTCGTCAAGCATCGTCAAGATCAGGTCGGTCTCTTTGAGCTTAGTCTTATCGAGCACGAGCACTTTCGTGCGATATGTCCGGGAGCCTGCCATGCGCGCCGCGCGTCCTTAGTCCTCGGCGTTGTAGCCAAAGCGGCGAATCTGGGCCTCGTCGTCACGCCAGCCGGCCTTGACCTTCACGTCCAGCTCCAAAAAGACCTGCGTGCCAAAGATGCGCTCAAGATCGCGACGGGCGTCGATACCGATATGCTTGATCATCTCGCCGCCCTTACCGATGATGATGCCCTTTTGGCCCTCGCGCTCGACGTAAATGGTGGCGTGCACGCGCAGCACCTTCTTGGTCTGCTCGAGCGCATCGCAGATCACGCCAACGGAGTGCGGAATCTCATCACGGGTGCGGCGCAAGACCTTCTCGCGCACAAACTCGGCAACGAGCGTCTCATCGGAAGCGTCGGTACCCATGTCCTCGGGGAACCAACGCGGACCCTCAGGCAAAAAGTGCGCAACGGTCTCGATAAATGCATCGACGTTGAAGTTCTTGACCGACGACGTCACGATCTCGTCGTCATATTCCATGAATTCGTGGGCTGCCTTAAGCTGCTCCATGACCTGTGCGGGGTCGGCCTCATCGGCCTTGGTGAGCACCAGGACCTTCTTGGGACGAGCGTTCTTGACGCGCTCGGCAACCCAGGCGTCTCCCCTGCCGATAGGTTTGGTGGCATCAATCAAAAACGCGACAACATCAACATCGTTCAGCTCGAACAACGCGCTCTTGTTGAGCTCGGATCCCAAGCCGTCCTTGGGCTTATGAATACCGGGGGTATCGACAAAGACTAGCTGGTAGCCGGGGCGGTTGACGACGGCGCGCATGCGGCGGCGGGTCGTCTGGGCCACCGGCGAGGTGATGGCGACCTTTTTGCCATAGCAGGCATTAAGCAGCGTAGACTTGCCAGCGTTGGGACGACCGACCAGGGCCACAAAGCCGCTGCGGAAACCGGGCTCAACGTCACCAAAGCCCGCGAGGTTGTCGTCCTCGTCGCACAGGGCGTCGAGTTCCTCGTCGCTCATACCCTCAAACGGGTCGAACTCCTCGACATCCTCGAGCTCCTCGGTATCCACCGCGTCCAGGGACTCGTCGTCCAAAATCTCATCGGTAGGCTGCATATTGTCGGACATGGGAATCCCTTTCTAAATAAAGTCGAGCGCGTGGGCAAATACCAGTACGCCCACAATCGCGGCGGTGATGGAAAGAACGTATACAGAGGCGGCGGCGATGTCCTTCGCACGCTTGGCCAGCGGATGGAGCTCCTGGGTCGCTAGGTCGACGATAGCCTCCATAGCGGTGTTGCACAGCTCGCCGTGAATCACCAGGCCACAACAGATGATAATCGTGGCCCACTCGGCAATGTCGAGCCCCACGATACAGCCGGCAATGACAGTGCACACGCCCGCCACGAGCATGACCTTAATGTTGCGCTCGGTCTTGACGGCGGTGACGAAGCCCTCCATGGCGTAGGAAAACGACTTTAAGAAGGACGGATGGTCCTTGTTCGATCCGGGAATCATAGACGGCTCCTAGTCGTGGGCGTGGTTGGTGATGGGGCCGACGTGGACTAGCTTGGGGTCCTCGCCGCGCTCGAGCGCCAGATCGCGCAGGATGGCGTCCTCGCGGGCCTCCATGACCTCGGCCTCGTCGTCCTCGATGTGGTCATAGCCCAGCAGGTGCAGCATGCCGTGAACGAGCATCAAACGGCACTCGTCAGCGGGGCTATTGGCAAAACCGGGGGCCTGACGGGCAATAACCTGCGGGGCCAAGATAATATCGCCGAGCTCAAGCGTCTCATCGGCGGGAATGTCATCGTCAAAGGCCGAATCGCACTCAAACGAGAGTACATCGGTGGTGCGATCGATACCGCGCCACTCGTGGTTGAGCTCGTGCATCTCGTCCTCGTCGACATACGAAAGGGAAATCTCGACTTCACGCTCAACGCCCTCGGCGGCAAGCACAACCTCGCAGATGTGCTCCACCTCCTGCGCGTCGAGCAGCGTATCGAGCTCGGCATCGTTGCTGATCAATACACTCAACGGGACTCCTTTCGGTCACGTACGCGCTTCTCGCGCACATCATCATAAGTATCGTATGCCTCGACGATACGTCCCACCAAGGCATGGCGCACCACGTCGGCACGCTCGAGGTGCGAAAATGCGACATCATCGACACGGCCCAAAATCTTCTCGACATCCGCCAAGCCACCACGACGACCCACCAGGTCACGCTGGCTCAGGTCGCCGGTAATCACGAACTTGGAGTTGAAGCCCAGGCGCGTCAGGAACATCTTCATCTGCTCGGGCGTGGTATTTTGCGCCTCGTCGAGCACCACGAAGGCATCACTCAGCGTGCGGCCGCGCATGTAGGCAAGCGGGGCGATCTCGATCACGCCGCGCTCCATAAGCTCATCGGTGCGCTCGCGATCCATCATGTCAAAAAGGGCGTCGTAAAGCGGACGCATGTAGGGATCGATCTTTTCCTCGAGGGTGCCGGGCAAAAAGCCCAGATTCTCCCCCGCCTCGACAACCGGACGCGTCAAGATCAGACGGCCCACCTCGTGACGCTTGAGCGCGGCAACGGCAAGCGCCATGGCCAGATAGGTCTTACCGGTGCCGGCAGGACCCAGGCCAAACGTGATGGTATGCGTGCGGATGGCATCCACATAGCGCTTTTGGCCGTGCGTCTTGGGGCGAATGACGCGGCCGCGATACGAAAGCAGCACGTCATCGCGAAGCGACGTAGCCTCGTGCTCACCGTCGCGCAAGACGGCCAGGCAGCGAGAGACATCGTCGGCAGACAGCGTGCGCCCGGCGGCCGCCTCGCGAAAAGCGTGCTCGAAAAAGCGCGCCACGAGTTCGACCTCGTCCGGGTCGCCGCTCACGGAGATGCTATCGCCACGGGCGACCACATGGGCGCGAACCAAGCTCTCGAGCGCACGAAGGACGCCGTCGCCGGCGCCCAAAACGCGCGAGGGATCAATCCCCTCGGGAACGGTAAGTCTAATCTTCGAGGCTTCCATGAACCTCCCTGCGTGCATGGACCAAGCCGGAATCATCGACTCCGATGATAGCAACATCGAGCAGGCACGGGGCTGTAAGTCCACAGGTATCGTCAAGACGGGCATGATGGAACGAGCCGAGCGTCAGGTTGTCGCCATACTCGAGCACGGCACGCTCGACCGTGCCCACGCGACGGCGAGCGTCGGCAATAGCGAGCTCCTGTGCAGCGGCCCGCATACGGCGGCTGCGCTCGGCCATAACCTCGGGCGGCACCTGGTCGGGCATGTCGGCAGCAAGGGTACCGGGACGCTTGCTGTAGCGGAACACGTGCATACGCGAAAAGCCCACGCGGCGGCACAGCGCCAGCGACTCCTCGAACTCCTCGTCCGTCTCACCGGGAAAACCGACGATGACATCGCACGAAAGGGACGCCTGGGGCAAGTTGGCGCGAATCATACGCACCGTGTCCTCAAAGGCCTCGGCGCTATAGGGACGGCCCATGCGACGCAGGGTCGCCGTGCAGCCGGACTGCACGGGCAGGTGCAAAAACGGGGCGATACGCTGCGGGTAGCGCGCCATAACCTTAAGCAGGCGCTCGGAGATATCCATGGGCTCGACCGAGGAAATGCGCACATGCGGAATAGACGTGCGCTCCATGATGGCCTCGAGCAGCTCATCGATTTCGACGTGCTCGTCGGTCGCGCTCTTGCCATCGTAGGCACCCAGGTTCACACCGGTCAGCACCACCTCGGGCACGCCGGCCTCCTGGGCCTCGCGAACTTGCTCGAGCACGGACTCGACGGGCACGGAGCGCTCGGGGCCGCGTGCCTTCCACACAATGCAATAGGTGCAGCGATGGTTGCAGCCGTCCTGAATCTTCACGCCCAGGCGAGAGCGACCGAGCACATCGACCACCTCGCCATCGCTGCAGGCGGGAACGCTATCGGACTCAACGCCCAGCACCTCGCAGACACGTTCGGCGACATCGATCTTGGACGGCTCGGCGATCACGCGATCCGAAAGCTCCAGCAGCTCCTCGGGATGCAAATTAACCACGCATCCGGTCACGACCACATAGGGCTCGTTTGGATAGGCCAGCGCATGGCGGACGGCCTTACGGGTCTTGGCCTCGGCCTCGCCCGTAACGGCACAGGTGTTAATGACGATCAGATCGGCATCCTGGGGATCAACAATAGCAAAGCCCAGGCGCATAAGATCGGCAGTGATACGGTCAGACTCAACCCGGTTGACACGGCAGCCGAGGTTGACAACGGAAATATGGGGTGCGAGCACGCGGTCTCCTTAATCGAGGATATCGTCGAGGGCACTCTTGATACGGTCGGTCACCGACTTCTTACCGGAAGCGACGTCATCGCCCATCTCATCGGCAAAAGCACGGAGCAGTTCGCGTTGCTTATTGGAAAGATTGGTGGGAACGACCACGCGCAGCTGCACGATCAGGCGGCCACGCGAACCGCCACCGCCAATGCGCGGCATGCCGTAATTATTGACGCTCACGGTGTCGCCGTACTGGGCGCCGGCGGGAACAGTCACCTTAACGACCTCGTCGGGCATAATGCCCTCGACCTCGATCTCGCAGCCGAGCGCAGCCTGCGCAATCGAGATATCGCTCACCAGGTACAGGTCGTCACCGTTGCGCTTAAAGCGCTCATGGTCGGCAACACGCACGTTGACAATCAGGTCGCCCGAGGGCTCGCCGCGAAGGCCAGCCTCGCCAAAGCCGCCCACACGCAGCTGGCGACCGGTCGAAACGCCGGCGGGAATATCGATGTCGATCTTTTCGTGCGAAGGCGTGCGGCCCTGGCCGTCACAGGTCTCGCAGGGATGATCGATGACCGTGCCCTCGCCGTGGCAGTCGGGGCAAGGCGAAGAGGACTGGACCTGGCCCAAAAAAGAGCGCTGGACCGTGGTGACATAGCCCGTGCCGTGGCAGCGGCTGCACTGTTTTTCGGTCGCACCGTCAGCCTTGCCCGTACCGTTGCAATCCTCGCAGGGAGCAAGGCGGTCATAGCTGATCGTCTTTTTGCAGCCGAGCGCCGCCTCCTCGAGCGTCACCGAAAGCGAGATGGCCATGTCACGTCCGCGACGACGCTCACGACGGCTGCGGGCGCCACCGCCGGCACCGCCGCCAAAGAACGACGAGAACAAGTCGTCCATGCCCATGCCACCAAAGATATCGTTGATATCGACGTAGCCCGAACCACCAGGGCCGTCGGCGGTGCCGTAACGGTCGTAGTTAGCACGCTTCTGCTCATCGGAAAGAACGGAATAGGCCTCGTTGAGCTCCTTGAACTTGGCCTCGGCCTCGGGGTCGTCCGAAACGTCCGGGTGTACGGTACGGGCCTTCTTTAGAAACGCGCGCTTAATCGTCCGCGCGTCGGCATCCCTGTCGACGCCAAGCACCTCGTAGTAATCCCTATTTTCCGACACGACCTAATCCTTCCGACTTTCATTATTGTCACAGTGCGTCCTATACCCAAGCTGGGCCGGCCGCAAACAGAGGGTTTGATGTTATTGCATTTGGTACGGCGAAAGCATGGCCCGTTGCGAGCAGCTCGCGAACCAAACCGACACGAGCGCGAACATGAAGCCGTTGGCAAAACCGTTGGCAAACTGCATCGCACCGCGCTTCCACCACAGCAGACTGCGATGAAGCACACCGTCCGAAAGCACCATGAACAGGCCCATGGTAAACGGAATAAAGCACATCACGGCAAAGGCCGAGAACACGCCCGAGATGGCCGAGAGTACCAAAAACGGCGCCACGATGCCCATCAGGTAAAAACCGGTACGGGCTTTGCCTTCCAAGCGCTCGGCCTCAACATGGGCGCGGCCGACCAGATCGCCGCCCGCGGCACCGTTGGTGCCAGCATGGCCCATGCCGCCAATGCGGACCTCGTCGCCATCGTGCGTGCCGGCAGGAAACTCAATCGTCTGCTCGGAGGTTACGCGAGTACGACCGCTGCCGCCGCAATCAGGACAGGGGTCGGCCACGACCTTACCGGAACCGCCGCACTCGGGGCAGACCGACTGGAACGTGCCCGCACCAAACAGGAAGGACAGGTCGACGTCGATGTGGCCGCGGCCGCCACAGCTTGGGCAGGTATGGGCATGCTCGGAGGAGACAGAACCCGAGCCGCCGCAATGTCCGCACGTATCGAAGCGCGTGTAGCGGACGGTCTTGCGGGCACCGCCCTTGGCCTCCTTGGCGTCGAGTTTGATATCGACGACCACGTTGGCGCCGTTCTCGGGATTGTAGGCAGCCTGCCCGCGACGCGGCTGGCCCCAGGCGCCACCAAAGGGAAAACCGCCCTCAAAGGGATTGCCATAGCCCGCGCTGCCGGTGTAGCCGCCGCCATAGGGCGAAGCCGTAGGAGCACCGGCGAAGGGATTGCCAGAACGCATGGCGTCGTAGCGCGCACGTTTTTGCTCATCCGAAAGCACGGCGTAGGCCTCGGAAACCTCTTTAAACTTTTCCTCGGCACCCGGCTCTTTGTTGACGTCCGGATGGAGCTTGCGGGCCTTTTGCTGGAAGGCCTTTTGAATATCACGCGAGGTGGCGTCCTTGGAGACACCCAGAATCTCGTAGTAATCTTTTTCGTTCATCGTCGCCATGCGCGGCAACCTCCTGCTCACAGCAGCGTATATATTCCGGTAATTCTACCCGAGCGGCCTAAGCTAGATCCCAAAACAGCTCGAACAGAACATTTCCATCGAGCCAGCCCAGGTGTGTCGGCGTCAGACGAGCGCGAACGCGGCCCGCGACGACATCTGCCGAAGTGAGGGGTCCCTCATGGACCCCGAGCGTCTCGGGCACCCAAGTGGCAAGACCCAATTCGAGCGCGCGATCGCAGGCAGCTGCCAGCTCATCGGCCGGGATGACACGAGCCGCGCGAACCAAAAGGTCGGACGCGACACCGCGCGTCATGCGACAAGCAAGCATCAGGTCTTCGGCCGCAGCCTCGCGCTGCGACAGATATTCGGCCTCGAACGCCGTCGCGACATCGTCACGTTGCACCAGACGCACGCGGTACGAATCGCCTCGAGAAGACACGCCGGGGAACAAACCTACAAGACGGTCGAAATCCTCGGCGTCGAGCATGCCCGCGGCGGAACGACCCAGGCCCAGGTAGCCCCGTCCGGTCCAGTAGGCAATGTTATGGGCGCACTCATGGCCGTCGAGCGCATAGCTTGCCACCTCATAGGGATGATAGCCGGCCGCACCCAGACGCTCACGCGCCACATCCATGCACGAAGCTTGAAAATCCTCGTCGGGCTCGAGCGACTCATCGCGGCACGCCATGCGATAAAGGGGCGTCCCCTCCTCGAGCGTGAGCGGGTAAACCGACACATGATGCGGAGCTGCCGCCAACACGCCATCGAGCGTGCGCTTCCAACTCGCTGTGGTCTGCCCGGGAAGTCCGCACATAAGGTCGCACGACACGTCAAGCCCAGCGTTCTTGACCGTCGCGATGGCAGCGAGCGCCCGATCGGCATCGTGAATACGGCCGATGGCAGTAAGTTCGGTGTTATCGAGCGTTTGCACGCCCAGAGAGACGCGTGTGACACCAACCTTGACAAGTGCAGTGGCAAGCTCGGCGGTCAGCGACTCGGGATTGGCCTCGCAGGTAAACTCAACGGGGGCGCACCACGCACGAATACGCCGCGCCAGCTCCACCAGGCGCTCCCCCGCCAGCGACGGCGTACCGCCGCCAACATAGACGGTGCGGATCTGGTCGAGGGCCCCAGCCTTGCCAAAAGCATCGAGGCGCGCGTACAACTGCTCAAAATAGGAATCGAGCGCAGCGCTCAGGTCGCACGGAGCAAAACTGCTCGAGTCAAAGTCGCAATAGCGGCATTTTTGAGCGCAAAACGGCACGTGCACGTACAGCGCGGTAACGGCCACCCTTAAGCCTCCAGCGGATGAGGGGGCACCAATTCGCCGGCGGCAAGGGCAGCCTCGCAGGCCACCACATCGCGCCCGATCTCATCGACCAGCGCCATGAACTCCTCATACGTGGAGCAGCGCACCACATGGGCACGCCAAGCGGCGGCATGGGGCATGCCTTTTAAGTACCAGCTTGCGTACGTACGGGCACGCGACATGAGCGGCAGGAGCTCATGCGTCAGCGTTAGGTGCTCACGCAGGGCGTCTAAGCGCTCGACGGAGCTGCGCGCCGGCACCGGCGTGCCATCGAGCGCAAGGGCGCGAGCATCACCGAACACCCACGGATTGCCGTAGATGCCGCGCGCGATAAACACCGCGCTGGCACCCGAGCTGCGCAGATGCTCCGCGGCATCCTCGGCGCAGAACACATCACCCGAACCGATCACGGGAATCTCGACGGCGTCGGCCACCTCATCGACGACCGACCAATCGGCCTGCCCTGTGTAGAGCTGCGTGGCGCAACGACCATGCACCGCCACCGCGGCGGCACCGGCGCCTTCGAGCATCTGGGCAAACGTCGCGGCATTACGGTCCTCGGCATAAAAGCCCTTGCGGATCTTTACAGTCACGGGCACATGCGCCGCGCCCACCGCCGCCTCGACGATCTTCTCGGCCAAATCGGGCGTGCGCATAAGGGCAGAGCCCTCGCCCTTGGTAACGACCTTGCGGGCGGGGCATGCCATATTGATGTCGATGAGCGACAGGCGATCGCCAACGCGCTCCTCGACGGCGGCGACGGCGCTCGCAAACTGATCGGGCTTGGAGCCAAAGAGCTGCACGCAAATCTGCTGTTCCTCGTCGGCCGGCAGCACCAGGCGCCACGTCTTATTGCTGGCATAGGCAAGGCCTGCCACGCTCACCATCTCGCTGTAGGCAAGGTTGGCACCGCGGCGGCGGCACATAATGCGGTAGGCGGGGTCGGTCACGCCCGCCATGGGAGCCATAAGGAACGGCTGCTCGGCATAGGCGCCCAGCAGCCGCTTGCTGTATTCAGAAAGCGCCATAGACCTACTCGTCCACCTTGAGGATCGCCATAAAGGCCTCCTGCGGGACCTCGACCGATCCGATGGCCTTCATGCGCTTCTTGCCCTCTTTCTGCTTCTCGAGCAGCTTGCGCTTACGCGAGATATCGCCGCCGTAGCACTTAGCAAGCACGTCCTTGCGACGCGCCTTGACGGTGGAGCGGGCAATGATCTTATTGCCGATAGCACCCTGGATGGGCACCTCGAACAGCTGACGCGGGATGATCTCCTTAAGCTTGTCGCACAGGCCACGGGCCAGACCATAAGCCTTATCCTTGTGCACGATAAACGACAGCGCGTCCACTTCGTCGCCCGAAAGCAAAATATCGAGCTTCACGAGCTCGGAGGGACGGTACTCGTTGAACTCGTAGTCGAGCGAGGCATAGCCCTTGGTGCGGCTCTTGAGCTGATCGAAGAAGTCCAAGATGAGCTCGGCGAGCGGCATATCAAAGCGCATCTCGACCGATTTGCTCGTCAGGTGGATCATGTCGGTCGTGACGCCGCGGTGCTCGATGGCGAGCTGCATGACGGCACCCGTGTACTCAGGCGGGCAGATGATCTTTGCCTTGAGGTAGGGTTCCTCGATACGTTCGATGCGCGTGGCCTCGGGAAGGTCCTGCGGGCTGCGGACATCGATCATTTCGCCGTCGGTCTTGTAGACGTGATAGTCGACCGAGGGACTCGTGGCAATGAGGTCCAGGTTGAACTCGCGCTCCAGGCGTTCCTTGACGACTTCCATGTGCAGCAGGCCCAGGAAGCCCACGCGGAAGCCAAAGCCGAGCGCCACCGAGGTCTCGGGCTCCCACACCAACGACGGGTCGTTGACGTGCAGTTTATCGAGGGCGTCACGCAGGTTCTCGTAGTCCTTATTATCGATCGGGAACAGGCCCGTATAGACCATGGGCTTGGCCTCGCGATAACCGGGAAGCGGCTCGGGGCAGGGGTTCGACGCCCACGTAAGGGTATCGCCCACGCGAACGGCCTCGGGGTCCTTCAGGCCCGTGACCACGTAGCCCACCTCGCCGACCGTCAGCGCATCGACAGGAGTCTCGGCGGGACGCTTGACGCCCACGCCATCGACCAAAAAGTCGCCCTTTGCCTGCATCATGCGCAGGGTATCGCCCTTTTTGATGGAACCGTCAAAGATGCGCACCGTGGCGACGACACCACGATACTCGTCGAAGTACGAATCCAGGATGAGTGCCTTGAGCGGCGCGTTCGCATCGCCCTTGGGCGGAGAGATCAAAAAGACAATGGACTCCAGCAGATCGTGGATGCCCTCGCCGGTCTTGCCCGACACGCACACGGCATCATCGGCGGGAATCGCCAGGTCATCCTCGATCTCGGTCTTGACCTCGTCGGGATGGGCCGAGGGCAGGTCAATCTTGTTGATGGCAGGAACAATACCCAGATTGGCGTTCATGGCGAGCGTCGCGTTAGAGACGGTCTGCGCCTCGACGCCCTGCGTGGCGTCGACAACGAGCACCGCGCCCTCACAGGCTGCCAGCGAGCGCGAGACCTCATAGGTAAAGTCCACGTGGCCCGGCGTATCGATCAAATTGAACTGATACGTCTCGCCATCGTCGGCGTCATAAGACACGCGAACGGCATTGGACTTGATCGTGATGCCGCGCTCGCGCTCGATATCCATGGTGTCGAGCAGCTGCGACTCCATGTCGCGCTCGTCGACGGTATGGGTGAGCTCGAGAATGCGGTCACTGATCGTGGACTTGCCATGGTCGATGTGCGCAACAATCGAGAAGTTGCGGATGTGGGAAATGTCAATTGAAGTATTCATGCGGACTATCTTACCCGAGCGGTACAAAAAATGGAGCCTGTTCCATAAAACAGGCTCCATTTATGCGCGTAATCTGTGTGGTGTGAAATTTACAACTTAAGCGTTGATGCTGTTCACGAGCTTGGCAAGACCGGACTTGCGGTTGGAAGCCTGGTTCTTGTGGATAACATGCTTGGCGGCAGCCATGTCGAGACGCTTGGTGACGGTCTTGAGGGCAGCCTGGGCCTTCTCGGCGTCGCCCTCGGCGACGGCGAACTGGACGTGCTTGGTCAGCGTCTTGAGCTCGGACTTGACAGCCTTGTTACGCATGCGAGCTGCCTCATTGGTGCGGATACGCTTCTTCTGAGACTTGATGTTTGCCACTTCTGGAGTTCCTTTCGAGTTCCTTGCAAAAAATGTATGACACCTCTGAGACACGGTGAGGTCATGCAAGCGCCTACTATAGCACGCTCCCCCTCAAAGGGATAGAACGAATTTGTCAAATAGGCAGGTATCATCACGATTTTCTCAAGATGTTCGTAATCCAGAGCAAAAGCGCGGTCTGAGAATCGGCCGAACCCTTGAGCGCGAGCTCCACATCGACCGCCCCCTCGAGCGCCGCGACGAGCTCTGCCATCGAAAAGCGACGTGCCCAGGTCAAGTGATTCTTGACCTGCCAGGACTGGAGCTTGAGCGTTGCGGCCAGCTCACGACCCTGTCCGCGCGCATCGAGCGCCTTGGCGACGATAAGCTCGCGGATGCGGCCGCACAGCAACGTGTAAGTCCACACGTAGCTCTTGGCGGGCAATAGATTGAAAAGCTCGAGCGAGCGTCGCATGTCACGTGCCGAGACCGCATTGAGAAAGTCCCAGGGTTGAACCTCGGCCGTACGTACAATCCAGCGCTCAACGTCGGCAAGCTCAATCTGGGGCGCCTCGACCATCTGGGCAAGCTTAGCCAAGTCGTTATCGAGCATGCGAGTGTTCTCGCCCGAACGCGAGACGAGCTCCTCGGCGGCCGCCGTCGAGATCGACTTGCCGCGCTGCGTCGCCATCTGCTGCACGCGACGCGGTAGCTCCCAGCGCTTGGTGCCGGAGCAATCGATCACGGCCTTCTTATCGATCTTGGCGATCGCCTTATACAGGCGTGTGTTCTTGGCAAGCGAGTCGGCAATGACGAGGCAGACCGTTGTGGGGCTGGGACTCGCCAAATACTCGACAAGCGGCTCCGAGACCGCCTTGGCGAGCTTTGAACAGCCGTCAAGGATTACCAGGCGAAACTCGCTGCCCATCGGAAAGGTGTTAAGCGATCCGATAATCGACTCGATATCGGGGTCTTTGGTCATATCGCGCTCGTCGAGGTTGAACTCGACCATGCCCGTCTTTTCCAGACGCGCTTTCATACGCGAGACGGCGTGATCGCGCTTGACGCCGTCGGTACCGACGATCAGATATGCCGGCAGCAGACCGATTTCGGACATTGCGCTCCCCTCCCGCAGGCCTTCGTATTCGTTCCGTGCCATTCTAGCCCAGGGGCCCACCACACGCCAACGACGTCGTCACGGTCGCTGGCATCGCATCGTAAAGCCCTTCGCGGTCGGCGTGATGGTGATATCGCCGTGTTCGATAGTGCACGCGAACACACCGCCCGCTTCCTTAACGGCATCGATGCAGGCATCGGACGGATGGCCGTATCGATTCCCCTCGCCCGCGCTCGCGAGGGAAAGCTCAGGCTTCAAGACGTCCAGCAACTCACCATCGACCGAAACCTTAGAGCCGTGATGCCCAAGTTTAAGTACATCGATATCCCCCACCTCCTGCACGAATTCCCGTTCTTGGTCGAGCTCGGCATCACCGGTGAGGAGCATACGCAGGCCCTTGTCTTCCTGAACATAAAAGAGCAGCAGGACAAGCGAGTCCTCATTTCCCTCGCCATCCACGGACTCGAATGGCCACATCACGCGGGCGCAAAATGAGCCGATATCGACCGTATCCCCACGGCGCACCTGCCGATACTCCACGCCAGGTCGGTTCAATACCTCGGCAGGAGCATCCTCCAGCGCATCCGCCGCCACGGCAATCGTTCCGACCGAAAACTGCTCGAGCACGGCAGGCAGACCACCCCAGTGGTCCTCATCCCAATGCGTCACAAAGACGGCATCGATATGGTGCACGTTATTGCGAACCAACGCCGCTACCACGCGCTCGTCGAGCCCGCAGTCGACGAGTGCTACTGCGTCGCCCTGGCGGATAAGAATCGCATCCGCCTGGCCCACATCGAGCACCGTCACCGAAGGCGGAGCGAATCGATCCCAGTAGACGTACGGAATCGCAGTCAAGAGCACCAGGCATGCAAGCCCCACCGCCATAGAACGTGCGCGGGGACGCGGCCACCAGACCAGCAGAACCGCCAGCAAACACGGCACTAGGTAAATCCACATGCTATCGGGCGGCACACTCACAGATGCACCAGGCACGGCGGCAAACAGCTGCTCGAAGAACAGTGCGCAACGGGCGGCAACCATGGGCACAACGAGCGCCCAAATCCGCAACGGTTCCACGAGCGAAAAGGGAACCAGCACGATCGACACAGCAAGCAGTACGCTCACCACCGGACCGATGACTGCATTTGCCAGCGGAGCAATGAGCGAGAACGTACCGAAGGCAGGAATGGTAATGGGAAGTGTCGCCAGTTGCGAGCACAGCGTGACGGAAAGCATGCTGGCAACGCCCGATGACACACCCAGCTCACCCAAAGCGTAGGTCGCATAGGGACAAAAGCACAAAATGGCAAAGACGCTGGCACATGAAAGCTGAAAGCCCATCTCGAACAGCACCGTCGGCCGCAGCAGCACAAAGATGGACATGGTTGCGAAGAGTGCCGAAGCGCCGTGCCGGCGACGCCCCGCGCCGTTTACGACAAGCGTCGCGAACACCATGCAGCACGCGCGCACGGCCGAGGGAGACGCGCCAGTAAAGGCAGCGTAGCCAACAAGCGTTATCGCCAATATCGCCCGCTGAAGACCACGTGAGCACCGAGTTTTTTGCAATAAACCCTCGATTACAAACCCCACGATAGCCAAATGGCTGCCCGAGACGGCGATAAGATGCGCCGTTCCCGTTACCGAAAACCAGTCGCCCGCCGGCTTGGCGCGCAGCTCGGCCGAACGACCGCAGACGACACCGGCTATGAGCGCACGCGCCGGGTCGGTCGCAGGCGCGATGGACGCTAGCAGCCCATTTCGCAGCCGAAGCAGCGGCCCCGGAGAGCCCTCATCGACCGGCACAATCCGAACGGCTTGAACCTTGCGCACCTCGCCTCGGAGCACACGCGATCGTCCATAAGCATCGTTCTCAAAACGTGAAACGCGACCGATAACGCGCACGTGCGCCCCGACCTTAAGCTCGCGGTCGCACGATAGGCGAACCGTTGCCAAGTTCTTACCGTCCGCGCGTGCCTCGCAGGTATAGGAATACACGTCGTCGTTTATGGATGGATCACCCTGCACGACAAACTCGAGGCTGCTTGCCGCTCGACCGTCGAGCGCCTTCGAGGCGCCTAGCGTGCCCACAGCCCACCACGCCGAGACGACCGCTCCCGCCACGAGACCGACGGACGCGGCATACAGCCACCGCTTCCAAGGGGCAAGCCGCGCACAAGATTGAGCCAGCACAACGAAGACCGCCGCCGCAACGGGAATGGCCCATAGCAGCCCGACCGCCGGCGCCTGCTCCCTCAGCAGCGCATCAGCGGCCACGTTGAGCACCAAGGCGCAGCTCATGCACATGCCGGCACACAGGGCCATCGTCCACGGCATCAGGGGCCGCGGAGGCATCACATGTTCGCGCTCGGTCGCACTCATACGCAGATGCAATCTTTGATTTTGGCAAGCTTCTTCTCGCCGATTCCCGACACACGCATCAGATCGTCAACCGAGGCAAAAGCACCGTTCTTTGTCCGCTCATCGATAATCGACTGGGCCATGGAGGGACCGATGCCCGAGAGCGTCTGTAGCTCTGCCGCGCTTGCCGTATTGATGTTGACTAGGCCCGTTGCGCCACTCACGCCCGATGATGCGGAAGCCCCACCATCAACACCGGCTTCCGCAATGGACGCCTGCTGCTCCCCTACCGTTGGAACGTGAATCTTCTGTCCATCAACGACCTTAGATGCCCGATTGAGCCCCGTAACGTCTGCCTCGGGCGCCAGCCCGCCGGCGGCATCAATCGCCTGAGCCACCCGCGCGCCGTCCTTGAGACGATATACACCGGGCGACACAACGGCGCCATCGACATCGACATAGACCTCTGCCGCGGCAGAAGCCTTAGTCGAAGAACCTTCGGATGTCTTTCCGCTCGAGGCATCACCGGATCCCGGCTCCACCAACGAGCCCGAACCGTCAGTGCGCTCAAACGACACGCCACCGGCACCGCCGCCAAGGTTCGCCATCGCCAGTCCACTCGCCATCGCAATGACGACCAATATCGCCATCACCACTGCCTTATGACCGAACAGCTTGTCCGCCAAGCGGTCCATCTTTTTGACCCGTTCGTGTTGTTCGCGCTGCGCCATAGCAAAACCTCCCAACACCATCGTGTCAGGAAAGGAGTCCCGCAACAGCCACGCCCCAAAACCGGTTTTAGCGGTCAAACCAAAAGCTGACCAAAACCTTGCACAAATCTGTCCATTTATTCAGGCACACGTCAGCAAATGAACACTTAGCCGCAAGATGCCCAGATAGCAAAAGACCGACGATGCAAGCGCATCGTCGGTCTATGCACAAATTTACTCGTGATCTTGGTAAATCTCACGCGGAGAAAGCTCCGAATGTTTGCGTTTTAAGGTCTTAGGGGCCTTATACGTGTTGCTCTCGAAGTCGATGTACTCGGTCTGCTTGAGCAGGCGCTCGATCATCTCCTCATGATCGAACAACTCCCAGGCCTCATGCACGGCATCGAGTTTAGCGTGCGTCTCGGGACGGCGCGGCATAAACAGCGTGCAGCAGTCGGGAGCGGCCTCAGTCGAGATATCGAACGTACCGATCTCCTCGGCACGCGCAATGATCTCCTGCTTGTCCGAACCGATGAGAGGACGGAACACGGGGATCTTCACGGCCTCGTTGACGGCCATGATATTCTCAAGCGTTTGGGAGGCAACCTGACCGAGCGATTCGCCCGTCACGATGGCCTTGGCGCCCTCGATGTGTGCAATGCGCTCGGCAACCGAATACATAATGCGGCGATACATGATCACGCGCAGGTTGCTGGGACAGGTGACCGAAATCTCACGCTGGCAGTCGCCAAACGGCACCACGTACAGGCGGCCGATCTGGACACCCGGCTCAAGCGCACGGATGATGTCCTGTACCAGATACTCACTCGTATCGGGCGTCTGCGGACGACCAGAGAAATGTACCGGCACGCACACCGCGCCGCGACGCGCGAGCATCCAGGTCGCCACCGGAGAATCGATACCCGACGACAGCAGCGTCACGACCTTGCCGGCAGAACCCACCGGCAGACCGCCCACGCCGCGCTCGGAGCGCGCGTACACATAAACGCTACCCTGGACCACCAGTACGTGCACCATCGCATCGGGGTCGTGCATTTGAACCTTTTTATCGGGGAAGGCCTCACACAGCACCTCACCCACCTGACGATTGATGTCAATCGAGGTAAGCTCATAGTCGGTATTGGAGCGCTTGGCGTGCACCTTAAAAGAATCGAAGGAACCAAACTCGCGCAGCGCCTTCACGGCGGCGGCGCAGTACTCCTGCGAGTCGCGGTTGGTGTGATACGCCAAAGACACACGTGCAACGCCGGGAACAGTGCGAATGACACGCGCCGCCTCATCGGCCTGATGCTCGTTAAAGGTCACGAGGATATAACCGGAAATTCGAGACACGGCATTCACGGAAAAGGCGGCCAAGGCCGCCTTGATGTTATCCATGAGGATATGCTCAAAATGTGCGCGGTTCTTACCCTTCAGTCCAACCTCGTGATAGTGGACCAGGCAGACGCGAGCCGCCATTTAGGCTTCAGCAACCTTGTGGCCGAGCGCCTTCTCGTAACGGGCCTCGTCGTAAGAGATGTCGCCGTCGACAATCTCGTCCATAGCCATCGAAATGGTATCGGCACCGGAAAGCCCGATGGTGATGTCATCGACATCCTGGACGGCAAGCACGCGGTTGTGCTGGCCACGCAGCATGCTGTTAATGTCGCAGGCGCGCTTGGAGGCAAGCGAAGCGAGCAGGAAGCGGTTGTGATCGGTCTTCTCCAGAAGATCGTCAATGCAAGGCTTTACAACGGACACGGACCTCAGATCCTTTCATGCATATCGAGAACGCGAACGAGCTCATCGGTCGCGCGGTCGAGATCGTCATTAACCACGACGTCGTCGTAGCGGTCGGCAAGGGCAAGCTCATCGGCGGCGTTTGCCATACGCAGCTCAATCGTCTCGGGCGTCTCGGTACCGCGACCGACTAGACGCTCGCGGAGCACCTCAAGCGAAGGCGGCTTGATAAAGATCAGCACGGCCTCGGGGAAACGCTCCTTCACCTGCAGGGCGCCCTGGACATCGATCTCCAAAATCAGAGAAGCGCCCGAGGCGAGCTTGGATGTGACCTCGCTCACCAACGTGCCGTAGCAGTTACCGTGGACCTCGGCCCACTCAACAAACTCGCCGTTTGCCACGCGGCGGTCGAACTCCTCGCGCGTCAGAAAAAAGTAGTTGACGCCGTCGACCTCACCTTTGCGTGGTGCTCGCGTGGTAGCCGAAACCGTCAGGCCCAGGTTCGAGCGGCGCTCGCGCACACGAGTGACGAGCGTACCCTTCCCTGCGCCTGACGGTCCAGAAATCACAAAGAGCTTGGAATCCTGAGCGCTCACTTATTTGGTCAGCTGCTCGAGGAGCTGCTCGCGCTGACGGACGCCGAGGCCCTGGACGCGACGGGTAGCGGAGATACCGAGCTCCTCCATGATCTTGGCGGCCTTGGCCTTGCCATAACCAGGGAGAGACTCGATGAGGGTGGAAACCTTCATGCGGGAAGCGATGGGGTCATCGGAGTTGAGCACGGACTCGAGGGACTTCTCGCCCTTCTTGATCTGCTCGCGAAGCTCAGCGCGGGCGTGACGTGCGGCAGCAGCCTTCTCAAGAGCCTGCTTGCGCTGCTCATCGGTAAGCTGAGGGAGTGCCATTCGTACCTCCAAAAAGTTGGGTTATATCTGATTCAATAATTGGCATTTTAGCACGTAGAACGTACAAAATGCCCAATCGCGGCTCCATAGGTTAGACGATACCCGCAAAAAGTGCAATATACTGCGCCCAAAGTTAAGCCCCTGACCTGCGATTCCACACAAAGGATGGGAAAGTTTACGCAGGCACAGGGGCTATTTTGTGCTAATGAGACCCAAAAGTGGTGACTTAGGGGAATCTTTTAGGCGACGTTTTCGACCAGCTCAGCGACAATAGCGTCAAAGGCGGCAACCGGATCGTCGGCGCCGGTGATGGGACGGCCCACCACAATGTGGCTTGCGCCACGCTCGATAGCCTGGGAAGGCGTCGCCACGCGGGACTGGTCGCCTAAGGCGGCACCCACCGGACGCACACCCGGAGTCACGATCAGGGCATCAGGACCCAGCAGCTCACGCATGTCGTGAGCCTCCATCGGCGAGCACACGATGCCATCGATGCCGTTGGCCTGAGCGAGCTTTGCCAGGCGGGCGGCCTCCTCGGCCACGGGCGACTCGACGCCGATCTCGCTCAAGGCATCCTGATTCATACTCGTGAGCACGGTGATGGCGACGAGCCTGGCGCGGTCCTCGCGCGCCTCCTCGGCACCCTCGCGGCAGGCAGCGAGCATGGCGCCCGAACCCAAGCCGTGAACCGAGAGCAGGTCGGCACCGGCAAGCGAGGCCGAACGGGCGGCACCGCGAACCTGATGCGGAATATCATGGAACTTAAGGTCAAGGAAGACCTTAAAGCCCAGGTCCTTAAAGGTCTTGACGATCTCGGGGCCCTCAGCGTAATAGAGCGTCATACCAACCTTAAGCCAGGCGGCATGGCCCGAAAGCTCGTGGGCAAGCTCGAGCGCACGCTCGCGGTCGCAGTCGAGAGCGACGATTACGCGGTCGCGGGCATCGGTCTCTAGCATTCGAAAGCACCTACCAGTTCGTTGATGTCCTTCACGCCTTGGGACTCAGCCCAGGCCTCGAGCTCGTGCGCGATCTTGAGCGAAGCGCACGGATCGACGAAGTTGGCCATGCCGACCGACACGCAGGTGGCGCCGGCCAGGATAAACTCGGCCGCATCCTCGCCGGTCATGACACCGCCGACGCCGTTGATGGGGATATCGACGGCCTGGGCAACCTCCCAGACCATGCGCACGGCGATGTGGTGGCACAGCGGGCCCGAAAGGCCGCCCTTGGGCTTGGCCACGCGGGACTTGCGGGTATGGACGTCGATGGCCATGCCCTGAATGGAGTTGATGACCGAAAGGCCGTCGGCGCCGGCAGCCTCGAGGGCCTTGGCAATCTCGGCGACGTTGACCGGCGCCATCTTCACGAACAGCGGCTTATCGGTCACTTTGCGGCAGGCAGCCATAACGGAAGAGGCGCCCTCGGGCGTGGAGCCCATGGCGGCACCGCCGGCGGCAATATTGGGGCAGCTCACGTTGATCTCGTAGCCGGCAGCCCAGGGGCACAGCTCGACATACATCTCGAGCGCGCGGACAAACTCGTCAACGGAGTGGCCGGCAACCTGACAGATGACCTGGCAGCCGTCCTTGGACAGCTGTTCGAGCCACGGACCGGACTCGCGGGCAAAGGCAGCCACGCCGGGGTTCTGAAGGCCCACGGAGTTAATCATACCGCCGGGAATCTCGGCCATGCGGGGCGCGGGGTTGCCGGGCCAGGGCTCGGCAGCGCAACCCTTGGTGGTGATGGCGCCCAGCTGGGAAACATCAAAGAAGTTCTGGAACTGCCAACCGTAACCAAAAGTACCGGCTGCGGTGTTGATGGGGTTCTGCATCTTGACGCCGCCGAAATCGACGGCCATGTTCACGGTACCCACTAGAAGACCACCACCTTGGAAGCATCGAACACGGGGCCGCACATGCAAGCACCCTTCATACCGTCGACCGTCTCGACATTGCAGGTGTTGCAGGCGCCAAAGCCACAGCTCATCATGCGCTCAAGCGACACCTCGCAGTACGCACCGGCCTCGGCGGCAGCGGCGGCGACTTTCTTCATCATGACAGCGGGGCCGCAGCTGGCCACATAGTCGTAGCCGCCCTCGCCGAGCAGCTCGGCTGCCGGGTCGGTGCAAAAACCGTGCGTGCCCAGCGTGCCATCATCGGTGCAAACGTTGACCGTGGCGCCCAGCGCGCGGAACTCATCGACACCCACGGCCTTGGACGCGGTGCCAAAGCCCAGGCACACGTCGACGGCCACACCCTGCTCGGAAAGCTTGTCGGCAAGGCACAGCACGGGCGGAACACCGATGCCACCGGCGACGAGCAGGGCCTTCCTGGTGCCCTCGGGTACCATCCAGCCACGGCCACCGGGGCCCAGCAGGTTAGAGGTGGAGCCAGAGCCCATCTGGGACAAACGACGGGTATCGTCGCCCACGACGGCGTACCACAGCTCGACGGTGCCGGCCTCGGCGTCGGCGCGGTAGTAGCTCAGGGGCACGCGAAGCAGCGAGGACGCATCGCCGGGTACGGCGATGTTCACAAACTGACCGGGCTTGAGCGCACTTGCAAGCTTGGGGGCCGAGATGACGAGCGAGAAGATGCCGTCGGCAATCTCCCGGTTCGAGACGACCTCGAAGTCGTGCATGCGTGCAGTGGAAGGTGTGGGCATAGACGCTCCAATCCCCCATGCGGTTGCATGGTCCAAACTAATAGAAAGCGCGGCACCGCAAGGGCGCCGCGCACAAAAGCGATAAGGCTATGCTAGCAGATGCAGCCGTCGGCAAGCGTCTGCTTACCGCCGACAAACACATCGGTGGCACGACCGGTGAGCGTGCGGCCGGCAAAACCGGAGTTCTCGGCGCGCGACTCGTAACCGTCCTCGCCAACCGTCCAGGTTGCGGAGGGGTCGAACACGGTCAGGTCGGCAACGGAGCCCGCCTTGACCTGAACCTGGTCGAGACCCAGGATCTCACGCGGCTTGATGGCCATGAGCTCGACCATGCGGCCCATGCTCATCTTGCCCGTGTTGACCAGCTCGGTGAGTACGAGCGACAGCGAGGTCTCGAGGCCGATCATACCAAAGGGCGCAAGCTCGAACTCACGGGCCTTCTCCCACGGGGTGTGAGGAGCGTGATCGGTGACGATAACGTCGACGGTGCCGTCGATGACGCCCTGACGGATGGCCTCGGCATCCTCCTCGGTACGCAGCGGCGGGTTGACCTTGAGCGAGGTGTTGTAGGTCTCGTCCAGGTCGTTCTCGGTCAGGAACATGTGGTGCGGGGTGGCCTCGCAGGTAACCTGAACGCCAGCGGCCTTACCGGCACGCACGAGCTCGAGACCGTGAGCGGTGGAGATGTGCTGGATGTGCAGCTTGGCACCGGTCAGCTTGGCGATCTCGATGTCGCGGGCGATCTGGAGCTCCTCGCCGGCAGCCGGCCAGCCCTCGAGAGCCAGACGGGTCGAGACCTTGCCCTCGTTGATCTGGCCGTGGCCGACCAGGTCCTCGTCCTGGCAATGGCTCATAAAGACCTTGCCGAACATCTTGCCGTAGTCCATGCAGCGACGGAGCATACCCGCGCCCTGCACGCCGCGACCGTCGTCGGTGAAGGCGACGGCGCCGTGGGCGACCATATCGCCCATCTCGGACATGGCCTCGCCCTTAAGACCGCGGGTCATGGCGCCCGACGGATAGACGCGGCAGTGACCGACCTCGGCAGCGCGGGACTTGACGAACTCCACGACGGTGCCGTTATCGGTGACGGGATCGGTGTTGGGCATGGCGCACACGCCGGTAAAGCCGCCCTTGGCAGCTGCGCGGGTGCCGCTCTCGATGTCCTCTTTGACCTCGTAGCCGGGCTCGCGAAGGTGAACGTGCATATCCACCAGGCCAGGGACGAGGTACTTGCCGGAAAGGTCGCGGACCTCGGCTCCCTCGACGGCGAGATTCTCGCCGACCTCGGCGATCTTGTCGCCGTCAATCAGGACGTCAACGACACCGTCAAGCTCGACGGACGGGTCGACGACGTGGGCATTCTTAAGAAGCAAGGCCATTATCGGCACCTCCAAGCAGCAGATACAGGATAGCCATACGCACGCAGATACCGGCGTAGACCTGCTCCAGGATGACGGAGCGTTGCGGGTGGTCGGCCATATAGGAGTCGAACTCGACGCCGCGGTTGATGGGGCCCGGGTGGCAGATGATCGCATCGGGCTTCATGAGCTTCTCGCGGTCCTTGGTCAGACCGAAGAGCTTGTGGTACTCACGAATGGTCGGGAACGGGGCACCCTCGAGGCGCTCCTGCTGCACGCGCAGCATGTAGACGACGTCCAGCTCGGGCAGGACGGAATCGAGGTCGCTCGTCACGTGGTCGCAGCCCAGGACCTCGGGCGCCGGCGGCAACAGCGTGCCGGGGGCGACGGCGTAGGTCTCGCAGCCCATGATCTTAAGGGCGGGGATCAGCGAGCCGCAAACGCGGGAGTGGGCGATATCGCCGACGACGGCGACCTTCAGACCGTGGAAGTCACCCTTGTGCTCCCAGATGGTGTACAGGTCGAGCAGGGCCTGCGTAGGATGGTTGTGCTTGCCGTCACCGGCGCAGATGACGCTTGCGGGCGAGTTCTGCGTGACGATGTAGGGAGCGCCGGCGTGCTTGTCGCGCACGACAATGCAGTCGATCTTATAAGCGTTGAGGGTCTCAACGGTGTCGACGAGGCTCTCGCCCTTGACCGTGGAGGTCGAGGAGCCGCCAAAGTTAAGACTGTCGGCCGAAAGACGCTTCTCGGCGAGCTCGAAAGAGCTGCGGGTGCGCGTCGAGGGCTCGTTGAACATGTTGACGATGGTCTTGCCCTTGAGCGTGGGGACCTTCTTGATGGCACGCTCGTTGACCTCGGAGAACGCCTTGGCGGTCTCGAGGATGAGCTTGATGTCCTCTTCGGAGTACTCGGTAATGTCGATCAGGTGCTTATGGTTGAACGCCACGGTACTACTCACCTCCCAGCGGCGCAGAACCCACGTGGGAGCCCGGCGCGACGTCGTTGATCTCGACGGCGGTGTGGCCGTCGACTTCCTTCATATATAGATGCACGTTCTCCTCATGCGACGAGGGAACGTTCTTGCCGACAAAGTCCGGCGAGATGGGGAGCTCGCGGTGGCCGCGGTCAACGAGGACTGCCAACTCAATGCGGCTCGGACGGCCCAGGTCCATGACGGCGTCGAGAGCGGCGCGGATGGTACGGCCCGTATACAGGATGTCGTCCACCAGCACGACGCGCTTGCCGTCGACGCTAAAGGGAATGTTGGTGGCGTGGATCGCGGGAGCGAAATTGGTCGCATAGTCATCGCGGTAGAAGCTGATGTCGAGGCTGCCGAGCGGAACTTCGACGCCCTCGATCTCCTTGATCTCGTCGGCGAGCTTCTTAGCCAGAAGGTCGCCGCGCGTGACGATGCCGACCAGAGCGAGGTCTTCACAGCCCTCGTTGCGCTCGAGAATCTCGTGCGCGATGCGGGTCATCGCTCGATTGACGGCGGTCTCGTCCATGATGACCGCCTTGGGGGAAGTCGTGCCCATCGATCTCCTTCCTCACATGTCTTGACTGCTGACACAGTCAAAAAAATAGATGCCCGACCGCTTAAAGCGGACCAGACACCCACAGGAAGGGCTGCTCTTTGGCAGCTATGTAATTCCATGTGGGTATCTCGTACCCCTTTAATGGTCAAGGGATAGTGTAGCCAACCTCGAGCTTAATTGCGAGCATAAATACAAAGCAATCCGAAAACGGAGCCCAACGCACCATAAAGCTATATATATTTGTGGGACGAGCTTGAAAACCTTGTTGCGAGCTGGCATAATCCCCTCTGCCGCACGCAAATCGGATCTACGTCCAGGGCCGTGGCGTGGGCACTATCGCCAAAAGAGAAATATCTCTGTGTAGATTACGCACAGGGATCTGCTTCTGTGCTATAGTTCAGGCTTGTTTGTTAACGCGACATGTTCGTTTGTCGCCCAAGGAGGGTCAGTTATGTCCAAAGTTTGCGAAGTTTGCGGTAAGCACCCCGTTGCCGGTCGCTCCATCAGCCACTCTCACCGCGTCACCAACCGTAAGTTCCGCCCCAACATCCAGCGCGTCTACGTTGTCGTCGACGGTCACCGTCGCAAGATGAACGTTTGCTCCACCTGCCTCAAGTCCGGCAAGGTTGCGCGCTCCTAAATAAGGTCTTACCAACAAGTACCTCGGACTCTCCGGGTCAAAGACCTCGCGTTCACATAGAACTTACCAAAGGCGTCCTCCCCTACGGAGGGCGCCTTTTTGCACTCATTGGGGACAGACTTACATGAGTGCTTTCACGCATTTGGGACAGACATAACGCGTGCCGGCATCGGTTCGCCCCCTGCCTCACGCAGCCTCCTTCCAGCCTATGGTGGCCTTGGTTACGCTTGAAGAGCCGATACCAGTGATACGGGCAATTTGCTTGACCGTGAGATGTGCCCGCCTAAGCCTCAGCAGACAGGCATCGCGTTCGGGGCGTGGCAAGGCCTTGAACAGCGCAGGATCTATGCTGGGCAGGACTTCGCGCGCAACAGAAAGAGCATCCTCATCGGGGATCCGTCGGCGCGGAAGAATCTCCTCTGACCAGATGCGCCCGGCAACTTCCTCGATATGCTCGCAATAGCAACGGGAACCTCCGACAATATCGAGCATAGGGGCCGCATCACAAATATCAAAGGGATCGTAGCCCAGCTGATATGCCTTGTAACTTGACCAGCGGTACGCCTCAAGCGAGTCGAGCACACCTTTCACGGGATTGAGATGGATATAATCGAGCAGCTGCACTGCCTGCGTGTCCAACTCAACCGCGACCCGCGAATAGCGATTGTCGAAATGCCTGCAATCTATTTATAACCAATGAGCAATGAGCGGCAATAACAGGCCCAGAACGGCAAAATGGCAAATCAATGTCTGTCCCAAATGAGTGAAAGCACTCATGGTAAGTCTGTCCCCAATGAGCGGGGCGATACGCAAGGCAGATAGATTTAGTTGAAACGGTTCATTTGATTGAAGCGTTTTAGTTTGTCTTTTACGGGAATCTGCCCGTTCACCGAATTATTTCTTGCTATCATGCATCTTGTAGGGTAAATCTCCGATCGCAAGGAGACACAAATGGTGAAAAAGTCACCGGAAAACACTACTCCCGCCATCGTGGACAACGTGGAGGCGCTTGAGGCCAAACTCAAATCTATGCGTGAGGCCCAGGCTAAATTCGCTGAGTACACTCAGGAGCAGGTAGACAAGATCTTCTACGAGGCTGCTATGGCCGCCAACAAGGCTCGTATTCCTTTGGCCAAGCTCGCCATCGAGGAGACAGGCCGTGGCGTTCTCGAGGACAAGGTCATCAAGAACCACTACGCCGCTGAGTACATCTACAACGCTTACAAGAACACCAAGACCTGCGGTGTCATCGAGCGCGACGACGCTTACGGCATCACCAAGGTCGCCGAGCCGATCGGTATCGTTGGCGCTGTCATCCCGACCACCAACCCGACCTCCACGGCCATCTTCAAGACGCTCATCTGCCTGAAGACCCGTAACGCCATCATCATCTCCCCGCACCCGGCAGCCGCCAAGTGCACCATCGCCGCCGCCAAGCTCGTTCTCGACGCAGCTGTCAAGGCCGGTGCTCCTGAGGGCATCATCGGCTGGGTCGACAAGCCGTCCATCGAGCTGACCAACATGGTCATGCGCGACGTCGACATCATTCTCGCAACCGGTGGCCCGGGCATGGTCAAGGCTGCTTACTCCTCCGGTAAGCCCGCACTCGGCGTCGGCGCCGGCAACACCCCGGTCATCATCGACGATACCGCGGACATCAAGCTCGCCGTCAACTCCATCATCCACTCCAAGACGTTCGACAACGGCATGATCTGCGCTTCCGAGCAGTCCGTCACCGTCCTCGACTCCATCTACAAGGATGTCAAGGCTGAGTTCCAGCGTCGCGGCTGCTACTTCGTCAAGCAGGGTGCCGAGATGGACGCCCTGCGTGCCGCCATGTTCAAGAACGGCGCACTCGATCACCGCATCCCCGGCATGGCTGCCGCCAAGATCGCCGAGCTCGCCGGCATCGAGGTTCCCGCCAAGACCAAGATCCTGATCGCCGAGGTCACCTCCACCGATCCCGAGAAGGAAGAGTTCTCCCACGAGAAGCTCTCCCCGGTCCTCGCTATGTATCACGCCAAGGACTTCCAGGAGGCCGTTGACAAGGCAGAGCACCTCGTCCTCGCAGGTGGCCCGGGCCACACCGCCTCTCTCTACGTGCACCCGGCACAGAGCGAGAAGATCGCTAAGTTCCAGCACGTCATGAAGGCCTGCCGCATCGTCATCAACACCCCGTCCTCGCACGGCGGCATCGGTGACCTCTACAACTTCGGCATGAAGCCGTCTCTAACCCTGGGCTGCGGCTCCTGGGGTGGCAACTCCGTCTCCGAGAACGTTGGGGTGAAGCACTTGATCAACGTCAAGACCGTGGCAGAGCGCCGCGAGAACATGCTGTGGTTCCGCGCACCCGAGAAGGTCTACTTCAAGAAGGGCTGCACGCCCGTCGCACTCGACGAGCTCGGCACCGTAATGGGCAAGAAGCGCGCCTTCATCGTTACCGACCAGTTCCTCTTCAAGAATGGCAACACGCGTGCCATCGAGGCCAAGCTCGATGAGATGGGCATCGCTCACGACTGCTTCTACGACGTTGAGCCCGATCCCTCCCTGCAGTGCGCACGTCGCGGCGCCAAGCAGATGACGCTCTTCGAGCCGGATGTCATCATCGCCGTCGGCGGCGGTTCCGCAATGGACGCCGGCAAGATCATGTGGATGATGTACGAGCACCCCGAGGCGAACTTCGAGGACATGGCCATGGACTTCATGGACATCCGCAAGCGTATCTTCACCTTCCCCGAGATGGGCAAGAAGGCTTACTTCGTCGCCGTCCCGACCTCTTCGGGCACTGGCTCCGAGTGCACGCCGTTCGCCATCATCACCGACAAGGAGACCGGCATCAAGTGGCCGCTCGCCGACTACGCGCTGCTCCCCAACATGGCTATCGTCGACGCCGACAACTGCATGACCGCCCCGAAGGGCCTCACCGCAGCTTCCGGTATTGACGTCATGACCCACGCCATCGAGTCCTACGTCTCCATCATGGCTTCCGATTACACCAAGGGCCTCTCCGAGCGCGCCGCAAAGCTCGTCTTCGAGAACCTCCCGAGCTCCTTCACCAACGGTGCCAAGGATCCGCACGCTCGCGAGGAGATGCACAACGCATCCTGCATGGCCGGTATGGCATTCGGTAACGCCTTCCTGGGCCTCAACCACTCCATGGCCCACAAGCTCGGCGCTTTCCACCATCTGCCCCACGGCCTCGCAAACGCCGTCATCCTGACCCGCGTCATGCGTTACAACGCCGCCGAGGCTCCTGTCAAGATGGGAACCTTCTCTCAGTATCCTTACCCCAACGCGCTGCACAACTACGCCGAGATGGCTCGTTACTGCGGCATCGACGGCAAGGACGACCGTGAGGTCTTCGAGAACTTCATCACCAAGCTCACCGAGCTCTGCGACTTCATCGGTGTCAAGCACACCATCGCTGAGTACGGCGTTGACGAGAAGTACTTCCTCGACACCCTCGACGAGATGACCGAGCAGGCATTCAACGACCAGTGCACCGGCGCTAACCCGCGCTACCCGCTCATGAGCGAGATCAAGGAGCTCTACCTGGACGCCTACTACGGCCGCGAGCCCCAGGACTACGCCGTCTGCTAGTTTTTAGCACGGTTTTTTGCGGCGGGGGTGCACGGGTGTTTCACACACCCCCGCCGTCGCTTCTATCGCATCGTTGAAAGGATGCAACCATGCTGCTACCCGATTCCAAGACCGAGCTCGTCCGCCGTGGCAACAAGGTCGTTTACGACCTGGGCGACAAGATCGTCAAGGTCTTTAACGAGACCAAGCCCGTCTCCGACGTGTTCAACGAGGCTTTGAATCTTGCCCGCATCAATGAGTGCGGCATCCGCAGCCCCAAGGCTCTCGAGGTTTCCCAGCTCGAGAACGCCAACGGCTGGGCGCTCGTGACCGAGAAGGTTCCGGGCACTACCCTTGCCGAGAAGATGACTGCCGAGCCCCAGCGCTTTGGTGAGTACCTCGAGATGTTCGTCGACCTCCAGATCGAGATCCACGGCTACACCTCCCCGCTGCTTAACCGTCAGCGCGACAAGTTCGCCCGCATGATCGACAGCCTTGATCAGCTCAATGCCACCACGCGCTACAACCTTCAGGAGCGTCTGGACGGCATGACCAAGGAGTTCAAGGTCTGCCACGGCGACTTCAACCCTTCCAACGTCATCGTCGGCGACGATGGCCAGCTGTACGTCTGCGACTGGGCACACGCCACCCAGGGCTCCCCTGCTGCCGACGTTGCCACCACCTACCTGCTCTTTGCCCTCAACAGCAAGGATCAGGCCGAGGCCTATCTGGAGCTCTACTGCGACCGCGCCGACATGCCCATGCAGGTCGTGCGTCAGTGGACGAGCATCGTCGCCGCTTCCGAGCTCGCTCGTAAGCGCAACGTGAACGATGAGTTCCTGAAGAACTGGATCGACGTCGTCGATTATCAGTAATATCTGAGCGATTCATTTCGCATCGGAGGCACAAGGAAAACCCCGCAGCTCGTATGGGCTGTGGGGTTTTCCTTTACCCGTCGAGCTGATTTACGCAACAAAGGACTGCCCCGTATCTCATCCTAAGAGAGATACGGGGCAGTCCCGCAATTACATCTAAGAGCAGAAACGTCGATTAGCGACGGGCAGCCTTCACAAGCTCGGCAACCTTGGCGACGACCTCGTCGATCGCCACGTCCTCACGCTCGCCGGTAGCACGGTCCTTGAGCTCCACCGTGCCATTCTTGAGGCCGCGCTTGCCCAGAACGACCTGATACGGGAAGCCCATAAGGTCGTTATCCGCAAACTTAAAGCCGGGACGCTCGTCGCGGTCATCCACGACAACCTCGATACCCTCGGCGCACAGCCCATCAACAATCTGTTCGCAGACGGTCGCGCACTCCTCCTTCTTGGGATCGAGCGGAATCACCGCGACCTCGTACGGAGCGACAGAGACCGGCCAGACGATGCCGTGCTCGTCATTGTGCTGCTCCACGACGGCAGCGAGCGAGCGGGACACGCCCACACCGTAGCAACCCATGATAAGCGGCTTCTCCTTGCCGTCCTCATCCATAAAGGTGGCACCCATGGCCTCGGAATACTTGGTACCCAGCTGGAAGACCTGAGAGACCTCGATGCCGCGGGCAGCGGAGAGCGGCTTGCCGCAGTGCGGGCAGGGATCGCCAGCGACGACGTTGACCAGATCGGCCCACTCATCGACGGTAAAGTCGCGCTCGGGGCAGGCGCCGGTAAAGTGATAATCGACCTCGTTGGCACCGCAAGCCCACTGCTTGGACTCGCGCAGACTCTCGTCGCAGACCAGACGAATACCATCGGGCAGGTTAACCGGCCCGATAAAGCCCTTATGCAGACCGTAGGTCTGAAGCTCCTCGTCGGTCATCATGCGATAGCCCTTGCCAAAGACATGCTCGGCCTTGCAGTCGTTGAGCTCATGATCGCCCGGGACAATGGCCACGACCGGCTTACCCTCGGCATCGATAAGCGCCAGGGACTTACGGGTACCGTTCTCGGGGAACCCAAAGAACTTGGCAACAGCCTCGATGGTGCCCATGCCCGGAGTCTCAACCTTGGTGAGCGTACCGTCACCGGGGCCCTCAGTCACGACGACCTTGGTGCTTGCCGCCTCGTCATCGGCAGCAAAGCCGCAATCGTCGCAGTAGACCAGCGAAGCCTCGCCAGCGTCGGCCAAAGCCATGTACTCGACGGAGGTATCGCCACCGATTTCACCGGAGTCGGCGACAACGGGCAGAGCCTTGATGTAGCAGCGCTCGCAGATGTTGGCGTAGGCCTGCTTCATCTTGTCGTACTCCTCCTGCAGGCTCTCCTGCGTGGCGGAGAAGCTGTAGGCGTCCTTCATGATGAACTCGCGACCGCGCATCAGACCAAAGCGGGGGCGGAACTCGTCGCGGAACTTATCCTGGATGTGGTAGAGGTTGACGGGCAGCTGCTTATAGGAGCGCAGCTCATTGCGCACCAGGGCGGTGACAGTCTCCTCGTGGGTGGGGCCCAGCACGAACTCACGGCCGTGACGGTCATCAAAGCGCACGAGCTCCTTGCCATAGGCGTCGATGCGGCCGGACTCGCGCCACAGCTCAGCGTCGACCATAATGGGCATCATGAGCTCCTGGGCACCGGCGGCATCCATTTCGTCGCGCACGATGTTCTCGATCTTGCGGATCGAGCGCCATGCGAGCGGCAAATAAGAATACAGGCCGGCGGCCTCCTTGCGGATCATGCCGGCGCGAAGCAGCAGACGGTGGCTCGCAAGCTCGGCGTCCGCCGGATCCTCTTTGAGCGTCGGCGCGTAAAGCTTAGACATATACATTGCTCGAGTCATTTATTTCTCCTCAATAAGCTTGTCGACCTCGGCCATGAGCGCGTCGACAATTTGATCCTCAGCTACTTTACCAATGATCTGGCCATGCGAAAAGAGCAGGCCCTGACCTCGTCCACAGGCCACGCCCAGGTCGGCGTCGGAAGCCTCGCCGGGACCATTAACGGCACATCCCATCACAGCAATCGAAAGCGGCGCGGAATAGTTCTTGAGCCGCTCGGTAACCTCCTCGGCGATGGGAATGAGGTTGACCTGGCAACGAGCGCACGTGGGACACGAGACGATCTCGGGACCACGGCGGCGCAGGCCAAGGGACTGCAGGATACCCCAGGCGACCGGCGGCTCCTCGACCGGATCGGCCGTGAGCGACACACGCATGGTGTCGCCGATGCCTTCGGAAAGCAAGATACCCAAGCCCACAGAACTCTTGATGGTGCCCTGTAGCTTGGTCCCCGCCTCCGTCACGCCCAAGTGGAGCGGAACATGCGGTATCTCGCGTGACAGAGCGCGATAGGTATCAAGCGTTGTGGCCACGCTATGGGCCTTAGCGGAAAGCACGATGTTGGTAAAACCGCGGTCCTCAAAGTGCTTGACGAAGCGCTCGCTCGACATCACAAGCTTTTCGGGCTGCGTAAGATCGTCGCGCTCGGCAATATCCTGCTCGAGCGAACCGGCGTTCACGCCGATGCGAATTGCGCACCCGGCAGCGCCCGCAGCATCGATCACGGCATCAACCTTGGCCCAATCGCCGATATTGCCGGGATTGATGCGCAGCTTGGCAGCACCAGCCTCAACGGCACCAATGGCCAGCTTGTGATTAAAGTGGATATCGGCAACGATCGGCACCGGAGACTCGGCACAGATGGTGCGGAAACCCTCAAGCGCGGCCTCGGTGGGCACGCTCACGCGCACGATATCGCAGCCAGCCTGCGCCAACGCGCGCACTTGCGCAAGCGTTGCCTGGGCATCAGCGGTATCGGTGCAGGTCATGGATTGGACCACCACCGGCGCGCCGCCACCGATCTGCACGCCGCCCACATGCACGGGGCGCGTCAGCTCGCGAGGCAAAGGATGGGATAAAGACAATCCAAACACTCCCCTACAGAATAAATCGAAGGATGTCGGAACGAAGCATGTAGATAAACAGCAGCACAAAGAGCGCGATGCCCACATAGCTCACGATCGTTTGAACCTTGAGCGGCAGCTCGCGGCCCGCAATCTTCTGAATGATCTCGATAACCAGCTTGCCGCCATCGAGCGGCGGGATGGGCAGCAGGTTCATAAAGCCGAGCGAGAACGAGATGAGCGCGGCAAACGTCAAAAACGTTGCAGGACCGGCGGCTGCAGCCTGGGATGACATGACGCTTATGCCCACGATCGAGGTTGACTGATCGAGAACCTCCATCGTATGTTGCGGCTGCAGCAAGCGCATCACGCCCTCAGCAGTCTGCACGACATAGGAGAACGACAGGCGCGCCGACGTAATGGGATCCAAATGAACCACCTGCGTAGAGGCATAAACGCCCAAACGCTCGTCCTCCTTGAGCGCGACCGAGGTCGAAAGATTCTTGCCGTCGCGCTGATACTCAATGGCGATATCGTCCTTGCCGGCGGCCGCTCCGATCGCATCGTACACGTCCATCCAGGAAGAGCACGACATGCCATCGACACTAAGAATCGCGTCGCCGGCCTCGATGCCCGCCTTGGCAGCAATGGAGCCCTCGTCGACCTGACCAATCACATTGCTATCGACCGGCACCGAAACACCGGCGATAGAGTAGATGCTCATCAACAGCAAAAAGCCCGTCAAGATATTAACGACAATGCCCGCGAGCAACATAAAGGCGCGTTTGAGAAAGCCCTGGCCAAGATAGGTGTGCGAGCGCTCTTGCGCAAGGAACTCGGCCTTATCGCACGGCAGCTCCCATACGTCGCCCTCGGCGGTCGCACGCTCGCGATCAAAACGACGCCCGTCAAAGGTGGTGTAGCCCGCCTCATCGCGCGGCAGCGTCTGATACTTGGTGGGGTAATAGTTCGGTGAGGGCTTCTCCCCTTCCTCGTACCAAGGCGCAATGGAACCCCAGCCCAAAAGCAAGGCACAAGCCTCGAGCACGTCCTCCTCGGGCAGCTCCAGATCGACGGAAAGGTCTGCAACCGAAACGCGACCATGACGATAAATCGCCGCAAGCACGCGGTCGGCGCACGAGACATTGGTCGGGTCCATACCGCAGATAGCGGCATAACCACCCAGCAGCAGCGGCGTCACGCCAAACTTGGTACCGATGCGACGCGACGAATAATGGATGTCAAAGCGGCACGGCAGGCCCAAAAAGAACTCGGTCACACGGACGCCGCAGGCACGCGCGGCCAAAAAGTGGCCGCCCTCGTGCAAAAACACGAGGACGGAAAGCATCAGAAGGCCCCAGAAGACCGATGAAAGAACGCTCAGAACAGTATCCATAAATCGAAAAAGCAATCCTTATGGTTAGGAATGGGTTGCGGCAAGCACCAGCGAGGCCTTTTCGCGCGCCCAGGCATCGATGTCGCGAAGCTGCTCAAACGAGGTAACCGCCTGCGCGTCATGCGCATCCATGCAGGATTCCACAACGCGGTCGATATCGGTAAAGCTGCAGCCGTCGTGTAAGAACGCATCGACCGCGACCTCATTGGCCGCATTAAGCACGCACGGCATGGTGCCGCCCGTCTTGCCGGCACGCTCGGCCAGCGCCAGGCAGCGGAACGTGTCCATATCGGCGGCATCAAAGGTAAGCTGCCCCAGCTCACGAAAATCGAGACGAGGCGCCGGCGTATCCCAACGCTCGGGATACGAGAAGGCAAACTGGATGGGAATGCGCATATCGGAGGCGCCAAGGTGTGCCATCACGGAGCCGTCGGCATACTCGACCATCGAGTGAATCTTGGACTGGCGCTGCACGACCACGTTGATAAAGTCGAGGTCGCAACCGAACAGATGCATCGCCTCGATACGCTCCAGGCCCTTGTTCATGAGGGTAGCGGAGTCGATCGTGATCTTAGCGCCCATGGACCACGTGGGATGCGCCAGCGCATCGGCGCGTGTCACGCGATCGAGTTCATCGCGCGTACGGCCAAAGAACGGACCACCCGAGCAGGTGAGCCAAATGCAGTGGGCCTCGCGCGGATTCTCCCCCAGATAGCACTGGTAGATGGCAGAGTGCTCGGAGTCGACCGGAATGAGCTGACCCGGCTGCGCCAAAGGCATCAGCAGGTCACCACCGACCACGAGGGACTCCTTGTTGGCAAGAGCAAGGCGTTTGTTCGAGGTCAGGGCCGCATGGCTCGCTTCGAGCCCGGCAGCGCCCACAATGGCAACAAGCACGCAGTCGACATCGTCGCGACGCGCGAGCTCACAAACCGCCTGCGCACCAACACCGAGCTCCGTGCCCTCGGGAAGTTCCTGCAGCACGGCGTCATCGCCATGGGCGACATCGGCAACGGCAACGGCCGAAACCGAGAACTCGCGGGCGGCGGCAACGAGCTCCGAGGTGCTGGAATTGACGGACAGCGCCGTCACCTGCAGTCGATCGGCATGCTGACGGCACACATCGAGTGCCTGCGTGCCGATAGAGCCTGTACATCCCAAGATGGCAACGCGAAGGCGTCCATCGGGGCCATACGTCGTCTGGAATGACATTACAGCACGCCCCCGATCATCAAAAGCAGCTGCGCGGTAATGCAGCCAAAGATAAGCGAGTCGCTACGGTCGAGCATGCCGCCATGGCCCGGGATAAGGTTGCCGGAATCCTTGACGCCCACGCCACGCTTGATGCGCGACTCGATGAGGTCGCCGATAACGCCCAGGATGGACACGACCACGCCGCACAGCAGCGCGTAGGGCAAGCTCAGCTTATAGAAATGCGTCGCCCACAAAATGAGCCAGATGAGCACCGAGCCCAAGATGCCGCCGAAAAAGCCTTCCCAGCTCTTTTTGGGAGAAATCTTGGGGACCATCTTGTGCTTGCCGATACGGCTACCCACGATATAGGCGAACGAATCGGAGAGCCAGAGTGACGCGCAAACACCCACCGAAAGCAGGGCGCCGGCAAAACCGGGCACGGCATCGCGCAGCAACACGATGGCCGACAGCATAAAACCGGTGTAGATGGGACCCATGAGCGTCACGGCTACATCGGATATGCGGGTACGCGGCGACCAGACATACCAAATGCCCACCGCAAGCATCAGAGCAAAAAGCAGGGCATTCAACAGCAGCGAGTCGCCCAGCGCCGAGAGCGGAAAGAGCACAGCAGCAGCGATACCCAGGCGCTCGTTGGCCACTTTGCCATCAAGTTTCGTCATGCGAAAGAACTCATAGCAGCACAAACCGCTCATGACGGACACAAAGATAGCCGTAGGCACGATACCCAAAACCAGACACAGGATAAAGACGAAGGCATAGACGATACCGGCCGCAGCACGGGTAATAAAACCAGCCAGCCATGAGCCGGTGCCGCCCTTCGCAGCCGGTGCCTTGGAAGCAGCGGCCCTGCGCACAGGTGTCGAAGAGGCAGGCGCCTTGGGAGCAGTTGCCTTGGGACGATCAGACACGATTAAGCCTCCTCGGTCTTACTCAGTCCACCAAACCTACGGTCGCGGCCCTGATAAGCCAAGATAGCCTCAACAAGACCCCAGCGATCAAAGTCGGGCCAATAGGTATCGGTGACATAAAACTCGGCATAAGCGACCTGCCACAGCAGATAGTTCGAAAGGCGCAGCTCGCCCGAGGTGCGAATAACAAGCTCGGGATCGGGAAGACCGGCGGTGTACAGGTGCGACGCCACCATATCGTCATCAATTGCGGCAGGGTCAATCTTACCGGCGGCCGCATCGAAGGCAAGCTGACGGGCAGCGCGAGTGATCTCGGCACGGGCACCATAGTTAACGGCGAGCGCCAGGGTCATACCGGTATGGTCTGCACACTCGGCAAGACCGCGCTCAAAGACATCACGTGTCTTCTTGGGCAACGCAGAAATGTCACCCAAAAACACAACGCGCACGTTCTCGCGCTTAAGCAACGGCAGCTCGTCGATAAACGTCTTGGCAAACAAATGCATGAGGACGTTGACCTCGTGCTGCGGGCGATTCCAGTTTTCGGTAGAAAACGCATAGGCCGAAAGCACGTCGACGCCCAGGCGCACGCAGGCGGTAATAATCTCGCGCAGAGAGACGATACCGGCCTTGTGACCCTCGGTGCGGGCAAGACCGCGCGCCGTGGCCCAACGGCCGTTGCCGTCCATGATGCACGAGATATGATGCGGAATCCTATTGAGGTCAAGGTCGGAAAAACCGACGCCCGCAGGGGCGTCGGCAAAGTACTCGACCAGTTTATGCTCGTCGTATTGCACCTTAGATCTCCATGACCTCGGCTTCTTTTTCCTTCAGAAGCTCCTCGACCTTGGCGACATACTCGTCGGTATGCTTCTGAACCTTGGCCTGCTCGCGACGGACATCGTCCTCGGTGAGCTCCTCGTCGCGCTCGAGTTTGTTGTTAAAGTCGCGACGGATGTTGCGGATAGAGACCTTGGCCTGCTCGGCGTACTCGCGGCACTCCTTAACGAGCTCGCGACGACGCTCCTCGGTGGGAGCCGGGAACGGCAGGCGTACGACGGTACCATCGGAGTTGGGGGTAATGCCCAGGTCGGAGGCGCTGATGGCCTTAACGATGGCGTTGATGAGCGCCTTGTCCCACGGCTCGATGAGCAGCATGTGGGCCTCGGGGGTCTTGACGGCGGCAACCTGCGTGACCGGCGTGGGAACACCGTAGTAATCGACGGTGATGTCGGACAGAATGTTGGCGCTGGCGCGGCCGGTGCGAACCTTGGAGAAGTTATGCTTGAGGGACTCGAGCGACTTGTCCATGTGGGCGGTGATGTTCTCTGCCATGCTTAATCCTCCTGATAGACGAGCGTGCCGACGGGCTCACCCGCGAGCGCGCGCTTGACGGTGTCCTCGCCATCGATGTTGAGGACCAAAATGGGCATACGGTTGTCCTGGCACAAGGCCGTTGCCGTGGAATCCATAACCTGCAGGCCGCGGACGAGCACCTCGTGATAGGTGATCTTGTCAAAGCGGACGGCATCGGCGCACTTGACGGGATCCTTGTCGTAGATACCGTCAACCTTGGTGGCCTTAATCAGAATCTCCGCACCGATCTCGCAGGCGCGAAGGGCCGCGGCGGTGTCAGTCGTAAAGTACGGATTGCCCGAGCCGGCGGCGAAGATAACGACATTGCCCTTGGACAGGTGGTTGATGGCGCGGCGACGAATATAGGGCTCGCAAATCTCGTTCATCTGGATGGCGCTCATAACACGGCAAGGAACATCGTTATGCTCGAAGGCATCCTGCAGGGCAAGCGCGTTCATAACGGTTGCCAGCATGCCCATGTAATCGGCCTGAGCACGATCCATGCCACCGGCAGCGCCGGCCATACCGCGGAAAATATTGCCGCCGCCGACAACGACGCCGACCTCATGGCCAACGGCGAGCAGCTCCTTGACCTGCTTGGCAAGATGGTCGGTAACCTTGGGGTCGATGCCATAGTGGCCGTCGCCCATCAGTGCTTCGCCGGAAAGCTTAAGAAGCACGCGTTTATATCGGATGTCGGACAAAGCGATCCTCCTTTAATTAGACTCTCAATATGATATCAAAGGCTCTACTCAGAGCCATGAAAAAGCAGGCTGTGAGTAAAACCCACAGCCTGCTCATTACCAGCTACAAGAGCTTATTTACTCGCCACGGACCAGACGGTCGAAGGCAACGACGGTAATGGTATCGCCGAGCTCCTTGGAGACCTGCTCAGCGTACTTCTTGATGGTGAGGGAGCTGTCCTTGATGAACTCCTGCTCGGTGAGCACGGACTGCTTGTAGAACTTCTCCAGACGGCCAACAGCCATCTTCTCCTGGATGGCCTCGGGCTTGCCGGACTCGGCAGCCTGAGCCATGTAGATCTGCTTCTCGTGCTCGACGGTCTCAGCCGGAACCTGATCGCGGGTAGCGCAGATCGGGGCGACAGCGGCAACCTGAAGGGCAACGTCGTGGGCAAAGGTCTTGAAGGACTCAGCCTGAGCGGTCTCGGCCTTCTCGAAAGCAAACTCGACGAGGACGCCGATCTTACCACCCATGTGGATGTAAGAAGCGAGAGCGCCGTTCTCGGCCTTGCGAGCGGCGAAGCGGGAGATCTTCATGTTCTCGCCCATGATGTGAATCATCTCGGTGAGCTCGGAGGAAACGGTCTCCTCGCCCATCGGCTTCTCGAGCAGAGCGTCGACATCGGCCGGCTCGGTGGTGGCGACAACCTCGGCGACCTTGGAAGCAAAGCCGGTGAACTTGGCGTTGGAGCCAACGAAGTCGGTCTCGCAGGAAAGCTCGAGCAGAGCGCCGGTCTTGCCATCCTCGGAGACGAACGCGGCGACAGCGCCCTCGTTGGTCTCGCGGCCAGCCTTCTTGGCAGCCTTGGCGAGGCCGTTCTTGCGCAGAACGTCAACAGCGGCGTCCATGTCGCCGTCAGCCTCGACGAGAGCCTTCTTGCACTCCATCATCGGGGAGTCGGTCATCTCGCGGAGCTGCTTGACCATAGCGGCGGTAATCTGGGCCATTGTGGTTCCTTTCAAAGAGATGAAAAAGACTTAAATAGGACTGATTTACTCGGCCTTGGGCTCAGCGGCCATCTCGGCCTCGGAGACCTGCTCCTTGCCGGAGCCGGCGAGGCAGGCGTCAGCCATGAGCTCGCACATAAGGGTGACAGCGGAGATAGCGTCATCGTTGCAGGGGATGCCGTACTCGACCTCGTCGGGATCGGAGTTGGTGTCGATCAGAGCGACGACGGGGATGTTCAGGCGCTGGGCCTCCTTGATGGCGTTCTCCTCGCGCTTGGTGTCGATGACGAACAGAGCCTGGGGCAGACCCTTCATGTCGCGGGCGCCACCGAGGTTGGTCTGGAGCTTAGTGAGCTCCTTGCCCAGAACAGCCTGCTCCTTCTTGGGCAGCACTGCCATGCGGCCGTCCTCGACCATGGCCTCGAGCTCCTCCATGCGGTTGATGCGGGAGCGGATGGTGACGAAGTTGGTCAGCATGCCGCCGAGCCAACGCTGGTTGATGTAAGGCATGTTGGCGCGCTCAGCAGCGTTCTTGACGGCCTCCTGAGCCTGCTTCTTGGTGCCGACGAACAGCACGTTGCCGCCCTTGGCAACGTTCTTGACGAAGGTGTAGGCCTGGTCGGCGTCAAGGATGGTCTGCTTGAGGTCGAGGATGTAGATGCCGTTGCGCTCACCGAAGATGAACGGCTTCATCTTGGGGTTCCAGCGACGGGTCTGGTGGCCGAAGTGGCAGCCGGCCTCGAGCAGGGTGCGGATATTAATCTTGGTAGCCATGTTAAACCTCCTGTGGTTTGCCTCCGCGCGGGGTCATCCTCCAAAACCAACCCGGACATGTGCTACCAAAGCCCGGGCACCACGGTATGAAGTAGCCGCGCGTGCGTGATAAAAACCTGTTGCCGTGAAGCAACCCGATGAATGATAGCAGGATTGCCTCTTCCTGCCAACCCGCAATCAAAACCACACACCTGAATGTGCGTCGACCCCCGGGGCGCGAAAGGCTATTCGCCACGGGGATGAGCTTGAGCAACGGCACGCTTAAGCCGATCGGGCGTAAGATGCGTGTAGATTTGCGTCGTGGACAGGCTCGCGTGGCCCAGCAGCTCTTGAACCGAGCGCAGATCCGCGCCACCCTCGAGCAGATCGGTCGCAAAGGTATGGCGCATCGCATGCGGGGCAATGTCGGTGGGGATGCCGGCGAGCGTCGCCAGCATATGGAACCGTCGTCTGAGCATAGCAGCACTCATGCGATTGCCGCGCGTAGAAATAAACAGCGGATGCAGGCCGGCTGCGGCGTCGCGGCGCTTTGCCTGGGCGAGCAACTCCGGCCGCCCCTGCTCGATATAGCGTCGGGCCGCCTCGAGCGCCCGACGGTACAGAGGCACTATACGTTCCTTGCTGCCTTTGCCCCAAAGGCGAACCACGCGCTCCGACCAAGCGATGGATTCCACGTTAAGCGCGGCAAGCTCCGAGATGCGGGCACCCGAGGCATAGAGCAGCTCGAGCATCGCCGCATCGCGCAGTCCCGCGGACGTCGAGGTATCAGGCGTCTTGAGCAGCGCCTCGACCTGCTGGGTCGTAAGGACGCCCGGCAGGTCGCGCGGCAACTTGGGCGATGCGATCGCCGAGACCGCATCGCCCTCGACAATCCCCTCGGCAGCCATCCAACGATACAGCGACCGGATTGCCGACAGATGCGCCGAAAGGGTGCGAGGGGCCATCTGGTCATGCGAGAGCTCGGCCAAATATGAGCGAACGGTGCGCACGTCGGCGGCACGCGCGTCGGTACCCGTTCGCTCGCACCAGGCCGCAAAGCGCTCCAGCCGCGAGGCGTAGGCCGTTACCGTATGGGGAGACAGCCCCTCGACACGCGCGATATAAGCGATAAACGAGTCAACGGTATCGTAGAGGTCAAAGGCTATGACCGTTCGCCTCCAAACAAGTCGGAACGCGTGGCCAAGTAGGCATCGAGGGCTTCGAGCGCGCGGTCCGCATAAGCCTGGTAGCGATCGCGCTTACTGCGGCGCTTGCCGTCCTCGAGCGGCGGCACCAAGCCAAAGTTGACGTGCATGGGCTGATAGCCCACCGTTGCCGGATCGGTTGCATAGCCCACGAGCGCGCCCAGGGCGCCCACGCGCGGTAGCTCAACAGGCTCCGCCCCGATTGCCTCGGCATAGGTGTTGAGCGCAGCGAGCAGACCGGTCGCCACGGCCTCCATATAGCCTTCGGTGCCGGTGATCTGACCGGCAAGGCGCACGCTCGTACCGGGCACGGCAAAGGTGCCATCGAGCACATGCGGGGCATCGACAAAGGTGTTGCGGTGCATGACGCCAAAACGGAAGAATTCGGCATTCTCCAGACCGGGCACCATGTGGAAGACGCGCTTCTGCTCGCCAAAAGTCAGGTTGGTCTGGAAGCCCACCAGGTTATAGGCGGTCTTCTCCTTGTTCTCGGCGCGCAGCTGAATCGCCGCCCAAGGGCGACGTCCAGTACGAGGGTCGGTCAGGCCGACGGGCTTCATGGCGCCAAAGCGAATGGCATCCTTGCCGGTGCGGGCGACCTCCTCGGCAGGCTGACAGGCCTGGAACAGATCGCCGCCCTCAAAGTCCTTGAGTACCACGCGATCGGCGGTGGTGAGCGCCTCGATAAAGGCCTCGTACTCCTCCTTGTTGAGTGGAGCATTGAGATAGTCGCCGCTCCCCTGCTCCTCGTAACGCGACTGCGAGAACAGCACGTCCATATCGAGCGTGGAGGCATCGACAATCGGCGCGGCCGCGTCAAAGAAGGCCAGGGCGTCACCGCCGACGAGCTTCATGACCTCCTCACTCAGCGCGGGCGAGCATAGGGGGCCAGCGGCAATGACCACATGGCCTTCGGGAATCTGCGTGACCTCGCCGTGAACAATCTCGATATTGGGGCGGGAGGCAACCTCGGCCTCGACGAGCTCAGAAAACTTGATGCGGTCGACCGCCAGGGCGCCGCCGGCGGGAACGGCCGCGCGATGGGCACAATCGAGCAAGACCGAGCCCATACGCTCAAGCTCGGCCTTTAACAAGCCCGCCGCGGAGTCCGGACGGGTCGATTTAAACGAATTGGAGCAGACGAGCTCGGCCAGATGATCGGTATGGTGGGCCGGGGAGCTCACCTGGGGGCGCATCTCGCACAGCTTTACGGAAAAACCACGGTCTGCCAGCTGGATCGCGCATTCCGAACCCGCCAGACCGCCACCGATAACTGTCACCTGATCGAACTGCATCTGCAAACACCTTTCTAATTGACACGTTTTCCATTGTGACCGAAGGGCGTCTGGGCGTGAAGGGCAAACTTGGAGGGCGCATACCTTCCATCCATCATGCGCTCGATGAGGCCCTCGAGCTCGAGCGACCCCAGGAGCTTGAGCACGCCGACGGCATCGAGCGAGACGAGTGCCGCGATGTCGTCGACCTTGAGCGGCGAGGCGATGAGGGCATGCATCACGGCCTGCTGCGCGGGGTCCAGATCGGCGATACCGGGCGCATCGGGACGCGAATAGCGCAGGGTGCCGTAAATTCGCGAGATGGCCATCTCGATGGATTCCTCGTCGACAATGCAGCAGGCCCCGTTGGCGATGAGGTAGTTGGTCCCGCGCGACTCGGGTGACAAAATGGAGCCCGGTACCGCAAGCAGTTCGCGTCCCAGGTCCATGGCGGCCTCCGCCGTCGAAAACGTGCCCGAGGGCATGCCGGCCTCCGACACGAAAAGCGCCTGTGAAAGCGCGGCAATCACCCGGTTACGCCGCGGAAAGGCAAACTTGCGCGGCCCCATGCCCCAAGGCGAGATGGACACGACCGCGCCGCCCGTATCGATCGTGCGCGCGATGAGCCCCGCGCTCGAACGCGGGTAGACCACGTCGGCGCCCGTCCCCAGCACCACAACGTGTTTGCCGCCGGCGTTGACCGCAGCCCAACCCGAGGCCTGGTCACAACCGACCGCACCGCCCGAAACTACCGTCACTCCCGCCTCAACCGCCACCTTCGCCGCAAGCTCTGCCACGGCAAGACCATACGGCGAGGCCTTTCGTGCACCGATGATGGAGAGCGCGGGCGTCGAAAGCGCCTCGGGGTTGCCGCGCACATAGAGCGTCTGAGGTACATCAGAAAGCTCCAAAACGGTCTCGGGATACAACGCGTCACCTGGATGCAGCTCGAAGGTCCCCTCAGCCATCATTGGTCCCTCCTTCCCTGGTACATCGCCGCCTCGAGCACGTGGTCCTGCGTCACCTGCTCGCTCTCGGCGACATCTGCGATCGTGCGCGCAATGCGAACAAGGCGCACGATGCCACGCCCTGTGAGATGCGTGCGCTTCGACAGGCCGAGCACACACTTCTCCGCCGCATCATCGAGCTCAAAGGTCGAAACGACGCCGTCAATGGACCGTGTCTCGTCATCCTCGGCCTCGGCATCCGCATCGTCCATGCGGGATTCGCGCCAAGCGCGAAAGGCGCGACCGCGCACAACGTAGTCACGTAACTCGGCCGACGACATGCCCTCCGCACCCTCGATAATCACTTGAGGGTCGGGACGGGTCACATCGATCATCATGTCGATACGGTCGGCCAAAGGACCGCGCAGTTTAGACCGATAGCGCTCGACCATCGCCGCCGAGCAGCGACACGGCACCTCGCGATCGCCCAAAAAGCCGCAGGGGCAGGGATTGCTCGCAGCCAGCAGCTGAAAGCGCGACGGGAAGGTAAAAGCCCCGTCGACGCGTACGATCCTCACGTAGCCGCGCTCGATGGGCTGACGCAGCGTCTGCAGCACGCCAGTGGGAAACTCGGCAAGCTCGTCCAAAAAGAGCACGCCGCCATGAGCAAGGCTGATCTCACCCGGGTGCACCGGGCGCCCACCGCCGATAAGACCTGCGGTCGAAATACTGTGGTGGGGACTGCGGAAGGGGCGGTGCCCCGCCAACAAGCCATCAATGTTCTCACCCAAAACCGAATGGATGCACAGTGCCTCCTGCTGATCCTCAACGGAAAGCTCGGGTAGGATGCCGGTCATACGGCGTGCGAGCATCGTCTTGCCCGATCCCGGAGACCCGATCATGAGCAAGCCGAGTTCTCCTGCCGCCGCAAGCGCCATGCCGCGTTTAGCGACTTCCTGCCCCAGCACGTCGGCATAGTCGAGCTCGGGCTCAAAGGTCGCCTCGACACCCTCGGAATCCAAGTAGTGCCGTGCGGCATCGCCCATGCCGTGAGCAAGCTGAGACAGATGGTCGATAAAGCCGCAATCCACGCCCGCGAGTGGCACATGCTGGTCGGACCTGCCGGCGATAAAAGACAGCCCCATGTCGCGAGCCAATAGCTGAAACGCCACCTCGCCTTTGACAGGAAGCACCGTGCCGTCCAAGCCGAGCTCGCCGGCGATAAGACAACGATCGAGGTTGTCGCGGGGAATCTGACCATCGGCCGCTAGAACCGCGATGGCGATGGGCAGATCAAAGCCGCTACCGGTCTTGCGAATATCGCCGGGCGCCAGATTGACCGTAATGCCCGAGCGCGGGATCTCAAAGCCGGCCGAGCGCATCGCACAGCGAATACGACCACGTGACTCCATCACCTCCATACTCGGGATGCCGAGCATCTGAATGCCCGGAACGCCGCCGGCAAGCGAGACCTCGACCGTGACGTGAATCGCCTCGACGCCGCGGATGCAGGCCGCGTGAACGGCAAACGTCTCGAACGCCATCACGACACCTGCCAATCGAACGCGTTGTACTGGTGCTCGATCTCGGCAATATGCCCGTCGCGGATGGTGACGCCCACGGCATCGAAGCGAATCGCCTTGAGCGGATAATGCTCCATGAGATAGCAACTTGCGATGCGGCGGTAGCGGCGTTGCTTTTGGGCGTCCACGGCCTCCTCGGGAAAGACCCGCGTGTTGCAATCCAGCGCAACGCGTCTGGTCTTGACCTCGGCCATCACCACGACATCGTCGAGCTCATCGAGCAGCACCAGATCGGCCTCGCCCTCGGTGCAACGATAACCCTGCTCCAGCAAGGTGTAGCCGCGCTCGTTAAAGTAGTCGATGGTGATCAGCTCGCCCAGCATGCCCAGCTCGCGGGGACTGAGTCCCTTGATAAACTCGGGCGTCATCGCCCCGCAGTCGAGCTCGCCGTTTTCCCAACGCTCCTTGAGCTGCTGCGTCTTGCTCTTTTTGCTTGCGGCACTCATGGGGTCTCCTTTCCCGCACACTGCATTGCCCCGATGATGAGGGCACCTTTCATGCGGGTAAGTACCGGAAGCAAACCAAAAGCTGACCAAATGCCGACAAAAAACGGGCCGTACGCAGCAATGGTGCTGCATACGGCCAGCTACCAGCAGGTTTATAAAACCCCAGAGGTCCCTGTCTCCACAATTGGCCTAGAAAAGGCGCTCAGTCTGCAGAAAGTTTCCGCAAAAGCTCACGCGATGCAGCGGACAAAGTCCATGTTTGCGAATGGCCTCGATGTGCTCGGGGCTCGCATAGCCCTTCGACTCGGCCAGATGGTACTCGGGGTACTCGGCGTCGTACTCGACCATCATCTCGTCACGCGTGACCTTGGCCATGATGGACGCTGCGGCGATGCAGGCGATCTTGGCATCGCCTTTCACCACATCGCGCTCGTTAGGAACAGCGCCCAAGGGGTTGCCATCCATGAGGACCCAGTCGGGCTCGAGCCCCGTATCGGCCACGGCGCCCGCAACGGCGGTACGGATAGCACGGGCCATGCCCATCTCATCGATATCCTTAGGCGCGATATGGCAAAAACCGATCGCCGTCGCCACCTCGGCAATCTTCACTGAGAGCAACTCGCGGCGCGCCGGCGTGAGCTTTTTGGAATCGTTGATGCCCCAGACGCGCGGCTCCATGGGAAGGCACACGGCACACACCGTCAGGGGACCGGCCACCGATCCGCGACCCACCTCGTCGACACCAACGACCACCCCATCGCCGCCAAACTCATGCATAAGCTCGTACATGTCATTGACGCGCTCGCGCTCGGCAAGTTCCTTAGCATGGCGTTTGAGGGCGCGTTCACAAGCCTTGATCACCTGCTGGCGCGGGTCCTCGCGATAATGCTCCACGAGGGCGGGGATCTCCTCAAACGTTGCGCTCGCTAGCTCTCCGGCAACCTGCGATGCCGAAACCGAGCTCGTCATATTGGCCATACCAGGCCCTCCTTGCATGCAAATCAGATAAAAAGAAGGGCCACCCGAAGGTGACCCTTACGTCCAAACGAGTGGACAGACGCTGCGATCTTCTTAGCGCTTCTCGGGGATGCGAGCAGCCTTGCCCACCTTGTCGCGGAGGTAGTACAGCTTGGCGCGACGGACGCGACCATGACGAACGACCTCGAGCTTGGCGATCTTGGGGCTGTGAAGCGGGAAGGTACGCTCAACACCGACACCGAAGGACATCTTGCGGACGGTGAAGGTCTCGCGGGCACCGGCGCCGGCCATGCGGATGACGTCGCCCTGGAAGACCTGGATGCGCTCGCGGTCGCCTTCCTTAATGCGGTAGTGAACCTTGACGTTGTCGGCGACGCGAACCTGAGGAATGTCCTCGCGGATCTGCTGACGCTCGATTGCGCGGATGTAATCCATGTGCAATTCCTTACTCTTCTAGAGGTGCCGTACCACCATGGCCGGCACGTAGTTGAACAAACGTATTCGAGTATACACGCGCGGGTTTCTGCTGCAAGAACAATTTTTTACGCAGACAAAAAGACAAAACCCGCACATGATAACCGCCCGTCTCACAAATGAGACGGGCGGCATGAGGGGGGGCTACACTAGGCGTCTACGCCCAAAACGTTAGGCGGAACGCTTGGCCTCGAGCTTGGCCTGGGCGGCCGCAAGACGTGCGAGGGGTACGCGATAGGGCGAGCAGGACACGTAATCCACGTCGGCCACGTTAAACAGGCCCTTGATGGACTTGGGGTCGCCGCCGTGCTCGCCGCACACGCCAAAGTGCATGTCGGGATTGGTGGCGCGACCCTTCTCGACGGCCATGCGCACCAGCTCGAGTACCGCCGAGTCGATGGTCTCGAAGGGGTTGTTCTTCAAGATCTTCTTGTGCATGTACAGCGGGATGAACTTGGCCTCGGCGTCGTCGCGGGAGAAGCCGAAGGTCGTCTGCGTGAGGTCGTTGGTGCCAAAGCAGAAGAAGTCGGCATGATGGGCGATCTCGTCGGCAACCATGCAGGCACGCGGCAGCTCGAGCATCGTGCCCACGGGAATGTTGAGCTCGACGCCCTCCTCGGCGGATACCTCGGCGATGACACGCTCGATGACCTCGCGCGTCTGGACATGCTCGGCCGTGATGGAAACGAGCGGAACCATGATCTCGGGGCGCGGGTCGACGCCTTCCTTGATGAGGCGGGCAGCAGCCGTGGCGACGGCGCGAACCTGCATGAGCGGCAGATCGCTAAAGACGACGGACAGGCGCACACCGCGCAGGCCGAGCATCGGGTTGGACTCGACCATGCCGTCGATACGACGCAGGCGGGCGCGCAGGGCTGCAAGCTCTTCCTCGCTGGCGCCGGCGGCTTCCTTCTTGGTGATGACGACCTCGAGCTCGCGAGGATTATCCAGGAACTCATGAAGCGGCGGATCGAGCAGGCGGACGACCACATCGCGACCGGACATGGTCTTGAACATCGCCAGGAAGTCCTCGGTCTGAACCTTGAGCAGGTCGGCCAGGGCCTGCTGCTTCACGGCCTCATCGTCAGACAGGATAAAGCTCTGGATGATGTTCTTGCGATCGCCCAGGAACATGTGCTCGGTGCGGCACAGGCCAATAGCCTCGGCGCCAAACTCGAGGGCGAGCTCGGCATCCTCGGGATTGTCGGCGTTGACGCGCACATGGTTGGCATGGCCACAGGTCTCGTCCAGGCGAATCTCGTCGGCCCAGGACAGGATGGTGTCCAGGTCGCCGGTAAGCTCGGCGGAGACCAGGTCGACGGGACCGTCGACGACGATGCCCTGGGTGCCGTCGATGGAGATGACATCGCCCTCGTTCAATACGCGGTCGCTGCCCTCGATGCGCACGACCTTCTCGGCGGCGTCGATGTGGAAGCGCTCAACGCCGCAGACGCAGGGCGTACCCATGCCGCGGGCGATAACGGCGGCATGGCTCGTCTTGCCACCGTGGCTGGTCAGGATGCCCTCGGCGGCGACCATGCCCTTCAGGTCGTCGGGGTTGGTCTCCCAACGAACCAGAATGACCTTGTGACCCTCGGCGGAACGCGCGACAGCGTCGTCGCTCGAGAACACGACCTCGCCCACGGCGGCACCGGGGCTGGCATTAAGACCGCTGGCGAGAGCCTCGTACTTCTTGGAGGCGTCAAACTGCGGGTGAAGGAGCTGGTCGAGTTGCGCGGGATCGATACGGCTCACGGCCTCTTCGCGGGTGATCAGGCCTTCCTCGACCATTTCGATGGCGATGCGCAGGGCGGCGGTGGCAGTACGCTTGCCCACGCGGGTCTGGAGCATCCAGAGCTTGCCCTGCTCGATGGTGAACTCGATATCGCACATATCGCGGTAATGATCCTCGAGCGTCAGGAACACGCGCTCGAGCTCCTCACCTGCGGACTCGAGGCCCGGGGTGGTCTTGAGGTCGGCGATGGGCTCGGTGTTGCGGATACCGGCGACGACGTCCTCGCCCTGGGCGTTGACCAAAAAGTCACCGTAGAACTCCTTGGTGCCGTCGGCCGGATTGCGCGTAAAGGCGACGCCCGTCGCAGAGGTCTCGCCCTTGTTGCCAAAGGCCATGGCCTGGACGTTGACGGCGGTGCCGAGCTCGTCGGAGATGCCGTGCTGTTTGCGATAGATGCAGGCGCGCTCGTTCATCCAGCTGCCAAAGACGGCCTGGATGGCAAGGCGCAGCTGGAGCTCCGGATCGTGTGGGAAGACGGGCTTGCCGTCAGCGACCTCGAGCTCGGGATACAGGGCGGCATCGACGTTCTCGGAGAAGATGCCCTTAAAAGTCTCGACGAGTTCCTGCAGGTCCTCGGCCGAAAGCTCGGAATCGACGCGAACGCCGGCGACCAGACGGGCCTGGGTCAGGGCGTTCTCGAACAGGTCGGCGTCAACGCCCATGACGACGTTGGAAAACATCTGGATAAAGCGGCGGTAGCTATCCCAAGCAAACCGCGGGTTTTGCGTCTGCGCGATGAGACCCTGAACGGAGTCGTCGTTGAGACCCAAGTTGAGGACCGTGTCCATCATGCCGGGCATGGAAAACGGAGCGCCCGAGCGAACCGACACGAGCAGCGGATCGGAGGCGTCACCGAGCTTTTTGCCGCAGCGGGACTCGAGGTCTTCCTCGGCGGCAACGATCTCATCGAGCGCGCCTTCGGGCCAGACGTTGCCGGCACCGGAGTACTCGACACAGGTCTGGCAGGTAATGGTAAAACCACCGGGAACCGGCAGGCCGATGCGGCTCATCTCGGCAAGGTTTGCGCCCTTGCCGCCAAGCACGAAGTTCATGGACTTGTCGCCCTCGGTGACACAGGTGCCCTGGGCGTCGGTTCCAAAACGGTAAACCCTCTTGCAATCGCTCACGATACTTCCCCTTTCATGCACTTACGCGCACGACCGTGGTAACGAATCGACCCGCCAAATGCGGGCCGTGAGGGAACTATACGGCGGGTTTTGAGCGGGCTTAAGCAGAGGATGCGCGGTTTGGTAAACGTGCTAAAACTGGCGGTAAACGGTAGGTAAAGGTGGTTACCTTATGAATATACCACTGTAAGAAAGTGCAGGTCAGATGTGATATTTTTGCTAAATCGCTTTATCAAAATGCTGCTACTATTAGGCTCGACGGGCGGCGCGGCGGGCACGGGCTTCTTGGATTTCCTCCAAGTGGCTAATGATCTCGGCTGCGCTTTCCTCGATGGCCTTGCCGTCGGTACGCACCACAAAGCAGCCTAGGCGCTTCATGAGCGCACGGGCTTCCTCGAGCTCGCTGTGCACGCTCTCAGGCTCGGCATAGGAGCCGGCAACGGCACGAGCGTAGTCATCGCCCAAGCGGCTATCGCGAATTTCGGAAATCACATCGACGGTCGAAATCAGGCCGAACAGGCGCATCGGGTCGACCTCGTAAATCGACTTGGGCGGCTCCATGCCATGCGCCAGTGGGACATTGGCGACCTTGTAGCCCTGATAGGCCAAATACATCGACAGCGGCGTCTTGGACGTACGCGATACGCCCAGCAGCACGATATCGGCACCCGACAGATCGTCGCAGCCGCGCCCGTCATCGTGCTCAACGAAATACTCCATGGCCTCGATACGATGGAAATAGCGGTCATCGGTCTTGTGAATCACGCCCGCAACGCCCTTGGGCGGCACACCGATGAGCGACGACAGCACGGCGAGCGTCGGGCCGATCAGGTCGACCGAACGGATATGCAGCATGCCCAGGTAATCGAGCACACGGGCGCGAAGCGCCGGATCGACAATGGTGTGGAACACGGCAATATCGCGATGATCGGCATCGACGCGCGGACCCACAAACGACTTGACCTGCTCCACCGAGTTCACCTTGGGCAGGCGCAAGAGACGAAAAGCCCCTTCATCAAATTGCCCGGACGCCGCAAGCACCACCTCACAAGCGGTATCACCGAGCGAGTCGGAGATAACGATAACGGTGGGACGAGCGGTGACCGGGCAATCCATGCGGGGCTCCTTTTGCGCTTATGCGCAGGCTGGCTTACTTTTTGCGAGCAAGCTCACCGATGTTTGCGATGCCGGAGAAAACGGCCTCGAAGCGGTTGAGCAGCTTAAGGCGATTATCGCGAAGCTGCTCGTCCTTATCCATGACCATGACCTCGTCGAAGAAGCGGTCGATGGGGGCGCGCAGGGCGGCAAGGGCGGCAAATGCGGCCGGGTAATCCTCGGCAGCAAGGGCGGCGTCGACAGCGGTCTGAGCAGCCTCGGAGGCATCGGCAAGCGCGAGCTCGACCTCGCCCATCAGGGCGCGGTCGTACTCCGCGCCCAGCTCGGGCTTGGAGATGTGCGCGGCGCGGGCATAGGCGGTCGCCAGGTTATCGAACGTCTCAGCGTCGTTCTTGCGGGCCTCGTCGAGGGCGGCGCAGCGGGCGAAGAAGACGGACGGGGCGATGATGTGCACCGCGGAGACGGCGGCAACGGTATCGGCCGGGATCTTTTCGTCGCGGGCCATGCTCACCAGACGGCCGTGGAAGAAGTCGCGAACCTGCTGAGCGACCTCGGCGGCGTCGAACTCGATACCCTGCTCGCTATAGAGCTCAAGGGCAAAGTCGATAAGCGACGTGGGATCGATCGGCAGACGGTCGCGCAGGATGTTGATGATGCCGATAGCGGCACGACGCAGCGCGTAGGGATCGGAGGAGCCGGTCGGGGGCTCGCCAATGGCAAAGATACCGGCGATGGTATCGAGCTTGTCGGCGCAGGCCACGATGCAGCCAGCGGTGCCCTCGGGCAGCTCGTCACCGGCAAAGCGGGGACGATAATGATCGCGAATGGCGTGGGCGACCTCATCGTTCTCCCCCATCGCGGTGGCGTAGTAACCGCCCATCACGCCCTGCTGGCTCGTGAACTCGACGACGGCGTTGGATACCAAGTCGGCCTTGCACAGGTGCGCGGCGCGAGCGGCATCGGCTGCCAGGTGAGCACCCAGGTGTGCCTCACGGGCAATAGCGAGCGCGAGCTGCTCGATGCGCTCGGACTTGGCGAGCACGCTACCGAGCTTCTCCTGGAAGGCGACCTTGGCCAGACGCTCGCGGAACTCGTCGAGGGAAATCTTCAGGTCCTCCTCGTAGAAGAACTTGGCATCGTCCAGACGGGCACGCACAACGCGCTCGTTGCCGTCGATCACGCGCTCGGCGTTCTCGGGCTTGCTGTTGGAGACGACCACGAACTCACGCGTGAGCTTGCCCTCGCCGTCATAGATCGGGAAGTAGCGCTGGTTGGTGAGCATGGACTCGCAGATGATCTCGTGCGGGACCTTGAGGAACTCCTCATCGAAGGTCCCGACGAGCACCGTCGGCCACTCGCAGAGGTTGATGACCTCCTCAAAGACCTTCTTGGGCGTATCGACATGGCAGCCGGGACGGGCAGCCTCGACCTCGGCGATACCGGCAAGGATGGCCTCGCGACGGCGCTCGGCAGAAAGCACGCCGGCGTCCTCGAGCACCTGCTCGTAGACGGCGGGGCTGGCGACCACATGGTCACCGGGGCCAAGCACGCGATGACCACGCGTGGTGTTGCCACTCGTCACGTCGGCAAACGACACGGGCACAACGTCCTCGCCCAGAAGGCAGCAGATCCAGCGGACCGGACGAACAAAGGTCGCATGCTCGTGACCCCAGCGCTGAGAGCGGTAGTTGGGCCACTGCAGGCCAGCGATAGTCTTCTCGCACAGGGCCGTCAGGATCGGGGTGGCCGGGGCGGAAGGGATGTTCTTCTCGGCAAAGACGTACTCACGGCCGTCGGTGTCCTCGCGACGAACCAGATCCTCGGCAGCCACACCGCACTTGCGGGCGAAGCCCTGGGCGGCCTTGGTGGCGTTACCATCGGCATCGAAGGCGATGTTGGCCGCGGGGCCGCGCTTGACCTCGTGAACCTCGTCGGTCGCGGTGGCGACGTCGGCAACGAGCGCAGCCAGGCGGCGCGGGCTCGAGATCACACGGACCTCGCCGTGGGCCAGACCGGCCTCGTCAAGACCCTTGGCGATCATGGTGCCAAGCTGCTTGACGGCATTGTTCAGCGGTGCGGAGGGCATTTCTTCCGTACCGATCTCAAACAGGAAATCCTTAGCGTCTGCCATGGCTTACGCCACCTCGCCTTCCTGATCGGCATTCTCGTTGACTCCGGCGACCTCGGCCATGTAGGCCTCGCAGCACGCCTTGGCGACGGCGCGGACGCGCAGGATGTAGTTGGCACGCTCGACCGCGGACAGGGCGCCGCGAGCATCGAGCAGGTTGAAAGCGTGGCTGCACTTCATGACGCAGTCATATGCCGGCAGCGGCAGCTTGCGCTCCAGGCAGGAATGGCACTCGGCCTCGTAGTCGTCAAACTTCTGACGCATCATCTCGACGTTTGCGACCTCAAAGTTATAGGCACTGAACTCGCGCTCGTTCTCGAGGAACACGTCGCCATAGGTCATGGGCGTGCCGTCGGGCAGGTAGCTCCACACCAAGTCGTAGACCGAGTTAACGCCCTGCGCATACATGGCAATGCGCTCTAGGCCATAGGTGATCTCGACGGGCACGGGGTCGACCTCGATGCCGCCTACCTGCTGGAAGTACGTAAACTGCGTGACCTCCATGCCGTTGAGCCAGACCTCCCAGCCAAGGCCCCAGGCGCCGAGCGTCGGGCTCTCCCAGTCGTCCTCGACAAAGCGGACGTCATGGTCGTTGGGGTCCAGACCGATAGCGGCAAGAGACCCCAGGTAAAGCTCCTGGGCGTTGACCGGTGAGGGCTTGATGAGCACCTGGAACTGATAGTAGTGCTGCATGCGGTTGGGGTTCTCGCCGTAGCGGCCGTCGGCGGGACGGCGGCAAGGCTGCGCATAGCAGGTGCGCCACTCGGCGGGACCGAGCGAGCGCAGCGTGGTCGCGGTATGGAAGGTACCGGCACCGACCTCGGAGTCATAGGGCTGCATGATGACGCAGCCCTGCTCGCCCCAGTACTGCTGGAGGCGCAGGATGATGTCTTGGAAGGAAAGCGATGAAGCGTTCATGCCTCTAATATCCCCTCGTCGAAACGATTACACGGTTAGGTACTGTACTATAGCGGTTTTTAGTCGATAGCGCCCAGACGGTTGAGCGGCCAGTAACGCACGAGCGCCACGGCGATCAATTCGGAGCGGTCGACCGGGCCAAAGTAGCGGGAGTCAGCAGAGTTCTCGCGGTTGTCGCCCATCACCCACACGCACCCGTCGGGAACGGTGTAGGGATAGCTTACCTGAGCGCCGGGCGCTTGGACCGAAAGTGGCCAGCTCATGCCCGTCGTATAGTCCTCGTCGAGCGCTTGGCCGTCAACGACCACCTTGCCATCCTGCAGGTCGACCGTCTGCCCGGCCGTGGCAATAACACGCTTGACAAGAACATCATGCTCGGAGGTGCCATCGGGGTTGTGAAACACCACGATATCGCCCTGCTTGACGGGCTGACCGAGCTCGAGGCTCACCTTTTGTGCCAGGATCTGGTCGCCAATCTCGATCGTGGACTCCATGGAACCGGTGGGTACCACAAAGGGTTCGACCACAAACGAGCGAATCAAGAAGGTAGCGACCAGTGCGATCGCGACGACCACGATCCACTCAAACGCACCCTTTAGCACGGAATGCTGCGATGGAACCATCCTCACTCCTCGCTCTGCGAATACGAAGCGTCCAGAATCTCCTGCGCGTAAGCGCGCTCCTCGGGCGTGAGCCGCGCCGTCTCAATCAGATCGGGACGCCAACGACAGGTGCGCTCGATGGCGTTCTTACGACGCCACGCATCGACCTTAGCATGATCGCCGCTCACAAGCACCGGAGGCACGCCCTCGCCGTTGAACTCGGCAGGACGGGTGTACTGCGCGTACTCGAGCAGGCCTCCATCCTCGGCGGTCGAGAACGACTCGTCCACGTTGCTCATCTCGTCGCCCAGGGCGCCGGGAATCAGGCGTACGACGGCATCGGCAACGACCATAGCGGGAAGCTCGCCGCCCGTAAGCACGTAGTCGCCGATCGACAGACGCTCATCGGCATACGCATACGCGCGCTCGTCGACGCCCTCGTAGCGACTGCACACAAACAGCAGGCGCTCACTTTTGAGCAGGCGCTCGGCCACATGCTGCGTAAAGGGCTCGCCACAGGGGGTGAAGAACACAACCGTGGGCTTGGGACCCTCTGCGCTAATGGCCTCGATGGCCTCTGCGATAGGCTCGACCTTCATGAGCATGCCCTGCCCGCCGCCGTACGGCTCGTCATCGACGGTACGATGGCGGTCGTGCGTCCAGTCGCGCAGGTTATACGCCTTAAAATCAAAAAGGCCGGCCTTGCGGGCGCGGCCCAAAATCGATGTGGACATGACGGGCTCAAACATCTCGGGAAAGACCGAAAGGGTCTCGATCAGCATGTTGTCCTCCCTACTTGTCCATATCGATCAGGCCGTCCATAACATGGACGGAAATTGTTCCTGTGTCGGGAAGATCGAGCACGACCTGCTCGATCACGGGAATCAGTACCTCGCCGTACCGATCGCCCTCGACAACCCAAACATCGTTAGCGGGCGTCGACATGATCTCGACGATCGTGCCGAGCGAACCGAAGCGCTCGTCGACCACCTCGCGACCCATCAGGTCGGTATAGGCAGCGTCGAGCGAATCGAGCTCAAAGTCGTCACGATTTGCCAGCACGTAGCATCCCGTGATGCCCTCGGCGGCCGTCAAGTCGTCAATGCCCTCAAACGAGACCAGATCGCCATCGCCCGTATCGGTGACGGACACGACCGTGCAAAAGCGGTCGCGCTTGAGCGCCGGCGGCGTCAGGGCGACGCGCATACCCGGCTCTAATACAGAAGGAAGCCCCCGCAGCGGCTGCGCGAGGACCTCCCCCTTCCTTCCGTGCGGCTTGACCACACGGGCGATGTTTTTGTACTGGGACCTCAAGGTCCTAGCCCAGAACCTCTACCTCGACAGCAGTGTCGAGGCGAGCAGCCAGTGCACGGGCGAGCGTGCGAATGGCCTTGATGGTACGGCCACGACGGCCGATGACCTTAGCGACGTCATCCTCGGCGACCGAAACCTCAATCGTAGAGGCGTCATCACCATCGATGACCTCAAGGCTCACGGAATCCGGGTCGTCGACGATCTGAACAACGAGATATTCGACGAGATCGGCGATGCGATCTGAGAGCATTGCCTCACCCTCGAGCTGTGCAGCGTCAACCTCAGGCACGATTTACTCCTCGGCGCCCTCAGCGGCCTCAGCGGCAGCCTTAGCGGCCTCGGCCTCTTTGGCGAGCTGCTTCTTGGACTTCTTGACGACGGTCTCGGTCTTCTCGCCCTCGTTGGCGGCCTTGACCAGAGCGGCGACGGCGTCGGTGAGCTGAGCGCCCTTGGACTGCCAGTCGGCGATCTTCTCGAGGTCAAGGTTGATGGTCTTGGGGGCGGTCATCGGGTTGTAGCGGCCAACCTCCTCGATGATACGACCGTCACGCGGGGCGCGGGAATCGGCGACGACGACACGGTAGTACGGACGCTTCTTAGCGCCGTGACGAGCAAGGCGAATCTTGACTGCCAAAGGAAACTCCTCCAACCAAGCAGCTTTAGGCTGCAACTACAAACAAACAGTTGAACATAATACGCCATCGACGCGGGCAGGTGAAGTCCGTGAGACCAACTTCTTCGGTGTAGTCGAGGGCAAATCCATATCTTAGACAAGAATTCGGGATTTGCAAGCACATACACGCACCCCACATGAGCTGCGCGGTATACTCATGACATGGAAAGACGCGAACATACATACGGTTATGAGGATGCCATGGGCGTCACGCCGCCTCCCTGGACGGGTCCGGCGGTGGGTCTGATGGACCTTGATGCGTTTTTTGCGAGCGTGGAGATGCTCGACCACCCTGAGTGGCGAGGCAAGCCGCTCATCGTGGGTGGCGATGCCGATTCCCGCGGCGTTGTGTCCACCTGTTCTTACGAGGCCCGTCGCTTTGGCGTACACTCCGCCATGGCCTCGGCCGAAGCACAGCGGCTGTGTCCGCAAGCCATTTGGACGCACGGACACTTTGATCGCTACCGCGAGGTCAGTGCGCAGGTCATGGCGATTCTCGCCGACGAGACCCCGCGCGTTGAGCGCGTATCCATCGACGAGGCCTTTATCGATATCACACCGGGTCGCTTTGCGCCCGAAGACCCGCTGCTGGTTGCGCGGCGTATAAGCGACCGCGTGGCAGCGCTGGGAGTGACGTGCTCCATTGGCGTCGGCTGCAACAAGACGGTTGCCAAGATCGCGAGCGAGCGTGACAAGCCGTTTGGATTGACGATTGTGCGCCCCGGAACCGAGCAGCGCTTTTTGGCCGCGCTGCCGGTATCTGCCATGAGCGGCATCGGACGCTCGGCCGAGGAGCGACTGCGCCGCATGCGCATCTACACCCTCGGCGAGCTTTCGCGCGCGCCTGAGTCCACACTGGCCTCTATTTTTGGCGTCAACGGCGAACGCATGCGCCAGCGTGCGCTGGGACTCGAAATCTCCGAAGTCACGAGTCTCGATGAAGAGCGTGAGGTCAAGTCGGTCAGCAATGAACGCACCTTTGCGAAAGATTTAACTGAGCGTGGGGATATTGAGGCGGCGATTGCGCTGTTGGGAGAGTCAGTGGGACGCCGCCTGCGCCGTCAGGGGCTGACGGGTGCCACGGTAACGCTCAAGCTTAAGTATTCGTATGGCAGCGGGCGTACGGCACAGCGCCGGCTGCCTCATCCGACCGACGATGAGAACATCTTCGTGGCGGTTGCACTCGAACTGCTCGACAACATCTGGCAGGATGGCATGCATGTTCGCTTAGCGGGCATCGGCATGAGCGACTTCGACCACCAAGGCGGCATCCAGACTGACCTGTTCTGCGAGATCGATGACCGCGGAGCCCAATCCAGCGACCGCCGCGACCTCTCCGTCGCCATCGACGCCGTCCGAGACAAATTCGGCGACACCGCCCTATCCTTCGGCCGCCAATCCCGCTTCAACGATTAACCGCCTTTGGGCAAAAAGAAAGCCGGGCAGGTGCGGAAAACCGCAACTGCCCGGCGATATGCGTGAGGGTAGCTAACCCCGTCTCAAATGAGCTACTAGAGGAGGTTGAGGGGGAGCTGGGGGGCGTCTCCCCAGAGTTTCTCGAGGCGGTAGAAGTCGCGGGCTTCGGGAGTGAAGACGTGGACGACAACCGAACCATAGTCCATGAGCATCCAGGTCTTCTGCTCGCGACCCTCGATGGAGAACGGGTGCTCGCCGCAAGCCTCGGCGACCTTCTCCTCGATCTCGTCGACGATAGAATCGACCTGGCGGTTGTTGGTACCGGTGGCAAGCACAAAGTAGTCGCATACGTCGGAAAGCTCGGTCAGGTCGAGCACCTGAACGTCCTCGCCCTTCTTGTCGTAGGCGGCCTGCGCGGCGGCGCGGGCGACATCCTCGGCGGCGACACCGCTCGCAGACAGCGAGGCGGCAGTGCGGTCGGACGTGGCGACGAAGCTCTTGTGCTCCACACCTTCAAGAATCTGCTCGTCGGTCATGGTCTCGTCGGCCATGGAATACCTCTTTCTAGACAGCCCGAGCTAGCGCAGCTGGGCGTAATGGTTGTAAATCGAAATAGCTGTGGGATAAAGATAGCGCCCGGACTGGATCACATAGACCAAACCCTGCGCAAAACAGGAGAAGAACAACTCATCGAGCGTCGACTCCCCCACCATCTTGCGCAGCGCATGCGCATAGTCGCCGTGGCGGTTGGGCTCGATGGCATCGGCCACAAAGACCACCATATCGAGCGGCGTCATGTCGCAGGCACCCACGGTGTGACGGTCGACAGCCTGGAAAACGGCCGGCGACAACTCGGGGAAAAGCTGCGGAAGCTCATAGGCAGCAACAGGGCCATGCAAAAGCGGCGTCGCGGCAGAAGGAGAGCCGGCAATCTTAATGCCGTAATGCAGAGCGCGCGTGACCAGCTCGTCATCGGAAAGCACCTTGTCCCAGTCGTGGATCAAGCCGGCGGCAGCGGCATCAAAGCGGTCGACGCCGTAGACCTCGGCCAGATGAAGTGCGGTCTCGGCAACACCCAGCGAATGCACATAGCGCTTGCGCTTATCCTTCATGCGAACATCGAGCAGCTCTTGAATGCGCTTGAGCAGCGCGCGCTCATCGCCCTCAAACTGATCCTCTACCGACAACGTAGACCCCCATCACTCAAAATCTTCTTGGCCCAAATCGGCATATAGCCTGCGTTTGCGAATGTAGCCGAGCACGGACTCGCTCGTAAGATAGCGCACGCTCATACCGCGAGCAACTCGCTTACGAATGTTCGTCGAGCTGATCGCCAGCGCCGGAATCTGAATATAGCGCACGTCGAACGGCAGCCCCGACTCTTTGATTCGGGCACGCGCCGTATCGATATCAAAGCCCGGTCGCGTCGCCGCAATAAAGGTAGCAAGCTCAGCGATTCGTTCGGCATCATGCCAAGTCACAATATCGATAATCGCGTCGGCGCCCGTAATAAAGTAGAGCTTTACCTGCGGCGGGTAAAAGTCGCGAAGGGCATGAAGCGTATCGGCCGTATAGGTTACGCCCGGGCGGTCGATCTCGAACCGGCTCGCCAAAAAGGCCGGGTTCGCAGCGGTGGCGAGGACCGTCATGGCATAACGGTCCTCGGCAGGCGTCACCGGCTTGTCAAGCTTAAAGGCAGGAGAGCCCGCCGGCATAAAGAGCACAGCGTCCAAGTCGAGCGACTCGCGCGCCTGCTCGGCGGTCACAAGGTGCCCGTAATGGATGGGATCAAAGGTGCCACCCATGATGCCGAGCCTAAACTCCTGCCCGTCCTCTAGAGGAAGCTCGGGCAGACCGATTCCACCGCGCAGCGACATGGCTTACTCGCCCTCCGAGGTCTCGGCATCGTCCGCGGCATCCACCGCATCGACAACCTCGACGCCCTCATCCGCAGCATCGGTAACGTCAATGGCCTCAACGGCAACGTCCTCGCCAGCATCCTCGAGCTCCTCGTACTCCGAGAAGTCCTCGGCACCCTCAAAGTCAAAGGCGCGCTGGCAAATGCGGACCTCGTCGCCGGCACGACAACCGGCCTTCTCGAGCGCGTCGTCAACACCCATACGCGCAAACTTATGCTGCAGGTAAATGACGGCTTCCTCGTTTTCCCAGTCGGTCTGGATGACCATGCGCTCGATAGCACGACCGACCACGCGGAAAGCACCGGGCTCTTCCTGGACAATGCGGAAACGCTTCTCACGCTGCAGACGACGGCGCTCCCACTCCTCGTCGCGCAGATCGACCGGCTCATCAGAGACCGCCAGCTCGGCGCGAAGCTTAGCCACCTGCTCGCCCACGGCAAGCATCAGCGTGTTGAGACCGGCACCCGTCACGGCGGACACGGCAAAGAACATATGGCCGTCGTCGAGCGCTGCACGCTTAAGGTCGGCAATCTTGTCGGCCGTGCCCGGCGCGTCGCACTTGTTGGCAACGACGATCTGCGGACGCTCCGAAAGCTCAGCGCCATACTGCTCGAGCTCGCGGTTGATGATGTGATAGTCCTCGACCGGATCGCGATCCTCAAACCCGCCCGTCATGTCGACGACATGCATGATCAGAGCCGTGCGCTCAATGTGACGCAGGAACTGATGGCCCAGGCCCTTACCCTCGCTCGCGCCCTCGATGAGACCGGGGACGTCGGCAACGACGTAAGAATATTCGCCGGCACGCACCATACCCAGATTGGGCACAAGCGTGGTGAAGGGGTAGTCGGCGATTTTGGGACGGGCAGCGCTCATACGCGCGATGAGCGAGGACTTGCCGACAGAGGGAAAGCCCACAAGCGCGGCATCGGCCATAAGCTTCATCTCGAGCTCGATCCAGTGCTCCTCGGCCGGCTCGCCGAGCTGGGCAAAGGCCGGAGCGCGACGCACCGACGTCACAAAGTGGGTATTGCCCAGACCGCCGGCGCCACCGGGCGCCACGACGACGCGCTCGCCGTCGTGCACCAGATCGGCAATCTCGAACATCGGGGCCTGCGTCTCGGGATCGAGCTCGCGGACAACGGTGCCCATGGGGACCTTGAGAATCAGGTCCTCGCCGCTCTTACCATTGCGACGAGCGCCCTGGCCGTGCGTGCCGCGCTCGGCACGGAAATGATGCTTAAAGCGGTAATCGATAAGCGAGGACAGCTGAGCATCGGCCTGGATAACGACATTGCCGCCACGACCGCCGTCGCCGCCATCGGGCCCTCCCTTGGGAACAAATGCCTCACGCCTAAACGACATGCAGCCGGCTCCGCCGTCGCCGCCGCACACGTTGATGCGGCTGATATCGGTGAACTGTGACAACAGAATCGCCTCCTACAAAAAAGAAGGAGACCCTTGAATCCTAAAACTCAAGTGTCTCCCACATATGTGCTCTATGAAGGGTGAATTACGCGTTCGCGAGCGGGCGTACGCTGACCCTGTGCTTGATACCCTTGTGGAACTCAACGGTACCGTCGACCAGCGCGAACAGCGTGTCGTCCTTGCCACGGCCAACGTTCTCACCCGGGTGGATGTGCGTGCCGTGCTGACGGACGAGAATCGTGCCCGTGGTTACCGTCTGGCCGGCATAGCGCTTCGTGCCAAGGCGCTGACCGCGGGAGTCACGGCCATTACGGGAGGAACCGAGTCCTTTTTTGTGTGCCATTGTGTATACCTACTCTTTCGTTACGAGTGTAATCTACTCGGCGACGGAAGCCTCGGCAACAGCCTCAGCCTCTGCCTTGACAGCCTTCTTGGCGCGGGAGGTAGCCTGGACCTTCACGATCTTCAGCTTGGTGAGCTGCTGACGGTGACCCTTCAGACGACGATAGCGCTTACGCTTGTGGAACTTGAAGACCAGCTGCTTCTCGCCCTTGAACTGCTCAACGATCTGAGCGGTAACCTTGGCCTTGGCCAGCTTGTCGGGATCGGTGACGATCTTCTTACCATCGTTGAGGAAGATAACCGGCAGGGTGACCTTGTCGCCCTCATTGCCCTCGATCTTCTCGACGGTGATGACATCGTCGGTGGCGACCTTGTACTGCTTGCCGCCCGTGTTAACGATTGCGTACATGTTTACTTGCCCTTCATGCATCAGTTAGTGCAACAGCCGAATATAGTAGCAGGCGAAAATAACCCCGTCAACGAGTATGTGGAGCAAATCCACAAGTTCGCACAGGTATGGGGCTGACGAGTCGGCCCTCGTCGTCCTCGCATGCTTGATTCTGACGCTCGACATCGTAGGAGCAGATGGTCACGAGGTCTTGCATACCGGTGGAAACAATAGGTGCATCCACGCCCGGGGTCAAGCCCTGCAACAAAACATCAGCAGCAGAAAGCAAAATTTCCGGACGCATGGAGCCCTCGTTGTCGGCATGGGTGTCGAGCATGAGCACCAAATGGTCCGGGCGCTCCCCCGCCGTGAGCTCATAGCCCACGAGCGTGTGATCCAAATCCAAGCGCTTGCTCTTTTTGCCGCGCGCGTAGTCGATGCCGTGGCCCGCGCGCAGCGTGTCGATCGCACGACGCACCTCGTCGGCGCTTACGGGCGCCTCGGGATCCAAGTGCAGGTCGATGCGATACGACAGGCGCGTGAGCTGCGCCGTCAACGCCGGCGTGCGCACGTCGATGTACGCCGCCTCGATGGGCGCCAGATCGGCCGGAGACGCCGCAGCCAGGCGCCCAAATGCCTCGTCGTGCGCCACGAACTCGGTCATAAACAGGTCATACCACTCGCAGGTCGACGACGTACCCACCGGCAGCGCCGAAGAGAAGCCCACGCGCATGTGCGGAGAGAAGCCCTGCGTGACGGCATAGGGAAGTCCCGCACGGCGCACGATGCGCTCAATGGTATGGATTACTTCGAGATGGCCCAGGTACTTAAGGCGATCGCGCTTGCCATAGCGAACACGAAGCCTAAAGAGCGAGGGGTTGTCGGTCAGGCGCTCACTCATGCGCGATCACCCATCAATACATTCTTGGCGTGGAGCGTGGGGCAGATCCCGCAGCCGGTGCACGACGTGCGGGTACAGTCGGGAGTCGTGACGCCCTCGAGCGAGCGACGGTACTCGCGCTCGAGGAAGCCGCGCGTGCAGCCGGGGCTCACGTGCTCCCACGGCAGGCGCCAGTCCAACTCGTAGGGCAGGTGCACGAGCTCATTGAGGTCGATGCCGTTTTTGGCAGCAGCTTCCTTCCAGTTATCGAGCGAGAAATGCTCTACCCAGGCGTCAAAGCGAGAGCCCGAGCGCCAAGCATCGATGATGACGGGCGTCATGTCACGACCGGCGCGGGAAAGCGCGGCCTCGATGAGCGAGGTCTCGGCATCGTGGTAATGCACGCGGACGGCACGGTTGCGAACGCTCGTGATAAGCAACTTCTGGCGACGCTTGACGTCGTCGTAGTCGAGCTGCGGGCACCACTGGAACGGCGTGGCAGCCTTGGGGATAAAGACCGAAACCGAGATGGACACCGAGATCGAGCCGCGACGAGCCTTGGGCACCACGGAACGACCGAGCTCCAGCACGTGATCGGCCAGATTGGCGATGGCCACGATGTCCTCATCGCGCTCGCCGGGAAGGCCCATCATAAAGTAGAGCTTCATGCGGTTCCAGCCGGCCTCGAAGGCCGCCTTGGCCGCACGGTCCAGGTCCTCCTCGGTCACGTTCTTGTTAATGATGTCGCGCATGCGCTGGCTGCCGGCCTCGGGCGCGAACGTCAGGCCGCCCTTCTTTTCGCCGGCGACCGACTCGGCCATATCCACGCCAAACGAATCCAGGCGCTGCGACGGAATAGACACGCGTATACCCGTATCCTCCAGGCGACGGTTGAGCCTGCCGAGCACGTCGCGAATGCAGGAGTGGTCGGTCGTGGAAAGCGAGGTCAGCGACACCTCGTCATAGCCGGTCTTTTCCAGACCCTGAATCACCGACGAGACGATCTGGTCGGCCGAGCGCTCGCGCACCGGGCGATACGTCATGCCGGCCTGGCAAAAACGACAGCCGCGGGCGCAGCCGCGCAGGATCTCGATAGACAGGCGGTCGTGAACCAGCTGTGCATAGGGCACGCACGACTGCGACAGCGGATTCGTGGCGCCGAAATCCTCGACGACGCGCTTGTAGACCACGGTCGGCGCATCCTTGCCCTCACGCGGCACGGTGTAGCCATGCGGCGAGCAGGGCTCGTCGTGACGAACCTCATAGAGCGACGGCACGTAGTTGCCGGCAATGGATGCAAGCTGCTCGACAATCTGCGCGCGCGGGACCCCTTCGTCACGCAGGCGGCGATGCAGCTGGCAGGTCTCGAGCAGCGATTCCTCGCCCTCACCGATGAGGATGGCATCGAAGAAGGCCGCGTACGGCTCGGGGTTGTACACCGAGGGACCGCCGGCGATGATGATTGGGTCGTCTTCACCTCGGTCGGCCGCTAACAGCGGAATGCCAGCGAGGTCCAAAGCCTCGAGGAAGTTCGTCACCGCCATCTCGTGCGGCACATGCAGACCGACGATATCAAACGAAGCGACCGGCGCTGCACCCTCGAGCGATAGCAGCGGAATACCCGCCTCGCGCATGGCGTCGCCCATATCGGGCCACGGCACATAGCCGCGCTCGCAGGAGATGCCCTCGGCCTGGTTAAGGATGTTGTAGAGGATGGCGATACCCTGGTTGGGCAGACCGACCTCGTATACGTCCGGATAGATCAGACAACAACGGTAATCGGCATCGGCCTTGAAAAGCGTGCCCCACTCGTGATCGATATAGCGACTCGGCTTCTCGACCTTGGCGAGCAACGGCTCAATTAAATGAAAACAGTCTTGGTATGCAACGCGCAACGGAAAACCCCTAAGCAGCGAGATCTGATGCGTCCTGATAGGACGCCATAGGACGGGTAGCGCCCACGACCGTGGTCACCAGATCGCGAACGCGGGAGAACGTGGCAGTGACCACCTCGTTGGCACGGCTGTAGTCGACATCGCGCTCGTAGAGCGAAACGAGCGCACGGCCCATGCCATAGGTGCCCGCGGCAGCAGTGAGCGCCTTGACGGCAAACCCAATATGCGGCGTCTGCTTGACGAGCGCGCGGGTGACCGCGCGGATCACAAGACCGCCGGCAAGCACGCCCGCGACCTCGTAGCCGCGCTCGGGCTTAATGCCGCGTCCAAAGACGGCAGCGAGCTCAAAGAGCATGCCCACCTGCGCCAGCGCCATAACGGGATAATCGGCGCCCGGCAAAAACACCAGCGCACCGGTCGCCATATTGGTGAGCGCGCACGAGGTGATGATACGGTTGGCCGCCGCGATGCGCATGAAGGCAAAGTTCGCCGCAAAAGCCGTTTCCTTGTCGGTGCGATCGAGAATCCAGCGGGCAAGCGTCTCGAGCAGATACGTCTTATCGATTGCCGCTACCACGCCGAGCATGGGCGTGGACTCCTCGATAAACGGCACCTCCACAGCAGACTCGGCAAGCACGCACACGGGCGCGCCGGCGATCACGAGCTCCTGCACGGCACTCTCCAAGCGGTCGGAACCACACGAGAGCACCAGCACCACATCGGTATCGGTCTTTGGAGCAATTCGCTCCTCCCGCAGACGCTCGACGCGCACAATGCCCGAGGTCGTCTGCGGCACAAAGGCGTCACGCACCGTCTCGGCCAGAAAGCGCGAGGCGGACGAATCCAGATAGACCGAGACGCGCACCGGCGTATCGGAATCCTTCTTAACGGACGCGCCCATCTTAAAAGCGCGGGTCAGCTTATCTACGGGAATTTTCATAGCAAACCCCTCCAGCGGTTACGCGGCGCCCGAACGATGCCGCCATATGGATTGTACGATACCCACCGTCAGCAGCTGAATCATCATCGAAGACGAACCGAAGCTAATAAACGGTAGCGGAATACCGGTAATCGGCATCATGCCGATGCACATGCCGATGTTTTCGAAAGTCTGGAACGCCCACATGCCAACGATGCCCACACACGAAAGACGCAAAAACAGCGACTCGCACTTAAAGGCGACGCGAATCGTCGAAAAGATCAGCAGCACGTAGAGGCACAGGAGCAAAAAGGAACCGCAAAAGCCAAAGGTCTCGGACAGGAAGGCGAAGACGAAGTCGGTGTGGAACTCAGGCAGAAAGCCGCCGGCCGACTGCGTCGCATGCCCCAGGCCCTTACCAAAGAAGCCGCCCGAGCCAACGGCGATAAGCGACTGCTGCAGGTTGTAGGCATCGTCCAAATCGGCATTATCGGGGTCGATAAAGACCGTCAGACGGTTCATCTGATACTGCTTGATGAGCACATCGTGGCCGAGCAACGAATCAAAGACCGAATCAAGCGCCAGGACGAGGGCCACCAGGCCCACGAGCAGGGCCAGGGTCGACAGCACCCATTCGCGGCGTGCACCGCTCATGCAGATGACGATGGCGCCCGAAACCAGCACGACCAGGCCCGAGCCCAGGTCACCCATGGCAACGACGGCCAAAAACGGAATGGACAGCATGCCGCAGAGCTTGACGTAGTCGCGAACGGTATCGATGCGACCGTTATACTGCGAGCCAAGCGTAGCAATAAAGAAGATGGTGATGAGCTTGGCAAGCTCAACCGGCTGGAATGTCAAGCCGATACCGGGAATCTTGATCCAACCCGTCATGCCCAGACCGCCCGTATAGGACAGACCCGGAATCTTGGGCGAGAAGATCACGATCAGGTCGATGACGAGCAACGCCGTCGAGAAATTGGAAATACCGCGCAGGTCGGTTCGCCAGACGAGCACCGCCAGCACCGCTCCGATACCAATTCCCAGCAGATGGCGTGAGAACGAAGCATCGGCCTTAAACTGCGAAGCCGACCAGATAATGATGGCACCGTAGGCGACGAGCGCCACAGTAGCCACGAGCACACCGATATGCACCTTTTGGCGAAACGTGCCGCGCGAGGCCGAAAGTTGCTTGTTGACGCGGTCCAGGCTGCTGCGAGAGCCGGTCTTGGTTGAACGGAACAGATCCGCCGGAGAAAAATCCATCGCAACCTCCTATCGAACCGAAGAATCGCCCGAGGCCGAAGAGGTATCGGGCTCGTCATAAATCACACCGAGCACGTCGCGCACGACATGCATCGCGGTATCTGAGCCGCCGCCGCCCTGCTCCAGGACAGTAGCGATGACATACTTGGGATCATCGGCCGGTGCATAGGCGCAGAACCACGCGTATTCGTCCTCGCCGCTTTTCTCGCCCGTGCCCGACTTGCCGTATACCTGGGGCGTCAGGGTGCCAAAGTGAGCCGCCAGGGACGTCGATGCCGTGTAAATCACGTCGTGCATGCCGTTGCGAACAAGAGCCAAATCCGAATCGCTGTTGATCTTGGCCTCCAGGCGCTTCTTCTTGCCCTTGCCGTTGTACTTATAGGCATCGCCGTCGCCATCGCGCGACACGGCAGACAAAAACACGTGAGGCACGTACTGTTTGCCGCCGTTGGCAAGACCCATATAGGCGCACGCCATCTGCAGGGGCGTCACCAGGATGTCGCCCTGGCCGATGGCAATATTGGTCATATCGCCGGCATTCCACTTGCGGTCCTCGGCAGAGGCGTCGGTGAAGTACGACTCTTTCCACTCGGCATCGGGAATACGGCCCGCGCCCTCACTCGGCAGATCGATACCGCAGGTCTTGCCTAGACCCCAGCGACGAAAGACCTCCTGCAGGCCCTCGGGATGTTGCTCGTCATAAAAGAACGCCTTGCCCATGTCGTAGAAGACGGGGTCGCACGAGTTGGCGATACCCGACTGCAGCGTCATGGTGCCGTGGCCAGACGTCAACCAGCAGCGCTTGCCCCAAGCCTTGCCCAGGCCCGTCCAATAGCCCGTGCAGTTGGTTGTCTGCGTTGAAGTGTAGGTTCCAAACTCAAGACCGGCCAGCGCCGAGAGCGGCTTGATGGTCGAGGCCGACATGTACTGTCCGCTAATGGCGCGGTTGAGCAGCGGGTGCGAACCCTTGTCATCATTGAGCTCGGTCCACACGTCATTTGAGACGCCGCCGATAAAGACAGACGGATCGAACTTGGGCTCGCTCGCCATGCCCAGGATCTCCCCATTGTTGGGATCGAGACACACCACAGCGCCGTTACCGGCATTGCTGTAGCCAGTGGTCTTGGCAAGCTCGATAGCGCTCGCCAGTGCCGTCTCGCAGGCCTGTTGGATCTTAAGGTCGAGCGTGAGCTTAATGTCGGAGCCGGCCTTCGCGGGCACGGCGCCGGCCTGACCGGTCACATTGCCTGAGGCATCGACCTTGACGGTCTGCTCGCCACGAATACCCTGCAGCAGATTTTCGTAGTAGCTCTCAACGCCCGCCTGGCCCACGATATCGCCCGACTGGTACGTAATCTTGCCAGCAGAAGCATCATCATCGCCAGAGGTTTTCTTATTCTGAGCCTCGAGCTGCTCGGAGGTGATGGTGCCGGTATAGCCCAAGATATGGCATGCCGTCTCGCCATATGGATACTGGCGCTCGGTACGCTCGGCAATCTTGACGCCCGGGAACTCGCCGGCGTGTTCCTTGATATAGGCAACCGTGGAGCGACGGACGTCCGTCGCGATGGTATGCAGGCTCTGGGCGCCCTCTGTATTGTCCTGAATATTGCGAAGGACCGCCACGTAAGGCATTCCAAGCACGTTGGCAAGATGGCGAACCAGAACCTCATCCTCGGCAAGGTCGCGGTAGGCCACGACAGCAAGTGAGGGACGGTTCTGGACAAGCGCCACGCCATTGCGGTCGAGGATGCGGCCGCGCACAGCGGGAGTGGTAACGGTGCGAGTCTGATTGCTATTAGCCTGCTTCTCGTAATAGTCCGACGAGACCATCTGCATGCCCCACAGCTTGACGGCGAGCGCCGCAAACATCGCGCCCACACCCGCGGTGAGGATGGAAAAGCGGCCCTTAAAGGCGGTCGCCGCGGTATTGCCCTCGCCCTCGGTGGCGCGCGGGGCCGTTCCATGCTGCGTATCGTAGGTAAAACGGGAATCGCCGCGACGCATGATGACCAGCGCGACCACGATGGCCACAACCAGCACGATACCGGCGATAATAACCGTCAACTGGGAAGACATCTACGGGCCTCCCCTATTTGAGCTTGCGGGTCTTGGGCTTAAAGCGCATGCCCGTCTGGCGTCCGCCACGTGCGGAGAATCCATAGCCGGACTGCGGCACGACGCCGGACATCAAAAACGGAATGGCAACCAGACCCGACAGGATCGAGGACGGTAGCGCATGGCCGAAGATCGCCACGACAAAGCTCGTCTCCAAACCCATAAACAGCAAGATGATGCTGTAGATCACATTAATGACGAGCGCGAAGGCGCCCACAGTGACGCCGCGCGCACTCGGGGTACCGCCCGTCTGACCGACGGCGCTGTGCACCAGGGCAAAAGAACCCACGGTCAGCAGGAGCGACATAACGCCCACCGGCACGGCAGCGGACAGGTCATAGAACAAGCCGCTGCAAAAACCGCACACGACGGCACGGGTCGGGTCGCCCGAGAACACGCTTAGGCACACCAGGATAATCATGAAGTTGACGCGACCGCCCGCAATGGAGATCTGCGGTGCCAGGCCTGCCTGCAGCAGCACGCACACGATGGCGGCGATTACAAACGTACGGGAGCTCATCCCCTGCTCGTGTAGATCCATGGACATGCCCCCTATTCGCTCGAGCCGGAATCGGTCGTCTCGGACGCGTCGGAACTGTCATCCGAACTCTCGTCCTTCGTCTTGGTCGCAGCGTCGCGCGACGTTCCCTGCGGCGTGCTATTTGCGGTGCTCACGTCCTCATCCGAAGCCGACTGTTCGTCGGTCAGCGAGGTAATGACCAGCACTTCCTCGTTGTTCTCGGCCGTGGTCTGAGCGCGCACCACAATGGTGTAGTACACGTCGTTTGCCGACTTCTCAACCGACGAGACGGTGCCGAGCGGTAGACCCTTGGGGAATACACCGCCAATGCCCGAGGTCACGATGATGTCGCCAACCTTAACATCGGAGTCGACGCTCACGTACTCAAGACGCAGCGTGCCGTCAGCCTGACCCTGCAGCATGCCCTGGGCGCGCGTGTCCTGTACCATGGCGGACACACCCGAGTTCTCGTCGCCAATAAGGCGCACGGTAGAGGTCTTGGCCGATACCTCGATAATCTGACCGATAACACCGGCAGAACTCGTCACGGGCATGTTGATGGTAAGGCCGTCGGCAGAGCCCTTGTCGATGGTTACGGTCGAGGTCCAGGCATCGCCCGAGGCACCAACGATACGAGCAGCGGTCGATTTGAGGTTGTAGGTCGACTGCAGGCCGACCAGCCCCTCCAGACGCTCGGCGGTCTTTTGAGCCTCGGAGAGCTCAGCAACCTTAGAGGTCAGCTCCTCGTTTTGCTTCTTAAGCTCGTCAAGCGTGTCCTGCGACGCCGTAAGGTTAGAGAACACGTTGCCGATCGCATTGAAGGGGGCCGCCACAGCCGAGCCCACAAAGCGCACCGGCGAGGTAATCGTCGTCACGCCCGAACGCACGGCATGAATCGGTCCTGCCTCGCCCTCGCGGATGTAAAACGTGAGCAGCAACACCGAAATCAGGCTGAAAACAATCAACGGGCGCATACCCGTTGATTGTCGCTTGGTATTCAGATTTGTGGAGAAACCCGAAGATCGTGCCAAATGGAATCCACCTTTTGGAAATTAAGCATTGGTCTGGACGAAGCCGCCATCAAACGCATTGGCCTCGAGCACGCGGGCACAGCCGTTAACGACGTTATCGAGCGCCGTGGGGCTGACGTTGACCGAAACACCGGTCTCATCGCGCAGGCGCACGTCGAGACCGCGCAGCAGCGCGCCGCCACCAGTCAGCAAAATGCCGTAGTACATAAGGTCCGAGGCAAGATCGGGAGGCGTAGCGTCGAGTGCGTCCTTGACGGCCTTGGCCATCTCGTCGAGCGGCTTGTTGAGCGCGCGACGAATCTCCTCGCTCTCGATGCGCACGGTCTTGGGCAGACCGGTGATCACGTCGCGGCCGTTGACCTCGACGTCGAGCTCGTCCTTGAGCGGCACGGCGGAGCCGACCTTGATCTTGATGTCCTCTGCCGTACGCTCGCCGATGGCCAAGTTGTAGGCATCACGAACGTGCGTGAGGATGGCCTGATCGAACTCGTCGCCGGCAATACGGATGGACTGCGAGACGACGATGCCACCCATAGCGATAACGGCAACCTCGGTGGTACCGCCACCGATGTCGATGACCATGGAGCCGGTGGGTTCCTCGACGGGCAGATCGGCGCCGATAGCGGCAGCCATGGGCTCCTCGATCAGGTAGGCCTGGCGAGCGCCAGCCTGGATCGTGGCCTCAAAGACAGCACGCTTCTCGACCGACGTGACGCCGGAGGGAACGCAGACGACAACGCGCGGACGCGGGGTCCACGGATAGCGCTTCTCGGACGCCTTGTCGATAAAATAGCGAAGCATAGCCTCGGTAACATCGAAGTCGGCGATGACGCCGTCCTTCAGGGGACGAACGGCCACGATGTTGCCGGGCGTACGGCCGAGCATGCGCTTTGCCTCGATACCGACCGCCAGGATGCGCTCGTCGTTCTTGTCGATGGCGACTACAGAGGGCTCGCGAATGACGATGCCCTTGCCGCGCACGGAGACAAGCGTATTTGCGGTGCCGAGGTCGATGGCAAGATCGCCCGCATAGCTACCGAAGAACATATCCATCAAAGAAAACAACGCAACTCCTGATGTGTTGGATGATTGCTGGAAAACTACTAGCTCATGATACTAGCGCAAGCCCGGCACCTCACTTGCGGTGAAGCGCCGGGCAAAGCTAAATCCCATAAGGTCACTACTGGTTGTCAGCAGCCGAGAAATCCATATCGAGCGAGGAAACGGCCCAGCCGATATGATTGTCGGAGCGCACGAATTTGACGGTGTACTCCTGCTCGCCGCCCTTGGACAGCGATGCCTTCACCTTAGCGGTCGTCTCGGTCATGGACTGATCCATGCCCTCGACGGACACGGTGGCGCCCTGCGGAATCGAGGAGATGATCATCGACTTGGCGTCCTCGGACAGGCTCGAGGCCAGGCAAGACTCGGCCTTTGCGGTGTCACCGTCGCCGGCAGCCTGGAACAGATCGGTGATAACCGACTCCTGCGAGGGGAAGCCAAAGCCGCGCGTGTAGGCAAAGCCCAGACCGCCCGCAGCAATCAAAATGAGCAGAAGCAGCACGATGAAGACCTTGAGACCCGTGTGGCGATGGCGACGACGGACCTTGGCCTGCTTACGATCCTGACGGTCCTGCTGGACCATCTCGGACTCGGACAGCGTAAAGAAGCCGGTGTCCGAGGGATCGGGCATAAACTGACCGGTCGCGCCCGTAGGATCGAGCGGATCGACGGCAGGAGCGTCCATCGCGGGCGCCGGAGCCGTGGCCATAGCCGTCTGGGCAGACAGCGCGGCAAGCGAATCATGCACGCGGGCAAGCTCATCGGCCTGCTCGGAGGTGAGCTGGTAGATGCCATCGGCAGTAGCGGCGTTAAAGGCGTCGAGTGCGTCGGAGGGGCGGCCGGCGGCAGAAAGTGCCTGACCCATGCCGGCGTTGAGCGCACGCGTGTCGTCGCGGGGGCCGGCAAAGTCGATAGCCGTGCGGTAGGTCTCCACGGCATCCGCCGGACGGCCAAGCTTAATGAAGCAACGACCGAGCTCGCCGAGCGCGGCGGCAGGAGCCGGATTGGCGCCGTCGATGGCAGCCTGACGGAAGGCAGTACCCGCGTTGGCATAGTCGCCCGACTGGAACAGCGCGTTACCCAGGCCCAGATAGGCCTTGAACGGCGTGGCATAGGAAGCATCCTGCGTAGCGGCAGAAAACGCCTGGGCGGCCGTCGTGTAGTCGCCCACGGCGGCGAGCGCCTTGCCGCGGTTGGTGAGCAGCGCGCCGCGCTTGCCATAGGTGCCGTCGTTGAGGGCGGCGGCATAGGCCTCGGCGGCCTCGGCATACATGCCCAGGTGCATCAAGGCGTTGCCACGAAGATGATCGGCCTCGCCCATAATCTCATCGGGAGTTTTTGCCGCCCCAAGCATCTGGGCTGCAGCGGAAAAATCACCCGCGCGGTAAGCGGCGCGGCCCTGTTGGATCAGCTGGCTATTCAAGGAAGTCCCCTTTACTCGTGAACGATCTCGACATGGACGATCTCGTCGCCGGCACGCAGCTGCGAAATCACATCGAGACCCTCGACCGTGGTACCAAAGACGGTGTACCCGGAATCGAGGTTATGCTGGGCACCCAAGCAGAAGTAGAACTGCGAACCCGCGGAATCGGGGTCCATGGAGCGTGCCATGGCAAGGGCACCATCGACATGGCTGTTGCGCGGATTGGTGGCAAACTCGCCCTTGATGCAGTAGCCGGGGCCACCGGTACCGGGCATGCCGTCGGGGCCCTCAAGACCGGCAGCGACGTCAGCGCCGGACATATCGCGGGTATTGGGGTCGCCGCCCTGAATGACAAAACCGGGCACATAGCGATGGAATTTAAGGCCATCATAGAAACCCATCGTGGAAAGCTCGCAGAAGTTCGCGACATGAATGGGAGCGCCCTCACCGTCAAACTTGACCTTGATGGTACCCTTCGACGTCTCGATAACGGCGCACTCGTCGCCGGCAAGCTGATACTCGGGCGTGTAGAGCTCTTTCTTAAAACCAAACATGTGGTTCCTTCCTCGTGCGTTTAAAGCATATTTGTACGAATTGTAGCAATAAGCATGCGCTTACATCAATTGCGCACGTAGGTTATGCCGACTATGGCGAACTAATTTTAGGAACGCTGCTGCGGCTTCCAGGAGCCCACGTTGGCGTCGTACTGATTCAGCGCGCTGTTGCCGCCCTGCGCGATGGGCGCCAGGATCTCGCTTTGGTGGGAACTCATCGACTCACCATCAGGAATGGCCAGCGAGATGTCCCAGCTCTGACAGATCACGTCGACACGCTCGTACATCCACTCGGCAAGCTGCTTTAAGTGGGCGATGTCGTCCGCATAGACCGTATCGTCCTGATACTTAAGGTTGTTAAGCTCATCTTGCGTCTTTTTGATCTGGTCGCGCAGGGCGTAGGCACTCTGCGACAGCTCCTGGCGGGTGGACAGCGGCGTTCGGAGATAGCCGTTGTTAAAGGAATCGATGACCTCGCCGATCTGGTCCTCATCACCGTAGGACACGATGGTCTGATACAGACCGTCGAGTCTGGTATAGAGCTGATCATCGGTGAGCACGGTTTCTTCCTGGACCACCTCGGCAGAATCGTCCTGCTTGGTATCGTCCTCAGTCGCCTCGCCCTTTTGGCGCGTGGGGAAGGTCGTCTGCGCAGCCTGGCCAAACTGGTCGTAGAAGGCAGGCATGACACCCATGGGATCGGCCGTCACGAACCAATAGGCACCGCCGCAAACGACGGCAAGGACCGCGATGACGATGAGCGGCTTGGGGATATGACGCTTGTGCTTGTGATAGGCGTCCTCGTCGGGATGCACCTTGCGCTTGGGTTTTTGAGCATCGTCATGCAGGGAAACGGGCGTGGGAATATCGACCTTGGGGATACCGAAATCCTTATCGAAAGCCGGCAGCACGCAGGTCTCGTTAGGATCGGCGGCGTCCGAAAGAACCGCGGCAGCCGAGGCGGGCGCATGAGGCACCTCGGTATCGATCTGCTCTTGCGTTAGGCGCGGAAAGCCCGCCGTGCGGCCCGCTGCCAGGTCGGATGCGGCCGCGTCCTCGGAGAGGATACCCGGAGCAGGGCGTCCGCATTTTGGGCACGTGCGATCATGCGGAGAAAGACGGGCACCGCAGCCCTCACAGAACACGAACTCGGTGTGCTCGGGACCATCGCCCGGACCCACATAGGCGTTGCAGTAGGGGCAGAACGAGGCGCCGTCCTCGATAGTCTTAAGGCAATGCGGGCAGATCACGGCATCCTCTTTTCGAAGCAATTCAAACAATCGAGGTTAGAGCATAACATCGCCACGGCCCCACAGGAACAAGGCACCAATTCAACATCGCCAGGGCGCGTAGCTACTTCTTCTTTTTGCTTGGCATCGAGACTTTGATGCCTTGGGCGGACTTGGTCACACGAGAGCGCTTAGCTCCGGTACTCTTCTTTTTCTTGGGCTGGGCCTGGGCCACGCCCTCGAGTGCGCGGGCCTCGGCCTCGCGAGCGGTGCGATCTTCGCGGCGCTGCGCCATGTCGGCGGCGACGCGCTTGGCAAAACGTTCGGCCGTCGAGCCCGTCGAGCTCACCTTGCCGCCACCGCGACCCAGGCGGACGCGCACACCGCGGCCAAAACCAGTTGCGGCATGACGACGACGCGGCTTGAGCGAATCCATCATCGTGGCGAGCTTAAAGAACACCGAGCAGGTAAAGACCACGATAACAGCCAAGATAACCATCTGACCCATCGACAGGTTGGCGATGGACAGCAGCCCCGGGAACCCGATAACGCCCACCAAGATGCCGGCGACTACAAACACAAAGAGCACCACACGTAAGGGCGTGAGCGGCTGCGAGATCCGCCAGATCAGGCTGACGCTCGCCGCGCACGACGTAAGCAGGCACATCGTAGACAGCGTGAGCTGGCTAAAGCCAAACACGCGCGCCACAAAGATATCAAGCGCCGCAGCCAAAATGACCGCAATCGACGCCGGCAGTGCACGCTTGAGTACGTTGGTCAAAAACGCACCCTTCACGCGAGCATTGTTGGGCTCAAGGCCCAACACAAAGCCCGGCGCGCCGATGCAGAAGAAGTTGATGAGCGTCATCTGGATGGGCTCGAAGGGGTACGGCGGCAGCGCGATGCACAGCGCCGCCAGACCCATCGAGAACAGCGTCTTGGTCAGGAACAGCGAGGCCGAACGCTGCAGGTTGTTGATGGAGCGACGACCCTCGGCCACCACGGCGGGCATCGAGGCAAAGTCGTTGTCGACGAGTACGATCTCGGCCACATTGCGCGCGGCATCGGAGCCGGCCGCCATGGCAACGGAGCAGTCGGCCTCCTTGAGAGCCAGCACGTCGTTGACGCCGTCGCCCGTCATGGCCACGGTGTGCTCGCGGCGCTTGAGCGCCTGCACGAGCTCGCGCTTCTGCTGCGGGGTCACACGACCAAAGACATGGTAGCGGTCCACTGCGGCATCGAGCTTGGCCGGCGTATCGAGCGTCGTGGCGTCCACATAAGCGTCCGCCCCCGGCACGCCCACCACGCGCGCGATCGACGACACCGTACGCGGGTCGTCGCCACTGATCACGTTGAGGGTCACGCCCTGCTCGTTAAAGTAGCCGATGGTCTCGGCCGCCGAGGTACGAATCTCGTCGCGGATGGTCACAAAGCCCACGGGCTCGGCCTCTCCCACCATATCGCCATCGGGCGTAAAGCCGTCCACGCGCGCCACCACGAGCACGCGGCAGGTATCGGCAAGCTCGGCGACACGGTTCTCGACCTGCGAAAACACACGCTCCGAAAGCACAAACTGCGCGGCGCCCATCACATAGGAGCCCTGCGCAAACGAAGCGCCACTCCATTTTTTTGACGACGAGAACGGAATGACCGACAGCGGTTCAGACACCTCGACCGGGCGATCGGCGTAATAGTTGAGCAGCGCCTGGCAGGTCTCGTTGGCATCGGCCGAAGTCGCACGTGCCACGTTAGCCAGCGCAAAATCGAGCACCGTGGTATCGACGGGAACGGCCGCCTCGTCCGGGCCGGCGCCTAGGCTCACGCCCTCAACCGGCAGCGGATACGTGCCCTCGACCTCCATGCGGCCCGACGTGATGGTGCCCGTCTTGTCCAGGCACAGCACGTCGACGCGAGCGAGCGTCTCGATGCAGTAGAGCTGCTGTGCCAGCACCTTGCGGCGGGCCAAGCGCACCGTAGCGATGGCGAGCACCGACGAGGTCAGCAGCACCAGGCCTTGCGGGATCATGCCCAGCAGGGCGCCCACCGTGGACAGCAGCGCCGACGAAGGCACATGACCAGCCAACAGCTCGGAGAAGCACCACGAAAGCGCGCTATCGCCCGGGGTTCCCGCGGCATCCCACAGCTCGCTCACACTCGAGGCAAACAACGCCAAACCGAGCGGGATCATGATGATGCTCGCAAAGCGCACGATGGCGTTAAGCGCGTTCATGATCTCGGAATTGACCTTTTTGACGTACTTGGCCTCGTTATTAATTTTGGCCACGTAGTTGTCGGCGCCGACATGGATCACGCGGGCGCGCAGCAGACCCGAGTCGATAAAGCTGCCGCTCATGAGCTCGGAACCGGGCTGTTTCTTGATAAGGTCGCTCTCGCCCGTCAGCAAGCTCTCGTTCACGAGAGCCTCGCCCGAAACCACCACGGCATCAGCGGGAATCTGGTCGCCGCGCCCCAGGCGGATGATGTCGTCGAGCACGATCTGGTCCAGGTCGAGCTCCACCTCGGCGCCGTCGCGCACCGCGATGGCCTTCTTGGAGGTCAACAGCGTGAGCTTATCGACCATCTTCTTGGAACGCATGGACTGGATGACGCCAATAGCGGTATTGAGGAACACCACGAACAGGAACGTCAGATTCTTAAACGAACCGGTCAAAATGACCAGGAACGCCAAGATCACGTTGATCAAATTGAACAGCGTGCAGAGGTTCTCGATGATGAGCTCTTTGACCGACTTGGTCTTGAGTTCCATGTTGCGGTTGATTTTACCGGCGGCGATGCGCTCCTCGACCTCGGCGGTCGAGAGTCCGCGCTCGATATCCGTTGCTGCCATACCACGTCCCATCACGTCGCGTCGGTATAAGAAAAACCGCCCGGACCATGCGAGGTTCGGACGGTCTTACGTTCGATGGTGCCCCATGTTGGATTCGAACCAACGGCCTTCTGCTCCGGAGGCAGACGCTCTAATCCCCTGAGCTAATAGGGCGAACGACTGGCATTATACCCAAGTGCGCCACGGGCTATCAAAATAAAAGAAAAAGCTTTGCAATTCCGAGGAAGACGCGGCGCAACGGCCCACTTTAGAAGGCAAAAGCGAGTCAGATAGTATAAACTCTCATGCACCATATATACACGGCTCGCGATGCGGGCCGTTTTTGCAAAAGTTATCCATCGAGGTGAGAGGCACACCATGATTGCAATTCTAAAGCAGAGCGCCAGCGACGAGGCCGTCAGCCATATCGTCAGCTGGATTGAGAAAAAAGGCCTGAAGACCGACGTCTCGCGCGGCGAGAACGAGACGATCATCGGCCTGGTGGGCGATACGACCAAGATCGACCCGTTCCTGCTCGAGTCTATGGATGTCGTCGAGCGCGTGCAGCGCGTCTCCGAGCCTTTTAAGCGTGCCAACCGCAAATTCCACCCCGAGGATTCCGTCATCGACTGCGGCCACGGCGTCAAGATCGGCGGCGACCAGTTCCAGGTCATCGCCGGTCCCTGCTCCATCGAGGGCGAGAACCTCATCCGCATCGCACGCCGCGTGAAGGCCGCCGGCGCCACGATGCTGCGCGGTGGCGCCTACAAGCCCCGCACCTCCCCCTACGCCTATCAGGGCATGGGCCCCGCCGGCCTGGACCTGCTATGCGAGGCATCCGCCGAGCTCGACATGCCGATCGTCACCGAGATCATGGACCCGCGCGACGTGCAGGTCTTCTTGGATAAGAAAATCGACGTCATGCAGATCGGCGCCCGCAACGCACAGAACTTCCCCCTGCTCAAGGAGGTCGGCAAGACCAAGACCCCGATCCTGCTCAAGCGCGGCATGTCCGGCACCGTCGACGAGCTGCTCATGGCTGCCGAGTACATCATGAGCGAGGGCAACGACAACGTCATCCTGTGTGAGCGCGGCATTCGCACCTTCGAGACCCGCACCCGCAACACCTTCGACCTCAACGCCGTGCCGGTGCTGCACCACCTGTCGCACCTGCCCGTCGTCGCCGACCCCAGCCACGCCACCGGTTACACCCGCTATGTTGAGCCCATGGCGCTCGCCGCGACTGCCTGCGGCGCCAACGGTCTGGAGATCGAGGTCCACGACGACCCGAGCCACGCTTGGTCCGACGGCGCTCAGGCCCTCACCCCCGACCAGTTCGACGACACCATGCGCCGCATCCGCGCCATCCGCGAGGTCGTCTGCCAAGAGACCATGGAGTAACCCATGGGTACGGTGAGAAACGCACGCGTCAACCAGGGTGGCCCCAAGTGCGCCGGCATCGTGGGCTTGGGCCTGATCGGCGGCAGCTTTGCCCGCGGCTATGCGCAGGCGGGCGTTCGCGTGCTTGCCTGGGACCCCGACGATGACGTGATGACGGCCGCCAGCATGGGCACCGTCGCCGGCGAGCTCAACGACGAGACGCTCGGTAAGTGCGATATCATCGTCCTTGCCTGCTATCCCGAGGCATGCATCGAGTGGCTCGAGGCGCACGCCCAGGCACTCGCCGACGCCACCGACACCGACGCCATCATGGGTCCCGTGGTAATCGACACCGTGGGCGTCAAAGGCCTCGTGTGTGAGCGGGCCTTTGAGCTCGCACGAGAGCACGGCTTCTACTTTGTGGGCGCACACCCCATGGCAGGCACCCAGTTCTCGGGCTACGCGCACTCCCGCGCCGACCTGTTCCAGGGTGCACCGCTCGTGCTCGTTCCGCCCGCGGTAGACGATGCCCTTAAGTTGGAGCTCTTGGGCCAGGTGCGCGAGATGGTGCGCCCCTTGGGGTTTGGCAAGTTCAGCGTGACCACCGCCGCCGAGCACGACCGCGTGATCGCCTTTACGAGCCAGCTCGCGCACGTGGTGTCCAACGCCTACGTAAAGAGCCCGACCGCCCAGGTCCACCACGGCTTTTCTGCCGGCAGCTACCGCGACCTCACGCGCGTGGCGCACCTCAACCCGCAGATGTGGTCCGAGCTCATGATTGACGATGCCGACGCGCTCGCCTTCGAGATCGACCACCTGATCGATTCGCTCGGCGCCTACAGCCGTGCCCTTAAGGACCACGACCAGCGCTATCTGGAGAACCTCCTTGCCGAGGGCGACCGCATCAAGCGTGCGCTCGACGACGAGGCCTCCCGCTAGATCATCTACCACGCCAGGTCGAAAGGACCGAAGCTTATGGCGATTACCATCGATATCGACACCGCACGCCCCTACCAGGTGCACGTCGGCACGTTTTTGCTGGAGCAGGCGGGCCCGCTCGTCCGAGCCACCGCCGGCGGATCACGCGCCGTCATCGTGACGGACACCAACGTGGGTCCGCTCTACCAGATGCCCGTCAAGCAGAGCCTGGAGGCATCGGGCTATGAGGTAAGCATCTGCACCTTTGAGGCTGGCGAGGCCCATAAGCGTGCCGAGACCTACGTTGCCATTTTGGAGTTTGTGGCCGAGCACGAGCTTTCGCGCTCCGACGTGATCGTGGCGCTCGGCGGCGGCGTCGTGGGCGACGTGGCGGGCTTTGTGGCCGCCACCTACATGCGCGGCTGCAAGTTTGTGCAGATTCCCACAAGCCTGCTCGCCATGGTGGATTCGTCGGTCGGCGGCAAGACGGCCATCGACCTGGCAGCTGGCAAGAACCTGGCCGGCGCCTTTTGGCAGCCGAGCGTGGTCATCGCCGACGTGGGGTGCCTGGCAACCCTCACGCCCGAGCAGTTCGCCGACGGCTGCGGCGAGGTCGTCAAGCACGCCGTGATTGCCGATCCGGAGCTCTTCGATGAGCTCGAGAAGACCCCGCTCACGCTGGAGTTGCTGAACCGCGACGTGGCCCGCGTGGCGCTCATAATCGCCCGCAATATCGACATTAAGCGCGCCGTGGTCGTTGCCGACGAGCGCGAGACCAACCAGCGAAAGCTGCTCAACTTTGGACACAGCGCCGGACACGCCGTCGAGGCCTGCGAGCACTTTGAGCTGGGACACGGCAACTGCGTGTCGATCGGCATGGGTATCATCACGCGTGCCGCAGCGCTTCATGGCATCTGCGACGCCGAGCTGCCGGGCCGCATCGAAGAGCTCTGCGCCCGTCATGGCCTCAAGACTCGCTGTGAGCTTTCGGCCGACGCCGTCTTTGCCGAGGCACTGCACGACAAAAAACGCGCCGGTGACACCATCGATCTGGTGATTCCGCACGGCATTGGCCGCTGCAGCATCGACCGCACGCCGCTTTCCACCTTCCATGATTTAATTGCCGAGGGCCTCGGCCAGAAGGGAGACGCATCCGCATGCTAGCCCGCATCACCCCCTCCCCGCTCAAGGGCACCGTCCCCGCCATCGCATCCAAGTCGATGGCGCACCGCCTCATCATCTGCGCTGCGCTCGCCAACGGTGAGACGCACGTCACTTGCAACACCACCTGCGCCGATATCGAGGCCACGGTGCGCTGCCTCACGGCGCTGGGTGCCCGCATCGAGACCGTCGAGGACGGCTTCCAGGTCCATCCCACCATGAAGAGTATTGAGTTCGGCCTGCTCAAGGCACTTGCCGGCGGCACGCTCGACTGCGGCGAGAGCGGCTCCACGCTCCGCTTTATGCTGCCCGTCGCCTGCGCGCTGGGGGCAGAGGCCACCTTTGTGGGCCAGGGTCGTCTGGGCGCACGCCCCCTCTCTCCGCTCTCCGACGAGATCATTGCCGCCGGCTGCGACCTGCAGGGCCTGGGCGGTTTTCCGCTCAAGACAAGCGGCCGCATGCGCCCGGGCACCTTTATCCTGCCGGGCAACGTGAGCTCGCAGTACATCTCCGGCCTGCTGCTGGCGGCCCCGCTGCTGGCCCAGCCCTCCTGCGTGCAGGTGACCGGCCTTATCGAGAGCCGCCCCTATATCAACCTGACCATCCAGGCCATGAAGGCCTTCGGCGTCGAGGTCAACGTCGAGCGTATCCCCGCCAAGGACGGCCAACCCGAGATCACGAACTTCCGCGTGAGCAGCGGCTCGTACCGCACGCCTGGCAACGTGGCTGTCGAAGGCGACTGGTCCAACGCCGCCTTTTGGCTGTGTGCCGGCGCCATCGGCTCCGACCCTGTCACCGTAGAGGGCGTGTCGCTCAGCTCCGCGCAGGGTGATCGCAACGTGCTTGCCGCACTATCGCGCTTTGGCGCACGCATCGTGCGCTCTACGAACGCCGCCACCGTGCAGTCCGACAAGCTCGCCGGCTTTGAGATGAGCGCACACGACATCCCCGACCTGGTTCCCGTTATCTCGGCCGTGGCATCGCTGGCTCAGGGCCGCACGTTCATCCGCGATTGCGCCCGCCTGCGCATCAAGGAATCCGACCGTCTGGCCACTACCACCCGCGAGCTCACCGCACTGGGCGCGCAGGTGCGCATTGCCGGTGACGACCTCATCATCAAGGGCGTCGACGCTTTTACCGGCGGCGAGGTCGATTCGCACAACGACCACCGCATCGCCATGATGGCTGCCATCGCTGCGAGCCGCGCCACTGGCGAAGTTGTGATCCACGGCGCCGAGGCCGTCAACAAGTCCTATCCCGATTTCTTTGACCACTACCGCCTACTGGGCGGCAAGGTCACGCTCGAGGAGGAATAGCATGTCCTCGACCTTTGGCAACGTCTTGCATCTGAGTATCTTTGGCCAGTCGCACTCCCCCGCTATCGGCTGCTCACTCGACGGCATTCCTGCCGGTATTGCCGTTGACCAGGAGCAGCTGCAGGCCTTTTTGGACCGTCGTGCCCCCGGTCGCGACGAGACCGCGACCAAGCGCCGTGAGGCCGACGCCGCGCATATCATTGCCGGTGTGGTCGATGGACACACTACCGGCGCACCCATCGCCGCGATCATTGAGAACACCAACACACGCTCCAAGGATTACTCCGAGTTGCGCCGCAAACCCCGCCCCGGGCACGCAGACTTTCCGGCGCGCATGAAGTACCACAACATGCACGACGTCGCCGGCGGCGGACATTTCTCCGGCCGCCTGACGGCTCCCTTGTGCATCGCTGGCGGCATCGCACTGCAGGCACTCGAGGCCCGCGGCATCAAGGTCATGGCACACGTGGCGCAGATCGGCGGCATCTCCGATCTGCCCATGGACGACATGGTCTATCGCGAGGCCGACCGCAAGGCGATCCTTACGAACGACCTGCCCTGCATTGACGCCGCCGCTGCCGGTCGCATGCGCGAGGAAATTCTGGCTGCGCGCGATGAGCTCGACAGCATCGGCGGCATCGTGGAGTGCGGCATCTACGGGCTTCCCGCGGGGATCGGTGACCCCATGTTCGACGGCATCGAGAACCGCATCGCGCAGATCGCGTTTGGCATTCCCGCCGTAAAGGGCGTGGAGTTTGGCATGGGCTTTGCCGTGGCCGCCATGCGTGGCAGCGAGAATAACGATCCATACCGCGTAGATGCCGAGACCGGTGAGATAGTGGTCGAGTCCAATAACGCCGGCGGCATCTTGGGCGGCATCTCCACCGGCGCACCCGTCATGTGGCGCATGGCCGTGAAGCCGACGCCCTCCATCGGCCGCGAGCAGCAGACCGTGGACATGGACGCCATGGAAAATGCCGAGCTCTCGGTCCACGGCCGACACGATCCCTGCATTGTCCCGCGCGCCGTCCCCGTAGCCGAGGCAGCCGCTGCCCTCGCGATTTGGGACGCCCTCCTCGAGGACGCAGGCCAGCACTAACCCACCCACCCCAAGGGTAGTTAATTTGGGACGGGGCTATTTTAGCTACCCCCATATGCCAGTTGATATTTTCCCTGGCTCTCATCGATTCGTCGACAGTCAAAGGGTAGCTAAAAAAGCCCCGTCCCAAATTAACTACCCCAGGCAACGATTCACGAAAGGGGTCCCTATGGACCTTGCCGATATTCGCCAGGCCATCGATGGCATCGACACCACGCTGCTCAACAGCTTTGTCGAGCGCATGGATATTGCCACCGAGGTCGCCAAATCCAAGATCGAGATGGGCAAGGCCGTCTTTGACCCCGCCCGCGAGCGCTCCAAACTCAACAACCTCGCCAGCCGCGCACCCGAGCGCTACGAGGCCCAGACCATCACCCTGTTCCGCCTCCTCATGAGCATGAGCAAGGCCGAGCAGCAGCGCTACATCAACGAGCTCAAGGGCATCACGGTGTCGCAAAAGGCCCATGCCACGGCCGCAGCCTTTGACACGCCCTTCCCCCAGACGGCCACCGTCGCCTGCCAGGGCGTCGAGGGCGCCTACAGCCAGATTGCCGCGTGCAAGCTCTTCGACGTGCCCGATATCGCCTTCTTTGAGACCTTCGAGGGCGTTATGCGCGCCGTGCGCGACGGCTTTTGCGAGTTTGGCGTACTGCCCATCGAAAACTCCACCGCAGGCTCGGTCAACGCCGTCTACGACTTGCTCGCCCAGTTCGATTTCCATATCGTGCGCTCGCTGCGCCTCAAGATCGATCACAACCTGCTCGTCAAACCCGGCACCAAACTCGCCGACGTGCGCGAGGTCTACAGCCATGGCCAGGCCATCGCCCAGTGCGCCGGCTTTATCGAGGCCCACGGCCTGCACGCCACCAAGTACCCCAATACCGCCATGTCGGCCGAGATGGTCGCCAACTCCGAACGCACCGACGTCGCCGCCATCGCCTCGCGCAGCTGTGCGGCGCTCTACGGCTTGGAGGTGCTGGAGCCCAACATCCAGGACTCGGACAACAACTACACGCGCTTTGTCGTCATCAGCCGCGAGCCGCGCGTCTACCCCGGCGCCAACCGTACCTCGCTTATGATCACCACGGCCAACGAGCCGGGCGCCCTCTATCGCGTGCTCGAGCGTTTCTACGCGCTCAACATCAACCTCATCAAGCTCGAGAGCCGCCCCATCCCCGGTCGCGACTTTGAGTTTATGTTCTACTTTGACCTGGACTGTCCCTTTGGCAGCAAGGCCCTCGACGACCTGCTCGATTCGATCGACGACGTATGCGAGAGCTTCACCTACTTTGGCAGCTACACGGAGGTGCTCTAGATGACCGATACCGCCGCAACCCGCCCCTACGGCGTGCTGGGCCGCGTGCTGGGCCACAGCTACACCCCGACCATCTACAAGGAGCTGGCGGGGCTTGAGTACGTGCGTTTTGAGCGCGAGCCCGAGGATCTTGAGGCTTTTATGACGGGCGACGAATGGGAGGGCACCAACGTGACCATCCCCTACAAGCGCGCCGTCATGGAATACCTGGACGAGCTGAGCCCGCTCGCCGAGCGCATGGGCAACGTCAACACCATCACGCGCCTGCCCGACGGCCGCCTGCACGGCGATAATACTGACTACTTCGGTTTCCAGTGCCTGGTCGAGGAGTTGGGCGTTGAGGTTGCCGGCAAGAAGGCCCTCGTGCTCGGTGCCACCGGCGGCGCCGGCACCACGGCAAGTATGGTGCTGGGAGACATGGGCGCCATCGTCGTACCCGTGGGTCGCACGAGCGAGGTCAACTACGACAATATCGCGCAGCAGTCCGACGCCTCCCTACTCGTCAACTGCACGCCCGCCGGCATGTTCCCCCATTGCCCCGACGCGCCTTGCACGCTCGAAGGCCTCGATGCGCTCGAGGGCGTCATCGACATTGTCTACAACCCCGCCCGCACGGGCCTGATGCTCGAGGCCGAGCGCCGCGGCATCCCCTGCATCGGCGGCCTGCTTATGCTTGTTGCCCAGGCGGCACAAGCTGTCGAGCGCTATACCGGCAAAGCCACCCCGCGCGAGAGGATCCTGGACGTAACGGAGCGCCTGTCACGCCGCGAACAGAACATCGCGCTGATCGGCATGCCGGGCTCGGGCAAGACCCGCGTGGGCGAGCAGATCGCCCAGCTCACGGGCCGCGAGCACATCGATCTCGATCGCGCCCTCGAGGAGCGCCTGGGCATGCCCTGCGCCGACTTTATCATCAAGTGCGGCGAGGCGGCCTTCCGCGAGCAGGAGACGGCAGCGCTGGCCGACATCTCCAAGCGCAGCGGCTTGGTGCTCTCCACCGGCGGCGGCGTGGTTACGCGCGACGAGAACTACCCTCTGCTGCACCAAAACAGCCAAATCGTGATGCTCAACCGCAAGCTCGACGAGCTCGCCCACAAGGGCCGCCCCATCACCGCGCGCGACGGCATCGACAAGCTGGCCGAGCAGCGTATGCCGCGCTACCGCGCCTGGGCCGACTACATCATCGACTCACGCGACTGCGCCGCCAACACCGTCCATGCCCTCCTCGACACCCTCCCACCCGCTCTCTAACCAAAACCACCACAAAGGGGGCAGGCACCTTTGTGGTGGTTTTTCAACTGCAAAGGAAGCAACCATGAAAGCACTCGTCATTAACGGCCCCAACCTCAACATGCTCGGCATTCGCGAGCCAGGCATCTACGGCAGCGACAACTACGATCGCTTAGTGCAGATCTGCCAGGAAGCGGGTGCCGCACAGGGCTTCGACGAGGTCGAGGTCTTCCAGTCTAACCACGAGGGCAGCATCGTCGACAAGATCCAGGAGGCTTACGGAAAGGTCGACGGCATCGTCATCAACCCGGCCGCCTACACGCACACAAGCGTGGCCATCCTGGACGCGCTCAAAGCCGTCGCCATCCCGGCTGTGGAGGTCCACATTAGCGCAGTCGAGACCCGCGAAGACTTCCGCCAGGTGAGCTACGCCCGTCTGGCCTGCTTCGCCACCATCACCGGAGAGGGCCTGAAGGGCTACGCCCACGCGTTGGAGCTGCTGAAAGAGCATCTCGAAAAGTAAAATGCCAACCCCAACAAACAGCAGCGGCTTGCTCGCGCTCGGCTCCAGCAACACACAAGATGAAAAAAGCCCAGACCACCAAGCGGTCTGGGCTTAATAAACGATGGTGCTCCATGGCGGATTCGAACCGTCGACCTTGGGATTAGAAGTCCCCTGCTCTATCCAACTGAGCTAATGGAGCAAATAACCGCACGCCCAAGCAAGCACAAGCCTGTCAGGCGCAAGTAATTATAACCTAGTTGAACTGCTCGCGGTACGCCTTGCAGACCTCATCGACCGGGCCGTCCATGCGAAGGTCACCCTTCTCAATCCAAACGGCACGCTGGCAGATGCGCTCAACCTGCTCCATAGAGTGCGAAACGAACAGAACCGTCACTTCGCCGCTCTGGATAAAGTGCTGGATGCGGGCCTCGCACTTCTGCTGGAAGAACACATCACCGACGGACAACGTCTCGTCAACGATCAGAATATCGGGCTCGGTAATCGTCGCGATTGCAAAGGCGATACGCGCCACCATGCCCGAGGAGAAGTTCTTGAGCGGCATATCGACAAAGTTCTGCAGCTCAGCGAATTCGATAATGCCGTCAAAGTTGGCATCGATGAACTCCTTGGTATAGCCGAGCAGGGCGCCGTTCAGATAGATGTTCTCGCGGGCGGTCAGCTCGGGGTCAAAGCCAGCACCAAGCTCAATCAGCGGCGCGATGTTACCGTGCACCTTAACGCTGCCCTCGCTTGGCTCAAGCACGCCAGCGATGATCTTGAGCATCGTAGACTTGCCGGAGCCATTGGTGCCGACCAGACCCACGACCTCGCCACGATGAATATCAAACGAGATATGCTTAAGCGCCCTAAACTCCTCAAAGAACAACTCATGCTTGGCAAGCTTGATGAAGTACTCCTTGAGGTTGGTCAGCGACTCGGACGCCATGTTAAAGATCATGGTGACGTCGTCGACCTCGACAGCCAGAGGCTGCTCGCTGTAATCAACAACAGATTCAGTCATCACAGCACTCCTTAGATGTAGAGGATAAATTTGCGCTCGGACTTATGGAACACGGTATAGCCAATAATAAGCGCAAGAACCGCCCAAGCGACGCACATACCAAACGTCATAAGCGAGGGCGTAGTCTGGAACAGGAAGATATCGCGCATAAACTGCAGGTAGTTGAACATGGGGTTCGCATACATCAAGATACGCACGAGATGCGGCATTTGCGCAATATAGTCAGTCGTCCAGAAGATGGGCGTAATGTAAGTCCACGCCGTAATGACGACGCTCCACAGATGCATAACGTCGCGGAAGAAGACCGTAAGGGCAGAGAGCATCATGCCCAGGCCCATGCAGAAGCACATAAGCAGCAGCAGGCAAACCGGCAGCAGAATCAGGTGCCAAGAAGGCATAACGCGGAACCACAGCATGACGATGGCGACGGCGACCAGCGAGAAGGCAAAGTTGACCAGCGAGAAGAGCACCTTCTGCACCGGGAAAACCCAGCGGTGCACCTTAACCTTCTTGAGCAGAGGGGCAGCGCCCACGATCGACGTCAGGGCCTGGTTAGTAGACTCAGACATGACGGCAAAGGTAATGTTACCCACGATCAAGTACAGCGGATACATCTCGGGCGTCATTGAGCCATTGCGGCCCTGGCCAAAAATCGTCGAGAACACGATGGCCATGACGATCATCATCAGCAGCGGGTTGAGCACCGACCATGCGACGCCCAGAACGCTACGGCGATACTTGATCTTAAAATCCTTGGTAACCAGCTGACGAAGGATAAACGCGTCCTTCTCAAATTCGTTCTTAGCAAACGTCGCAGGCAGACTGCGAGTTTCTTGTTGCTTTGTCTGATCCGACACGGATGCAACTCCTTTACTCGTAATCGTTGACAAACGAACAGTATAGACCCGACGGCCATGCAAACGATTCGCGCAACAAAACTGGAGAACTAACCCACATCTTAGGATGCCAGGCCCAAACGGCTATACTTTCTAGGATTGAATGTATAAGGAGCATTAAGTGAATTCTGAATCCATCGCCGTCATCATCCCTTGCTACAACGAAGCGCTCACGATCGGCAAAGTCATCGATGACTTTCACCGCGAGCTTCCGCAGGCGACGGTCTATGTCTATGACAACAACTCGTCGGACGATACCTCACGCATTGCCACCGAGCACGGCGCCACAGTCCGCTTTGAGCCCCGTCAGGGAAAGGGCAACGTGTGCCGCCAGATGTTTCGCGATATCGACGCCGATTGCTACCTGATGGTCGACGGAGACGACACCTACCCCGCCGAGGCGGCCAAGGCCCTCTGCGAGCCCATCCTTAACGGCACGGCCGACATGACCGTAGGCGATCGCCTTTCCAACGGCACCTACGCCGAGGAGAACAAGCGTGCCTTCCACGGCTTTGGCAATAATCTGGTCCGCGCCATGATCAAGTGGATCTATGGCTACAGCTTCGATGATGTCATGACCGGCTACCGCGCCATGAGCCGTCCGTTCGTTAAAACCTTCCCTGTGCTTTCCGAGGGCTTCCAGATCGAAACCGAGCTCTCGATCCACGCCGTCGACCACCGCTGGCGCATCAAAGACGTGCCCATCGAGTACCGCGACCGTCCGGAAGGCTCCGAGTCCAAGCTCAATACCGTGAGCGACGGCATTAAAGTCGTTGCGATGATCGGCACGCTGTTCAAGGACTACCGCCCGCTGAAGTTCTTCAGCCTCGTCGCGCTTCTATTCGCGATTATCGGCCTGGTTTTGGGCATTCCTATCTTTGTTGAGTACTTTCAGACCGGCCTGGTCCCGCGTTTCCCCACTGCCATGCTTGCTGCATCGTTTATGTTCCTCTGTGGTCTGAGCCTTGCAACCGGATTCATCCTGGATTCTGTGGCAAAGGTCGAAAAAAAGCAGTGGGAGGTCAACGTGTACAGCAAATACGCCTACGATGACCAGCCCGGCAAGTCCGCCACCGAGACAAGCGAGAGGTAGATCTTCCGCAGAATGCTATTGGCACCACTGCGCAGATAGCCACCAACAAGAAAAGCCACCGTTAACAAGCGGCGGCTTTTGCTCTCGAAAAGTTAATAGCGGCTAGAGCGTCTTGAGGTACTCCCCCAGCTCTTCCTCCCAGTCGGGCATGTGGAACCCGACCGACTCGAGCCTGGACAGGTCGAGCGCGGAGTGGACCGGGCGCGGGGCGACGGGGCCGGCGGCGCTCGCGTAGTAGTCGGCAGTCGATACCGGCACGACCCTGTCGCCGTTGCCGTTGGCGGCCTCGAAGACGGCGCGGGCGATGTCGGCCCAGGACTTGACGGCGCCGGAACCGGTGCAGTCGTAGGTGCCGTAGGGGGCGCGGCTCCCCAGCACGTGGAAGATTGCCTGCGCCATGTCGCGCGTGAAGGTCAGGCGTCCCAGCTGGTCGTCCACGACGGTGACCTGCTCCAACTTGTCCTCCGGGTCGGCGACGCGGTCGGAGAGCGCCCTCATGGTCTTGACGAAGTTGTGCCCCTCGCCGATGACCCAGGAGCTACGCATGATGTAGTGGCGCGGGCACCCGGCCACGGCGATGTCGCCGGCGGCCTTGGTCTGGCCGTAGACGGACAGCGGGCTGAGGGGCTCCTCCTCGTCATGCACCTCCTCGGTGCCGTCGAAGACGTAGTCGGAGGACACG
>DBGAXC010000027.1:0-6764 GCA_048447565.1 Collinsella aerofaciens | reverse complement strand
GACATGTCAGGAAACGAGGGCAGCCCTGTGGGCGCCAGCGGAATGTGGGGTCACCGCGCGGTCCGCATCTGATGGTGTCGACGTCAATGGTATACGGGTGCACCATCGACGTCTTCAATACAGAAGATATCAGTGCGGAATATTCCGGAGAGAAGTCCCCGTCCCGCCCCCGGATTCCCTGCGTTTACGGCCTTGAGGTCGGCGTGGGCGGAGATCGTGGCTGATGGGGATACGTGTCCCGGTCGCTGTTTCGCGGCTTTGCCGCGAAAGGCGCGTTACTTTGGGACGGGTGGGGAACGTGGTTGTTGCGGTAACTGGTCCCCGCCATAAATTACCCATGGCATACTTGCGCGAAAGCCTACTGGTGCTACACTTGCAATTGCTGTTTCAGGGCGGGGTGAAATTCCCCACTGGCGGTAAATCGGGCGGTGCCAAAGGGGTGCCGTGGCGCAGGCGAGACGCCTGCGGCCGAGCCGATGAGTCCGCGACCCGTGTGTGCGTTGGTTCGCATGCCGGCTGAACTGGTGAGATTCCAGTACCAACGGTTAGAGTCCGGATGAAAGAGGCAGGTGATCTTATGTCTGAACAGTCGCAGCATATCCATTTTGAGAACACGAATAGGTGGAGCACCAAACAGCTCGTTACCATGGCGCTGATGTGCGCCTTGGGTGCCCTGTTTATGTACGTGCAGCTGCCCATCCTTCCTTCGGCGCCGTTTTTGACGTATGACCCGTCGCTGGTGCCGGCGATGGTGTGCGGGTTTGCGTACGGTCCTAGTGCCGGCACCGCTGTTGCCGCTATGGCTATCGTTATCCATGCGCTCACCACGGGTGACTGGGTCGGTGCGCTTATGAACTTGGTTGCCACGCTGGGCTATATTCTGCCCGCGGCTATCGTTTACCAGAAGATGCACACCTATAAGGGTGCCGTGATTGGCCTGGTGCTCGGCGTCATTGCCGCTACAGCGCTGTCTATGGTCGCAAACCTTACCATTGGCGTATGGTTCTGGTATGGCTCGGTCGATGTGATCGCCCCGCTCATGATTCCTGCCGTGCTGCCGTTCAACCTTATCAAGACCGTGCTTAACTCGGTGTTGACGCTGGTGGTGTATAAAGCAGTCTCCAACCTCATCACGCCTAAAAAGGACCAGGTCAAAGGCCGCGCATGATTGAGTGTCGGGGCGTTTCCTTTAGCTATGACGGTGCCGTGTCGGCACTCGACGGTGTCGATCTGAACATCGAGGACGGGGAGTTTTTCTGCATCCTCGGTGGCAATGGGTCGGGCAAGTCGACGTTTGCCAAGCATCTGAATGCGCTGCTGCAGCCCGATGCGGGAACGGTGTGCGTCAACGGCATGGACGCGTCCGATCCCGAGCTGGTCTACGACATCCGCTCGACTGCTGGCATGGTGTTCCAGAATCCCGATGATCAGCTGGTGGCAACGCTTGTCGAAGATGACGTTGCGTTCGGTCCCGAAAACCTTGGCGTGCCATCGGCGCAAATTGCGCAGCGCGTACGCGAGGCGCTGAAGGGCGTGGGCCTGGTGGGCTTTGAGCGCCACGAGACCCATGCGCTCTCGGGCGGGCAAAAGCAGCGCGTGGCGCTCGCCGGCGTACTTGCCATGGAGCCGCGCGTGCTTATCTTGGACGAGGCCTCCTCGATGCTCGATCCGCGCGGACGCAAGGGTCTTATGAAAGCGTGCCGCGCACTCCACGATCGCGGCATGACTATCGTGATGATTACGCACTTTATGGAAGAGGCTGCCGAGGCCGATCGTGTCGCCGTGTTTCAGACGGGACGAGTTGCCATGCTGGGCACGCCCGAGGAGATTCTGACGCGGGCGAATGAACTCGCTCAGCTCAACCTTGACATGCCAGAGTCGTGCCGTTTGGGCACGGCGCTTCGTGCGAAGGGCGTGCCTGTTCATGCGCAGGTGCGCGAGGCGGGTATGGTTGCCGAGGTTGTGGAGACTTATGCCGAGCGAAGTGGGGCAGGCACTGTGGGGCAGTCTTCCGCACCCCAATCGGAAATCGTTGGCGGTACGGTTTCGGCAGGCAACGAAGATAACGTACCAGAGCCCGTTATCGAACTATCCCATGTTTCGTACAGTTATTCGCTCAGTCCGCGCGAGCGCCGCCGCTGGCATAAGCGCTCGGCCACTGCGGACAAATCGAACAAACAGGCTCTCTGGGGAAACGACCCAAGCAGCCCGTGGGCGCTGCGCGATGTATCGCTGACGGTGCGTCGCGGCGAGTTCCTGGGCTTGGCAGGTCATACCGGTTCGGGTAAGTCGACGCTGGTCCAGCATCTCAACGGTTTGATTCGCCCCCAGGAGGGATCCGTTCGCGCGCTGGGGCTCGATCTGTCAAACAAGAAAGACGCCGCCGCGGTTAAGGCCAAGGTCGGCGTGGTGTTTCAATATCCTGAGCGCCAGCTGTTTGCCGAAACCGTGGCGCAGGACGTGGCGTTTGGTCCGCATAACCTTGGCTTGCCGCAAGATGAAGTCGACCGTCGTGTCGAGTCATCGCTCTCACGCGTGGGCCTCGACCTTTCCACGGTCGGCGACAAGAGTCCCTTTGAGCTTTCGGGCGGTCAGCAACGGCGTGTGGCATTCGCCGGCGTGCTCGCCATGGAGCCCGAAGTCCTGGTGCTCGATGAACCCATGGCGGGGCTCGATCCGGCTGCGCGCAGGGATTTCCTTGAGCTTATCGATCGACTTCACCGCGATGGCCTGACCGTTGTCATGGTTTCGCATAGTATGGATGACCTGGCCAATTGCTGTGACCGCATCGTCGTAATGAACAAAGGTGCGGTGTTTGCCGAGGGCACGCCCGCTCAGGTGTTTGCGCATGCGGATGAGCTTAAATCGATCGGCTTGGGCGTTCCCGCCGCCCAGCGTATGGCGCTGGCGCTTACGGAGGCGGGCGTGCCGCTGCGCTTTGACGGCCTCTATACGGTTGAGTCGCTGGCAGACGAGTTGGTGGACCTGCTAATCGGTCGCTCGGGCGGTCCTTCTAACGTCGCGGACATTGCTAAATCCAAGACGGTCGCGCGAGAGGAGGGCTGCTAATGGAGGCGTTTTCGTTTGGCAGCTACTATCCGAGCGATAGCGCGATCCACCGCCTGGACCCGCGAACTAAGTTGCTCTTGGGCTTTGTGTTTCTGATCACGTCGCTCACAGTCAGCAGCTTCCGCGGACTGGCCCCTGTCGCAATGTTTGTCGTGCTGATCTATGCCGTGTCTCGGGTGCCGGTTCGTCGCGTTCTGTCGTCGATGGCGCCGCTGCTGGCAATCGTCGTCGTGGTCGCGGTGCTCAACTTGTTTACCGACCAGAGCGGGCGCATTCTGTGGCAGCTCGGCTTTTTGCAGATAAGCGAGGGCTCGCTGCATTCCGCCGCCTTTATGGCGTGCCGCCTGACCTTGATGATGGCCGGTATGAGCGCTATCACGCTCACCACGCCGACGCTCGACCTCACCGCGGGCTTTGAGCGCCTGCTCGCGCCGTTTGCGCGTGTGGGACTTCCTGCGCACGAGCTCGGCATGATCATGGGTATCGCGTTGCGCTTTATGCCGCAGTTCGCTACCGAGATGAAGCAGACGGCGGACGCGCAGGCAAGCCGCGGTGCACGCGTGACGGGAGGCCCGCTCGGCGGCGTGCGTATGCTCGGCAGTGTGGCGATTCCGCTGTTCACGGGCGTGTTCCGCCATGCCGAGACGCTGTCTGCCGCCATGGATGCACGCTGCTATCACGGCGAGCAGGGCCGCACGCGCCTGCATGCGCTTGCATTTGGCCGCGGCGATGCGTTGGCGGCGGTGGTGACGGCGTTGCTGCTCATCTGCGTCATCGTCATCAATCTTCAACTTGTTTAGGCGCGATTCGGGCGCAAGAAAGGGGTCCCTATGACCGACAACGACCGCACGGCTCAGCTTGAGCGCGCCTGTTCGTATCTCAGGCGCATTCCGGCGTGGTATCTGGCCACGACCGATGCAAGTGACGGGCATCAGCCTCGCGTGAGGCCGTTTTCGTTTGCCATGGTCGATGACGGTAAGTTGTGGTTTTGCACGTCGCGCGACAAGGACGTGTGGGCGGAGCTGAGTGCGAATCCCAAGTTTGAGGTATCGGGCTGGAAGCCGGGGGAATGTTGGATCGTATTGACCGGCGAAGCCGCACTTGAGGACGACGCAGTTGCGAGCGACAAGGTGCGTCAAGCGGGTTTTAAGCACATGGTGGGCATTGGCGAGGAACACGAGAGTGCCAACGACGGCCGCCTTGCTTTCTTTTCGGTCCGCAATATTGCCGCGCGCTTCTGTGATATCGACGGCAGCGAGGAGCGCCTGGAGCTCTAGCTCGCACAAACCAGGTTCCCAAACTAACTAGTACAGGAGGAAACGTGGACGGATTGAATACGGTGTTGGAGTATCTGACGTCGGTGCCGGCATGGTATTTGGCGACGAGCGTTGACGGACAGCCTCATGTGCGTCCGTTTTCGTTTGCGCAGATCCAGGATGGCAAGCTGTGGTTTGTAACAGCGCGCACCAAAGATGTGTGGCAAGAGCTGCTGCAAAACCAGCGCTTTGAGGCCACGAGTTGGTGGCCGGGCCATGGTTGGTTGATTCTGCGCGGGCGTGCGGGGCTGGAAGACCGGGCTTCGAGCGAAATGCGCGAAGCCGGGTGGAAGCATCTAGAGCGCCTGGGCGAGCACTATGAGGGGCCTAACGACCCCACGCTCGTCTTCTTTAGCGTCGAGGATCCCGAGGCTTTTATCTGCAATCACGACGAATGGGTGCCGGTCGAGCTCTAGCCAGCTGGCTCATCCTAACAACTTGGTTTTCGCATGGGCGGGCCCCGTATTGCCCGGCGCCGTTAGGAGCGCCAGTCAATACGGGGCCCGCATTTATTTGTCAATTCCTTCAAGCGAATGTGTCGGGAATGTTTCAATGCATGAATATGCAAAAGATTTGCGTATATATGCATCTTTTGGTGCTAAAGTTTCAACCCACTTCATAACGACCGCTGCGAAATGCGCATCGGTGCATAAATCGCAGACAAGGAGTCTGATATGTCTTTGAAGGTTGGAATCGTCGGCGCGGCTGGATATGCCGGAGCCGAGCTCATTCGCCTCGTGCTCGGTCATCCCGAGTTTGAACTTGTCGCCATTACGTCCAACGCCGATGCTGGCCAGCCGCTGTCTTCGGTCTATCCGAGCTTTGCCGGCGTGAGCGATCTGCTTTTTACCACGCACGACGCCCCCGAGCTCAAGAGCTGCGATGCGGTTTTTCTTGCCGTGCCGCACACGGCTGCCATGGCACAGGTGCCCGCGCTCCTTGCCGCAGGCGTTTCCTGCTTCGATTTGTCTGCCGACTACCGTCTGAGCGATCCGGCCGTGTTCGAGGCGTGGTATGCCGCCGCGCATACGAGCCCCGAGCTGCTCAAGACGCGTGCCTTTGGTCTGCCCGAGCTGTTCTGCCAGGACTTAGAGACCGCTGCTTCCAGCCATGCCGCTGGCAGGCCCGTGTTGGTCGCCTGCGCCGGTTGCTATCCCACCGCAACGAGCCTTGCTGCCGCTCCCGCCGTGCGCGCCGGCTGGGTTGCCGAGAACGGTCCCGTAATCGTCGATGCTATTAGCGGCGTGACGGGTGCCGGTAAGTCCTGCAACGCCCGCACCCACTTTTGCAGCGCCGACGAGAACTTGGAGGCCTACGGCGTGGGCAAGCATCGCCACACGCCCGAGATTGAGCAAATCCTTGGCCTGACCGATCGCGTCGTCTTTACCCCGCACCTGGCACCGCTCAAGCGTGGTCTGCTCTCCACGGTGACGATGCCGCTCGCGCCGCAGGCCATCGACTCCTTGGCTCTTGAGGACGTTGTCGACTATTACAAGCAGTTCTATGCCGGTCGCACCTTTGTGCGCGTGCTCGATGCTGGCCAGCAGCCCAAGACGGCTTCGGTTGTCGGCACCAACGCCGCCCAGATTGGCCTCGCGCTCAATAAGCGCGCGGGCGTGCTGGTGGCGACGGGCGCCATCGACAATCTGTGCAAGGGCGCTGCAGGCCAAGCGGTCCAGTGCGCCAATATCGTCTTTGGCTTTGACGAGCGACGAGGCTTGCCCACAGTGGCGTGCCCGGTGTAGCACATTCGATTGTTAACGATTTGGTAGTCGGGCATCGAGTGGGGCGCCACTCTTAAGCTGGTCTCATGATCACGACTGGCATGGCGCACCAACCGATGTCCGTTTTTTGTTTGACATAAGGAGCCATAAAGACGATGAATACTGAGCTGTTTGATATCAAGATTCGCGCCGTCGAGGGCGGCGTTACGGCTGCGGCTGGTTTTAAGGCTGCAGGCATCCACGCTGGGTTCCGCAAGAACCCAGAGCGTCTGGATTACGCGCTTGTCGTGCCCGATAAACCCTGCCCCGGTGCCGGCGTGTTTACCACCAATCGCTTTTGTGCGGCGCCCGTGCAGGTGAGCCGTGCCAACCTGGGCGGTGCCGACAAGGGCTACGGTATCATCGCCGGCGTTTCGGTCAACTCTGGCAATGCCAACGCCGCCACGGGTGAGACCGGCCTTGCATGCGCGCGCGAGACGTGCAGCATCGCATCGCAGGTCATCGGCTGCGAGCCCCAGCAGATTCTGGTTGCCTCCACGGGTGTGATTGGCCAGATTCTGCCGATCGACACGTTTGAGACCGCCATTCCTGCTGCCTACGAGGCGCTCTCCGCCCACGGTGGCGCCGATGCCGCTCGCGCCATCATGACGACCGA
>DBGAXC010000026.1:0-8890 GCA_048447565.1 Collinsella aerofaciens | reverse complement strand
CCGGGGCCGCGACAAGCAGCGCGGAGGCAAGGGGGCCTGCGAGGACGCGCCTCGTTGCGGTCGATAGGACGGCGGAGCAAACGGATATCAAGGTTCCGCCCGCAAGAAGCGCGATAAGCAGGGCTGTGAAGACGTTTCCCGCGGTCGTGGTGGTAAGCGCGCCGTCATGGAAGAAGGCGGTCGGGTACCCAATTTGCCCGAAGCCGTTTAGGGCCAAGGCGTAAATGCCCCCGGGTGCGAGGCCGGCGAGGAGCATCGCGGTCCCCGCGGCGATTATCGAAAACACGATCTGGATAAGGCGCCGGAATTTGGGCACGGGCGCCTTTGCCGCCAGGGTCCCGGGCCTTGTGGCGCCGAGCACGAGTATCGACGAGAGAAGGAAGGGGATGAAGGGAAGGAAAGACGGCGCCGTGGCAATGGCGTAAGGCAGGAAGGAAAGGAATGGCAGGTCGTTTGCGGAGGCCGGGATATCCGTGATGCCGGAGCTGCTCAGGGCACGGCAATATGCGAGCGCTGCGTCATTGGTCTCTTGGTCTCCCACGATGGACCCGGATTGGAAGCCTTCGCCCATGAGCGCGTAGTAGCTCTCGGCAGAATCGAGAAAGGCGGCGTCGGTTTGAGCGGCAAGGGCGGCGTTCGCGTATCTTGCAAGCTCCGCGTCGACTTGCTGCTCTGGAGATAGGTCTGTGCCGCTGGCCTGGGGCGCGCGCGTATTGAATGCGTCGACAAAGCCCTGCATGCCCTGTTTCATAAAGAAGGGCCCGTAGATGGGTGAATTGAACGCAATGGGGACGGAAAAGGCTGCAGCGAGAACGAGCGTACAAATCCATACGGCCTTGTCTCTTAGGATTAGTTTGAGAAGAAGTCGACAGTACATTTAGAAGCGCCTACGTTCCTCAAAGAATTGTTAGATTAAAAGTAACAGACCGGATGAAGATACGTGCGACGGGGGCGAGGCGAATGGCTGAGCGGTATCGATATGCGGGTTCAACGGTATCACATTGGCCACATAGATTTTTAACTTGCATTTCTACCCGCCCTTTTCGTAGAGTCGCCGATACGTGCTTAGCGCACCCTCGGCGCGTCCGGCAGGCTTTGCGAAATGGGATCCAGGAGACTTCGGCGCAGCATCATCTTGCGGAATGCTTCTAATGAGCCTCCCATCCTTCAAAAACAGAATCTCATCGCACAGCCTATCGACCGAATCCAAGATGTGGGATGACATGATGATGCACGTACCAGAATCGGCCAGCTTCCTGAGAATCTCGGAATGCAAGTCCACCCTGCTGGGGTCGAGCGCGTTCATGGGCTCATCTAATAGAAGGTACCGCGCGCCCGTCGCATACGCAATCGCCAGGGTAAGCTGCTGCTTCATGCCCTGGCTCAGAGTGCGGATCCTCATCTTCGCGAACTCGCCTATCTGCGTTTGTTCCACTATCTCTTCGATATCGCGAGCATGCGGCCACATATCGCAAACCATCTTGAGGTGATCTTCCGCACGCAATCCGGGATACAGCAGCGTCCCCTCACCAGGTGCATAGAAGATCATAGAACGGACCTCTCTCGCACCCGTACCCTGCACCTCATCCAGAACGATGCTCCCGTCCACGCGAGGACCCGGCAAACCTGCCATCGCACGCAGCAACGTCGTCTTTCCATGCCCGTTCGGAGCGACGAGACCGTAGACCGTACCCGGGGCAAACTCAGCGTTCACCGAATCTACGAGCACCTTCTTTCCATAAGAGATCGTCAGCGTTTGAAGGTCAATCATCGAGATCATCCCCTTTCGATCTTTGGAACACTCAGGCGCACCATCAACGGAGATACGGCGCCCAAGACCACCAGCAGAGCGCCCGATGCGCCGACGACCTCTCCAAAAGGCATCGCGTTCGTCCCTCGCCCAAGGAACCCAATCGTCCCCACCTGGGAAGCGGGATCAAACGAGGCGAATGGAGCCAGCAGCGCGACGCCCATGCCCACGCTTTCAACATGAGCGCTCAACGAACCCAACACCAAGAGAACCGCGCAAACCATTCCGGTGACAACGGGGTTGCGGCTAATCGCTGCTGTCAACGCAGCGACGACGGAAATCACGCCGTATGCCATGACCAGCAACGGAATACTGCACAACACCGCCTCCCCCACCATGGACGTTGTCGAAGCTCCCGCCCGAATGAGAGCGACGGGATACTCCGATCCACCCGCACCGTTCTTAATCACGGACACAACGACAGCGGGAACCATCGACACCAAAAGCAGCACCAAGCCAAGCAGGAGAGCCAGCGCAACAGCCGTCAGAAAACGCACATGCGCTGTTGCGGGGATCTGGAGAACCAGAAGGGAACGACACTGCAGGTGGGTGCACGCGAGCGATGTGACAACCACGGGCAACAGCAAAAATAAGGAGGGAAGCGCTGCCTGGAGATACGAAAGGAGGATTAATGGGGGCATCTTCGTACTTAACTCGTAAACCTTGGGGTCCGGCAAGCTCGCGATCGACTCAAGCAGAAGGGCGCGCGCCTCCGCACGAGAAGGAGTCTCCGGCTCGATTCCGATCGATTGCAGGAGAGTCGCATCTGCCGCGCCCAGCTCACCTCGAGCGCGCTCGTACGTCGCAAGGCTTCGAAACCCCTCCGCAGGCATAGGCGCGTACACGAAACCCGAAAGAGCATCCCGCATGTCTTCCAGGGCCGCTTTGCCCTCGACGTCCATATTCGCAGCGTTCTGCTCTAGATACCGATCTATTGAACGGAGCTCCCCATCCCTATACCGAACAGCGGAAACGTTATCAGCGTCAGGAAACATCTCGACCAGAGCCGGGGCCAGCATCGTCGTCGACATTGCAATCGCGCATACGGCGAGGGTAGGAGAACGCAGGAGCAGTTTCCCCATCGTTCTTACGTATGCAACGGCGGAGGCACAAGCGCTCGAACGAGTTGCCGTTCTCGATGCAGTGAAGGAACCTCTCTCAAGACAAATCGGGGATATCGGGCACGCGCAGCCGCTCTTTCCAGCAACGCAAAGCAGGCTAATTGCCAGCACCTCGATCCCGATTGCGCATACGAGGGCAATCGCGCCACGCTCGAAGCAAAGTCCAGGCAGATTCACTATCTGCGTTGTCGGGTACGGGCTATAGGCGCCGACGGTCAACTCAGTGTTCGCATACGTAAGGGGATTCAACAGGGCGAACTCACGTAAAGCGATGGATCTTCCGTAATACCCGGGAACCATCGTCACCCCCATCAGGGCACATACGAACACGATTCCAAGCGTAGGGTTATTGGCAATCTTCACGGCAAGGTGAACGACAAGCGAGATGAACGCTGCCACCAAGAATTGCATGATGGCCGTCTGCGCGAACACCAGCCAAGCCGGTTTGATAACCGGAGTCGCATATTGAATGTAGCCTATCGGATAGAACGGCGAGCCCGGGCCATTCTTCACAAGCGCGGCGATTATCCCTGGAAGATTGATGGCGAGGACGGCAAGCATTGCAAAAACACTCGCCCATACGCTCGATGCAACAAGTCTACCCAGCTCGCCCATCGGTGCCTGGATGATGAGCTTTTCACGTTTGTTAAGACGCGCGGCAAGGAACGAGACGGCAACGGCCGTTGCGACCCATAGCAAGTACTCCTTCGATCCGTCATAATAGGTGTACTCTCCATCCGATATCTGCAGAAACGGAAGTAGGGGAGAGAGCGGTGCCAAGATAAGACGTCCCGCGGCAAGAGGGTACAGAAGCGCGGGCATGCTTGATGAAGAGGTATAGACACCGTCCTCCCCCGCATTCACAAGCGCATCCGCATAGGATGCTGACAATTCCTGCTCAACACGGGTTATTCCCGACTCGAGGTATTCGACCCGTCCGTCGATGCCAGCCGCGCTCCTGAAGACGGGCAGAGCACAAAGAACCATCAACGCAACAACGACAACACAGAGCGACCTGGAGGAGAGAAGCGACCTAAAGATCGCCTTCGAGATTTTGAGCATATTCATCGCCAACCTTAACCTCATCCAGTCGGAACAGAGGGGCCGAACAAAATGCTCGGCCCTTATTACTTGCCGGCAAAGTCAATTTAACATAAACTGTTAAAAAGTAACCTGAGTTTTTTAAGTTCTTCGGAGGTTATTATGAGTTCCGACAATCGCACTCCCCGGCTTCATTCCTTCCGCATCGCATGTGCGATAGCCTCTGCGACCCTTTGCGCCACCGCCATCGCACAAGTGGCGTTCTCCTTAAAGCCAGCAATCGAAGTGCTCGACAACCCTGTAATTGCAGACTCCCCCGCGTATCCAGCCCTTGCGATCTCGACATTGGTCCCTGCCGTCATCGGTATCGCTACGACCATCCTCAGCGCCGTTCTCGTGTGGACGATCAAGAGCGGAGACCCCTTCAAGAAAGGGTCTGCGACATGCTTGAAGGTGCTCGGCATTCTCTTCGTTGTTCAAGCTGCCACCAGCCTCTACGCCGGCTCACTCAAAACCTCCGTTTCGATGTTTGGCGGCGAGGGGGCCGTCGGCGCCCAAGAGATCGCTTCATCATTCGATTGGACCTCTCTGGTTCTCGGCATCGTCCTGTTCATGCTTTCCCAGCTCTTCTTGTACGCCCGAGAGCTGTACCTCGACTCCGACGAGATTGCGTAAGGAAACGCCATGCCCGTAATTGTTCGCCTCGACAAGATCATGGCCGAGCGAAAGATTTCCTCGAACGAACTTGCCGAAAGGATTGGAACCACGCCCGTGAACCTGTCCCGTATTAAAAAAGGGCATATTCGCGGCATTCGCTTCAACACACTCGAGCAGCTATGCCTCGCCCTTCGTTGCCAACCCGGAGACCTTCTCGAAGTCATGAGCGAAGAGGATGCCCGAAAGGAGTTCGGACTCGATTGGTCCGCCGAGGATTAGAGGGCGGTCGTACTCGCCCTGCACACGGGGATGCGAATCGGCGAGGTCTGCGGCCTTCGGTGGTGCGATGTGGATTTCGAAACGGGCCTGATCTCGATCAGACACTCGGTGGCGTACGCGAAGGGAATGGGTTCGTTCATCAAGGACACCAAGACCCATGACGCCAGGGGTATCCCCATCGACCCGGTCGGCCTACCCCCCTTCCTGAAGGAGACCCACGAGATCGACTGCGGAAAGCTGCGCTTGCGCGGCCTTACCGGGGCGGTCGAGATCGGGGACTGCTACATCCTGTCGGAGCCGGGCGCGACCTTCGCGACGACAAGCTATATCCGCAGGGCGTTCAAGACGTTCTCGGAGACCAACGGCCTCATGGGCACCAACGACGAGCTGATCACGTTCCACGGCCTTCGCCACACGTTCGCAACGCAGTGGATCCGCCAAGGCGGCGATATCAAGGCGCTCCAATCGATCCTCGGCCACAAGGACGCCATGGCGACGCTCAACGTCTACGCCGACATCGAGCCCATCTCCAAAATCCATAACATGCTGCGCGCCACGCCGTGCCTTTGGCGCGGGCGCCTCGGGCCGAGGGTCGATCCGGGTCCCATGTTCCAACAGAGGATCCAGGAGTCCATCGAGACGCTCCAGGCGTTCGGCTACGGCATCACCGAGCCGGACGACCGAAATATCGCCATACGCGACGTGAAGATGAACAGTTGGCTCTAGCTCACCGAGTACGCGGCAGTGCTGGGCCCATCCCAACTGAGGTCACGGTGGTCCGATAGGGGCGCCGCCCGCGGCATGCGCCGCGGAGCGGTATCCCCTACCGAAGGGCGGGGATGCCCTCCGCTTCCAGTTCGGAATCAGCCGTCGGAGGCGTTCGGCTGACTGCGGGAACGGCCTGTCCGCTCAATGTGTTCGGCTGAGATCGGAAATCAACCCAACACGAGCCGGACACGCGCCAGACGGCTCTTCCCCGTACGGCCTTCCCCCTTACGCTCATGTTGCAGGCATGTAACGCCGCAGCGAGCGCGCCTTTTTTGCGCCAGACAGGTACAATGATGAACACTGTACCGTAGCGGAGCGCCCCGCGCGCGCCGCAACCACGCGAAAGGGTTTCCCATGGCCGAGATCTCGTCCTCCCGTATCGTCATCACCGTCCTTGGCAAGAACCGCCCCGGCATCGTCGCCGGCGTCACCCGCGTTCTGGGCGAGGCCAACGTCGACATCCGCGACATCACGCAGTCCATTATCGAGGACATCTTCACCATGACCATGCTGGCCGACACCGCCGAGTCCAAGCTCGACTTCGCCGAGCTGCAGAAGGCCCTGGCCGAGGCCGGCGAGCTTTCGGGCGTCAACGTGTCCATCCAGCGCGAGGACGTCTTTAACTTTATGTACCGCCTGTAGCGAACAAGCCGCTCGGGGCAGCTTGACGTCATATCGTCCAAGCGCGCGGCCCCCAAGCGGACCGGAGAGGAGCGCGCATGGCCTACGACGCCAAGAAAATCTACTACCGCTTCGATGACCATCTGAGCCGCCTGGTCTTGGATTATGAGGCGAGCCGTCAGATTTCGCCCGAAAGCGAAAACCTCTACCACGGCCTGCCGACGGCCCCATACGACGAGGGCCTGTTCGTTGAGCACAACGTCAAGCGCGGCCTGCGCAATGCCGACGGCTCGGGCGTGGTCGCGGGCCTTACCCGCATCTCGGACGTGCACGGCTACAACAAGGTCGACGGCAAAGTCGTGCCCGACCAGGGCAAGCTCACGCTGCGCGGCTATAGCATCGAGGACCTAGTCAACAACGCCCAGGCCGAGGATCGCTATGGCTACGAAGAGGTCGCCTACCTGCTCATCACAGGCTCGCTGCCCACCAAAGAGGAGCTCGACGGTTTTTGCGAACGTCTGGGCGCTTTTAGGCACCTGAGCGATGAATACGTCCGCGAGTTCCCCATGACCACGGTGTCGGCGAGCATCATGAATGTGCTTCAGCGCGCCGTGCTGCTGCTCTACGCCTTCGACGCCGAGCCCGACGCCATTACACCCGAGCACGAAATCGACGTCGCCATCTCCATGCTCGCCCGTCTCCCCCGCATCGCCGCCTTCGCGCATATGGCCTCGGTCGCCAAGCGCCGCGGCTCCGAGGTTCATGTACCGCATCCCACACCCGGCCTTTCCACCGCCGAGACCATCCTGCAGGTGTTGCGCGGCGGTATGGCATTCACCCGCGACGAAGCCATGCTGCTCGACGTGATGCTCATGCTGCATGCCGAGCACGGCGGCGGCAACAACTCCACGTTCGCCTGCCGCGTGCTGTCCTCCTCGGCCACCGACCCGTATTCCGCCTACGCCGCGGCTATCGGCTCGCTCAAGGGCCCGCGCCACGGCGGCGCCAACGCCAAGGTCGTGTCCATGCACGAGGACATCCGTGCGCATGTCTCCAATTGGGAGGACGAGGACGAGGTCGCAGCCTACCTGGGCAAGATCCTCGACAAGCAGGCCTTCGATGGCACGGGCCTCATCTACGGTATGGGCCACGCCGTCTACACGCTGAGCGACCCGCGCGCCGAGGTGTGCCGCCGTTATGCGCGCACGCTTGCCGCCAAGAAGGACCTGGGCGAGGAGTTCGCGCTCATCGAGCGCATCGAGCGCCTGGCACCGCAAGTGATGCGCGATCACGGCATGACCAAGCCTATCTGCGCCAACATCGACCTGTACACGGGCTTTATCTACAAGATGCTCGGCGTGCCCGAGACGCTCTTTACGCCGCTGTTCGCCGTCGCCCGCATGGCCGGCTGGTCGGCGCACCGCATGGAAGAGCTCTTCTGCGCGCACCGCATCATCCGTCCCGCGTATCGCCCGGTTATCGAGCCGCTGGAGTACAAGCCGCTCGCCGATCGCTAGGATGCGGACCGTTATAGAACCCGAGCGTGGCCAGGGCATCACCGCCCTCGGCCACGCTTTTTATGCCAGTAGAAGGGGCTGCATCAAATGATTGTGTTTTCCGATATGGATGGAACGCTGCTGACGACCGATAAGCAGATGAGCGACGCTACCTGGGCGATGCTCGACGAGCTTGCGCGCCGCGGTATTGAGTTTGTGCCCTGCACGGGGCGCCCGCTGTCGGGCATCTTTGAGCCCATCCTCGCCCACCCCGCCGTACACTATGCGGTCTGTGCCAACGGTGCCAGCGTCTGGCAGCTCGACGACGGTACGCCCACCGATACCTCACGTGCTACGCGCATTTTGAGCCGACCGCTCGACCGCGCCATCGCCCACCGCGTCCATAGCGTTGCCGCCGGTCACGATGTGACCTTCGATATCTTCGCGGACGGGCAGTGCTTCCTCCCCCGCTCGCTCTACTCGCGCCTGGACGAATTCTGCGGCGGCGACCACCACATCGCGGCTTCGCTCAAGCGCACACGAACACCGATCGACATGGATATCGACAGCAAAATCGACGAGGTCGAGACACTCGAACGCATCGCCATGTACTGGCACGACCCGGCCGATCGCGACGCCATCGCGGCGGAGCTCGACACGCTCGGAGGCATTGAGGTCACGCGTTCGTACGCCATGAATATCGAGGTCATGGGCGAGGGCGCAACCAAGGGAACGGCCCTCGCGTGGCTATGCGAGCATCTTGGCGAGTGTCTCGCCGACGCCTGGGCGTTCGGCGACAACATCAACGACATCCCCATGCTGCAGGCAGCGGGCCATGGAATGGCCATGATCAACGCCGAGCCCGAGGATCGCGAGGCCGCCGACGCCATCACCGAATACGACAACGACCACGACGGCGTCGCCCGCACCATCATGGCCGCCCTCGCCTAGTCGTTGGGTGTTCCTATAGTTTTGTCAACCGTCGGGGCTACTCCCGGTAGGGCACCCGGTCGCGCATCACGGCGTATATCGCCCTGAGCCGCTTCCTCGCGACGGCCTTGAGCGCCCGCCCGTGCCCCATGCCCCGCGCCCTGCAG
>DBGAXC010000025.1:0-33692 GCA_048447565.1 Collinsella aerofaciens | reverse complement strand
GTGCACTCCTCTCTTGGGTCGATAAGCGCCTCGTGCGCTTGTTGCGTGCGACTATACGCGCCCGATGCGGCCGCGCGCAAGAACTTTTTTGTTAACGATGCGTAACCGGCGGCTTTCTATCGCGCCATCTTCTCGCGCCAGCCGTCGAGACGGTCGAGGGCCGCCTTGAGCACCTCGTCGGACTTGGCGAAGTGGAAACGCACGAAGCGGTTCTCGGGTGCGTTGAAGAAGCAGCTGCCGGGCACCGCGCCCACGCCCACCTTTCGGCACAGGTCGACGGCGCAGTCGTAGTCGTCCTCATAGCCCAGGCCAGAGACGTCGGCCATGACGTAGTAGGCTCCCTGCGGCTCGATGAAGTCAAAGCCCAGGTCGCGCAGGCCGTTGCAGAAGAGGTCCCGCTTGTGGGTGTAGAGCGCCGTGAGCTCGTCGTAGTAGGACTGCGGCAGCGTGAGGCCGGCCACGGCAGCCTCCATGAGCGGCGCGGCGGCACCCACGGTGAGGAAGTCGTGAACCTTTCGCGCGCGGTCGATGACGTCTGCCGGCGCAATGACGTAGCCCAGGCGCCAGCCGGTCATGGAGTAGGTCTTGGACAGGGAGCTGCAGGACAGCGTGCGCTGCTCCATGCCGGGCAGGCTCGCGAAGTAGACGTGCTCGTGGGGCGCGTAGACGATGTGCTCGTATACCTCGTCGGTAATGCAGTAGGCGTCGTACTTTTTGCAGAGGTCGGCGATGAAGGTGAGCTCCTCGCGCGTAAAGACCTTGCCGCAAGGGTTGGAAGGGTTGCACAGGACGATGGCCTTGGGGTCGTTGTCGCGGAAGGCTGCCTCGAGCGTCTCGCGGTCAAAGTCGAATGTGGGCGGGTTGAGCGGCACATAGATGGGCTCGGCACCCGAAAGAATCGTGTCAGCGCCGTAGTTCTCGTAGAACGGCGAGAAGATGACGACCTTGTCTCCGGGGTTCGTAACCGTCATCATGGCGGCCATCATGGCCTCGGTGGAGCCGCAGGTGACCACGATATTCTGGTTGGGGTCGATCGGCATGCCCATAAAGTGCTCCTGTTTGGCGGCGAGCGCCTCGCGCATGGCCTGGGAGCCCCAGGTAATGGAGTACTGGTGGTAGAGCGGCTTGGGGTCGGCGGCGATGGTGCTCAGGCTGTTGAGCAGCTGCGCCGGAGGATCGAAGTCGGGGAAGCCCTGCGAGAGATTGACGGCATCGTACTTATTGGAGATGCGTGTCATGCGGCGGATGACCGAATCGGTAAATGTTGCCGTGCGGTTGGAGAGTTCTTTCATGCCGGTCCTTTCGAGGATTTGCAGTGGGGCAAGTTTACTCCTATGGAACCGGTGGGAATTGCTCGAAACGCGCTCGAAAAACTCTTTTCAAAATTCTTGAAAATTGGGGCTTGCATCACGTGGCGTTCCTTGCAATAATAGTCGAGCGCGAAGCGCACAGGACACGGTGGGTGTAGCTCAGTTGGCTAGAGCGACGGGTTGTGGTCCCGTAGGTCGAGGGTTCGAGTCCCTTTACCCACCCCAGTTCTTGCTTCGTGCTGATATCGGGTCGTTAGCTCAGTTGGTAGAGCAGGGGACTCTTAATCCCAAGGTCCAGGGTTCGACCCCCTGACGGCCCACCACACGATATCTCATCTAAAGTCCGCCACAACGGACTTTAGCTTTGGGTCGTTAGCTCAGTTGGTAGAGCAGGGGACTCTTAATCCCAAGGTCCAGGGTTCGAACCCCTGACGGCCCACCCAAAGCATGTTAAAGCGACTGGCTTAGGCTGGTCGCTTTTTTGTTGACCTCGCATGGGGTCGAACCCGACAGGGCACAGCCGCTTTCACAGATCGAGCCTACCCTGGGGATCGGTAAAACCGTCAGTACCCTCCTTGAGTTTCTTCTCGTCTGCCTTCACGCGACGCTCGAGCTTTTTTGTATCCTCGGCAGGCGGTAGGTTCTCGGGGACAATTCCGCGGTCGATGAGGCTGCCACGCACGCTTGTGTTGTTCTCGACGTGCTCTTGCTTGATCTGGTCCAGGCCGTACAGGTCGTGTTCCTCGGCGTTGAAGGCCGTCATCGAGTTCGTAAGGTCCTTTGCTTTGATGAGGACATCGGCTAACCTGTCCGCCAATGCCGCGCTCTTGGGTACGCCGAGCTGCTGCTTCATTTCCGCCGTGCTTCTGCCGCCGAATAACGCCTCATCGCCCTTCGACTTGATGATCGCGAATCCTTTGGAGTCCACGCCGCGTTTGAACGCAATACCCGAGAGCTGTTTCTCTGAATCGGATAGCGAGTGACGCGCCTGCAAGTGCTGAATCTCTGCGAAGCGCTGCTCTATGAGCTCTTGGCGGCGCGTCTGCACGGCAAAGTATGCCTGGGCGAGCGCGATCTCTGGCTTGTTTGAATCTCCGTTCTGTGCGATTAAATAGCATGCATAGCGCGTAAGTTTGTAGTCTTTAACCGCGCGAGCGGCGACACCGGCAGTTACCATTTTCGTGGTGTCACGAAAATGGGAATCAACTGGAGTTTTGTTTGTTTCGCATGAGACTTTTGCCCTCTTAACAACTTCGGCGAAGTTCTCCCATCGAGTGTACCCCATGGGTTCCATTAAATCGCGTGCGAGCCAATACTCAACGCCGTCTTTCACATTGGCGTAGCTATCAAGTTCGATACGCCACTTCTCGATATCTCTCCTGTCCATATCTCCTCCTCGCTGGTCTATTTTCTATGCGGGCTTTGCCCGCTCTGTATTCAGAATAAGGATACGCTGTCGTGCGGACACGAATGGGCCCCGTGCTGCTTCGAGCTCACGGGGCCCATGGATATCGATTGGTTGTGTTCTGCTTTAGATAGGTGTCCGGTTTAATCCGCTCGATAGTGCGACCCGAGACTTTCAGTTCGCTTGCGCATGGCTTTGACCATTTCCTGTGCTAGTCGAATCTGCGACTGTAGGCGGGCGAGGGCTGCGACTTCGCTGTCCTGGGCTTTCTGTGTGCTCAAGGTCGTTGCCTCCGTCTTTAAGCCCTCAAGCTCGTGTAGTGCCTCGGATAGGCCTGTTTCGGTCCTGTTGATCATGCAAAAGGTGCTCATCGTGTGCCTAAGGCTGTGTGTCAGGCGTTCGGCATCTGTTGTGGCAATGCCGTACTGGGGGAGGGTGATATCCGCCTTCAGGGCCGCCTCAGGCTCTTTCTGCGCTGTGAGGGCTGCCGATGCGCCCGCGATACGTCCGAATACGATGCCGTTGGCGCTTGACAAGCCACCAATGCGGTCGGCGCCGTGCATGCCGCCTGTCGCCTCGCCGCAAGCGTAGAGGCCCTCAACGCCCGTGTGCGCGGTCTTATCGATCTTGATGCCGCCGTTAGCGGCGTGGGCATACATCGCAACGCGCATCTCGTCGGTCGGCGCGATGCCGTGCTCGTCTTGCAGCCAGGTGGCAAAGGTCTGCACAAACTCTGGGACATCCTCGCGGGGGAAGTCGTAGTGGAGTGCCAGGCCTTCGACACCTGCCTGATCGATGACGAGATCGATAGCGCGGGAGGCCAAGCGTGACGTGAAGGGACCATATCCAGAGCGCTGCTCGAGCAGGTCGTCCAGCTTGTCGTCGGCAATATCTACCGGCTGGTCTACATGCACGTAGCGCCAGGTTTTCTCGTTGAAGACCAAGTTACGCCTGGGCTCGATGAAGCCAGGCATCATCTGCATGAACTCTATATTAGTAAGTGTTGCGCCGTGCGCCAGTGCGATGGCCTGCGAGGAGCTGAGCACATCAGCCGACGTAAGGCTGCGCTCGAACAGGCCGCCTGTGCCACCGGCTGCGATGATCGTGGCCTTGGCAGCAAAGGGCACGATTCGATTTTCGGTAAGGTCGTAGAGTACGGTTCCGGTTATTCTGCCGTTCGTGTCCTCAACAAGGTCGATAAGCTCATGGCGGGGGAGCAGGCGAATGCCGAGCGACTCGATCCAGGTCGTCAGAGCGTCCTCAAGGGGCTTGCGGGTGAGGCCGCGCCACATGCGCGTCTTGTGGTCAAAGCAGGGGATAAATTGCTTTTGTTGAGCACTCTTGGCGCTTTGCGGACGCTGGAGCTCAACGCCCAGGTCTTGCTCGAGCCAGTCAATCGCTTGGGGAATGCCGTGGACGAACGTTTGGACGAGTTCGGGGTCGGCAACGCCGCCGCCGACGGCCAGGATGGTGTCGATGAGGTCCTGCTCGTCGTCTTCGTCGACGGGACCGATGAGGCCGAGGCCCCAGGTACCCGGGAAGAAGCTCGATCCACTCATGGTCTTGCCGGCGCTTGCCACAGTGACGGTTGCACCCGTGCGTGCCGCTTCGATGGCGGCACAAAGGCCCGCAATGCCAGATCCAATTACCAGTACATCAGTCGATTCCATCGGATTCCTTTCTCGTCCGGCGCATTGTCGCACGGGTGATCGGCAATGGGGCCGCAAAGACCCGGCAAATCGGTAAAGGGCAAATATGGCAGGTGGGCGTCATGGACGCTCTGACGCTCCATCTCATCACATCTTGTATTTCGCCCCAACTGATATATCGGCATTAGCTACCCTGCGACAGCGCAAACAAAAAGAGCCGCTACCCGGGTGGGTAGCGGCTCCAAAGCTCAACTATATGAGCATCGCGCGGGCGCGATTAGGCCTTGAGGGCCTCCTCGACGGCGACAGCGCAGGCGACGGTGGCACCGACCATGGGGTTGTTGCCCATGCCGATGAGACCCATCATGTCAACGTGCGCAGGCACGGAGGAAGAACCGGCGAACTGGGCGTCGGAGTGCATGCGGCCCATGGTGTCGGTCATGCCGTAAGAGGCAGGGCCGGCGCCCATGTTGTCCGGGTGCAGGGTACGGCCAGTGCCGCCACCAGAAGCGACGGAGAAGTACTTCTTGCCAGCCTCGAGGCGCTCCTTCTTGTAGGTGCCAGCGACGGGGTGCTGGAAGCGCGTGGGGTTGGTGGAGTTACCGGTGATCGAGATGTCGACGTTCTCGTGCCACATGATGGCAACGCCCTCGCGGACGTCGACGGCGCCGTAGCAGTTAACGGCGGCGCGGGGACCATCGGAGTAGGGGATGGTCTCGACGACCTTGAGCTCGCCCGTGAAGTAGTCGAACTGGGTCTTCACGTAGGTGAAGCCGTTGATGCGGGCGATGATCTGAGCAGCGTCCTTGCCCAGACCGATGAGGATGACGCGCAGCGGCTTCTTGCGAGCCTTGTTGGCGTTCAGAGCCAGGCCGATAGCACCCTCAGCGGCAGCGAAGGACTCGTGACCGGCCAGGAAGGCGAAGCACTCGGTGTCGTCGGAGAGCAGCATAGCGCCCAGGTTGCCGTGGCCCAGACCGACCTTGCGGTCCTCGGCGACGGAGCCGGGAACGGTGAAGGCCTGGATGCCCTCGCCGATGATGGCGGCAGCCTCAGAAGCGGACTTGGCGCCACGCTTGACAGCGAGAGCGCAACCGAGGGTGTAGGCCCACTCGGCATTCTGGAAGGCGATGGACTGGGTGTTGTTGACGATCTCACGCGGGTTGAAGCCCTTGTCGGTGCAGATCTGCAGAGCTTCCTCGAGGGAGGCGATGCCGTTGTCGGCGAGGCACTTGTTGATCTTGTCAGCGCGGCGCTCGTAACCTTCGAACGTAACAGTCATAGTTATTTCCCTCCCTTTCTACTCGTGAACCGGGAACACGCTGGCGACGGAGTGAGTCTCCTCGTCGGTGCGCGGGTCGATGTACTTGGCAGCGTTCTCCCACTGACCATAGTGGCCCATAGCGCCAGCGATGGCCTCCTCGGGGGTCTTGCCGGCCTTAACGGCGTCGGTGAACTTGCCGAGGTTCAGGAACTCGAATGCGATGATCTCGTTCTTGTCGTTGAGAGCCATGCGGGTGACGTAGCCCTGAGCGAGCTCGAGGTAACGAGCGCCCTTGGCCTTGGTGCCGAACATGGTGCCGACCTGAGAGCGAAGGCCCTTGCCGAGGTCGTCGAGGGAGGCGCCCACGGGCAGGCCGCCCTCGGAGAACGCGGTCTGGCTGCGGCCGTAAACGATCTGCAGGAAGATCTCGCGCATAGCAACGTTGATGGCGTCGCAGACGAGGTCGGTGTTGAGGGCCTCGAGGATGGTCTTACCGGGAAGAATCTCGGAAGCCATGGCGGCAGAGTGGGTCATGCCCGAGCAGCCGATGGTCTCAACGAGGGCCTCCTCGATGATGCCGTCCTTGACGTTCAGCGTGAGCTTGCAGGCGCCCTGCTGAGGTGCGCACCAACCCACACCGTGCGTAAGACCGGAGATGTCGGAAATCTCCTTAGCCTGGACCCACTTGCCCTCCTCGGGGATGGGTGCGGGGCCGTGGTATGCACCCTTGGCAACGGGGCACATGTTCTCCACTTCCTGTGAGTACTGCATGCCTCTCCTCTCTATCGTGTTGGCGTCCCGTCTGGGGGTCGTGGCTGGCGATTGCCGGGCGACCCTTCGAAAGGGACATGACATGCAGCCCCTATAATACCGCGAAATGCACGGAATATTCGGCGAACGGCTCAGTTTTCGTAGCGAGAAGTCCTGAAGTTTTAATTGAAACGGTTTAACTCTATGTTCTGTGGTCATGAACTTCCGTAGAGGGGGTCCGTCTTGGGCAAGCTTTTGGTCCGCTCTTGCAAGCGTTGCAGTGGTTGACCTGTTGCAACGGTGCCGTTCGCCGCCTGTTTGCTGCCTTTGGCCGCGCGAGTGTATTGTTTTGCGTGAATGTTTTGATGGCACGCTTCAATCGTGCTGTATTGGATGGTAAACAGATCCCGGCGAAGGGAGCGCCATGCAGCGCGTTTGGAGAACGGTTACCGGCTTTTACCATGTCTGTGCCCGCGGTACGGGCAAGCAGCTCATCTTTGAGGGCGATGAAGACCGATGGGAGTTTTTGGAGCTGATGCGCGAGTGCTGCCGCGAGGAGGGCGTGACGGTTATCGCCTGGTGTCTTATGGGCACTCACGTGCATTTGGTGCTTGCAGATTACGAGGACAGGATGAGCGCGGCGATGCACCGGTTGCTTTTGACGTACGCGCGGCGGTTCAATAAACGCACGGGGCGCACAGGCCATCTGTTCCAGAACCGTTTTGACCGGCGTTCGCTCGATACCGACTGGCAGGTGATGGAGGCTATTCGTTCCGTACACGCCGATCCGCAGGAGGCTGGCATCAGCTTAATCGAGCGTTATCCCTGGAGCAGCTTTGCCGAGCATTTGCGCGCTTACGACGGTGACGCGACTGATGTCGCGAGGGGATTTTCTGATCCTTCTTGCGTGCTTGAGCTTTTTGGTTCTGCCGAGGGCTTTATTACCCATTCGCTTTCGACGCCCGACGGCGGCGAGCCAGCGCTGGGCGATATGAAAGAGACGGAGTGGGAACGCCACGCCTTTGCCGACAAGATGGCGAAGAGCCTCGGGGTTCCGCTCCACGGGGTTAAAGCCGCGCCGTCGGCGCAGCGCAATATCGTCATTCTTGGATTGCACGATGCCGGTTTTACGGTGCGTCAGATTGAGCGATATACGGGGATTGGCAAAAGTACCGTTTCTCGTATCGTGCGTGCCTGTGCACGAACGGCGGTGCAGACTGGCCGAAACGTGGCGTAGGACTGCCTGTGCACCGCAGCTGGGGTCGCCCATATGCCACAACCATTGTTCTAAAAGCTTGGTACGGTAACTGCACTTCTTAATATGCATAGAAAAATCGCCATCTTGCATAAAATAACGGCTCGGTCCGGGTTTGCCCGTGCCTACCCCCGTCTGCGCCGTGCAAAAAACGGAGTTTTCAGCATCGTGTTGCTGTCGGCACCGCCGCAATCTTGCAACATACGGGTCCCGAAGCTATTGATTCCCGCCGTTGCGCCCCCGAAGCGCGTGCCTGCGTCCCGTCAGACCGCGATGCTTGTTCTAAAGCACAATATATATGCGCCTAAAGACGTTGATTAACGCTTTCGATGCGTATACACACAGCTTGGCGTGCTGAATACTCGCAAAAATGCACGCCGCTCCCTATGGGACCCGTCTGCGGCAGGCGCGAAGCGAGTCGGAGCTTCGCAGAACGGGGCTTGGCGCATTGCTTGGCGGGCCCGGGGCCCTGCCGCAGGCCTTTGGTGCTGTGGAAAACGCCCGTGCTCGCGTCTGGCTGTGTGGCAAATGTCAGACGGGGCGCCGGACGCGCGGACTTTGTGCGTTCGCGCTCATTAGGTAAAAACAGAGCCGCCCGTATCGGGCGGCTCGGCAATCAAAAACCTTGGATTCGGGGCATAAACTACTGGTTAGCTTGCCCCTCGAGCATGCCGTCGAGGGTGCGCCAGGCGAGCTCGGCGCATTTGACGCGGGCGGGCATGTGCGAGATGTCCTGGAGCTGGGCGGCTTCGTCCAGGTCTTCCAGGTCTTCCTCGGAGAGCTGCTCGCCGCGGATCATGGCGAGGAAGAGCTCTGCCAGGCGGTGAGCTTCCTCGACGGTCTCGCCGGTGATGAGATCGGCCATGATGTCGGCACTGGCCTGGCTGATGGCGCAGCCGTGGCCGGTAAAGGAGGCCTCCTCGATCACGTTGTTCTCGACACGCAGCTGCAGAGTGAGCTCGTCTCCGCAGCTGGGGTTGATGCCGTCGTGCTCGTGCGTGGGAGCATCCATCTCGTACTTGTAGTCGGGGTGCGAGTTGTGCTCCATAAATGTGGTGGAGGTGTACAGATTACCCATTGAACGTGCTCCAAACGTGATGCAGGCCGGCGATGAACTTGTCAATGTCGGCCTTGTCGTTGTAGAAGGCCACGCTGGCGCGGCAGCAGGCAAGGTTCTCGACGCCCAGCCAGGTAAGCAGCGGCTGCGCGCAGTGGTGACCGGCGCGGATGCAGACGCCGTCCATGTCCATGATGCTCGCGACGTCGTGCGGGTGGATGCCCTTGACGTTAAAGCTCACAACGCCGTGGTGGTTGTCCCAATAGATGGAGCCGATGATCTGGACAAAGTCGAGCTGCATGAGTTCGCCCATCAGGTAGTGGACGAGTGCCTGCTCGCGGGCCTGGATGTTCTCGTAACCCACGGTGTTGACCAGGTAGTCGAGTGCCGCACCCGTGGCGAAGATGCCGGCGGCGTCCTGCGTGCCGGCCTCGAACTTCTCGGGGACGGGCGCCCAGACGGCGTCCTGCTCGGTGACAGAGTCGATCATTTCGCCGCCGGTGAGCATGGGCGGCATGGCGTTGAGCAGGTCCATCTTGCCCCACAGCACGCCGATGCCCATAGGGCCCATGGCCTTGTGTGCGCTAAAGGCAAAGAAGTCGGCTCCCAGGTCGGCCACATCGACCGGCATGTGCGGCAGCGACTGCGCACCGTCGACGACCAGGTAGCCGCCGTACTTGTGCACGAGTTTGCCGAGGTTCTTGACCGGGTTCTCGACGCCCAGCACGTTGGAGACCTGGCCCACGGCCAGGATCTTGGTCTTGGGACCAACCTTGGCAAGAACTTCCTCGGTGGTGAGCTGGCCGGTCTTGGTGGGGTAGAGGTAGACGAGCTTGGCGCCGGTCTCGCGGCAGACCTGCTGCCACGGAATCAGGTTGGAGTGGTGCTCCATGATGGTAATGACGACCTCGTCACCGGGCTCGAGCACCGTTGGCGCAAAGCTCTTGGCGACCAGGTTGAGCGACTCGCTCGTGTTGCGGGTGAAGACGACCTCGTTGGCCCGGGGGGCGCCGATGAGGTTGGCAATCTGCTGGCGCACCTTCGCGATGGCCTCGGTGGCCTCGACGGACAGCGAGTACAGGCCGCGCAGGGGGTTGGCGTTCATGCGCTGGTAGAAGTCGCGCTCGGCGTCGAGCACGCAGGCAGGGCGCTGCGCGGTGGCGGCGCTATCGAGGAAGGCGATCTCGGGGTGCTGCTGGAACAGCGGGAACTGCGCCTTGTAGGGATTGGTCTCGATGTCTACGGTGGGCCAGCCGCGTGAGGCCTCGTCGCTGGCGTCGAGCTCCATAGGCTCCGGTGCGGTACAGGTGTCGCATTTAACGTGCTCGGTGTCGATCATGCGAGCTCCTCCTCGAAATTGTCGATCAGGTTGTTGCCCAAGCGGACGACGGCGGCGCGGGTGCGCTCGTCGGTCGCGGAAAGCGCAGCGTCCTCCAGCTTGGCACGGATGAACAGGTCCTCGGCGGCGTTTTGGTCAAGGCCGCGGCAGGCGAGGTAGAACAGTTGCTCGTCGCGGACGTGGCCGATGGTGGCTCCGTGGTTGCCGGCGACGTCGTCCTCGTCGCAGAGGATGACGGGGACGGTCTTGTTGTCGACGCCCTTGTTGGCCAAGAGCACCGTCTCGCGTTCGGTGCCGACGGCACCCTTGCAGCCGTGCACGAGGTCGATGGTGCCACGGTAGACCTTCTTGGACGTGCCGGTCAGCACGCCGTTGGCGTCGATCTCGCACTCGGTCTTGCGACCGCGGTGGCGCAGCTCGTAGTTAAAGTCGCGCACCTGCTCTCGGGCGCCCAGGTAGTCAGTATCGATGGTGACCTTGGCGGTATCGCCCAGCAGGTCGCCGGCAAGGCCGGTGGCGCTGGCGCCAGCGCCCAGGACGGTGTGCTGCACGTTGACGCGCGCGCCCTCGTCCAGGAACAGGCCGGTGTCGTCGAGTGCGATCCAGCTATCGTCGAGCGTCTGCGTGCAGGCCACGTTGACGGTGGCGTACTCGTGGGCGCACACGCGCAGCACGGATCCCACGACGCCCTCGCCGGCAACGGGGGAGTCCAGGGCAATAAGCAGATCGAGCGTCGACTGGGGACGGGCGACGACGTCGATGGCGGCGATGGCCGCGGCTGCATCGACACCGCTCACGCGCACGGTAACCGTGGCGTGCTTGTATGCGGGCACATCGATGACGATGCGCTTGGTAGCGTGCTCGGCCAAGTAGGCGTAGGCAGCCTCACCCATGCCGGTTTCGAAGGCCTCAGCAGGGGAGAGCTCTTCCTCGAGCTTAATGGCGCTGGCCTGGTAGACGGAGGTTGCGGGCACGTCGAGCTCGGTCTCGGGCGTGATGCGGGCGCGGCCGGCGGCATCACCGGGGGCGGAGGCACGGCGCTCGGGGAAGCGCTCGGCCATGGCGTCCATGGCGGCGTCGAGCGCGTCTGCCACGCCGGTAAACTGCTCGTCCAAGCCCTCGACCTCAATGGTCTCGGTGGGAGCGGCGGCAAGCTCGTCAGAGAGCTCGAGCTTGGTCTGATTCATCTTCAGCCAGCCCCAAGTGGCAGCCGGCATCGCGTTGACCTGCTCGAGCGTGGTAGCAGCGGTGTTGGTTTCCTGTTTCATTATCCGATCGCTCCTTCCATCTCGAGCTTAATCAGGTTGTTCATCTCGACGGCGTACTCCAGCGGCAGCTCCTTGGAGACCGGGTTGGCAAAGCCGTTGACGATCATGGTACGGGCCTCTTCCTCCGAGATACCGCGGCTCATCAGGTAGAACACCTTGTCGTCGCCGATGCGGCCGATGGTGGCCTCGTGGCCGATGTCGACGTTCTTGGCGCGGATGTCCATGGCCGGAATAGTGTCGGAGCGGCTTTGGTCGTCGAGCATCAGCGACTGGCAGCTCACGGTTGCCTTGGAGCCCTCGGCCTTGGGTGTCGCCACAATAGAGCTGCGGAAGGTCTGAATGCCGCCACTCTTGGAGATGCCCTTGGTCTCGACGGTTGCCGAGGTCTCGGGCGCGTTGAGCACGACCTTGCAGCCGGTGTCGAGGTTCTGCCCGGCGCCGGCAAAGGTGATGCCGGTAAAGCTCGAGCGGGCGCGACGGCCGTTGAGCACGCTCATGGGGTAGAGGTAGCCCACGTGGCTGCCGAAGGAGCCGCTGATCCACTCGATGTCGCCATCCTCGTCCACGCGCGCACGCTTGGTGTTGAGGTTGTACATGTTCTTGGACCAGTTCTCGATGGTCGAGTAGCGCAGGTGCGCGCGCTTGCCCACAAAGAGCTCGACGGCGCCGGCGTGGAGGTTGGCCACGTTGTACTTGGGCGCGGAACAGCCCTCGATAAAGTGCAGGTCGGCATCGTCCTCGACGATGATGAGTGTGTGCTCAAACTGACCGGCGCCCTTGGCGTTGAGGCGGAAGTAGCTCTGCAGCGGGAAGTCGAGCTTGGTGCCCTTGGGCACGTAGACAAACGAGCCGCCCGACCACACGGCACCGTGCAAGGCCGCAAACTTGTGGTCGGTGGGCGGGATGAGCGTCATAAACTTCTCGCGGATGAGCGGCTCCCACTGCGGGTCGTGCAGGGCCTCTTCGATGCCGGAGTAGACGATGCCCATCTTGGACGCGGTGTCCTGCATGTTGTGGTAGACGAGCTCGGAGTCGTACTGCGCGCCGACGCCCGCCAGGTAGCTGCGCTCGGCATCGGGGATACCCAGGCGCTCAAAGGTGTTCTTGATGTCGTCAGGCACCGACTCCCAGTCGTGCTTTTGATCGGTGTTGGGCTTGACGTAGGTGACGATGTTGTCCATGTCCAGGCCCTCGATGGAGGGGCCCCACGTCGGGTCGGGAAAACGATTGAAAATCTCGAGGGACTTTAAGCGCAGATCGAGCATCCACTGCGGCTCGTCCTTCTTGGCGCTGATCTCGCGCACGATGTCGGGCGTGATGCCGGCGTCGAGGCGCTCGAATCCCTCCTCGCCATAGGTGAAGTCGTAGAGGCTGCGGTCGATGTCCGCGACCTCGGTGCGGTTCTTGGTCATTGCGTCGCCCCTTTACGCCTGCTGCTCGGCAGCGGCGGCCTCGGCCTGGGCGCGCTGATCGGCGGCCTCGCGCTCGAAGGTCTCAAAGCCGTTCTTGTCGATCCAAGGGATCAGCGAGGCGTCATCCTCGCGCACGATGTGGCCCTTCACCATAACGTGGACGCGGTCGACATCCAGGTGCTCCAGGATGCGCGTGTTGTGCGTGATAATGAGCATGGAGCCGTTGCAGCTCTTGCGGTAGGCGTCCATGCCATGGCTGACGGTGGAGAGGGCGTCGACGTCCAGGCCCGAGTCAGTCTCGTCCAGGATGGCGAGCTTGGGCTGCAGCAGCAGAAGCTGGAGCATCTCGACCTTCTTCTTCTCGCCGCCCGAGAAGCCCACGCCCAGCTCTCGGTTGAGGTAGGCGGTGTCCATGTTGAGCTCGGCCGCGAGCTCCTTGACGCGACGGCGGAACTCCTTGCCCTTCATCTCCAGGCCGGGGCGGCCGGCGATGCTGGCACGCAAAAAGCTCGATAGCGGCACGCCCGGGATCTCGACCGGGGCCTGGAAGCTCAGGAACAGGCCGGCGCGGGAGCGCTTGTCGGTGGTGAGCTCGGTGATGTCCTGGCCGTCAAAGACGATGCGGCCGTCGTTGACGGTATAGACGGGGTCGCCCATGACCAGGTGGCCAAGGGTAGACTTGCCGGCGCCGTTGGGTCCCATCAGCACGTGGGTCTCGCCGGCGGCGACGTTGAGGTTGACGTTGTGGAGGATGGTCTTCTCGTCCACGGAGGCGGTCAGACCTTCGATGGAAAGCAGCGGATTTGCGCTCATGCTGTTCCTCTCTGTATATGGTGTACTCATAGGTGTACTAAACCCTAGGAATCTTCTCGGAATAAAGTTACTATGGGTTCGGCGTTAGTCAAGGGAAAACCCGACTAATCCACTCGACTTTTCTAGATGTGGGACAAATTCATCGGTTATGTATGTCCCCAGCGTTATGGAAGGGTAGGTATGCTCATTTCTTCCAAGGGCCGCTATGCCCTCCGATTGATGATCTATATCGCAGCGCTTGGCGACGCCGAGGGCAAGATTGCCCTGCGCGAGGTCGCCGACCGCGAGCATATCTCGCAAAAGTATTTGGAGCAGCTGGTGCGTCCGCTTATGAAGGCTGGCCTGCTTAAGAGCGTGCGCGGCAAGGGCGGCGGCTACATGATGGCCAAGGACCCGGCTGAGGTGCGCGCCGGCGATATCTTGCGTGCCGTCGAGGGCAGCACGGCTCCGGTGGCGTGCGACGGCATCGACAACAGCTGCACCCGCAGCGATCTTTGCTCGACCGTCAAGTTCTGGCGTGGTCTGGACGACGTGATCGAAAAGTACGTCGACGGCGTGACGTTGGCCGACCTGGCCACCGTTCCCGAGATCAACTTTGACATTAAGCTGTAGGGGTGCAAATGGCATCTCTCGACAAGGTGTACAAGCAAATCGAAGTTTTTGCTCGGGAATGTGACGCCGAGAAGGTCGTGCTGTTTGGGTCTCGCGCTCGAGGTGACAACTTGCCCAAGAGCGATATTGACATCGCCGTAGCAGGTTGCCGGGATTTCGGCCGCTTCTCATATTTGATCGATGAACGTCTTGATACTCTTTTAGATGTAGATGTCGTCAATCTCGACGAGTCCTTATCGCAGCAATTGCTCGATGAAATTGCCAGGGATGGTGTGATTCTGTATGAAAAAATATGAGAACTTTGTCAGCGCCTTGGCGAATCTTGAGGATGCGCCCAATCAGGATCTCAACAATGATTTTGTTCAGAGTGGATTGATTAATAAGTTCAATCTTCAATTTGAACTGAGCTGGAAGCTTCTTAAGCGTCTGCTCGAGTATGAGGGCGCCACGCTTGCCGCGTCGGGGTCTCCTCGCGCCATCTTGAAGGAGTCGTACCGATTCTACGACTTTATTGATGAGGCAGCCTGGCTAGATATGCTCAGAGACCGCAATACGAACGTCCATATCTATGACAACAAGCTCGCTCAAGATTTGATTCAGCGCATCTTGAACGTCTATATCCCCGCATTCTGCCAGCTGAGGGACGGGCTGATGGAGCGTTACGGCGAGCTTCTGTTGGCGCCCGACGACCAGTTTGTTTAATTCCTTAAGATTTCGCGGAGGGTTGTTGCCGTTTACCGAGGGGTTGTTGTGCAACAACGGGCGAGCTGCAATACTTATTTTTATCTTTGCAAACTGAACTTTAACTACACCAATGCAGGGAGGATCTTATGCAGCCCAAGCATTCTGCTATTGTCGCGGGCCTGACGTTGGCGCTTTCGTTTGGCGCCGTTTCCGCGCCGGCACCTGTCGCTGCCGAGGAGCCCACGCCGGGCGTTGCCTCGGATGCCACCGATATCGATAAGGGTCTCTACACCCAGCAGTCCTTCTCGGGCGTGCTGAGGTCGGTCCAGGGCGTTTCGTTTGTCAACGTGACTCCCGAGATGAAGTACTTTACCAAGTACGAGAGCCATGGTAACTACAACCAGGGATTTTCGTATGGTGACGGCTATAACGCACTGGGTTACTATCAGTTTGATCGCCGCTGGTCGCTCATTCCGTTTATGAAGCAGGTTTACAACTACGATTCTGCCAAGTACAGCATGCTCAAGGATGCGATTGATCGCGGCAGCGAGATTTCCAACACGAGCAATGCCATGTATGAGAACGGCCAGCTCACCGAGTTGGGCCGTATTGCGCAGGAGGCCTTTCAGGGTGCTTACAACACCGATCCTGTTGAGTTCTCAGCACTTCAAGATGCTTATGCGTACAACTCGTACTATGCGGTGACCGAGGCGTGGCTCAAGAGCGGCCTGGGTATTGACATTTCGGGCCGCGCCGACTGCGTCAAGGGCATGGTGTGGAGCATTACCAACATGTGCGGCACTGGTGGCTGCAGGGACTTTTTCCGCTGGGCGAATCTTTCCAACGATATGTCCGATCGCGAGTTTGTGACGGCGCTTTCCAACAGCGTGGTCAATAACGTGGCGACCAAGTATTCGAGCCAACCCCAGTATCATGAGGGCTGGAAGAACCGCTACCGCAACGAGCTAAAGGACTGCTTGGTTTATATCGCTGAGGACGAGGCTGCCGCCGCGACGCCCGTGCAGCCCGAGCCCACACCGGCGCCCTCGCCGACACCTGATTCGAATGACGACTCGAGTGACGATGCCAACGATGACAGGATGGATGCGCCCTCGACCGATGCTGACGGTAATGGCTCTGCTGGTGGCACTACCAACGACGGCTCTACCTCGAACGGCTCCGATTCGAACGGCTCTGCTGCGGGCGATTCGCCTTCAAGCTCTGCCGGCAATACGGACAGCGACGCTTCTGGTTCGACCGGCGCTGACACCTCTAACTCATCTACCGGCTCGAGCGATTCGTCCGTTGACACCGGCTCTAACAACGGCTCCGGCTCTGACGCAACCCCTGATTCCGATGCTTCCAAGGACGATTCGAATAAGGCGCCGGACGCTCCCGTTGCTTCGCCGGACAAGAAGCCTTCTTTCTCCGAGCAGCTTGGTTCTACGCTGGGTTCTTCGCTGATGGCTGGCGTTAATAACGGTTCGGCCCAGAACAAGGACAACTCTGATCAGGCTTCCACGGAAAAGACCGAAGCCGTAAAGGGCGACTCCAAGGACAAGGCTTCCGAGAAGACCGAATCCGATAAGGGTTCTAGCTCTGAGGAGAAGGACGACAAGTCCACTCAGAAGAAGGACGAGGGTAAGAAGTCTGAATCTGAGGAGAAGGACGAGAACAAGGACAAGACCGAGGACGGAAAGCAGCAGGGCGAGGACGGCGGTAAGAGCAACACCGACAAACAGGTCCATGAGCAAAATGACTCCAAAACGGTGACCACTACGACCACGACGACCACCACAACCAAGTCATCTGGCGGCAATATGCCCAAGACGGGCGATCTGATTGTGATGGCGAGCCTTGCCAGCGCGAGCTTGGCCACACTGGGCGCTACGTCTATCGTAAGTGGTAAGCATAAGCTCGATCAGCAGAAGAAGGCTTCTGGGGAGGATGGCTCGGAGGAGTAGCCTTTCAGATTGTTTTCAAAGCGTTTGAGACGGGGTCCGGTGCAGCCGCATCGGATCCCGTTTTTGTTGCACAACGATTTGTTATGCCCCCTCGGGGCGTCAGTTGCTACCGTTGCCCGAAACCTTTGCAAGTCGATATTGTTGCGCTCCGCCTGCTCGTTACAATGGGCATCGTGCTGCGTTAGAGGGAGAGTTTACGGTGTCTGAACAGGTGAATTGTGGTTTTATTCATGCGTTTGGTGCGCGGTTGCTCAATCATGCGGATAACGCAGCTCTACCGGTTGATGTACACGACTTTTCCGATGCAATTAATCGGTGTTTACTCATCGATAAAACCATGTTTATTGCCGATGTGTTGGACTGCGACGCGTCCGTTGTGGTGTGCTGTCGACCCGAGGGTTTTGGCAAGAGCATGAACTTGTCGATGCTCAGGGCTTTTCTGGAGCGTCCAGCGGTCGGTCGCGCCGGTCGGATCTCGTTTGCCGATGCTCAGATTTGGGATGCGGACAGCGGGCGTTATCGGGATGAGTACGCTTGCTATCCGGTGATATCGCTGGACTTTTCTGGCGCTGCGAGGCGTGGCGCCGCTGTTGCCGGCGTCGTGCGCGATGCCCTTTCGGGCGAGTGCGCTCGCTTGTTGGCGCTCTTGGAGGCCCCGGATTTAGCTCGAGATAAGGTGCGTCACATCGAACGTGTTGCGCGTGGCGCGGCGAGCGAGGACGAGGTCGCCTCGGTGCTTGGCGTGCTCATTGAGTTGCTGGAGATTGCCTGCGATGAGCAAGTTGTATTGCTCGTTGATGGGTACGACGCGGCGTGGTTGGGCCGTGCGAGCGCAAGGGGCGCTTCCGGCGCCGATCCGGCAGGGCTACTTGACCGTGTGCTGTTTGACGCCATTGCTGCCGCGGGCCATTCGCTACGCTTCGCATGTCTGATGGGGGAGTGTCCCGGCCCTGCCGAAGCGGCGCTTTCTTTGCACGGCTGCTCGTATTATCTGACGACGCCGCTTTCGACGTGGTGTGACCGTTGGTTCGGCTTTTCGGATGCCGAGGTCCAGGCTCTGTTGAATCATGCTGGGCGCGAGGAATACCTTGATGATGCGCGTGAATGGCTCGAGGGATATCGGTTTGGTAGGGATTATTGCTCGAATCCAGCGCGTGTGATCGGTTTTCTGGACCGAGGCTGCACGGCGCCCGTGTGTGCCGATCTGTATGGATATGCCGATTGCCTGAGTAAGGTAGTTGCCGGGTGGAATCTCGACCGCCTTTCGGTCTTGTTCGATTTGCTCGAGGCCCATGGGTGCGCTGAGGTCCCGCTTTGTTTGGGCACTGCAGAGCCAGATGTCTCGCCTGACGATGGCATGTGGACAGCGCTATATTTGTCCGGTTTCCTGACGACGGATATGACTGAGGAGCCAGAGCATGGCGATCGCCTCCGTGCTTTGCGATTGCCCAATAAAGAGCTTCGCCAGGCCTTGCGTCTAGTGATTGTTGAGTGGTTTGAGTGCGCTGCCGAAGACATTCGAGACGTCGATGCGTTTCGCGACGGGCTGTGCCGTGGGAACGAGGATACCGTGAAGCGGGCGCTAAGCCGCGTCCTGGGGGATGCGGGAATCGGTGAGACCGACCCAGATAAGCCGCTGCCATATCATCTGCTCTTGCAGGGGCTCTGCTTTGGCTTGCCGGGCTATGCCAATCCTGCTTCGAGGCGAAAGTGTGGCGCGGGTCGCTGGGACATCCAGGTTTTTCCTACGGGCGCTGTGTTCGACATAGCCGATACGATTGGCATGCTGGACGAGCGCCCGCTTATAACGATCAATATGATGTATGACCCCGATGTGGATGCGCTGGGGTTGGAATTGCTGGCCGTGCAGTCGCTACTCGACATAGAGCGCGATGGCATCGACGAAATCCGTGTACCGCGCCCCGGCGTGGGTCGCATGCGCTGGGGGTTCGGTTTTGATGGGCAGCATGTGGCTACGGTGTGCCAGCGGCTTTAAGCGCCGAGATGTTTCCGGCTTCCGTTACTCGGTATCCTTCATGGGCGGCATGGGCTTCCAGTTGGGATCCTTGATGATCTTGCGGGCGTCCTTCATGCCGCGTCGCAGCGCCGGAATACCGGTCTTAAAGCACTTGTCAACGGCAGTCAGGCGAATGAATTCCTTGCAGAAGGTCGCGGCATTGCCCAGGCGGAACAACATGGGGTGGTAGTCACCGTAGATCTGCATATAGCGAGCGAGGAAGCCTCGGTTGCGCATGATGTAGTAGCGGTTGGTGTCGCTCGTAGAGTTGAGCTGGCGTTTGCCGGCGATATCCCAGTTAGAGACGGCACGGGCGCGCTTGAGCACCACGTCGGCGACCACGGCGGCGGGGAAGTGCTGGCTGGCTACGTAGCCGTAGCAGGCATCGTCGCCGTAGATAAAGAAGCGCGCGTCGGGCAGGCCAATCTTGTCGACCACGCGGCGCGAGAACATGCCGCCCTCAAAGCACAGCTGGTTCATGGCGCGGTAGCCCTCGGGTCCCAGGTCCCACTTGGCGATGGGGTTAGGGATGCCGAGTGAAAGGATGAGCTGGTACTGCCAAAAGAAGGCTCCGCCGTCAAAGTCCAGGCGCGAACCCTGGATGACATCGTAGCGGTCAGTCCACTTGGCAAGACGCTCGATGCCTTCGGGGATGACGAGCACGTCGTCGTCCATCACCCAGAACCATTGGGCGCCCAGGTCGTAGGCGCATTTAGTGCCGGCGGAGAAGCCGCCCGCACCGCCGCCGTTTTCGAGCTGCGGGGCGTAGATGACACGGTCGGTGCCGCCCTGCGCGTCGGGTTGCTCGGTGTCGATGCCCCACAGGTTGGCCAGGCGCTCGTTGAATGCGGAGCACATGGCCTCGGTCTCGCGCGAATTTTCGTTATCGACAATCACGATGCGCCAGGGCGCTGCCGTGAGCTCGGTCATGGAGTCGAACAAGTTGGCCAGGAGTTCCTGGCGCTTGTACGTTACGACGACGATGGCGAGCTTGTCGATGGGAGCGGGAAGGGTTGAAGGCATGGGGCAATATATCCTTTCACGTGCGGCGCGCATGCGCTGCACGGAAGCTATCGAATACGTCCTTGGGACTGTCCTATTGTAAAGGCTCGGCGCACCTTGGCGGCAAGCTTTGAATAAAACGCAGGAACCTGCCATGGGCCCGCCGCATGACGTGGGGCTGCTTTGCCCGCAAGAGGCTCCATAGATTATATAAACGCCCGCTGGCGCGCTGACCCTTTGATACCATGAAACGACAGGTATTTCCTAAGGAGCACATTTGTCTACTAACGCCTCTGGCAGCCCTGTTCTGTCGCTGCTTATTCCCATTTACAATGTTCAGCGCTACCTGCGCGAGTGCCTCGATTCCGCCCTGGCGCAGACGCTCAAGGATATTGAGATCATCTGCATTAACGACGGGTCGACCGACAACTCGCCGGCGATTATCCGCGAGTATATGGAGCGCGATAGGCGCGTCAAGATGATCGACAAGGCCAACAGCGGCTACGGCGACTCGATGAACCACGGTCTGGAGATGGCGCGTGGCAAGTACGTTGGCATCTTGGAGTCCGATGACTTTATGGCGCCCGACGCACTCGAAAAGCTTGTCTCGGCCGCCGATAGCAATAATGCCGACTTTGCGAAGGCGAACTTTGATTTCTACTGGTCTAAGCCCGAGGAGCGCCGTTCGCTGCACGAGATGTTTAAGGCCAAGGACTGCGGTAAGCCGGTGCACCCGAGCGACACGACGCAGTTCTTTAAGCAGAAACCGTCGATTTGGTCGGCTGTGTACCGTCGCGATTTTCTTGAGCGCAACGGCATCAAGTTCTTGCCGACTCCGGGAGCATCCTTTCAGGACACGTCGTTTGCCTTTAAGGTGATTGCCTGCGCCGACAAGGCCGTTTACCTGCACGATGCCGTGCTTTCGTATCGTCAGGACAACGAGAACTCCTCGGTCAATTCTTCGGCTAAGGTCTTTTGCGTCAATACCGAGTATGCCGAGATCGAACGTTGGATCCGAGAGGATTTTGCCCGCGATCACGCAAGCGATGACGTCGCGCGCATGCTCAAGTTCAATCAGCTCATTAAGTACGACTCGTATATGTGGAACTATGTGCGCTTGGCGCCTAAGTTCTATAAGGAGTTCCTGGCTCAGATGGCCAAGGAATTTCAGGCGGCCTTGGATGCCGGGGACTTTTCGCTTGACGACCTCAAGCCGTGGAAGCGCGCGAACCTCGCTGCCATCCTCAAAGATCCTGAGGGCTGGGTTGACGAGCATCCGAGTTTTGCGACGGATGGTGCCTTGGGGCGTGCTAAGTATTACGCCTCGGTTGGAGGCCCAGGTGTGGTCGCCGCCTTCCTCATCGAATCGCTGAGGGGGTAGGTCGGCATGGGAGAGGCCTCGTGTCCTAAAGCTACCATTGTCGTCCCCGTTTACAACTCTGCGCGCTCCATTCAGCGATGCGTTGATTCGCTGTTGGCCCAGTCCGAGCGCTCGATTCAGGTTGTCTGCGTCAACGACGGGTCGACTGATGATTCGTTGAACGTGTTGCGCCAGATCGCGCAGGCTGACGATCGCGTACTGGTGATTGACCAGGAAAATGCGGGTGTCTCGTGTGCTCGAAATGCCGGTATCGATGTCGCCGAGGGCGAGACCGTCTTTTTTGTGGACGCCGACGATTACATCGATGCCCAGACGGTCGAGCGCGTGCTGCATGCCATGGAGTCTGCGGATGCCGAGGCCGCCGTTTTTGGCGGCGTCTGTGAACCTGCCGATGCTGCCCCCAAACGTGTCCAGCAACTCATGAGCCCCAAAGCTGGCACCTTCGGCGCCCGTGATCCCCAACTGCTGTTCCATTCGAATGCGCAGCCCTATGCCTGCCGTGCGGCTTTTTCGCGCGAGCTGCTCAATCGCGAAGGCATTCGCTTCGCCCCCGGTCTGGCTTTGGGCGAGGACGTCGTCTTCCAATTTGCGGCTTATGCGCTTGCCCACAAGACCGTCGTCATGCCGGACAAGTTCTACCACTACGTGATGGAGAGCGAATCGGCGACGCACGAGTTCAACAGTGTCGAGGCTCGCGCCAAAAAGCTCGATGCCCATATGAGAATGCTCGAGGAGGTCTTGGAGGACTGGGCGGGCTACGGTCTTATGGACCTGTGTCCCGGCGAGCTGATCACCTGGTTCCTGGACCTTATCGTGTTTGATTTGGCGCGCTTGGATTCCGATGACTTCCATCGCGTGGCGGCTCGCGTCAACATGGACCTCACGACGTTTTTGGGAACGGAGTGGGCGGATATGCCTGCTAAGGGCGCCGTTCGCCGTGTTGCCCACAAGCTCGTTGCGGCGACCCCGGGCGTTTCGATGGCAGATGCCACGCTGTTCTATCTTTCGACTCGCGGTCTCAAAGCCTGCCTGGAGCGCTTTATATAATTCCAAGCGCTGCCGCCCGCCGCAACCCGGCTGCTAAAATAACCCTGTTACACGCTATTCAACAGGAGGTTCTCTTGCAGAACTCTGATACCCCTAAAGTTTCGCTGCTTGTTCCCATTTGCAATGTCGAACGCTACCTGCGCGAGTGCCTCGATTCTGCCGTGACTCAGACGCTCAAGGACATCGAGATCATCTGCATTAACGACGGGTCGACCGACAGCTCGCCGGCGATTATCCGCGAGTACATGGAGCGCGACTCCCGTGTCAAGATGATCGACAAAGCCAACAGCGGCTACGGCGACTCGATGAACCGCGGCCTGGAGATGGCGCGCGGTGAGTACGTGGGCATCCTTGAGTCCGACGACTTTATGTTTGAGGATTCGCTCCAAAAGCTGGTCGCCAAGGCCGATGCTGAGCATGCCGATGTGGTGAAGGGCGACTTTTACCTGTATTGGTCCACGCCCAGCGAACGCCGTGAGCTGTTTGGGATTATCGACGAGCATATGACGGGCGCCGCGTATCGCCCCGTCGATCGCCCGGGAATTTTCTACCGCAAACCTTCCATTTGGTCGGCTATCTATCGACGCGAGTTCCTCAACGACAATCAGGTTCGCTTTCTCTCCACGCCGGGCGCCTCGTATCAGGACGCAGGCTTTAACTTTAAGGTTTGGGCTTGCGCCGAGCGTGCCGCGTTTATTGCGGACCCCATTTTGTGCTATCGCCAGGATAACGAGAAGAGCTCCGTTAATTCGCCCAACAAGGTGTTTTGCGTATGCGACGAATATGCCGAGATGCAGCGCTTTTTGGATGAGCGCCCCGAGCTCAAGGCTCAGCTCCAGGGGATTTTAATGCGCATGAAGGTCGATACGTATCGTTGGAATGACGAGCGTTTGGTCGATGAGCTGCGCGAGCAGTTTTGGCAGAAGGCCTCGCCCGAGCTCAAGGCCGATTGGGATGCTGGTCGCTTTGATCTGTCGCTGTTCGACCCGCGTGGCGAGACCGACTTGCGCCTGATGGTCAAGTCGCCCCGCGCCTATATCGATTCGCGCTTTGACTTTAAGAAGCCGGGTAAGCTCAATACGTTTAAGCATTACTTTAAGATTGGCGGCCTGCCGCTGGTCTGGCGCGTGCTGACGTATCAGCGCACCTACGGCGACAACCCACACCCTGATGACGTTCCGGTCGCACAGTAGGAGCGAGTGACTATGGCTAACCCCAAGATTTCCGTTGTCGTTCCCATCTATAAGGTGGAGGAGTGCCTGACCTGGTGCCTGGACTCCCTGCTTGCGCAGGACATGCCCGATTGGGAGGGCGTGCTGGTCAACGATGGCTCGCCGGATGGCTCGCGCGATATTGCGGCTGCCTATTGCGAAAAGGACGCGCGCTTTACCCTGGTCGATAAGGAGAACGGTGGCCTGTCGAGTGCACGTAATGCCGGCATCGCTGCGTCCACGGCGCCTATCGTCGCGTTCTTGGATTCCGACGACCGCTTTACGCCCGATGCATGCCGCGTGATCGTCGATGCCTTTGAGCGCGAGGACTGCGACGTTTTGACCTTTGGCGCGAACCCGTATCCGCTGGAGGCGGGGTATCCGTGGCTTAACTATGTGCTGAGCCCGCGCGATGTGTCGTTTGAAGGCTATAGCTCCGATCTGCTGTTTAAGGAAGCATCTCGCCCCTTTGCATGGCGCACCGCCTGCAAGCGTGAGTTTTTGCTGGGCAACGGGATCGTGTTCGACGAAACCGTTAAGTATGGTGAGGACCAGGTCTTCGATTTTGCCGTGTACGGTCGTTCGCGCAAGACCGCGCTTATCTCGAACAAGCTGTATGACTACCGCGTGGCGCGCAAGGGTTCGCTCATGGACACCATGCGCTACGACGACGAGACACGTCTGCTGGAGCACGTGAAGATTTACTCCGCGGTGCTGGCTGACTGGCAGCGCGACGGTCTTGATGTCCAACATGCCGATGACCTGGCATATTTCCTCTGCGATCTTGTGCTGTACGATGCGCTCAGGCTTCTGGGTACGGGCTGCGGCAAGGTGTTTGCTGCCGTTGCCGCAGCGCTTGCCGGTTCTGCCGTGGGCAACGATGCTGCGCTCGCACAATGCGCTTCTTCTGTTGCTGCTATGGTGCGTGCGGCGCTTACCAGCAAGGCCCCCAATGCCCGTGCGTGCAAAAAGCTCATGTTCGATTACGACGTCTTGAGGTTTGGGCGCCTGGGTGCTTGCAAACGCATGGCAGCGAACGCCTTGGGAAAGCGAGAAGTGTAGATGAGTATCAAGCGTTTGGCACTTTGCCGCAGTCAGGGCCGTCTATTTGTGCTGCTTCGTTTTGCCGGTCAGGATGTCGCCGCGCTTATTGAGCGGGAGGGTTCTCAAGCGTTTGCCTATGCGACGACAAGCGGTTCTTGTGTGCCGTCGCTGGTGCTCCCGGTCGATCATGGCCGTGTGCTGGCGCTTTGCCCTTTCGTTTCCGATTACGAGCGCGAGCTCGCCGTTTTGGTGCTTCCGTTTTTGGATGGCTCGTCGATGGATGTCGTTTTTGCATCCGGTGGCCAAAGGTTGGGCTCTATTCGCCTCGATAGCCGCGTGGCCAAATTGGAATCCAAGATTAACTACAAAGCAAAGCCTGCGATGTGCGCGCTCGTTCGCGATGCGCAGCGCGGCGAGTGCTGCGGTCGCTACGAGATCGATGCCGTTCGTTATTTACCGGCAGATGAGGGCGCCGTCTGGCGCTATGAGGCCAAGTGGGCGGGAGATCCCCAGTGCGCCCCCGAGCTCCAGATCTTCGATACGCACATGAATGCGATTGATGCCACCGTGCATATGTTTGAGTCACAGGTCGATGTTCTCCAGCAAAACGGATGTCGCGTCAATAAAACGTATCTGAGCGTTGAGATGCCTCAGGATATACGAGATTTTGTCGCGATTGTGAGCGATCCCACGGAGCAGATCCAGAGCGGGTTTTGCGCCATGGATGGTCGCCTGTACAACGGCATGGTCGACGACAGCTGGAACCGCATGAAGGATGCACGCGCTGACGACGCAGCTTATCGACGTTGGTTTGAGCAGCATCGCGCAAAGCCGGGCGATCTGGCGTGCCAGCGTGTCGCTTCGGCGGCCTTTGCCTATAGGCCGCTCGTGAGCATTGTGGTGCCGTGCTACAAGACCGATCGGGTCTACCTGCGCGAGCTGCTGGACTCGGTGCTAGCCCAGAGCTATGACAACTGGGAATTGCTGCTTATGGACGCCTCGCCCGAATGGGATGCGGTGGCCAATCTTGCGGCAAGTGCCAACGACGAGCGCGTTCGTCGCATTGGGCTGCCCGGCAACGGCGGCATTGTGGTCAACACCAACGCAGGTATTGAGCAAGCGATGGGCGACTACATCGCGTTCTTGGACCATGACGACATTCTGGAACCGGACGCGTTATTCCAGTATGTTTCCGCGCTGAATAAGGCGGCCGAGGGCGAGCGTCCCCAGGTCCTGTTCTGCGACGAGGACATGTTCCAGAAAGCAGGGGAGTGGGGCCAGCCGGTCTTTAAGACCAAGCTTAACGTCGACCTGCTCTATAGCCATAACTGCGTGACGCATTTCCTGATGGTGGAGAAGGCGCTCATCGATTGCATTGGCATATCGCCGGAAGACGTCGCGGGCGCCCAGGATTATGACCTGACGCTTCGCTGCCTTGCAGCGGGTGCGCGCTTTGAGCATATTGCGCACATGTTGTATCACTGGCGCGTGCATCCGGGGTCGACCGCCGACGGAACCGCCGACAGCAAACCGTATGCCATCGAGGCCGGGCGCCTGGCTCTGCAGCGCCACTTTGACTCGCTGGGCGTTCACGGAACGGTCGAGGAGACCGAGACGCCGTTTGTCTACCGCATGCGCTATGCGCTGCCGGAGCCTGCGCCGCTGGTGAGCATTGTGATCCCCACTAAGGACCACGTTGAGACGCTCGATGCCTGTGTGATGTCGATCGCCCAGAAAGCCACGTATGCCAACTACGAGATCGTCTTGGTGGAGAACAACAGCGAAGACCCGGAGACGTTTGCGTATTACGAAACCCTGCCAGAGCGCGTGGCTGCAGCATCCAAAGGCAAGGGTATCGCGCGCGTTGTGTTCTGGCCGGGCGAGTTCAATTACTCCCAGATCATTAACTTTGGCGTTGAGCACGCTAAGGGCGATTATCTGTTGCTGCTTAATAACGATACCGAGGTCATAAGTCCCGACTTTATAGAAGAGATGATGGGGTATCTGCAGCGTCCCGATGCGGGCGTGGTGGGCGCCAAACTCTACTTTGCCGATCATCTGGTGCAGCATGCCGGCATTTTGGTTGGCGTGCGTGGTGCACTTGCCCACGCCAACCAGGACTTCTCGGCAAAGCGCGAGGGCTATCTTGCCCGTGCCGTGCGCCCGGGCAACTTTAGCGCCGTAACGGGTGCCTGCCAGATGGTCCGACGCGGCGAATTTGAGCAGGTCGGAGGCTATAACGAGGAATTCGCCGTCGGTTTTAACGACGCAGACTTTTGCCTGCGCGTGTGGGAGGCGGGCTACCGCACGATCTATACGCCCTATGCCGAGCTATACCACTACGAGTTCACCTCGCGCGGCAGGGAAGAGGCCAACGAGGAAAAGCTGCGCCGCTGGAAGCGTGAGCAGGCGCTGTTCATGCAGCACTGGCCTGAGTTCTTCCTCGATGGCGACCCGTGGCTCGGACCAAACCTATCCTCCGACAGTGAGTACTTCTCGTTTTAGTGCGAAGTAATGCCAAGGTCCGGCAAAGTATCCTCCAGAGCTGCAAGAGCGGTGGGGTTCAGGTACTCCTCGTTCAAGCAGCTCTTGTCATATCGAAAACGTGTGTCTCGTGAGCATTCGATGAGTTCTGCAGTAAAGAACTTCTCCCAGCTAAAGAACTTTGAGCTTTCGATATGTTCAGCGGGGTTAAGCAGCATGTCCTTAATGTGTTTGCTGTTGAATAATCCCGACTTCAACACGAGCCATTCAAACGATTCCGGTAGGAATAGCTTGATGTTCTTTCGGCGCAATAGAGCAGCTGCTTCCGCAATTTCTGGTCCAAAGGCGGCACCGTCGGCAATCACGAGGATGTCGTTTTCCGGTGCGTCCATAATGCAGTTGCAAATATTTGATTTGCCTCCCGCGCTGATGCATTTAATGCTGCTCTTTTTGCATAGCAAACTGAAGAATTCGTAGCCCGAATTTGTGTCCTCGACAATGACAAGCTCGGGCCTCTCGCCTCTAAAATCAGTATCACCGTAAATACGATATGTAGAGGTGTAGACACGAGAGTAAACGGGATACTTCGTTGTGGTTCGGTTGGTGTTCTTAAGACCGTAGATTTCATCAACGCTATAGGGCAGTTGGCGCAGTGACTCTCTGGCGACAATTACGTAGTAGTTTGAGCTACGCTTTGCTTCATGGGCAAATTCTCTTGATCGAACAAAAGTATTGCCCTCATCAATAAAAACAATACTGCTGGAAATCTCTTGGAGATCTCTACGCCAATATTTTCCAGATATTGTTTTACAGGGCACTTTGCAACTTACTGTTACGCCGCTTTGTGCCCCAAGCTCTTCGTGAGCTGCCACCATATCAAGCAGAGTTGTCTTGCCTGTAGCACTGTTACCTTGGATGATGGTCAGATTTCTATTGATGGTCAGTTTAAACTGAACCCGGTTATTTTGAATAATTACCTTGTATGATCCGCGCATCAGGAGTTCTCCCTTAGGCATTTTCCAGCTATGGGGACAAGGTCAAACATTGTGTGGACTATATCGCCCGTATTTGCAATGGTTACCGTGAATTTGCCGTTTCCAAAATCCATTATGTGGTAGAGATTGATTGTTAGATCCTTTTGCGCGGCGATCCTCAGAATCCAGTAGGCGCAATTATCACCGCAATTTGAGGCGTTATATATATTCTGCGGCATAAAGTACATAAGCAGTAGCGTTTTGGTGCCGCTGGATAGTTTCTCGGGAGGAATGATGCCTAGAATCTTGGTATCGATTGCATTGGGGCCTACCACGGTGCCTTTGTCGATGGATTTTATGACCCTTTGGGCAAAGGAGTCTTGAAACCACTGGGGCGAATATACGTTATCGAAGTAAACGGACGTGTTGTAGATAACGTTTTCCATATCACCATAGTGAATTGTTAGCACGTCAGCTCCTTCGGCTTGCTGATTTGGCATCTAGTGAGATTGATTATATCGCAGCACATGAGGCGGGCGTTATCGGCCCGCGGTAGATGTGATTGATGACCAAGGTTTGTATTTTGTTGCTTTATTATTCAGTTCACTCGTTTAATCAGTTCGCTCATGCGCTAAGTTTGCCTTAGAAGCTATTTAGCGTAACGGTTGAGGTGTGGCGACTCATATTTAAATTGCAGTCACAAAGACACCTTTTATCGATTTCCCGTTGAAATACTGAATTGATAGTTTAAAAATAACTTAAGAGAGCCTTAAATCTCGGAAAAAGGATGTCGTATGAAAAACCTTCGAGAAAGATGGCACGGACTAACAGTGCTGGGAGTTGTTGCATTTGCTGCTGCCTGCATGACGGTTGCCCCGGCGCCCTCATTTGCTGATATTGCTGGCGGTGGCGGAGGCGGTGGACCGATTACGGAATGGTGTTCCGACGGTCGTCCGAAGACTGGACTCGTTCGGTGCGAGGACGGCAACCTTCGCTATTTCGATCCCGAAACTGGCGCCATGGTCACGAACCAGTGGCATAACGAATACGAAGCTGTCTGGTACTATTTTGGCGCTGACGGGACCGCGGTGTCGGGCTGGCAGTCTATCGGTGGGGACAAGTATTACTTCTATCCCGAAAACCATGATATGGCATACGGCCGAGTTCAGATTGACGGCAAGAACTACTTCCTGAACACCCCTGGTGCCAACGCCGATGGCCGCATGCAGCATAGTGGCTGGTTCTACGACTCCATCTACGGAAAGTGGTCCTATGCGACCTCCGACGGTGAGCTATTGACCGGTTGGCATAATCTCGGCGGGGCTTGGTACTATTTCAACGAATCTGGGGTCATGCTGACTGGCTGGATCAACGATTCGGGTACCTGGTACTACACTAATGCCTCCGGTGCGATGGTCACTGGCTGGCTCAACATCGGCGGTACGTGGTTCTACCTCGACGGCTCGGGCGCCATGGTCGCTAACAGCTGGCGCAGCCTCGGCGGCTCCTGGTACTGGTTCGGCGACTCCGGTGCAATGGCCACTGGCTGGTTCTTGGCAGGCGGCTCTTGGTACTATGCGAGCGGTTCGGGCGCCATGGCAACCGGCTGGCTCAGCAATGGCGGCACGTGGTATTGGCTCGGAGGTTCGGGCGCTATGGCCTCTAACTCTTGGGCTAACGTTGGTGGAGTTTGGTACTGGTTCGACGATTCCGGCGCGATGGCCACCGGCTGGCGTCAGGTCGGCGGCGCCTGGTACTACTTTAGCGGTTCCGGCGCTATGGCTCACGACGCCTGGGTCGGCGACTACTACCTCCAGTCTTCCGGTGCCATGGCTACGAATGCCTGGGTTGGCTCCTACTATGTCGGCGAGGACGGCAAGTGGATTCCGGGCTACGGTTTAGTTTGGTATAAGAACGGTAGCGATGTTTACCATACGCATAAGTGCCGTACCGTTGGTAAGGACGCAAAGGGCTATTCGCAGATCTCTATTCAGGAGGCCCAGAGGCGTGGCGCTTCACGAGAGTGCAAAAACTGCCAGCAAATTGGCTAGCACATTACTGAGCTAGTTTTGATTGAGGCCCCGTTGCCCTGAAGCGACGGGGCCGCTGCGTGATTGGATACCGTGCTGTTATGAAGAAATGCTCATTCGGGGTGCTGGTCTTTTCCGGCCTTGTTTCTTTGGGGCTCCTTTTGAGTTCGCCCTCGATGTTATACGCCCTTGATTCGAATAACACTGACGAAGGTTCCGCATCTAACGTTGCTATTGCTTCTGTTGAGTCAGTCATTGATGCTCAGCGCGATTCGACCTTTGCTGTCGAGCAGAACTCTCGGGTGGATAATGAGACCCCTTCTTCTGAGGTTTCGAATCAAATTGTTTGGCATCAGGGGTGGATATCACCCGAAGAAGGGGCTGGTTTTTGGCGTTGGGGCTTGTCCGACGGAACGATCGCTGTTTCTTCTTGGAGACATATAAACGGTAGCTGGTACTGGTTCGACGACGAAGGTCGAATGGCTCAGGATGGATTGGTCCAAGTCGGGGGTGCGACTTATGGATTCTCCTCTTCGGGTGCAATGCGTGTCGGCTGGTACCTAGATTCTACGGGCTCCACTTCTGCTTGGCGTTATTTCTCCAGTTCTGGCGCCATGGCAAAAGGCTGGCTTTCAGACGGTAACAACTGGTATTGGCTGGATGATGAAGGCAAGATGGTCCACGACTCGATGCTGCAGATCGGGGGAGCCACGTATGGATTCTCCTCTTCTGGCGCAATGCTTATCGGATGGCATCTTGATGCTTCCGTCTGGCATTATTTTTCCGGCTCTGGCGCCCTGGTAAAGGGCTGGCTCTCGGATGGGGGCCGTTGGTATTGGCTTGATCCTGCGGACGGTTCTATGGCCACCGGGTTGAATGCATGCAATGGAACCCCTTATATCTTTAACGGATCGGGGGCCATGCTCTCCTCCCAGTGGGTGCTTATTGACAACAACTGGTATTACGCTGACTCCAACGGCTTGCTGCATGGAGGCTGGTTACTTCTAGGGAATTCTTGGTATTACCTGGATCCAGGAAGCCATATTATGCTCACGGGCTTTGTGCAAGTGGGTACATCCTCCTATTTCCTTACGAGTTCAGGTGCCATGGCAACAGGCTGGGCACTTGCTGATGATACTTGGTACTACGCCGCATCAAACGGAGCAATTCAACGAGGGCGATGGATAAAGTCCGGAAGCGCCTGGTATTACCTTGATGATGTATCCGGCGCAATGCGTACTGGTGAATATACGGTAGGCGACACGCGCTATTATTCTTATGATTCCGGTGCGATGGCATCTTCGTGCTGGATCAACTTGAGCGACGGTATTTCATGGGCGAATTCGTCTGGAGCACTGAGCGAGCCGTTGCCTACTTCATCTGATGGATCTCCCGTAATCGCTGATCGTGCCGACTTGTCTTCATTGCCAGGTACAATTCATATTGGAGACTCGGTTTTCTATGCGGACGCAAACGGTGTCGTTAATGTGGCATCTGGTTGGATTATGTCGAATGACGCTTCTGACGAAAGCGACAACACTTGGTACTACGCATCTTCCAATGGTGTCCTTAAGTCTGGTTGGCAATATGTCAACGGTGCGTGGTATTGGATGGATCCTTCCACATTCAAGATGAAAACTGGATGGCTTAATGACGGCGGTACGTGGTACTGGCTCCAGCCTTCGGGCGCCATGTTTGCTAACGGGTGGCTGAAAATCGATGGCGTTGACTATTACTTCAATGCAAGTGGTGCATGGTTGAATACGTCTGGTTCTGTTTTAGGGGTTAATAGGTCCAGCCTGGTCAATTGGCTTATGAGCCACGAGAACGATGGCTATTACCGTGGAACACGCTATGATACGCATCTTAGCCAAGAATCATGCATGTATCCAAAGGGTGATCCTCGTTGGGACGGGTATACCGGTATGAACTGCGGCGGATTTGTATCGCATGCATATATGAAAGCAGGCGGGAATTTAGCTCCAATTGCCGCCGAGCAGAGCCATTCCCCTTGGAGTGGTGGTCCCGGAAGGGGCGGCTGCGTTAACGCTTATCGTTGGTACGGCTACGCTATCGATACGTGCGCAAACGTGACTTATTTCAACTCTATTGATGAGTTGTTACGTAGCGGTTTGGCTCGTAAGGGGGACATTGTGTTCTTCAATCCTTACAACCCATATGCGGACGATAGCCACATTGGCTTTTTCTGGGGCAATTCGCCGAGCGAAAACTTGTTTTGGCATAGTGACGGTTATGGAAACCGTATTTCTGGTTTGACTGCTTTGGGTCCATCGAAAGTAATATTGATTCGTTAGAATTCCGAGTTGTAGGGGACTCTCTGGGCCCCCTGCCTTTTTGACATCTAGTTTGAAAGCTAACTGATGTCGGCATTCTTTGGGCAAAGAGTAGGGACCAGGAGTCCTTGGTTTCACCCTGCTGGGAAGTTCTTGTTTACATTGTGGTATTGCGTGCAGTTATTTGTCGTCCTAGATGGCGCCTTGTCCAGTTGGATGTTCGGAAATCTTTCACAGCCATGCTGTAAGCTAGACGCAAACAAGAACGAATGACGAGGTTTACATGAGCAAACATCTTAAGTTATTTTTGGCATTGTTGGTGCTGATGGTCCTTGCGCCCATTTCTGTGTTTGTTTTTCCCTCGAACGCGGAAGCTGCGCGGTCCCTAGTTGAGAATTCCTGGCGTTATGAGGATGGACAATTGGTCGCAGAGGATGCTTCTTCCGAAGAAGATGGAATAGCCTTATTGTCCATGGACATTCTTCCCGATGGGGCTACGGCGCAGGGCATCGATGTCAGTGAGCATCAAGGACGTATTGACTGGAATGCTGTTAAGGCTTCTGGTATCGATTTCGCTATTCTGCGTGTTGGATTTGGCGCTCCATCTTGGGGCGGTCGAGTTGACTATCAATTTAATCGAAATATTTCTGAGTGCGAGCGACTCGGAATTCCTTACGGCGTCTATATCTATTCATATGCTTTTGATAATCAACAGGCAGCCGATGAGGCGTCCATGGTGATTGACTGCCTATCGGGGCACAATCCTAGGCTACCGGTGTATTACGATCTTGAGGACAAGACAATTATTGCAGATGGTCGTCAATCCGGAATTGCATCTAGAGCTCAGACATTCTGTAATAAGATTTCTAGTGCTGGATATAAGCCAGGCATTTATGCAAACCTAAATTGGTTTAACAATATATTGACCGACCCTGTATTTAAGAGCGGTTCTTGGGATCATTGGATTGCTCAATACAACTCCCAATGTCACTATACCGGCAGTTACAGCTTTTGGCAGTATACAAGCCGCGGAAAAGTTTCTGGTATTAGCGGAAACGTTGATATGAATTACGCGTATGTTGATGTCTCTCTTTATTACTGGCAGTTAAAAGAGGGCACTTGGTATTACGCAACCTCTGACGGCAAAGCGTATACCGGATGGTTGCGCCAGGGCGGAGCCTGGTATTGGCTCGACCCCGACGCGGGCGGTGTAATGGCCACCGGGCTCCACGAGTGCAACGGCTCCCTGTACTGGTTCAACTCCTCCGGCGCGATGGCGACCGGATGGGTCCTCGACGGCGGGACCTGGTACTACGCGACGGGCTCTGGCGCGCTGGCGCGCGGCCCCGTATCCGTCGGCGGCGTGCCCTACTGCTTCGATGTCCGGACGGGGGCCATGCTGACGGGCTACCAGACGGACGCGCAG
>DBGAXC010000024.1:0-32593 GCA_048447565.1 Collinsella aerofaciens | reverse complement strand
GCTATACTTGAGCCCACCACATAAACGGGGAGCTTGCAGGACAAGACGGCAGGCTGAGACTGGGCGCGCCCGCCCTGACCCGCAAACCTGATATGGGTAATGCCAACGAAGGGAGCCGTGCCAATGAGCACACAGACCGAGCCCAAGCTCGTCACGCAAATCGATTTCGCCCGCGCCGGACAAATCACACCGCAGATGAAGGAGGTTGCCGAGCGCGAGCATCGCGACCCCGAGTACATCCGCGAGCGCGTGGCCGACGGCCGCATCGCCATTCCCGCCAACATCGTGCATATCAAAAAGGGCATGCGCGCCTTTGGTGTCGGCGAGGGCCTGTCTACCAAGGTCAACGTCAACCTGGGCATCTCGGGCGACAAGGCCGATGCCGCCGAGGAATGGAAGAAGGTCAAGATCGCCGAGGACTTTGGCGCCGACGCCATCATGGACCTCTCCAACTCGGGCAAGACGCGCCAATTCCGCCAGCAGCTCATCGACGAGACGCCGCTCATGGTGGGCACCGTCCCCATGTACGACGCCATCGGCTACATGGAAAAGCCGCTTGTCAAGCTTACCAAGGACGACCTGTTCGAGGTCGTGCGCGCGCACGCCGAGGACGGCGTGGACTTTATGACCATCCACTGCGGCATCAACAAGTCGGTCACCAAAACCTTTAAGGAGACCGGCCGTCTCATGAACATCGTCAGCCGCGGCGGCTCGCTGCTGTTTGGCTGGATGGAGGTCACCGGCAACGAGAACCCCTTCTACGAGTACTTTGACGAGCTGCTCGAGATCTGCCACGAGTACGACGTGACGATTTCGCTCGGCGACTCCTGCCGCCCGGGCTGCCTCTACGACTCCAACGACGCCACCGAGACCGCCGAGATGATCGAGCTGGGCAAGCTATGCAAGCGCGCTTGGGCCGCCGGCGTCCAGGTCATGGTCGAGGGCCCGGGTCACATGGCGCTCGACGAGATCGCCGCCAACATGAAACTGCAGAAGCGCCTGTGCCACAACGCCCCGTTCTACGTGCTCGGGCCGCTGGTGACCGATATCGGCGTGGGCTACGACCACATCACCGCAGCCATCGGTGGCGCCATCTCCGCGAGCTCGGGTGCCGACTTTTTGTGCTACGTGACACCGGCAGAGCACCTATGCCTGCCTAACGCCCAGGATGTGCTCGACGGCCTCATGGCCACCAAGATTGCCGCACACGCCGCCGACATCGCCAAAAAGGTGCCCCACGCCCGCGACATGGACGATAAGATGGGCCAGGCACGCCGCAAGCTCGACTGGGACGCCATGTGGAAGTGCGCGCTCGACCCGGTTACGGGCAAGAAGCGCTACGAGGAGTCCCCCGCCGCCACCGAGGGCACTTGCACCATGTGCGGCAAGATGTGCGCCGTCCGCACCGTCAACAAGATCTTCGAGGGCACCACGATCGACCTCGGCATGGAGGACTAGCCCTGTCGCCGCGGCCGCTTCTGGCGGCGAGCTGGTGCCTGTCAATTGTTGACGTGTGAACATTTGCTTGCATTTGCGTAAAGATTGCATCGCCCGCCCGGGTTCGACATAGAGTCGGCCCGGGCATCTTTATAATGCTGGCTTATAGACCCATTTGATTCCGACCGAACAAGGGAGCGAACATGGATCGCAGTAAGGTACCTGCCGTCCTGTCCATCGCAGGATCCGATTCCAGCGGTGGCGCCGGCATTCAGGCCGACATCAAGACCATCACGGCGCACCGCCTGTATGCCGAGACGGCCATCACCGCCATCACCGCACAGAACACCCTGGGCGTCACCGCCGTGCAGAACATCTCCCCGGATATTGTCGCGGCGCAGATCGATGCCGTTTTTGACGATATCCGCCCCAACGCCGTCAAGATTGGCATGGTTTCCTCTGCCGAGATTATCGATGCTATCGCCGACCGCCTGAGCGCCTGGAACGCGACAAACGTGGTAGTCGACCCCGTCATGGTAGCCACCTCGGGCGCACGGCTGATTGCCGAAGATGCCGCCGAGGCGCTCACCCGCCGCCTGTTCCCGCTAGCGACGGTTATCACGCCCAATATTCCCGAGGCCATGGCCCTGCTCGACTACGAGGTCGACTCCGAGCGCACGCAGCAAAATGCCGCCATGCTCCTCACCCGCCGCTTTGGTTGCGCATCCCTCGTTAAGGGTGGGCATCTTGTCAACGAGGCCAACGATGTACTGGCCGAACCCGCGCCACTCGATGACGAGGGCAACCATCTGGGAGATCCACTCACCACGTGGTTCCGCCACAAGCGCATCGAGACCGACAACGCGCACGGCACCGGATGCACGCTCTCGTCCGCCATCGCCTGCGCGCTGGCTCAGGGCATGGATCTTGCCGATGCCGTCAACGCCGGCAAGGCCTACCTAACGGGCGCCCTCGCCGCCGGCCTTGACATGGGCAAAGGTTCCGGCCCCGTCAACCACATGTGGCAGTATTAAGATTCGCAGCCCAAAACCGCCGCAAAGAACACCTTTGTGGCGGTTCCCATAAACATCTCGATCCATAACAGTTAGAGTCCATTTTTCGACCCACCTGTTACAGATTGAGACATTCAAATTCCGCTGAGAAGAAAATCTCAATCTGTAACAGTATCTCGGCGAAATCGACCCTAGATGTTACAGATCGAGACAAACGACCGATATCGGCCTAAATAATCTTAATCTGTAACATCTAGCCCGTTTTCGGCCTTACAACTGTCACAGATCGAGACAAAGCAACGAAACAAGCCACCACAAGGGGAACTTCTGTGGTGGCTTGGGGTCGCGCTACTCTCCGAGCATCTCTTGGAGCTTGGCTGCCACGGCGTGACCCAGGCTCTCATGGCTTTCGGGCATCATATGCAGATAGTCGATATCGCCCGGCTCGGCAAACTCCGCTGCATTCAAAAAGTCGCAGCCAAACTGCTCGGCTACGTGCGCGTAGTATTCAGCAAAATGCTCCGAGGCCTCGACGGAACGCTCGTCAAAATCGGTCATATATACATCGGCGATCTGCGGCTTGATCTTGATAGGAGCCATCAGCAGAATGCGCGGACAAGGCGCAGCGTCGGTCCACGGAAACGCGCGGACGGCGCGAATCAGCGCCATGGCGCCACGGGCGATATCGGCAGCCGTCACGTTAAAGACCGTCTTGCAGTCGTTGGTGCCCAGCATGATCACAATGGCGTCCAGTGGCTTATGGGCCTCGAGCAGCATCGGCAGCGCGCGGATGCCGTTAAGATTGGTGTCCAGATGGCACATGTCGTCGCGTACCGTCGTGCGGCCGTTGAGGCCTTCTTCAATTACATGCCAGCCCTCGCCTAAGTCACGTTGGGCCACGCCGCACCAGCGCACATCCCGCGCATAGCGCACCGCGGTGCCGTCGCGCATGCCCGCCGGATCGTAACCATAGGTGTTGCTGTCGCCAAAGCATAGAACGTTTTTCATCGTAAGCCCCTCGCTCAGTAAAAAGCCGACGGAAGCAGCCTCTCCCGTCGGCTCGACCTATCTGTCAGCACGTACCGATTACAGGTACTTGCGCCAATCGTCCTCGTCCTCATCATCCTCGGTAGCAGCCTGGGTCTGCTCGGCGGCGCGAGCTGCCGCAGCGCGAGCGGCAACCTGGGCATAGGACTCCTCGTTGCGCTCGGGGAAGTTTGCCAGCACGTGCTCGAACTTGGCAAAATCCTCATCCCAGCGCGTAGAAGGCACGGCAAAGAAGACTTGCTTGACCTTAAAGTCGCCCGACGCGAGCTCCTTGCGGAAGAGCTCGGCCACGGCCTCGGCGTCAAAGCCGTTGTTGTCGCAGCCCCATGCGCCCAGCACGAGCTTCTCGCGACCCAACTCGTCGCAGATAGCGAGAACAAAGCGGATGCGGTCGCGCAGGGCGTCCAGCAGGGCATCGTCGCTCACGCGATACTCCTGGCGGGCGCGCTTAACGTTGGGCGCGGCGGCCACGATCACGTCGGCGTATGCATGCACGTGGTTGCGGTCGAAGCGCACCGCAGGCACCACCAGCGCACGGTTGCGGTAAAGCTCGCAGTTAATGTTGCGGCGACGGTTCTCGCCGTACCATTTGCGCTGTTTATCGAGCACGTTGTACAGGTACGAATCGGCACAGAGCGTGGCCTCCTGACCCAGATAGCCCTGGATGTAGCCGCCGCCCGGGTTGGTGAACGAGGCAAAGGCGAGTACGGCCATGTCGCAGAATTGCGCGTAGCCTCGGCCGTTATCCAGAATGGCCTGCGTGGCAGAGGCGTCAAGCACGGTGACCTCGGGCAGGACCGGAGCGGGCTCCTCGGCGGGCTCGGACTCGGCTTCGGCGATTTCCTCGGCAGGCTCCTCGACGGGCTCGAGCGCTGCCTCGACCTCGGCAGCCTCCGCGCCCTCGACGTCCTCGGCAACCTGTTCTTCGGTGGCCACAGCACTCTGAACCTTGGCCTTCATCGCCGCGACAAAACCGGCAGGCATACCATCGAACTCGCGCACGCCGGCAAGCGAACGCTCGATGTCCTTGGCGCAGGCCTCGGACACAGCCGCCACGTGACGCTCGGCGGCCTTGGCACGGGCCTCGCGCTTGGGATTGGGCTGACCCGCTCGGTTGGACCTGCGGTTACGGTTCCTGTTGTCGACGTCTGCCATAAGTGGTCACCTTTCTCGGTCTCTGCCGCCATCGGCTTTTCCCATCCATGATACCCCGCCGCGTACAAAAAAGACGGCCCCGAAGGACCGCCTTTCGCATCGATTTGCACGCACGGCAAGCACCGCCGCAATTCGCCACTAGTCGCGACGGCCAAGGATGTTCAGGATGCGCAGGAACACGTTGATAATGTCCACGAACAGATTGGACGCCATGAGCACGGCGTTGGGCAGCGTAGGCGGCACCGTCGTGGCAACATAGGTGTCGTAGCCAATAAAGCCGGCGAACACCACGATCACGATCAGATCGGTGATGGTCTGCGAGACGCCCATGAACATCAGCACGATCTCAACCAGAATAGTGGCGAGCAGAATGCCAAAACCGATGCCATACACGCGCTGGAAAAACTTGGGGAACGTCACGCCCAAGGCGCCAAAGACAAAGGTGATGGCGGCCGTGGCGATAAAGGCAGTGTTGATGGTGGGCAGGTCGTAGTTGGCAAGGCCAAACGACGCGGTCAGGCCAAAGGTACTCGCAAAGATTACGTAGCCCACAAGGGACAGGCCCACGGACTGCTTGCTGGCGGCGGCCGACATCATGACCATGCCGACGATGGTCAAAATAAACGAGCCAAAGACCAGCGGCAAGGCGGCGCCGCTCATCATCATGCGCGCAAACGACATGGTGCTCGTAAAGTAGGCGCCGGCGCCCATGGCGCAAAAGCCCAAGAAGATCAGGGCAGACATGACAAGGTTGTACGCGCGCGGCGACATCTCCTTGGCGCGGCTTGCGCCGCTCTCGATGGGGCCGTTCTGATAGCCCTGGATATCGTTCATAGTTTCGTCCTTTCAAAAGCGCCGCGACAGCGCCGTAGGTGACAAGATTCCTGTCATTGTACCCGAACGCCGTGCGTCCTTACCTACGGCGCTCGCCCTCAAGCGTACGATCAAACGCCCAGACCCACCAACGCATCACGTGGGCCTGCGAGCCGTCCGACCGTCCGCACGCCTGGTCCTCCAGATACAACTCGGTCGCGTGCCCGCCAAAACGCACCTTATAGGTTACCGTACGAATGCCGTGGACCGTCAGGCCAAACCCAGTGGTCGAGACAATCTCGTCAATCGTAAAGCAACGACCGTCGACCCAGCAGACAGTGACCGGCACGACCTGTCCGCCCGCGAGGATGCGAGCCACGACGTCCACATACTGCTTGTGCACGCGCCGAGTTTTGCCATCTGTCTGTCGATATTCCATGCCTCCTATTATCGAACGCATGTTTGCATGTTGTAAAGCGAACAGACTGTGGTTTTGGAGTGTCGTAGTAATCGCACGTGTCCGCATGGCGTGTTAGCAAAAAGAACACCCGCGGTCAACAGGGCTAATATTCAATTTTAGTGCCAAAAAGTTCACTTCTCCCATCAGAACTCGGTAAAGAAACCCACAGGAGGTGATACGATTTATCATGTTTTTGTAACGTGTCTGCAAACTTCGAGAAAGCCCATATATGGACGTAACGTTCTCAACCTTCCTCGGCCAAATTGTGTCGAACCCAGTCCTTGCCGTCACCGTGATCCTCGCGTTGGGCGCCATCTTCGTCAATGGATGGACCGACGCGCCCAACGCCATCGCGACCTGCGTCACTACGCGTTGCATGCCCGCCCGCGCCGCCATTCTCATGAGCGCCGCATTCAACTTCCTCGGCGTGCTCATCATGACGCACTTTAACGCGAGCGTCGCCAACACCATCTCACATATCGTCGACTTTGGCGGAAACAGCACCATGGCGCTCGCGTGCCTCTGCGCGGCGCTGTTCTCCATCGTCGTCTACGGCGCCACAGCGTCGCGTTTTGGTATCCCCACCTCGCAAAGCCACAGCCTTATCGCCGGCCTGACCGGTGCCGCTATCGCCCTCGGCGGCGCGAGCAGCGTCAACGTCCACGAATGGATGAAGGTCATCTACGGCCTGGCGCTCTCCATCGGTCTGGGCTTTGTCATGGGCTGGATCCTGTGCAAACTCGTCTCGATTCTGTTTGCCGCCGCCAACAGGCGACGTGCCAACGTCTTCTTTAAATACGCTCAGATCGCGAGTGCCGCGGCCATGAGCTTTATGCACGGCGCGCAGGATGGACAGAAGTTCATCGGCGTGCTCTTTTTAGGCGTGGCCTTCGCCAGCGGCCAGACGAGCGTCGGCGATGCCGGCATCCCCATCTGGATTATGCTGCTGTGCTCGGCAACCATGGGCATCGGCACCAGCGTGGGCGGCGAGCGCATCATCAAGTCCGTCGGCCAGAGCATGGTCAAGCTCGAAAAGTACCAGGGCTTCTCCGCCGACCTGGCGGGCGCCGCAAACCTGCTGCTTGCCACCCTTACCGGCATCCCCGTGTCCTCCACCCACATCAAGACCTGCGCCATCATGGGCGTCGGTGCCGTCAAGCGCCTTTCGGCCATTAACTTCGGCGTCGTCAAGGACATGATGTTCACCTGGTTCTTCACCTTCCCCGCCTGCGGACTCATCAGCTTTGTCATGGCCAAGCTGTTCATGATGTTCCTCTAGTCAAACCGAACGTCCATCCGGACTGCATTACCTCGCCCGCCCATCTTCACCTCGAAAGGACCACTCATGGCAAAGAAACCCGATTCGTTCTACTTTGACAACTACGTCGCCTGCGCCGACCTCGCCGTCCAGGCCGCAGAGCTGCTCACCAAGATTTTTGAGAACTTTGACCCCGCGCAGATCCACGACATGCTCGATAAGATGCATGCGATTGAGCATGCGGCAGACAAGAAGCACCACGAGCTCGAAGACGCCTTGCTCACCGCCTTTATCACCCCGCTTGAGCGCGAGGATCTGGACCTGATGAGCTGCTCGCTCGACACCGTGCTCGATCGTATCGAGGGCGTCGTGCAGCGCGTCTACTTCACCAACATTCAGAGTATCCATCCCGACGCCATCGTCATCGCCCACAAGGTAACCGATGCCTGCCGCGCCATGAAGGACCTGATGGTCGAGCTTCCCAACTACCGCAAGTCCAAAACGCTGCGCGAGCTGGTCATCCAGATCAACACCATCGAGTCCGAGGCCGACGAGCTCTATATCAACGCCATGCGCAACCTGCACGTTAACGGCAAGGACCCGCTCGAGGTCATCGCCTGGCGTGACGTGTACGCCTTCCTGGAGTACTGCGCGGACTGCTGCGAGAATGTGGCCGATGTCGTGGATTCGATTGTCATGAAGAACAGTTAATTGGGAGTACGTGTCCCACCGGTCGCGGGCCCGACCACTCATAACCTTTTTCACTCCGGCTGCAAGCAGAGTCGTTCAAAAGGTTATGAGTGGTCGGGCCCGCTCCCTTATGTACCACCATTGGGAACCTTGGCTGATAGTTAGAATGCGATGGGGACTTGGCCGATGCGACCTTTTATGCCCGATTGGATACTTTGGGGCGGTGATGGGCGTTTGGCTGGATGGGGCTCTGGGTACCTTTTGTTTTACTTTGGATTGATTTGCTGACTTTGGAGGGTTTGGTTATGGGATATTTGGATCTGGCTCGGGCTCGGTATTCTTGTCGTGAGTTTGAAGATCGGGCTGTGGAGCAGGCTGTGGTGGATGCCATTGTTGAGGCTGGGCGTATTGCTCCTTCTGCTTGTAATAATCATCCAACCCGTGTGATGGTGTTGGATACGCCTGAGCTTCTGGAGAAGGCTGCTGCTTGTCAGCCTCGGTTTGCTCGTGATGGGTCTATCTTTGGGGCTCCGCTTGTTTTCCTTATTTGCAGCGTTACCGATGATGCTTGGGTGCGCCCGTATGACCAGATGAATTCCAGTGAAATCGATACGTCCATCGTGTGTGATCAGATGATGATGGAGGCCACCGAGCAGGGTCTGGGAACGTGCTGGGTATGCCATTTTAAGCCTGAGGTGGCACAGGAGCGGTTCAACCTGTCCGAGGGCGTCTATCCCTATCACATGCTCGTCTGTGGCTATCCTGCCGACCACATCGCCGATCCCGAGCATCGCGAGGCCCGTACCATTCCCCTCCCCGACTTCCTCCTCAAGTAGTTTTTGGCACATGCCCTAAAACCTACCTTTTACCGCTCACCCGTTCGCCGAGTTCTGCGCCACTATGTGCAGGGCTCGGTTTTTATGTTACGCACCCCGGCACAGTCATAAAAAAGGACCCGCAAGCTGCGGGTCCTTTCTAGGCACTAAATTGTAAGCCGAATGTTAGTCCAGGTCGTCGGCAGCGAAGTTATCGATCGGGGCGAAGGGATCGGCCACGGGGACAACCGGGTCAGCGACGGGCAGCGGCTCGGCGGGAACAGTCACCGCAGGAGAAGCGGCAGAACCGACCGGCGTGGAGGCCATGAGGTCGGCCGGGAAGGAGTTCTGGGCATCGTCCATAAAGTGCTGGATGAGCTTGAGATACTCGGCCTTGAACTCCTCACGGGAAGCCTTGAGACGATCGATCTCCTCGAGCTCGGCCTGCTTCTCGGTCAGAGCCTGGCGGATAACCTCGCGGGCCTTGGCGTCAGCCTCGTTGCGGATGCGCTCAGCGTTCTCATTGGCATCGTTGACGATGGTCTCAGCGGTCTGCTGGGCAGCGATCAGGGCAGCGGAAATCTGGCGCTCCTGAGCGGAGAAGTCAGGGGCGGGAGCAGCCACGGGGGCGGCAGGAACGGCCTGGTCGGCGGTATCCTGAGCCTGGGCAAGCTGAGCCTGTGCATCGGCAAGCTGCTGCTCGGTAGCAGTCAGACGACCCTTAAGGTCAACGATCTTAGCGAGCATAGCGTCAACCTCGGAAGACAGCGTCTCCAAGAAGACGTCGACCTCAGCAGGATCGTAGCCACGCTTGGCCTCAGAGAAAGTCTGAGCCTGGATGTCTGCAGGGGTAATAGCCATAACAAGTCTCCTTTTTCATCGCCTCGGCGCTACACGCCCGACGTAAGTTACTAAGTCAGTTCTACACGAGTATACCTATAAGAAGCTGCAGAACCAGCCTCTGCACCAACTGCAACGCAATAATCGCAACGACCGGCGAAAAATCGATACCGCCCATCGGCGGGATGAAACGACGGAACAGGTTAAGCCACGGACCGCACACGCTATCAAGCACCGCGGCAATATCCTGAAGCAAACCACCCTGCTTCATGGGAATCCACGTCATAAAGCAGTAGACGACAATGAGCGTGGAATAAAAGTTGAACAGCGTGTTGACCAGCTGGACGATAGTGTAGATGTTGATGGGAATCTCCTCGTCTTGTCTTTACTTAAGGTAGCCGTCCGCACGAAGCTTCTTGAGATCGGAATCTTTGACCTCGCAACCGGCGGGCAGCACCATGAACACGCGGTCGCCCACCTCCTTGACCGTGGCACCCAGACCGCAGGCAAAGCCGTAAGAGAAGTCCAAGACGCGCTTGGCAACTTCGGTGCGTACGCCCACAAAAATCAGTGCGACAGGCTGCTTGGTGCGAACGCGGCGCACCACGGTCTCCACGTCGTCATAGCTCTCGGGGCGCAGGACATAGGCCGGCAGCTGCGGCGTGGCGTTGATGATATTGCTCGCATAGGCCGAGGCATCGCTCGGTGCAGGCGCGGGCGCAGCGGCGGCACGGGCGCGGGTGTTCTCGGCGTAGCTCGACGGCGTGTCATAGGCACCAGGACGATAACCGCTCGCAACACTGTCCTGCGAGCGCGAAGGCGGGTTATACGTCGTGGCATGGCGGGAGTCATCGCCGACCAGCTGACCGGAGCGCGTATACACGGCAACCGACTCAGCTTCGCCACGGCGCGTCTGACCAAGCAGGCCGTTGCTCGGCTCGTCTTGGGTGTAGAAGCCCTCGCCCGAAGCACCACTGTAGCCGTTGCTCTGATAGCCATCGTCATAGCCATCATCGTAGCCGTAGTCGTCGTCCTGGCCATAACCCTGGTCGTAACCCTGCTGGCCGCCCAGGTGCATCTTATTTTTAATCTCGTCAAGGAAGCCCATGGTTGTGTCCTCTCGCGGTTTAGTGCAGGCGCCCCGATAATCAGTGCGCACTTCAGAGCCTTATTTTACTGCAAACTCCGGGCTAAATACTACCCTGCCCAGGCGAACGAGCGTAGAGCCCTCCTCAAGGGCAGACTCAAAGTCCTCGCTCATGCCGCAGGAAAGCTCAGGCAGGTTCAAATCGGGATGCGCCACCTCCAGCTCATCCCTCAGCTCACGAAGCCCCGCAAAGGTGCGGCGTGCCACATCCTTATTCCCCCGGGGCGCCATAGTCATAAGCCCCTGTACGCAAATTCCCTCAAGTTCCGCAAGCTCACCCGCGGCGGCGCGAATCTCATCGGGCGAAAAGCCTCCCTTCGACTCCTCACCACTCACATTGACCTCAATGAGCACACGCTGGAGGCCAGTGAGCTCGCCTGCCTCAATCTTGCGGACAGCACGGCTCGAGATCGCCTGCGCCAGATGCAGCGAACCCACCGAGTGAATCAGCTCGGCTGAGCCCAGCACCGCATTGATCTTATTGGTCTGCAGGTTGCCGATCATATCGAAGCGCACCTCGGGCAGCTCCGGATGCTCCGCCAGACCCGTGAGCTTGCGAACCAGCTCCTGCGGGCGGTTCTCGGCAAAATGGCGATACCCCGCCTGGATGGCGGCAACGGTCTCATCGACACCAACGGTCTTGGACACGGCAATGAGGCGCGCGGCGTCGTGGGGGCGGCCCGCGCGATCGAGCGCCGCATAAAAACGTTCCAGAATCTGCTCGCGGCGAGCGCGCATCAAGTCCAAATAGTTATCCATTGCTAATCGCCTCCGCTGACAGCCAAACAAGTAGTCCCATGCTAACGCAAGAGCGCGGCCCCGCATGTGCAAGGCCGCGCTCGCTTCGGTATTTACAATCTTTCGACGAACAGGATTACTTACTCCTCGTCGTCCTCGCCATCGTCCTCGTCCTCAAGATGATCGAACAGGTAGCGAAGACCCTCGCTGACCTCGTTAACGGGCACCTTGGCAACGTAGTGCGCGTCGACGGCGGGCCTCATGATAACACCCTCGCCCGAAGGCACACGCATGCTCTCGAGCTCATCCTCATCAGTGCGGGCGATATCGCCGGCATTCATGCGCTGACCAGTCAACAGGAAGGTCAGACGGCAAGCGGCATCGATGGAAATCGAAGCGATGCGATCGAGGTAGCGCGAAACCATGATAGCGCGGCGCAGGTCGTCATAGTTGCTGTCGTCGTCCATAAAGTCGCCCGTATCCATACGGTTAAAGGTGCGGAAGAACTTCTCGTAGGCGGCGTGCACTGGCTCGTCCTCGACGGCCAAGTTGCAAATGATGGACATGTCATTGGTGACGAGCGCGGAAAGCGAAGAGCCCAGCACCTGGTAGACGGCCTCAGCCTCGGCCTCGACCGTGCCGACAAGCTCCTTGGGCAGCGAGATATCGGCCTTGATCATATGACGCGTGGCGCGGCAGATCTGGCGAACCTTATCGGTCATGCGCTGCAGGTTAAAGTCGACGTAGATGATCGTCTGAAGCAGGCGGAAGTCGGAGGCGACCGGTGACTGCGTGGCGATCAGGTTGTAGCAGACGGCCTCCAGGTTGGCGCAGCGTGCGTCAATCGAAAGCGTGCGCTTCTTGGTCTTGGTGGCGAGCTTGCGGTCGTCGGTCACATAGGCCTTCACGGCATCGTGGAGGGCCAGATCGACGGCCTCGTAGATGCTCAGCATCTCGTGGCGGGCCTCGATGAGCTGACGGGAAAACAGTTTGCGCATGGTTCACTCCAATCAGTTGGGTGCGGTCATGCCGCCCGCACAGTGAATACGCACCGGACCAGGTCCGATCGGCTTGGGACTAGTCGCACCGATCAGCCAAAGCGGCCGGTGATATAGTCTTCCGTCCGCGAGTCCACCGGGCTGGTGAAGATCGCGTCGGTTTGACCATACTCGATGAGTGTGGCGGGCTCGCCGGCAACTTCCTGCAAGAAGAATGCGGTGTAGTCGCTGATACGAGCTGCTTGCTGCATTGAATGCGTGACGATGATGATCGTCATCTCGGGCGCCAGCTCGGCCATCAAATCCTCGACCTTAGAAACGGACGTGGGGTCGATGGCGGAGCAGGGCTCGTCCATCAGAAGGACATCGGGTTGCACCGCAAGCACGCGCGCGATGCACAGACGCTGCTGCTGACCGCCCGAGAGCGCCAAACCATCCTTGTTGAGCTGATTGGATACCTCTTTCCAGAGGTTGGCGCGCTTGAGCGATTCTTCCACGATGTCATCGAGGTCGCTTTTGCTAGTCACGCCCTGCAGACGAGGGCCAAAGGCGACATTCTCGTAGATGGATTTGGGAAACGGGTTGGGCTGCTGAAAGATCATGCCCACGCGACGACGGAGATCGACCGGGTCGACACCCTCGGCATAGATATCGTTGCCGTCGAGCGTCATGGTGCCCTCGATGCGCGTGTCCTCGATCAGGTCGTTCATGCGGTTGATGCAGCGCAAAAACGTCGATTTGCCGCAGCCCGAAGGGCCAATAAACGAGGTGATGGCGTTTTTGGCGATGTTGAGGTCGAGCCCCGTCAGCGCATGAAAGTCACCGTACCAAAAGTTGAAATCCTTGGCCGTAATGGCCGCTTGCTCCAGCGTGGGAGCGGACTGATAAACGGACATGGGACTCCTTAACTAGCGACGCTTGCGCGACAGGAAGCGCGCAAACAGGTTGAAGGCCAGAATGATCACCATCAGCAAGAGCGCGGTGCCGTAGGCTGCGTTCATGTTGATGCCGTCGTTGGCAAGCAGGTACAGGTGAACCGTCATGGGGCGGCCGGAATCGAGCGGCGAAATAGGTAGATTGATGGCCTGCCCCATGGTGTAGAGCACCACCGCGGTCTCGCCAATGGCACGGCCGATGGCAAGGACGATGCCCGTGGCAATACGGCCAAAGGCAGAAGGAAGCACGATCTTGGAGACAACCTGCCACTTGGTGGCGCCCAGACCGTACGCGCCCCAACGGATATAGCGCGGAACGGCGCGAATGGCCTCTTCGGTGGTGCGCATGACGATGGGAAGCATCAAGAGCGCGAGTGCCAGGGCGGCAGAGACCATCGAAAGGCCCAAGCCCATGGCCTCGACAAACAAGGCGTAGCCAAACAGACCCATAACGATGGAGGGCACCGAGGCCAAAGCGTCAGCAGCGTAGCGAATGAGCTCGACGACCTTGCCCTGCTTGGCGTACTCGGCCAGATAGACGGCTGCCAGCACAGCGATCGGCGTGCAGATAAGCATGGCGAGCGCCGTCACATAGACGGTCGAGACGATCGTGGGCCAAATACCGCCCTCGGCGTTGACGCCCTGGGGCCAACCGAAGATAAAGTCGAGCGAGATGTGTGGCAGGCCGTTGATGACCACGTAGGCGATGATAGCGACCAGCACCAGCGTGGTGATGTAGGCAGCGGCACGGAACACGCCAAGCATGATCTTGTTGGACAGGTCCTTGTTGATACGGCCCTTCTTGCCGTGGGAAAGGGCACGCTTGATGCGCTCGCGCGACGAGGTCGTATCGACCGTCGTGTCAACGGAATCGGACATAGCCTACCCCCTCTTCTTCTTGGAAATCAGACGGACGATGCCCACCAGTGTGGCGGAGATGATAAACAGGACCACGCCCATGCCGAACAGCGCCGAGCGGTGCAGACCCGAGGAATAGCTCATGTCGAGCGCGATCTGGCTCGTGAGCGTCGAGATGGGGCTCGCGATGCTGCCAGGAATAACCGGAGCGTTACCCACGACCATGAGCACGGCCATGGTCTCACCGATGGCACGGCCCATACCCAGCACGATGGCATCAACGATACCCAGCTTGGCGGCAGGTAGCACGACCTTATAGATGGTCTGCCACTTGGTGGCGCCCATGGCATACGATGCCTCGCGAATGCCCATGGGAATGGAATTGAGAGCATCGATGGTGAGCGTGGTGATGGTAGGGACGATCATGATGGCAAGCACGAACCACGCCGTCAGCGCACCAAAACCAAGACCGCCGGTCAGTTGCGCGATAAACGGACGGATGATGATCATGCCAAAGAAGCCATAGATGATAGAAGGGATGCCCGCCAGCAGGTCAACGGCAGGGCTGATGAGCTTGCGCACGCGCTTGCCGGCGATCTCGACCAGGTACACGGCCGTACCCACACCTAGCGGCACGCCCATGGCGAGCGCACCGACGGTCACCAGACCTGAGCCGGCAAGCAGCGACACGATGCCGTAGTGGCCCTCAGAGGGCGCCCACGTAAAGCTAAAGAAGTCCGCCAGACCGATGTCGGTAAAGACGGGCAGCGCCGAGTACGTGGTAAAGACAAAAATCAGGATGACGGTAACGACCGCCAAAAACGCGCAGGCAAAGAAGATCCACTGCAGCGCCTTCTCCTTGATATAGGTACTGCGCGATACGAGCGCCAGCTCGCGCTTCTTGGGTGCCTGAGCATTCTGCTCAGTCTGGGAGTTTTCCTGTGCTTCCATGCTACTCACTCCCCTTCTCGTCGTTGGTGATGGGAATAAAGCCCGCCTCGCGAATCTGTTTGTCCATCTTTTCGGACGTCACGTAGTCGATGTAATCCTGCGCCTGCTGCGAAGGCGCACCCTTCACAAAGAAGTAAAGGTCGCGCGAGATGGGATAGCCGCCGCTCGCGACCGTCTTCTCGGACGCCTCAACATGATTGACCGAGACGGCCTTGACCGAAGTCTTGGCGTTGAGGCTATCGACGAAGCCCAGCGAAATGTAGCCAATGGCGCCGCGCGAACGAGATACCACGTCGCGCACCTGGCCCGTGCCCGAAAGAACGGCCGAGCGGCGATCGAACGGAGTGCCGTCCATCACGATGGTGCGAAAGGCTTCACGCGTGCCGGACGCCTCATCTCGGTTGATGACCTGGATCCTCAGGTCCTCGCCACCGACTTCTTTCCAGTTGGTGATCTTGCCGGCGTAAATATCGCGGAGCTGCTCGGTCGAGAGGCTATCGACCGGGTTATCGTCGTTCACGATGACCGCGATACCGTCGTGGGCAATGACGATGGGAGTCAGGCCCAGATCCTGTTCGTCGGCATTGAGTCCACGGGAGGAGCTGGCGATATCGGCCGTGCCGGCGCTGACGGCCTCGATGCCAGCGGAAGAACCCAAACCGGAAACGAGCACGTCAATGCCGGTCTCCTCCTTAAAGCCCTCGGCCGCAATCTCGGCGATAGGAAGGCAGGTCGTGGAGCCGGCCACGGTAATGGAAGAGGTAGAAGATCCCGAAGAACAGGCGCACAGCGTAAGCGTAAGCACAGCGGCGCTCAGGACCGATACGATCTTTCTCATAGCATCACGCCGATCGCAGCATGGCGCCCACAGGCGCCGTCCTCGTTACGGTAGGAATAAAAGCGGTCGTTCTGACGCACAGTCGAAAGCTGGGTATCCACGATATTATCCGCGTCGACACCGACATCTACCAGCGCCTCGCGAATGGCAGCGGAAAGATCGAGCATGCGAGAGGCACTCGCATCGATGCAAGAGAACTCGGCGGCAAAGCGATCCATGAGTTCCTGGGATACCTCATATTCGTCACCCAAGATATGGGGGCCGATATAGGCGGAAACGTTGCTCGCATCGCAGCCGGCAGCATCGCAAAGCGCCTGGCACGCCTTGGCAGAAATACGTGCAATCGTGCCCTTCCAACCGGAGTGCACCACGGCAAATCCGCCAGGGGCCACCAGCACCACGGGAACGCAGTCGGCAAAGCAGAGCAGCACGGGCACGTTATGCGCCGTGCAGACGATGGCATCACAGCCCTCGGCAATCTGCTCGCGAACGTCCTCAAGGTCATCGGCGCCGTTCGAGGTCACCGCAACGATATGATCACCATGGACCTGATTGGGAACGAGCAGGTTGTGCTCGCACTCGGCGGCACCCATAGCTTCGAGCGCACGACGACGATTTTCTTGAACAGCAAAGGGGTCATCGCCAACATGCGAGCCCAAGTTGAGTGAGGAGTACGCATCTTCGGAAACGCCACCGGCGCGCTCGGTGAAGGCAAAGCGAACATCGGATGTCGCGCCCTCCACCAACGTAACTCCATCATGGTCGACACGCGAAACGTTGTCCGCACGTGCTGCCATACTAAAGCCTCCTAATAACACAAGTACCGCGGCATCGCCGCTACAGCCCGCGTTTATACGGCTGTCATACTTCTCTAAAAGGATACCTGCTGCGCTGGAGGCAATCGTAAAGGGAACGTAAAGAGATTGGAGGTTCTAGTTTACAAAGTCGAAATAAAAAGGGCGCGTCCATACGGACACGCCCCTGTGCACAACAATGCAAAGAACGACTTAGAAGCTACCGCGCTTCAGGAAGTCGGGAAGCTCGAACTGATCGTTGCCGAAGTTAGGAAGCTCGGTGCCACCGACGTTGCGGGTCGGAGCGGCCTGAGCCGGGCTGGTGGCCGGAGCGGTGCGCTGCGGCTCAGCGGAGGCAGCGGCCTTGCTCTGAGACTGCTGAGCGGCAAAGAGCTCGTCCTGACGGTTGACGTTGGAGTCGGAGAAGCCCGTAGCGATGACGGTGATACGCACCTGATCGCCCAGGGACTCGTCGACAACGGTACCGAAGATGATGTTGGCCTCGGGGTCGACGGCGTTGGCGACAACGTCGGCGGCATCGCTGATCTCCTGGATGCCCAGGTCCTTGGAACCGGCGATGGAGAGCAGCACGCGTGTGGCACCATCGATGGAGCTCTCGAGCAGCGGGCTGGAGATGGCCTGCTGGGCAGCGTCGACGGCACGGGTATCCCCAGAAGAGGTACCGATACCCATCATGGCGGTACCGGCCTGCTTCATGATGGTCTTAACATCGGCGAAGTCCAGGTTGATGATACCGGGGACGGTGATGAGGTCGGTGATGCCCTGGGTGCCCTGGGAAAGGACGCCATCGGCAATCGCGAAGGCCTCGAGCATGGTGGTCTTCTTCTCGGCGATGTCGAGCAGCTTATCGTTAGGGATGACGATCATGGTGTCGACGCAATCGGAGAGGGTCTTAATGCCCTCCTCGGCGCTCTTCTTGCGCTTGCGGCCCTCGAAGGTGAAGGGCTTGGTCACGACGGCGACGGTCAGCGCACCGACCTCGTTCATCGCGATATCGGCAACGATGGGAGCAGCGCCGGTACCGGTGCCACCGCCCTCGCCGCAGGTGATGAACACCATGTCGGCGCCAGCGAGCGCCTCGGCAATGTCGTCGCGGGACTCATCGGCAGCCTTGCGGCCAACCTCGGGGTTGGCGCCGGCGCCCAGGCCGCGGGTAAGGTCGGTGCCGATGTGCACCTTGATATCGGCATCAGAGATCGCGAGTGCCTGAGCATCGGTGTTGATGGCAACAAACTCGACGCCGCGGATGCCCTCTTCGATCATTCGATTGACCGCGTTGGTACCGCCGCCGCCGACGCCGACCACCTTAATGACGGCAAGGTAGTTGTTGATCTCTGTCTCGTGCATGTCGGTCCTCCGAACAAAGGTTATAGCCATAGCATGGGTCGACCCCTGCGCACATTAACCTTCAGGTTGAAAGTAAATGCAAAGGTAAACCGTATTATGTTTGCACATTATGAACGTATCAGTCAAATAATTGACCGTGAAAACCAAACAAACCAGATAAACGGCGTGGTATGGCCCCTCAACAAAGCATCAACCAGCGCTACGAGGTCGGAGCGTTCCTAAATGTATAGTTACCCGGAGAACGCACATTGATATACGTTACGCCCTCTACCTGCGAAAGCAGCTTGGTGACTACGCGCTCCTTCTTGACGATATCGTTCGAATCGCCCAGCGACACCTCAATGCCGTTATTGAGGTTTGCCGAGATGGCTTCGACCGAAGGCGTGGAAATATCCTTGACTTGTCCCAAGAACTCGCTCGAAAAACCACGCACATAATCCAAGCCAGCCTTAACGGCCTTGGAGCTCACCGCCTGGCCGGAAACCGGAGCGACATCCGCCGAGACATCAGTCAACAACACCGCGCCATAGTGCTTAGCGAGCGCCAGCGCGGCATCAATGCCGGTCAGGGTATTTGAGCCCTGCCCCGTCGTGATGACGTTGCCCTGGTCATCCACTTCGACCGACGTCGACAGCGGGGCGATCCAGGTGTCATCATCCCCGATGGCCCAGGCAAGGTCATCGGAGCTGATATAGGCAATTGCGATGACCTTGCGCTCCATAGGCGTAATGATGAGCGTATGCGGGAACTGACGCTGGACATCCACGCCCGAGACCCACGGGTTCTGCTTGAGGTCCTCGGTAATCTGGTCGGGATCGACGTTAAAAAGCGACGTTCCCTCGGGCAAATCGATCAGCTGGATAGCATCGTGCTTCGTCACATGCTCGCTGCCCTGAATCTGAATATCAGTGGCAGTAAACAATCCAGAGTTGATCACCACGATGGCAACGATGACGAGCACGGCCAAGACGGCCAGAACGCCGCCCACGATTTTGCCTTTGCCTGTAACGACAGAAGCGGCGTCTGATGTTTTATTTGCCATCGACCTAAGTGAAGACAACGGGTTGACGCCTTTTTTACCCGAAGGCTTCTTGGCGGTAACCGGCACCGATGTCAGCGAGCGCGGTTTCGATGCGCCCAACGTGCGACCCGGACGCGCCGCCTTAGTTCCCGTCGAGGGCTTAGGAGTTGCCAAAGGACGGGCAGGCTTGGCGCCCATAACAGGCTTTGACGTCACCGAGGGACGCGAGGACTTTTTTGCAGCCGGACGATTACCGAGCTGCGAGCCGACAACCGGACGACTGGTCTGTCGAGCATGCCCGACAGACTTAGAGTGCGCGACGGTATTGCGTTGAGGTTTGGCAGGCGCGCCGGAACGCCCTCCGGCGCGGCGGAAGGTGGGTTTCGATGCTCTAGAAGCCGAGGAATTTAACTTCCGGTCTGAGCTCGATGCCATACGCCTCCCTCACCTTTCCGTGCACATGTCTGATAACCGCGGCAACGTCATCGGCCGAGGCGGTTCCGTTATTAACGATAAAATTAGCGTGAACGGGCGAAACTTCCGCGCCGCCAATCGAAAAACCCTTTAATCCACAATCCTCGATAAGCTTGCCCACACTCGCATCGGGCGGGTTGCGAAAGACCGACCCGCAGGATGCGCGACCCATGGGCTGCGTACGCTTGCGCCTCGTCAGGTACCGCTCCATGCGCTCGCGAATGTCGGCCTTGGGCGCCGGTTTAAGCTTGAGCACGCACTCGAGGATAATCTCATTGCGGGGAAGGCTACATTCGCGGTAGCCCCAAGTGATCTCGGACCCCGCATAATGCTTGATACCGGATGCCGGGTCAAACGTTACGACATCCTCAACCAGCGAGCCAATCCACTCGGTCCGTGTGCCTGCATTCATAGATATCGCACCGCCAACCGAGCCAGGGATGCCAACGGCAAACTCAAGGCCCGAGAGGCTACGCGACAGGGCATCGTTGACCAGGCGCGCAAACATCACGCCCGCACCGACCGCCAGCGTACAACCGTCATCGGCAACAACCGTGCGCTGAAACTCACGTCCGAGCGAAATGACGGCACCGCGATAACCGCCATCGGCAACCAGCAGATTGGAGCCCTTGCCGATGATGACCCACGGCACCTGCTCGCGATCGAGCACCGCCACGGCGCGGCGGAGGGCATGATAGCTATGGCACGTCACAAAGAGGTCGGCCTTGCCGCCGATACGATAGCTCGTATGACGCGCAAGGCGCTCGTCCTCGATCACATCCGTGTCGATCATGCCCGAGAGCGCCATGACGGCGTTAAACAGACCCATTAGACTTAAGCGTCTTTCTTGGCAGTCAGATACTCGATAAACTCGGGACCGACGGTCGTAACGTCACCGGCACCCATTGTGAGCAGCAGGTCGCCCTCGCCCACCATCTGCTCGAGCTCCTGATTGAGCTCAAGACGGCTGGAGCAGTACACGACCTCCTTGCCAGGATGCTTGGCGCGCACGGTATCGGCGAGCATCTTAGAGGTGACACCCGGAATGGGCATCTCGCCAGCCGAGAACACATCAATCAGCAGCAGTTTATCGGCATTGGCAAATGCATCGGCAAAGTCGTCGCACAGGGCCTGCAGGCGCGAATAGCGATGCGGCTGGAACACGACGTCGACGTGCTTGTAGCCCAGCGACGAAGCGGCAGCAAGCGTCGCCTTGATCTCGGTGGGGTGATGGCCGTAATCATCGACCACGGTGATGCCATCGATATAGCCCACGTGGGTAAAGCGACGGCGGACGCCCTCAAAGCTCGAGAGCGCCTTGGCGGCGGCGTCGATGTCAAGGCCCAGGACATGGGCGACGGTGAGCACCGCCGTGGCGTTGAGCATGTTGTGGCGACCGGGATTGCTCTTGATCTCCACAGCGTGCTCAGTGCCGTCCTCAAAGCGAACGATAAAGTCGCTCTGGATGCCCTTGACATCCGGGTGCATGCAGACGATGTCGTTGCTCTCGGCAAAGCCGTAGGAAAGCACGTGACGGCCCGTCGACTTGGCGAGCTCGACCAGATGCGGGTCCTCACCGCAGACGATGACGGTGCCGTCCTCGCCCACCAGGCTCATGAATTTGGCGAAAGTTGCCTCGATCTCCTCGATACCCGAGTAGTGATCGAGGTGGTCGGCCTCGACGTTGGTCACAATGACCACGTTGGGGTTCAGGAACAGGAAGGAGCTGTCGGACTCGTCGGCCTCGGCGACAAAGTAGTCGCCCGAGCCGTTCTTGCCGTTCGTGTCATAGCCCTCGACGATGCCACCGATCAGGAAGCTCGGATCCAGACCCATGCGGTCGAGCATGGTGGCGCACATCGAAGACGTGGTGGTCTTGCCATGCGTGCCGGCAACAGCGACGGTGGTGTAGCCGTGGCCCAAAGCAGAGAGCATCTTGGCACGGGGCCACACGGGAATACCAAGCTCGCGAGCGCGCACGAGTTCAGGGTTGGACTCCGGAATAGCGGTGGAGACAACAACCACGTCGGGCTTGACCTCGTCGATCGTGGCGGCCTCATGGCCCACATGCACCTTCACACCAGCGCGGGTAAGCTGGCGGATATAACGTGACGTCTTAAGGTCGGAGCCGGTAACGGCATAACCGCGCTCGTGCAGAACGAGGGCGATGCCGCTCATGCCGGCGCCGCCGATACCGATAAAGTGGGCGCTCTTAAACTCGGGCGCGGAGGTTGCAGTCTGGGAATCAGCCATGTGCTCGTGTACTCCTTGCGTAAACACTGCCTGTAACCCGTTAACTGTACCGCACCTACCGCATCAGCGCGAGGGCGACCGACGATATCCCGTCTAACTAACGCAAACCCTCTACCGCATCCGCCAGAAGAGCGGCGGCCCTATCCTGAGCCAGACCACGCGCCGCCTGACGCATGGCGTCGCGCGCCGCCGCGTCATCGACCAGGTGCAGCAGTTCATCGGCAAAGGCAAAACCGTCGATATCGGCATCGGCGCAGAGCACGCCGGCCCCGGCGTCGACCAGATAACGGGCATTGGTGGTTTGGTGGTCGGCCGTCGCATGCGGATACGGCACGAGCACCGAAGGTACGGCGAGCGCAGCGATCTCGGCCACGCTCGATGCGCCCGAACGCGAGAGCACCAAATCGGCAGCAGCCAGCATATCGCCCATGTTGTCGATGTAAGACTGGACGCGGTAACGCTTCGCCTCCTCGGGCGTCAGCGCCAAAGCGAGCTCGGTCTCCTCAAAGCCGTCGGCACCCGTCGAATGCAACACATAAAGGTTCTTGCGCGAAAGCAGCTCGTTTTTGAGCGAAACCACGCGCTCGTTGAGGTGCTGGGCGCCAAGTGAACCGCCAAAGACGAGCAGCAGCGTAGCGTCCTCGGGAACGCCAAGTGCCTTGCGGCCGCGAGCGCGATCGCCCTCGATCACCGAGCGACGTACGGGGTTGCCGGTCATGAGCACGTGGTCAGGGTCACCTTCGCGCTCAAAGACCGAACGCGCTGCCGGCACCGAGATGCACACGCGGGCGGCGTGGGAGTTCATCATCTTGTTGGCCAGGCCCGGAACAGAGTTCTGCTCATGCAGCAGATACGGAACGCCCGCGCCCTTGCACCACCCCAGCAGCGGAACCTCGACATAGGCACCAAAACCAATGGCGGCATCGGGCTTGCCGACCTTTGAGAAATGACTGGCGAGCGCACGTTTGGCTTTGTTGACACGCCACAGCGAGGTCAGCGCCGTCCAAGGACGGGAGCGGTCGAAGCCCGTGACCGTAATGGGCACAAAATCAAACCCAGCCTCGGGGACCAGACGACCCTCGAGCTTGCGCGACTGGCCCACGAACACAACGTGGTGGCCACGGTCACGCAGCTCTTCGGCCAAGGCGAGCGCGGGGTTGATGTGCCCTGCCGTGCCGCCGGCTGCAATAGCAACGGTCATTTTATCGGTCATGGTAGTCCCTTCGTACACGCGGTCCCTGGCCGTCGGTACGCAGACGCGCCGACGGGTCTGAGTTCAAATCGATTCGATTATATCCGCCGCCCGCATTGCGAGGAGTGGGGCGCTGAGGACGACCTTGCGGCGCCGTTCGCTGACGCGGGCGGGCTGCGGGGTCGGTCGCAGAGCCATCCAGGACGGTAAAACCGTTACGCGAAGATCGCTCGCCGCGCACGTGGGGCACGCCGGCGGTACTCTCATCCATAACGGCAAAGCTCTCACGGCGGCGGTCATACTCATCGCGGCGGGCGCTCTCGTACGAAACGCGCAGGATCAACCCGGCAAGCATAAGCGACACGATAATCGACGAACCGCCGTAGCTAATAAACGGCAACGGTTTGCCCGTCATGGGAAACACGTTGAGGATGCCCAGCGCGTTAATCAAAAACTGCACTGCGAGAATGACCGCGGAGCCAGACGCCATGAGCGCGCCCCGACGATCGGTCGCCTGCTCGGCAATGCGAAACGCCGAGTAGATCAGCATCGCAAACACCAAGAAGAACAGCACGGTTCCGACAAAACCGACTTCCTCGCCAATGATGGCCAAGATGTAGTCGTTGTGTGCCTCGGGCAGATACGAGTACTTCATGGTTGAGTTGCCGATGCCACGGCCGAACAGACCGCCCGAGGCAAAGGCCATGATGGCAAGCGTGGCCTGATAGCCGTCACCATACTCGTCGGCCCAAGGGTTCAAGGCAACCTGAATACGCACCATACGGTATGGCTCTGCGACAAGCGCAATCACGATCACGAGAATGCCGAAGATTAGCACGCCGATGATAAATCTGGGGTCGAGACCCGCAAACAACGCCATGCACATGAGGGTCAACAGGATGATCAGGACAGTACCGAAATCGGGCTGGATAAAGATCAGAAAGAGCGAAATGCCCAGGTAGATGCCCATCTTGCGAAGGAATTCGTTGATGTTGCCACCGGGCGAAAAGAAGCGATCAAGCATGATGGCCGAATACGCAATGGCAAATGGCTTTAAAAACTCGGAAGGCTGGAACTGAATACCGGCGATGTTGAGCCAGCGCGTGGCGCCGCGGCTGCCGCTGCCCACCAAGAACACCAGAAGCAGTAGCCCTATCATGCCTATGAGGAAGATCCTGAGCACATCCTCCCCAAACCAGCTGTCCGGCAAAACGCGCACGATGGCAATCAGCGCCAGAACACCGACCACGGAAAACGCGGCCTGTCGACCCAGAAAAAACGTCGCCGAGCCATTCTCGTGCAGCGCCTCGACCGAAGACGCCGAGTACACCATCAGCAGGCCAAAGCATACCAAGGTAAACAAGCAGGCCATGAATATCAAACGGGGGCGCATGATACGGGCGGGAACGCCGGCAATATAGCGTTCGCTAAACGACTGCCCGCCGCGGCTGGAACGCGGTGTGATACGACGTGAGGAAGCACGGTCCGAGTCGGGCCTCCTCATACCTTGTCGGGGGCTCTCCTCTCTCACCGCAACCCCTATTCCATTTGTGATTTCGCTGCAGCGGCAAGCTGGGCCACGTAGTCCTTAAACACGCGGCCGCGCTCCTCATAGCCCGAGAACTCATCGAACGAAGAGCAGGCAGGTGAAAGTAAGATCACGTCACCACGGCTCGAAAGCGAACGGGCAACGTCCACGGCGTCGCGTAGGTCATCCGCCTGGGCGATATCCACATCGCCATCGACATCGGCCTCGTCCATAGCGGCGGTGAAGCGCTCGCGCGCATCGCCAAAGCAGACGACCGAGCGTACGTTATCCATAACAACGCGCGCGAAGTCCGTGAGCGGCGTGCCCTTATCATGGCCGCCGAGCAGCAAGATCACGTCGTCATCGGGAAATGCCGTCAGCGCCTTCTCGACCGCATCGGTGTTGGTCGCCTTGGAATCGTTGACGTAGCGCACGCCGTCAATCTCGCCACACGGCTCCACGCGGTGCTCGAGCGGCTGGAACGAGGCAAGACCGCGGCAGACACCGTCGACATCGGCACCGACCGCCAAGGCAGCCGTGGCAGCGCACAGGGCATTGATAACATTGTGATGGCCCGAGATCTTGAGCTCGGATGTAGCGATGAGCGGGGTCTCGACGCCCTTCAGACGCACGATCATCTTGCCGTCGCGCACAAAGGCGGCATCCTCGCCCTCAGGCTCGTCAAAGGCAACCTTGCAGATGCGACGACCCGGCGTGTAGATGTACTCATCGAACTCGTGAATGCCGGCGTCTTCGACGTCGACAACCGCCAGATCGTCATCGACCATATTGTCAAACAGTTTGATCTTGGCAAGCGCATAGTTCTTATGGCTCTTATGCCAGCCCAAGTGGTCGGGAGTGATGTTGAGCAGCACCGCCACGCGGGGGTGGAGCTCGGTTGTCGTAGCAATCTGATAGCTCGAGAGCTCAGCCACAAACCACTCGTTGTGGGCTCGGCCGTCAATCTCGTTGACCGGCGGCTCGCCGATGTTGCCGACAGCAACGCTGGCCTCGCCGGCAGCCTTAAGCAGAAAATCAGTCAGCGACGTGGTGGTCGTCTTGCCGTTGGTGCCCGTGATGGCAATCCAGTTATCGGGCGACAGGCGATAGGCAAACTCGGGCTCACCCATAATCTGGGCGGCATGCTCGCGCCCGGCCTTAAAGAAGCCCGAGAACTCCGAGATGCCCGGGCACGTCACGCATACGTCATAGGCGCCCTCGACCTGTTCGGTCCCATAGACAAACGACGCACCAGCAGCCTCGAGCGCACGCGTGGCGTCATTGGGCTCAGAGGTGCCGCCGCCATACACGGTAACGGCGCTTACGCGCTCGGGATGTGCCAGCGCCCAGCGGGCGACATCGAGACCGGATTTGCCCTGACCCAAAACGAGCAGGCTAAAGACATCAGCAAGAGGCATGAAAGACCACTATCCCAACTGGAAGAACAGGGCAAGGCCAACGGCACCAAAGGCCGCAGCGATAATCCAAAAACGGATGACGACCTTGGTCTCGGCCCAGCCCTTCTTTTCGAAATGATGATGGATGGGCGCCATAAGGAAGACGCGCTTGTGCGTAAAGTGGAAGTAGACAACCTGAATCATGACCGACAGGGTCTCAACGATAAACAGGCCGCCGATGATGAGGGAGACGACCTCGGTGTTGGTCATGATGGACGTGCAGGCAAACGCGGCGCCCAGGGCAAGCGAGCCGGTATCGCCCATAAAGATGCTCGCCGGATAGCAGTTGAACCACAGAAAGCCCAAGCAGGCACCGGCACACGCGGTGCAGAAGATGGACAGGTTCACGTCTCCGTGCAAAAACGCCATGGCAGCCATGGCGAGCATGGCAATCATGGAGGTGCCACCAGCAAGACCGTCAAGGCCATCGGTCAGGTTCACGGCATTAGAAAGACCGGCGATCATCAGCCAGCAAAAGACAATGTAGAGCCACGGGAACGAAAGGCCGCAGATAGTGGTCGAAAGAACACCGAGGTCAATCGCCAGGCCGCCGGGAAAACGAATCTCGGGGGCGACGCCGCACCAGTTGACGGCAAGTACCGTAAAGGTGACACAGATAATGGTTAGACCGATCATCTTGGCATGGGGCGTCAGACCGAGCGAGCGCCCATGCGTAACGGAGGTTAGGTCGTCAATCAGGCCCAGCACGCCGGTCGCCAGCGTGGCGAGCAGCACGAGCACGAGCTCGGTGGTGAGCTTGCCCATCAGCAGGCAGGTCAGCGAGATCGCGACGAGGATGACAACGCCACCCATGGTGGGCGTTCCCTGCTTAACCAAATGACGCTTGGGGCCGTCGGCACGAACCTGCTGGCCGATACCCTCGACCTTAAGCAGCTTGATCCACCACGGCATGAGCAGCAGCGCAATGGCAGCGGCGATGCCAAGCCCCAAAAAAGCCTGATACGTTGGATACGAGGGATTGCCGAACATGGGCTAGCACACACCTTCCACAAAGCGGTCGAGCTCAACAAAGCGGGAACCCTTGACCAGTACAACATCATGTTTTTCAAGCGCGCCGCCCATGCGGTCGAGCACCTGCTGATAATCGGAGAACACCTGGATGCGGTCCTCGTCCATGCCCATCATGCGCGCGGCATCGGCCATAAGCTGGGCCAGCTCACCACCCACGCACGCCAGCATGTCGAGCTTCTTGGCGGCGGCATAGGCGCCCACGAGCTCATGCATGCGAGGAGCCTCGTCGCCCATCTCGCCCATCTCGCCCAGGATCGCCATGCGAGACCCCGTGCACGAAAGCGAGCACAGCAGATCGAGGCCAGCGGCCATCGATTCGGCGCTGGCGTTATAGGAATCGTCGATGACGCGGGCACCGCTCTTGGCGCGCTTGATCTCCTGGCGGTGACCGGTGATCGTGAGGCCCCTAAAGGCAGCATCGATCTGCTCGGGCGTCACGCCCAGGCGATAGGCAACCGCGGCGGCCTTAACGGCATTTGGGACGGACTGTACGCCGGGGATGGCAAGCATGGTATCGATCGTCTCGCCCTGACCAAAATCGAGCGTAAAGACCGGACGGCCCTCGTCATCAACACGAATGTCGCGGGCACGGACCTCATCATCGTCCGAGACACCGGCCAGCATCACGTCGATACCAGCAGGCTGGGCGAACGTATCGCGAATGAACGGCGTAAAGTCGTCCTCGCCACCCAAGACCAGCAGCGGCAAGAAGTCGCCGGCGGCGCACATACCCTGGACAATCTCGGCCTTAGCACGGGCGATGTTCTCGCGGCTGCCCAAAATGCCGATGTGAGAGGTACCGATCTTGCTCACGATGGCAAGGTTGGGATTGGCGGACTGGGACAGGCGCTCGATCTCGTGGAAATGGTTCATGCCCATCTCGAGCACCAGGACCTCGGTATCGGCCGGAGCGGAAAGCACCGTGAGCGGCATGCCGATCAGGTTATTGAAATTGCCCTTGGTGGCCCAGACACGATAGCGCTTGGCGAGCACGGCGGCGAGCACGTCCTTGGTCGTCGTCTTGCCGATGGAACCGGTAATGCCAACGACCAGGCAGCCAAGCTCCAGGCGATACGCGTGCGCCAAACGCAGCAGAAACTTCTCGGGATCATCGGTCAGCAAGATGGCACAGCCCTTGTCCTGCGCCAGCGAGACCAGTTCGGCCTCGGGCTCACGCGTCATCACGACGGCGCCGGCACCCGACTGGACGGCACGGGAAGCAAAATCATTGCCGTCGACGTTTTCACCGGGAAAGGCGACGAAAATTGTCCCTTCCTCGACCTGGCGCGAGTCGATAACGCACCCGCGGCATACCCGATCGGCTTCTCCCGTCACGGTTCGGGCCCCTGTTGCGGCCACGAGGTTGTTGACGGCGATCTCTATCATTGCAGCTCCCCTGTAAACCTAATAATGCTATCGGCGTATTGTATCCCAGCGCCACGCATGCGTGGTGCAGGGCATGTGAACACCCCTCATACGGGACAACAAACCACGCCCCAAAGATTGTAACCCCCTACTTCGTGCGCGGGATACCCAGCACGTCGAGCGCGTTGGCCATAATGGACTGGAACGGCACCGCAGCGGCATCTGAGCCGCTCGGCGTTCCGTCGAGCGTGATATAGCACAGCACCTTGGGCGATTGTGCCGGTGCAAAGCCCATAAAAGACGACATGTAGTTCTCCTTGAGGTAACCGCCGTTCTCGTCGGCTCGTTCGGCCGTACCGGTCTTACCCGCCACGTCATAGCCGTCAACCGCGCCGCCAACGCCCGTTCCCTCGGACACGACCGTCTGCATGCACGATGTCACCTGGGATGCGGCGTCCTCCGAAATCGCGCGCTCGCCTTCGCCCCAGTCCTTCTCGTCGCCTTTGCTGGACTTATAGAAGTGCGGTGTCATCATCACGCCGCCGTTGGCGATGCCGCCCACGGCACGTGCGATCTCAATCGGCGAGACGGACAGTGCCTGTCCAAAGCTCATCGAGCCCAGCGTGGCGCCGTCATACTGGTCACGCTCCTTGACGATACCCAGGCTCTCGCCCGGAAAATCTACACCGGAGCTATGACCGATGCCCCACTTGTCCACATAGGCGGCAAAGTCGTCGGCACCGATCTTGCGCCCCACCAGGACAAAGCCCACGTTGGACGAACGGCGCATCATCTCGCGCACATCCATGGTCATGGCGTAGTCGCGCTTGTCGGCATCGGTGACGGTATCGTCGCCCACCTTGATGCTCGCCGGCACCTCAAACGACGTACTCGATCGCACGACGCCCAAGTCGAAGCCGGCGCCTGCCACGAGCGTCTTAAAGACCGAGCCGGGCTCGTAGGCGTCGGTGACCAGGCGCAAGTTCATATCCTCGGTCTTGGCGTTTTCCAGATTGGTCTGGTCGTAAGTCGGATACGAGCAGGCTGCCAAGATCTCGCCTGTCGTAGGATCGGTGACCAGCGCCGAGCCGTTCTTGGCCTTAGTCTTCTCAACTGCCTCTGCCAGGGCATCCTCGGCCGCACGCTGGATATTGACGTCGAGCGTCGTCACGATATCAACGCCGTCGACCGCAGCCACCTTTTTATAGGCACCGCCCGCGATATAGCTGCCGTCCCTCGCGCGCTCGCGTACGAGAGAACCGTTCGTGCCTGTCAGAAGCTTGTTGTATTGCTTTTCGAGACCCGTCAAGCCGTCGTTGTCCACATTCACTACACCCAGCACCTGCGATGCCAGATTGCCGTATGGATATACGCGCTTCATGGCCTGCTCAAAAAGCACGCCGGGCAGGTTCTTCTTCTCCAGCGCCGCAACATCGTCTTCGTCCACTTGACGCTTGATATACACCCAGGTTCCATCGGACTCAACGAGCTTGCGGCAGGTCTTTTTATCGATTCCAGTTGCCTTGACCAGCGCCGACACCGTCTTGTCAACATCCTCGATAAGCTGCGGGTTCACGGCGATGTTGCGACATTCGACCGACGACGCCAACACGTTGCCGTTGCGGTCGTAGATGGTGCCGCGTTTGGCATAGAGGGTCTGCGCAAGCAGGCGGCGCGCATCGGCACGCTCGCGCAGTTTATCGGCTTCGACAATTTGATAGTCGGCAAGGCGAAAGACGCCCAAGCCCAAGCCAAGCCCGATGAAGCCCATGACAGCTTTGCGGCGAGGCAGAGGCGTGCCTGTGAGCCATTCGGTCGACGAACTCTTACGCGACCTGGTGTTATGCACATGAGGGCCGCCCGAGCCGCGAAGTCGCGACGCCGGGTCGTTGCCGCGGGACCGCCCGGCGTTGTAAGATTGCCGACCTGTTCCTTGATAACCAGAACGTCCCCGCGACGAGGGACGTCCAGAACCGCGGCCCCCATCGGAACCGCGGCGATAGTCATTTGTCATACTCAGCTACCGTCTTGCTACTGAGCGGTCGCGGTCGCGTTGGCGCCCGCGGCTGCATCCTGCGAAAAGTCAAGTGTAACGCTCTCGCTGGGCTCCACCATGCCATAAGCGCCCGCAAGGTCGCGAATGCGCGTGTCGGCGCCATAGACCGAATGCATGACCTCCAGGTCGGAGCTCTCATCGGTCGCCTTTTCGAGCGTGTTGGTAAGCTCGGCGTTGCTGTTGAGCACCTGGGCCGTAACGCCGGCGAGCGCCACGCGGGCGACGCCGATCGTCATGAAGATAGCCGCAATGATGCAAAACGTTTTAAGAACGCTCATGAAAACCGGGCTTACCGCCTGGTTTGCCTGACGGCCCGCGCCCGTGTAGACATCAAAGCGCGGCGCGCGCTGCTCACGGGGAGCAACGGGGGCCTGCGGCGTCTCACGATAGGCGGGCATGGCGTTCATATCATAGGCGAGTGCTGCGCTTGAAGTGTTGTAGCCCATGATATGCCGCCTCCCATCCCGAGTACGTTGGTAGTGTGTTTAAGCTTCGTTTATGGTGCGAGCGGGAGGTCCAATATCGCGCGGTCGCGCCTACAGACGCTGCGCCACGCGGATTTTGGCTGATCTCGCCCGAGGGTTGCGCTCAACCTCATCAGGCTGGGCAACCAAGGGTTTGCGGGTGATGACCTTGAGTATCGGCACGTTGCCGCACACGCACACCGGAATCTCCGGCGGACACGTGCACCCCTGGCTCATCTCCTTAAAGTGGTTCTTTACGATACGGTCCTCGAGCGAGTGATACGAGATGACGCAGATACGTCCGCCCGGGTTGAGCCACCTGGTGGCGGCATCAAGCCCTCGTTCGAGCACATCGAGCTCGTGATTGACCTCGATGCGAATGGCCTGGAAACTTTTCTTGGCCGGGTGTCCGCCATGCCGACGAGCGGCAGCCGGGATACCCGCCTTGATGATCTCGACAAATTGGCCGGTGGTTTCAATCGGTTCTTGCTCGCGGCGGCGCACGATCTCGCGCGCGATCTGCGAGGCGAACTTCTCTTCGCCGTAGACGCGTAGAATCCGGGCGAGGTCGTGTTCGTTATAGGTGTTGATGACCTCAGCTGCGTTTAAGGTGTTATTGCCCGGATCCATCCGCATGTCCAATGGGGCGTCCTCGTTATACGAAAAGCCCCTGCCAGGGATATCGAGTTGCGGTGACGAAACGCCCAAATCGAACAGGAAGCCATCGACCCCGGGCACCTCGGCCGAGCAAAGTAGCTCGTCCAAGTCGCCGAAGTTGCCCTTCAGCAGCCGGTGCGGAACGCCGGGAACCTCGCGGTCCAGACGGGCGCCAGCGGCCTCGAGGGCCATGTCGTCCTGATCGACGCCGAGCAAAAGGCCCGTCTCCCCCACCTGCGCGGCCATCTTTACCGAATGGCCGGCACCGCCAAGGGTGCAATCGCAGACAACGGAGCCGCTCTTTAGCCGCAGCGACTCAAGCACTTCGCCGAGCATGACAGGTTCATGCCGATATTCTTGTGTCAAGATCCCACGCTCCATCCGTTACCCGTGCCTTGCCCTTACGAGAAGAAGAGGTCCAGCAGGGCCTCATCGTCATCGTCCTCATCGGCCGCGGCGCGATCCCAAACCTCAAGGTGGTCGTAGTTGCCCACAACCGTGACCTCGCGGTCGAGGTTCGCCTGCTTGCGGAGAGACTCGGAAAGACCGATACGACCGGCGCTGTCCACGTCCATCGACGTGGTGCGCTTGTTGATCGCCCTCATGAGCTTCTGGTCATTAATGTCACGCGGGTTAAAACCCTCGTGGCCCTCACGACCCGCGAAGAGTCCTTCGACCCACTTATCGAAGGCCTCGGCAGAGAACACGTACAGAGCATCGACATCCAGGGCTTTGAACACGCGAACGTGCTCTCCAAGCTCCTCGCGAAGGGGTGCAGGCAGGGACAGACGACCTTTTGCATCGAGATTGCGCTCGTATGCACCAGTCATTCCCATGTGCGCCCTCCCCTCGGTTACTCAGATGGCACGTACGCGGGGAACCACCCCGCCTGTCGACGTCATCAATAATATGGGGAACTGCCCCATTTTTCAACACCTT
>DBGAXC010000023.1:0-38097 GCA_048447565.1 Collinsella aerofaciens | reverse complement strand
TTGCAGATGTTCGACAACCTTGTTCCAATTAGCGATTTCAGCCACGGTAAGGGCTCGGCTGCATGTTCGAAGGTTGGGGACGACAATCCTGTTGTGGTTCTCAAACACAACAAGCCGGCGTTTGTGATTGTGACACCCGATGAATATAGGGAAGCGAAGCAAGCGGAGGAGGACCTCGTCTTGTTAACGTTGGCACTTAAGAGAGTGGCTGCGGCAAGTGACGATGCGCTTGTTTCCCTGTCTGATGTTATGGAAGAGCTGGGTGTGAGTCAGGACGAACTCGATCAGATGGATGAGGTCGAGTTTGAATGAGTGGGTACGAAGTCGCTTTCTACCCGGATGCTCTCAAGGATATTAAGCGTCTGGACGGCTCTCAACGAAAGATCGTCCTTAAGGCTATAGAAAAAATCAGAACGAATCCATTGCCGCAGAACGAAGGTGGATTCGGCAAGCCTCTTGGAAACAAGGCAGGTACGGATTTGACTGGCTTTATGAAAATCAAGCTCAGGGGAAGTGGCATTCGAATCGTGTACCGCCTCATCAGAATTAAAGAAAAGATGGCCATCGTAGTGGTAGGCGCTCGCGAAGACATGGAAGTCTACCGAACTGCTCAGAGACGAGAACTCGATTTCGAGAAATGGGCGGAAGAGAATATCTAGCTTTAACGATGAACGACGAGTGAGCGTTGGTGGGGCCCTGACGAATTAGATTCGTTAGGGTTTTTCGCTGAACCAATTGCCTTTCAGCCTCCGTTGACCTTTCCTTCCAATTCATCAGCCAACGTACGTCATGGCAATCCCCGGTAGGTCGCAGGGCGCTTCGCGGGCGGGCCAGGCTTTATCTGAACGACTTTGCGAAGCAACCGGAGTGAAGATAAAGCCTGGCCCGCCCGCGAAGCGCCACAAAGACCGCAGGGACGGGAGCAGCTATACTACTACTCAGTAGTTAAGGGTCGCGGATTGGCCGCGTCGCCGCTCTCAACAGGAGGTCTTTGTTTATGGCAGATCAAAAGCCGGTTGTCGGGATCATCATGGGCTCCAAGTCCGATCTGGGCGTTATGGAAGGCTGCACCGCCGAGCTCGAGGCGCTCGGTGTGCCCTATGAGCTTGTCATTGCGAGCGCACACCGTACGCCGGCGAAGGTCCACGAGTGGGCTTCGACTGCTGCCGACCGTGGCATTAAGGTGATCATTGCCGCCGCCGGCAAGGCCGCTCACTTGGGTGGTGTCGTGGCTGCCTTTACGCCGCTACCGGTTATCGGTGTGCCTATGAAGACGAGTGACCTGGGCGGTATGGATTCGCTGCTGTCGATGGTGCAGATGCCTTCGGGCGTACCCGTGGCCTGCGTTGCCATCAACGGCGCCAAGAACGCCGCCATCTATGCCACGCAGATCTTGGGCGCATGCGACCCCGAGTACCGCAAGGTTATCGAGAAGATGAAGCAGGAGATGGCCGACGCCTAGGCGTTCCGCCGTTTCACCGCAGTATAAGGAGAGCCATGTCCGACTATCAGGGAAAACGATTCAAGGCTTCTCAGATTCCCGATCCGTCGAAGCCGGGTGCTGCCCGTGCGGCACAGCAGGGTCGGACATCCTCTCCTCAGCAGCCGCGCGCGCCGCGTCCCGTAACGCCGATGTCCCATCATCGCCAGGATACGCCGGCTGCATATCGCCCTTCGTCGTATGATACGGCCAAGAAAGAATCGCGTTCTACGAAACAGTCGGGCGCCGCTCCGTCGAGCTATACCGAGCCGCCGCGCAAAAAGCGCCGCTCCGTTATCCCCATCTTGCTCATCATTATTGGCATCGGCCTAATCGTTGCCGCTGCAGCCATCTTTATCAATGCGCAGATCGGTTACAAGCAGGCGAGCGAGTCGTACCAAAAGATCGAAAAACAATATGTGAGCGACAAGGACGCCAGTGGCGTGCCAATTATTGACTTTAATGCGCTTGCCCAGACAAATCCCGAGGTTGTGGGTTGGATTTACGCGCCCGGCACCAACATCAACTACCCCGTGGTGCAGACCAACAACAACTCCAAATACCTCAACACGCTGTTTGACGGTACATCTAACGCGTCCGGTGCCATTTTCTTAGATAGTGATGACACCGCGCCGGGAATGGTTGACCAGCAGACCACGATCTACGGCCACCACATGAACGACGGATCGATGTTCAATGTGATCTCGGACACGACCGATCAGGTGACGTTCGACAGCATAGAGTACGCGTATTACATCACGCGCGACGCCACCTATAAACTGCGACCACTGGCGACCAAAGTTGTCGAGGACACGTATGCCAAGGCGCGCACACCCAATTTTGAGGGCGACGACGGGCTCAAGAACTACCTGTCCGAGATGCTCGACGGTGCCTCTGCCGTGGCGAGCGATGCCACCGATCGTGCTGCTTCGGCAACCAAGGTCGTAACGCTTGTGACCTGTCGTTCGTTATCGCTGAGCAACACACGTGCCGTCATGGTGCTCACGCCGGTCGAGGAATAGATTATGGGCTACTCAATGACGGTGAAAGGAGAAATGATGCTTGAGAACGGCAAATCGATGCCTTCGGTTGATGCTTGGCTGCGCGAAGCCAAGGCCGATGTTTCGGCGGCTGATTGTGGGATGTACCTGACACACAACGGCGTGGTGCGCGCGACGCCCAAGGCCGAAGTGCGCGGAGTCGAGACCGATGGCGTGGCGCCAGGCCACAAGGTGGGCGGCATGGTGTTTGGCTTCGATGCCGAAAAGGTGCAGGCCGCTATCGAGGCGACGCGCACGATGCCGGGTATCGGCTATGTGCGCGTGTGGCTGGCGAGCGGCGAGCTTACCGTGGGCGACGACATCATGCTCGTGCTCATTGGCGGAGACATTCGCCCGCATGTGGTCGATGCGCTGCAGTCGCTCGTCGGCACCATCAAGAACGAGTGCGTGAGCGAGGTCGAGCGCGAGGCGTAAGGCCTCGTCGGCAATCCGAGTCTGTCTATAGCGAAAGCCCGCCGGCAGTTCATGTAGATCTGCCAGCGGGCTTTGATGTGTTGGAGCTATTTTGCTCTGGCGTTTGCTACACGCGTGTGGCGTCCTTGGGGCTCATGGTCATACTCTGAAAACGGTTCTCCATATATTCGTTATCGAAATGCTTGTCATAGAACTGTGCGACGGGAATATTTCGAACGGTTCCGTTGACGCGCTGATACCAATAGTCGAGCGATTGCAACGTCATGACGCCGTCGATCAACATGACGGCGGTCAGGATGACGGTAGCAGAGTAGCGGCGTTTCCATGGAATCATATTGATGAGCTTAAGCAGGCGCGGCAGCAAGACCTTGATCCAGATGAGGCCACCCAGGCCCCACATGCAGGCAAACGGCGTGCATGTGCGTCCCCCGGTCAATACCGCGATGGGATCGGGCATGCCGAATAGCCTAATGTGTGAATAGCTCCACGACACCACGCCAAATGAGGTCTGCATAAACCAGCCTACAAACACCTCGAAAGCGCCGCCGATCAGGGCACTTACCAGGAAAATGATCAGAGGATTCTTTTTATAGAAGCGGTTGAGCGCCATGGTCATGAGCACCGCGCCAAATCCGTAGATGGGGCTAAAGGGGCCAAATAGCATACCGGCACGGTCCTGATAGACGCCGGGATCGACGACGACCATATGCCAGACTTCCTCGAGAATGAGACCTAACACGCTGCAGACGAAGAATACCCAGAACAGGTTGAAGTAGTTGAGCTTGATGTAGCCCTCGCCGGTTTCGTCGCGGCCGAGCATCCCCTCGGCGGCGGCATCGCGGTCGAGCATCTCTTGCAGACGGCGCTGCAGTTCGCGCTCCTGGCGTAGCGTGGGGTCGACGGTGGCCGACAGCGCAATGAGGATGACAAGCTGGACGGCGGGGCGCAGCAGGAAGGGTCCGATGCCCTGGAGCATCACGTCAACTAAAAGCTCCACGACGGTAAATGCGATGAGGACGTAAGACAGGCGGGCGGCATTGCGCCGCTGGTCCTTGATGAGGTCCAGGCCAAAGACGATCAAGATGATCGCGCTTGCTGCCGAGAGCATAATGCCGGCGACGATAAGGCCAACCGCGACTAGGGTGTTATCACCGAGCTTAGCGGCGACGTTGCCGTTAATGAGTGCGGTGATGACCTGCCACATAAAGACGGCGACTGACGGGAGCGTGCCCACGCCAGATAGGGTGCACAGGACTGCGTAGACCTTGATGATAAGGGGGATCTTCTTGGCCTCCGTGGTGCTGGGGACACTGGGGTCGAGTTGATTTCGATCCATACGCTACCTTTCTCGTCTTGTAGTAGCCTACAAGGATACGCCGACGACCAGCTAAAAGACAGGACGAACGTCCCAATTGCAACAATGTAGCCCCTAGCGCGGGCGAGACACGGCGCACGGGAAGTCTTCGAGGCCGTTGCCCCTGAGAGTGGACTACCCAATAAAATGTTTGGTCGCAAAACGGATAATAAGCTCGGTGGGCTTTTAAAAAGCGCTGCTCATGCGCGGGGGAGCGCGTCGCGCCGTGCGTATAATAAGGCGGGTAACGCCAAAATACGAGGCTCTGAGGGGATGCCATGTCTCAAGAAACCATCCGCGCGGCCGAGCGTGCCGCGGGACAGGTGAACGCCATGTCGACGTATGATCCGGACTCTGACCAGCTGCATGAGGAATGCGGCGTTTTTGGTGTCTGGGCGCCCGATCGCGACGTGGCTCGACTGACGTACTTTGGCCTGCGTGCACTGCAGCATCGCGGCCAAGAATCGGCGGGAATCGCCGTTGGTGACGGCGGTACGGTTATGGTCCGCAAGGATCTGGGCCTGCTCGACCGCGTGTTCTCCAATGCCGACTTGTCGACGCTCTCCGGTCAGCTGGCCGTGGGTCATGTGCGCTACGGCACCGCCGGCGCCAAGAGCTGGGAAGCCTCTCAGCCGCACCTCTCTACCATCAATAGCGTCATTATCGCGCTCGCGCACAACGGCACCCTCGTCAACACCGACGAGCTGCGTCGCCAGCTGATCGAGCTGGGCGTACCGTTCCTCTCCAACTCGGATTCCGAGGTCGCGACCAAACTCATCGGCTACTTTACTCAGCGTACTGGCCATCTGCGCGAGGGCATTCGCAAGACCATGGAGCTCGTGCGCGGCGGCTACGCCATGACGCTCATCAACGAGCAGGCGCTCTACGCATTCCGCGATCCGCACGGCATTCGCCCGCTCGTGCTGGGCAAGCTGGTGGATGAGGGCCTGGACCAGGCCGATGCCGCATCCGTTTCGCAGCTGCCGTCGCAGGACGGCGCCGCGACGGTCGACGCCACCACCCATGTCACGCGCGCCGGCGGCTGGGTCGTTGCCTCCGAGACCTGCGCGCTCGATATCGTGGGCGCCGAGTACGTCCGCGACGTCCGTCCCGGTGAGATTTTGCGCATCAGCGCCGAGGGCCTTGTGTCCGAGCAGGGCGTGCCTGCCGCCGAAGAGCCTGCTAACTGCATTTTTGAGCAGGTCTACTTTGCTCGCCCCGATTCCATCATGAACGGCAAGAGCGTCTACGCCTGCCGTTATGACATGGGTCGTCAGCTGGCACATGAGGAGCCCGTCGAGGCCGACCTGGTCATCGGCGTGCCCGACTCCGGCCTGCCGCCCGCGGAGGGCTATTCGCACGAGAGTGGCATTCCCTTTGGCGAGGGCCTCATCAAGAACCGCTATGTGGGCCGTACGTTTATCGAGCCTACGCAGGAGCTGCGTGCCATGGGCGTGCGTATGAAGCTCAACCCGCTGCGTGACAACATCGAGGGCAAGCGCCTGGTCGTCATCGACGACTCCATCGTGCGCGGCACCACCATGGTGCAGCTCGTCAAGATGCTGCGCAACGCCGGCGCCAAGGAGATTCATATCCGCATCAACTCGCCCGAGGTCATCTGGCCGTGCTTCTACGGTATCGATACCGACGTGCAGTCGCAGCTTATCAGCGCCAACAAGACGGTCGACGAGATTTGCGAGTATATCGGCGCCGATTCGCTGGCCTTCCTTTCGGTCGAGGGCCTGCTTAAGGTCATGCCCAAGGGCGGTTACTGCGATGCGTGCTTTACCGGCCGCTACCCCGTGGCGATTCCCGAGAGCTTTGGCCGCGACAAGTTCATGGAGGGCTTTAAGCCCCGCAACCTGGACAAGCCGCTGCACTTTGATGACGACGCCGTGGTCGAGAAATACGACGATCGCAGCTGGGAAGAGGAACACGGCGAGGCCTAAAACCTGCCATGTAGGGACAGGTTTATTTTGGCAGGTTTTATCTGCTGTTTTGTTGATACTACGGCGCGCGCCGCTGCGGTGTGCGCCGATATGAACGCAACTATGAGCACCGTTTGGCGCCCGGGCGGCGGACGGTAGTGGGAGAGGAAGGCTCAGATGAGCGACAGCAAACATGTGACGTATGAGGATGCCGGCGTCGATACCGCCGAGGGCGGCCGCGCCGTCGACGCTATTAAGCAAATGGTTAAGGACACCAACCGTCCCGAGGTCATCGGCGGTATCGGTGGCTTTGGTGGCCTGTTCTCGGCTGCCGCGCTTAAGGATATGGAAGACCCGATTCTGATTAGCGGTACCGACGGCGTGGGCACCAAGCTCGTGCTCGCCCAGATCATGGACCGTCACGAGACGGTGGGCCAGGACCTGGTTGCTATGTGCGTCAACGACATTCTGGCTTCGGGCGCCGAGCCGCTGTTCTTCCTGGACTACGTTGCCATCGGCCACATCGAGGCCGAGCACATGGCAAAGATCATCAAGGGTGTAGCCGACGGCTGTAAGCTCGCGGGCTGCGCGCTCGTGGGCGGCGAGATGGCCGAGCACCCGGGCGTTATGGCTCCTGCCGACTACGACCTTGCCGGATTTACCGTGGGCGTCGTCGACCGTCCCAAGATGCTCGACCCCGCGAACGTCCGCCCGGGCGATGTGATCCTGGGCCTGCCTTCCACCGGCGTGCACTCCAACGGCTACTCGCTCGTGCGCAAGGTCATCGGCGTCGACGGCATTAAGCCGGGCACGCCCGAGGCCGCCGCTAAGGCCGAGGAGCTGAGCCGTCCGCTCGAGGAGCTCGGCGGCGCATCGCTGGCAGACGCCCTGCTGGCTCCCACGCGCATCTACGTCAAGCCGATCCTGGAGCTGCTGCGCGGCGGCGCCAACGTTCATGCCATTGCCCACATCACCGGCGGCGGTATTACCGAGAACCTCAACCGCGCGCTCGCCGACGACGTCGACGCTGTGGTCACCCGCAACGGTGCCGAGATGGGCTGGGACGTTCCGCCCGTCATCACCTATGTGTCGCGCCAGGCCGAGCTTGCGCCCAACGAGGCGTGCAAGACCTTCAACATGGGCGTTGGCCTGTGCCTGATCGTCGCCCCCGAGGACGAGGCTGCCGTGACCGAGGCTCTGGTCGCGCTGGGAGAGAAGCCGTTCCGCGTGGGCGAGTGCGTCGAGGGCTCCGGTAAGGTCGTGTACTCCGATGAGCGCTAACGAGCAGATGGCTGCTGCCGCGAGCCTGGGCTTTGTGCCCTACACCCGTCCGACCGGCACCGATACGGCCGAGCCGCTCAAGATCGGTGTGCTCATCAGCGGTTCGGGTACCAACCTGCAGGCGCTGATCGACCTGATCGCCGCCGGCAAGCTCAACGCTTCGATTGAGCTTGTGGTGTCGAGCCGTCCTTCGGCTAAGGGTTTGCAGCGCGCTGAGCGCGCGGGCATCCAGACGCTCACGCTGTCCAAGGATGTCTACGCCGACCCCATCGCCGCTGACGAGATCATCGTGCACGAGCTTCTCGAGCGCGGCTGCGAGTATGTGGTCATGGCCGGCTACATGCGCATGGTGCACACGCCTCTGCTGGCGGCGTTTCCCAACCGCGTGGTCAATCTGCATCCGGCGCTGCTGCCGAGCTTTACCGGTGCGCATGCGATTGACGATGCCTTTGCGCGCGGCGTCAAGGTGACCGGCGTGACCGTGCACTTTGCCAACGAGATTTACGACAACGGCCCCATCATCGCCCAGCGCGCGCTGGCTGTCGGGGAGGGCTGGGATGTCGACACGCTCGAGGAGCACATCCATGCGATTGAGCACGTGCTGTATCCCGAGGTCGTGCAAATGCTCGCCGACGGCCGCGTCCACGTGCTGGAGAGCGGCAAGGTCGCAATTGACGCGCCTCGCGGCTAGCGGCGCACAGTACAATTTAGCCGAGTAGTCAGGGTGGTCATTGGCGCCAAGGCGCACGTGGCCACCCTTTGTTTGGGTAGTCACCTGCGACGTTCTTTAACGGCTAGTCATTTAAGAACGTCCCCGATGGCTAGGTGAGAGAGGTGAGCGCATGGCGGATAACGAAGCGCTGTTTACGCCTGAGCTGGTGTTTTTTGATTGGGAGTGTGCGACGCCGGATGAGGTGTTTGCGCGGCTCGAGGGCGAGCTTGCTCCACGTGGCTACATTGCCGAGGGTTGGCTCGACGCCGTTCGCACGCGCGAGGATGCCTATCCCACGGGTCTTGCCATGCCGGCGGCAAACATTGCCATTCCGCATACCGATCCGGGGTTTGTGGCCAAGCCCTATATCGCGGTGGTGAAGCCCGCCGCGCCCGTGACATTTAACGCTATGGCTGGCATGGGCGCTCCGGTGTCGGCGCAGATCGTCATTAATCTGGGCATCGCCGAGCCGGGAGGCCAGGTCGAAGCCCTGCAGGCGCTCATGAACATCTTTATGGACGCCGATGCCGCAGCCGACGTGCTCGGCCAGACCACGTCCCAGGGCATGGTCGACGCCATCCGCCGTCACTTCTAAGGTGGGGCTGAGCCGGCACTTGGGGACGTTCCTTTTCTGCCGGCAGTTAGGGACAGTTCCCAAGTGTCGGCACATAAAGAACGTCCAACTGCCAAGTGCCACATCTGTCCCCTTTGCACCAAAATGGTGCAGATTAACCTGTCCCCAATGCACCAAGCGTGCCGCGGGGGCCGCGTTGTGACACAATGGCGTTTGTTCGATTCGTTATGCGAAAGGCCAACTATGGCAAATAAGAAAAAGAACCCTGCGCCCGAGCCGACGCCCGAGCAGCAGGCTTGCGCTGCCTCCAGCTCTCGCAAGAAGCAGCGCAAGACGTACGTGTCTAAGACCGTCAAGATCGTCCTGGTGGTCATCGGCGTGCTGGCGATGCTGCTTTCCGTCTCGGCGATGGCGTGCTCCGGCCTTATGTCGCAGGCCGAGGACACCTCGGGCTACAAGCTGACCGGCGGTGTTGCTGCAACTATCAACGGCACCAACCTCACCGAGGACACCGTGACCAAGCAGATCATGAGCATGCGCACGTCCTACGGCTACACCAAGGATAAGGATTGGGCGCAGTATCTGGTTGACAACGACCTCACGCCCAAGAAGTACCGCAAGCAACTCATCGACTCCTACACGCAGCAGATTCTGCTTCAACAGGCACAGAAGGAGAACGGCGTGACGGTGTCGGACGAGGAGGTCGAGAAGGCTTGGAAGGACGCGTGCAAGAGCGCGGGCGGCGCCAAGGCCTTTAAGAAGACCCTCAAGACCTACGGCTATACCGAGGACACCTACAAGGACTCACTCAAGGAGAGTCTGGCGCAGCAGAAACTCAAGGATGCCGTTGCGCCCACGAGCAAGCCCAAGGACAGCGAGATTGTCGATTACATCAACGAAAGCCTGTCCAGCTACAACGACGCCCGCCGCTCGTCGAACATCCTGATCAAGGTTGATTCTGACGCTTCCGACGAGGACAAGGCTGCCGCCAAGGCCAAGGCGCAGGAGTGCCTGGACAAGATCAACTCCGGTGAGCTGAGCTTTGAGGACGCCGTTGAGCAGTACTCCGAGGACACCGGTTCCAAGGAGAAGAAGGGCGATGTGGGCTGGGATAAGCTCACCACTTTCGTCGACAGCTACCAGACGGCGCTCGAGGGACTCAACAAGGGCGACGTGAGCGAAGTCGTCGAGTCGACCTATGGCTACCACATCATCAAGTGCACCGACTACTTCCATGTCGATAATCAGGTTGATGACATCAACCAGGTGCCCAAGGACATCAAAAAGTACGTCTCCAACGTGGTGAAGACGCAAGCGGCCAGCACCGCGTACAGCGAGTGGCTGGAGCAGTACAAGAAGGATGCCGACATCACCGTCAACCCCATGCCCAAGGACGTACCCTATAACGTGAGTCTGAAGGGCGTCACCAAGAGTTCGACCGACGATTCGTCGAAGACTGAGTAACCATGGGGCGGTGCTCGCGTGAGTGCCGCCCACGCTATTAGAGAGGATTTGCAGATGACCAACGAAGAGCTGCAGAAAGAAATGATCGCGGCCATGAAGGCCAAGGACAAGGTTCGCCTGTCCATCATTCGCCAGGTCAAGGCCGAGGTGAAGAATATCGAGGTTAACGAGCGCCGCGATGTGACCGAGGAAGACGTCAACAGCATGATCAAGCGCCTGATCAAGCAGACGAGCGAGACGCTGGAGATGTCCATCAAGGCCGGCACCGACCAGGAGCGTACCGACAACCTGACCGAGCAGGTCAAGATCCTGGAGAGCCTGCTGCCCGCGCAGGTTTCGGGCGAGGAGCTCGAGGCCCTGATTGAGCAGGTCATCGCCGAGCTGGGTGCCACGTCCAAGAAGCAGATGGGTCAGGTCATGGGTGCCCTGGGCAAGGCCACCGGCGGCAACTTCGATAAGCCTGCCGCGGCAAAGATCGTCGGGGCCCGCCTCGCGTAGGGGCCGAGTGGCACACAGTTGAGGCTGAGGGGGCGTGGCCGTCATGGTCGCGCCCCTTTTTGCTGGGCTGGGCACTCATTGGGGACAGGCTTAAATGAGTGCCCAATGAGCAGGTACTCATTTAAGTCTGTCCCCAATGAGTGGGTGGAAGGTTGCGGGTTCTTTACGGGAATGTAGTGTGGGCTGCGGAAACGCGGTTCTTTCCGTACAATAGTTCAACTCGTGTAAACGCAGGGAAGGGACATTCATGGCAGACATGATCGAGATCAAGCATCTCAACAAGTACTTTGGCGACCTGCATGTGCTCAAAGATATCAATCTCACCGTCAAGCGCGGCGAGAAGCTCGTAATGATCGGGCCTTCCGGCTCGGGTAAGTCGACGCTCATCCGTTGCGTCGATTATCTGGAGGAGCCCACGTCGGGCGAGGTCGTCATCGACGGTACGCCGCTCACCAAAAAGAATCACCTGGAGATGGCTCGCAAGTATAGTTCCATGGTGTTTCAGCAGTTCAACCTGTATCCCAACATGACGGTGCTCGGCAACCTGACGCTCGCGCCCATCAAGCTGCAAAAGAAGAGCAAGGAGGAGGCGACCGAGATCGCCATCGCTGCGCTCAAGCGCGTCGGCATGGCACATAAGGCCGGCGAGTATCCGCAGAATCTCTCGGGTGGTCAGCAGCAGCGCATCGCCATCGCCCGTGCCCTGTGCACCAAGCAGCCCATCATCCTGTTTGACGAGCCGACCTCGGCGCTCGACCCCGAGATGGTCCAGGAGGTTCTGGACGTTATGATTGAGCTCGCGCAGGAGGACATCACCATGATCTGCGTGACGCACGAGATGGGTTTTGCGCGTCAGGTGGCCGACCGCGTCATCTTTATGGAGGACGGCCGCATTCTGGAGGAGGGCACGCCCGAGCACTTCTTCGATAACCCCGAGAACCCGCGCTGCCGCGAGTTCCTGTCCAAGATTCTGCACTAGGCGCGGTGATGGACATGACGGATATGACGAGGGCGGCCGTGTCGCGCCGCCACTTTTTGCAGCTGGCGGGCGCCGGCATGCTCGCGCTGACGGGGACCGCGCTTACCGGTTGCGGCAACTCCGCCGGCGGCGAGGGTTCCGACAAGGGGTCCAAGCTTGCGGCCATCAAGTCGCGTGGCCATCTGAATGCCGGCGTTAAGAAGGACGTTCCCGGCTATGGCTATTACGACACCGCCAAGGGCCGCTTTGAGGGCATGGAAGTCGATTTGTGCTACCAGATCGCGGCCGCCGTCTTTGGCGTGAGCTACAAGGAGGCCCGTGCCCAGGAGCTTGTCGAGTTTACCGACGTAACGCCCAAGACGCGCGGCCCGCTGATCGATAACGGCCAGCTCGACGTGGTCGCGGCGACCTACACCATCACCGACGAGCGCAAGAAGAGCTGGGATTTCTCGACGCCGTACCGCACCGACTACGTGGGACTCATGGTCAAGAAGCGTTCGGGCTTTACCTCGATTGAGGACCTGGACGGTAAGGTTATCGGCGTGAGCCAGGGCGCCACCACGCAGGGCCTGATCGAGCAGATGATCAAGGACAACGGCTTTAGCTGCAAGCCCGAGTTTAGGGCCTTTAGCGGCTATCCCATCATCAAGAGCTCGCTCGACGCCGGCAATATCGACGTCTTTGCCATGGACCGCTCCACGCTGGCCGGTTACATGAACGAGACCGTTGAGCTGCTGCAGCCCGAGGTCAAGTTTGGCGAGCAGGGCTACGGCGTGGCGACCAAGAAGGGCTGCGACCTTTCGGCCGTGGTCGATCAGGTGATTTGCGATCGCCTGGCCGACGGCTGGCTCGACCAAGAGGTCAAGACCTGGGGTCTTGTATAGGCGCATCGTCCAAGGAAGGAATCAAATGCTCGAAGGATTATTTGACGCCGACCGTTGGTCGACGACATTTCAAAATATGGGGCCCTTCTGGGAGGGCTTTGGCGTGACGCTGCAAGTGGTCGTTGCCGGCCTGCTGTTGTCGCTGGTGCTGGGCACGCTGCTGGGCGTGTTCTCTACCACTCGCTCGCGCGTGCTGCGCGCCATAAGCCGCGTGTACGTGGAGTTTTACCAGAACACCCCGTTGCCCGTGCAGGTGCTCTTTATGTACATGGCCGGTCCGCAGTTTTTGCAGGCCATAACCGGTGCCGACCAGCCGGTGCGCATCGCGCCGTTCGTGCTGGGCTTCTTGGGCGTGGGTCTGTATCACGCGGCCTACATTTCGGAGGTCATCCGCACTGGTATCGAGGCGGTTCCGCGCGGTCAGATGGAGGCGGCCCAGAGCCAGGGCTTCACCCGTGCGCAGGCGTACTGGTACATCGTACTGCCCCAGACATTCAAGATCATTCTGCCGCCGCTGTGCAACCAGGCGCTCAACCTGGTCAAGAATACGTCGGTGCTGGCGCTTGTGGCCGGCGGCGACCTTATGTACCGTTCCGACAACTTTGTGAGTCTGTACGGTTACCTGCAGGGATACATCGTCTGCTGCCTTATGTACTTCATCATCTGCTTTCCGCTCGCCATACTGGTGCAGTGGCTCGAGCGCCGCTCCAAGGAGCGTCCGCGCGGTGTGAGCCTGGCCGAGCTGGGGCTCGACAACGTAGAGGAGGCCTAGCGCATGGAAATCTTCAACGCGACCAACCTGCTCTACATTTGGGGCGGCTTTGTTAAGACGATCGAGATCTCGGCGCTGTCGATCTTTTTCTCGCTCATCTTTGGCACGGTACTGGCGCTCGTTAAAAGCTATGCGCCCCGCCCGTTCCGTATTTTGGTGAGCGCCTATATCGAGCTGTTCCGTTGCACGCCAAACCTGCTGTGGATCCTTTTTATCTACTTTACGGTGCAGGGTTTGGACATTGTGATTTCGACCATCGCCTTTACGCTGTTTACCAGCGCCGTTATGGCCGAGATTGTGCGCGGCGGCCTCAACTCGATTCCGCGCGGCCAGTTTGAGGCGGCGCAGAGCCAGGGCTTTGGCTTCTTTGCCACCATGCGCTACATCATTCTGCCGCAGACGTTTAAGACGATCATTCCGGCGCTGTTTAGCCAGTGCACAACTGTCATTAAGGACAGCTCGTATCTTTCGGGCATTAACGTGGCCGAACTCATGTACACGGCCAACGTCGTGATGGCCCACGCGATCGACCTGTCGCAGGTGCTTATGCTCTACGGCCTGGTTTTCGCGATGTACTTTGTGCTCAACTTTGGTATCTCGCTGCTGGTCCGAGCGTATCAACGTCGTATTGTGGCAGCGTAGTCCTGCTTCCCCAGGCACGGCATCTTGCCCCTCAATCGTCGCTTGCGTACATTTAGTACGCGGCGCTCCTCTTTCGGGGCAATCTGCCGCACTTGGGAAACCAGGACGGTCGTAAGTGACAAAATGAGAATCAGGAATCGCCTATTTCTCATTTGTTAGAAAGGAATCGCGATGAGCGATCTGGAGAACAAGAAGAATCCTGTGGTCATTACCATCGCGCGCGACTTTGGCGCCGAGGGCCACGAGATTGGTCGCATGCTTGCCGACGAGTTGGGGATTCCGCTGTACGATAACGAGCTGCTGGTGCGTGCGTCGCTGCGCGCGGGCGAGTCGCTCGACAAGATGGCCGCCTACGACGAGCGCCTGGCCGTGGAGAACATGGCGTTTCTGCCCGACCGCTACGATGCCCGTTCGTACTCGGACAAGTTGTTCCAAAAGATGAGCCAGGTGATTTTGGATCTGGGTGAGACCGAGAGCTGCATTATCGAAGGCCGCCTGTCCGATTACCTGCTGCGTAACAACCCCAACCACATTGCCGTATTGGTGACCGCTCCCTTTGAGGACCGCGTCGAGATCGTGCGCAAGAAGCGCGGTCTTAACAAAAAGAAGGGCGCCAAGCTGGTCAAGCAGCAGCAGAAGGCGCGCGAGGCGTTCTATAAGCGCTACAGCGCCGGAAAGTGGAAGATGACGAGCGGTAAGGATATCGTTGTCAACCGCGCCAAGTTGGGACGCGAAGGCTGTAAAGACGTCATTGCCGCTGCCTACCGCTACAAAGTGGCGCAGCTCGAAGGCTAGCCGATCAAAACCACCACAAAGGGGACAGCACCTTTGTGGTGGTTTTTGTTTTAGGCAGAGGGGAAGGCTTTGGCGAGACCGGCGCGCGTCTGCGTGTCGGTCTTTTGGTAGATAGAGCTCAGGTGGCGCTGCACCATGCGCATCGAGATACCGAGCTCCTCGGCGACCTGCTTGAGCGGGCGTTCATCCTGGGTCACGGCTATGAGCACGTCGACTTCGCGCGGGGTGAGGGCGTGGTTGGCGATGAAGGCCTGGCGCTGCTCCTCGACGGTGGGCGCGGCGAGCACTTCTTCTGCCAGCTGCTCGCGCTCGCGCTCCTGCTCGGTTTGGGGTAGGCGGAACAGGCCGGCTGCCACGAATGCCGCGCAGGCGGCGACGAGCAAAACGAGCGCACCGATCATGATGAGGGCAACGTTGCCCGAGGTCACAAGGGCAAGCGAGATGCCCGATGTAGTGAATGCGCATGCATTGTTGGCGGCGCGTCCCATGCCGGCCCAGAGAGCGGGCGCATGCATGTGCGGTGCCAGCTGTGTAAAGGTGGCGGTAAAGAACGTGACAAAAAAGCCCGAGCTCAGGTAAAAGACGACAAGGCCCAGGTTGGGATCGGCACCGGCCTCGACGGCCAGGATGGAAATGGTCGAGAGCACGGCAATGCCGAGCATGACAAGCCCCATGTATCGGCGCTCGGCAAGATCAAAGATAAGACCGGCGGCAAGGCCGCTTGCCGCCAAAAAGAGGCGCGGCCAGGTCTGCACGGCAATGGTGCCGTGGGCGTTGGAGAGTGTGACCACGTTGTCGAGGGTCGAGAACAAGCAGGCAAGAATCATGACGAGCGCGATGCTCCAGCATGCCTGTTTGGCGAGGGCATGAGAGGGCTCAACAAAGGGATTGATGGCGGGGCTGGAGCTCTCGGCAGCCTTTTGGGGAACGACGCTGAGGGCGGAGATGGCGATCGTCGCTGTGCCAAGGACGATGAGCTCTGCGATACCGCCGCAATTGAGCAGGTTGACGGCGAACTGCATCAGGATGCCCGCGGCATAGGCCGCTCCCGCACCGGTGGCGAGCTTGGGATCATCCTGAAATGCCAACGAAAAGGCGTGGTGAGTGGCGGCGCCCAGCAGGCCGAGTCCAAAGAACGCCACGCACCCCAGAATCTCGAGGGCAAGCGGGCCCGTGGGGGACTGGATCTGGGTCAATCCCAGGATGGCGACGGGAACAGCGGCGTTGGCGGCTGCCAATGAGTGGCCTTTGCGCTGTGCGAGCCCGAGCAGCGGCGCATATCCGATAAAGCCGAGTACACTCGCGCCCAGAATAAAGCCCTGTGCGATCACAACGCGTTCGGCACCGGCGAGCAGCCCGACGTTGACGTCGAAGCGAAACTCGGCGGCAAGGAAGGCGAAGGTAAACAGTGCGAGTGCCAGAAGCGCGTTGATTTTAGGCTTGCTCAGATTCAAGGACAGTCCTTTGGGTGGACGGAATGGTCGTGTCCTCGATTGTAGCGTCCCGGGGACGCGTGTGACGACAACGAAATCATATTGAATTAAACCGCAGGTAGAGGCCTAGGTTCGCATCTACGAACCTAGGCATATGGAGTCATTTGGCACATCTTGGTGGTACAGGACCGCCACAAAGGGGACAGGCACCTTTGTGGCGGTATGTCCCTACGACCAAGGAGGCCGTTATGAACGGAAGTCACTTCGATAAGCAAACTCAGCGTGAGCGCACCTGCTCGCTGGTTCACGGTACTTGGCGTTGTGTGGGTGCCAAAATCGCTTGCGCCGGCGCGTGTGCGCTTATGGTCGGTCAGTTGCTGCTGCCGAGCGTGGCGCTGGCGACGGAATGCGCCGATCCCGCCGCTGGGACGGATGAGGTTGCCGCGGCTCCGGTGACGCCGACGGTTGCGGAGGATGCGGCCGCAACGACCGCGCCTGCAACCGATGCTGCTCCGGCGGCGCAAGCCACCGCTGAGCCTCAGCAGACGGCCCCGACTGGCGCCACCGATGAATCCAACGATGCGGCACCCGCTGAACAAAATACTCCCAGCGACAACGCCGCCACGCCGGCGAATGACGCCATCATGCCCCGCGGTGTGACTGATGTTGTTGGCGGCAGCGACGTTAGGGTCAATACGACCGTGGTTTCCCGCTACACGGACTGCGCGCTTCCGAGCAATGTCACACTCGAAAAGGGCCAGTCGTATACCTATGATTTTCCCGATGTTGAGGGCGGCATGCCGGATGAGCCGCTCTGCGAACTTGTCGAAACCAAGTACTACCGGGCCGATGCTGCTTCGGGCACCCTGGCTGAAGTCCAGGACACATCTATGTCCGATGTGACGGCCCGCTTTGAGCCTGTTGGCGATTACATGAGGCTGACGCTGACCTTTACGGGTGGCGCGGCAGGCGGCTCGTATCGACTCACGCGCAATGAGGCTCTCTATATTGGCACGGCACTGGAGTATACCGGAACTGACTATGAAGGCAGCTCGACTATCCTCAACGAAACCAGGTACGATTATTACCTCCGCTACGTCATCAAGAGCGAAATTACGCTCGTTGCATCGGAAAACGAAGCCCTCCATAACCTGGACGTCAACGACGTGAAGACCGACTACGCGCCCGGCGAGGCGCCGCGCGCGACCGCGACGATCCCCGCTGCTGACGCCGACAAGTACGAGATCGCCTATGAGTGCTGGGAAGAGATGGAGCTCGATATGGAATCCGGGGAGTCGGTACCCGTTGCCTTCTGGTATTCCGACCCCGCGAAGTACACGCCGGGCATGAAGAAGATTGACCACTTCGAAGAGGGAAAGTTCTACATGTACTCCGTTGAGCTGAGGCTCAAGGGCGACAATACCGTGGCCGATGACTGCAATATGAACGTCAACGGTCATTGGGCGCACCACATCAAGACCGTCAACGGCGTCTTCGCGCCAAACGCTGACAATATGCTGTGCGAGCAGCCGATCGACGAATGGCGGGCCATCGACGTTATCGAGATCAACGGTGCCACGACCACCTTCAAGGCGGGCGATAAGCCGGTCTTTACGGCGAATGTTCCGACGGGCTCCAACTCCCTTCCTCAGTGTGAGTTCTGGACGGGCAGCGATGGCAGCGAAGTGAACTCTCAGAAGTTCTGGGATCAGAACATCACGAACCACATCGATGCCTTTAAGCCTGGCGTGACCTATCGCTACGGCATCTACCTTAAGTCGGCGCGCGGCTTCTACTTTACGCCCAACACCAAGCTGGTGATCAACGGCCAGGAGTGCGGCTACCAGGTCGCGGATAGCGTATCCGATGAGGACAGCGGCTGGATTTACACCCTGTGGCTCAACACCGATCTGACCTTTACGCTTGAAGCCACGCCGACTCCCGATCCGCAGCCTACGCCGGATCCCAAGCCGACACCGCAGCCTGAGGTTAAGCCCGAGACCAAGCCCGAAGTGAAGCCCGAGACCAAACCCGCGGCCAAGTCGGCCACGACAACCGCCACGACCAAGACGGTTGAGAAAACCACGCAGGCCAAGAAGAGCGATGCTGTCCTGGCTACCACGGGGGATACCACCGCGATGACGGTCGCCGCCCTAGGCATCGCCGGCGCAACCGTCGCCGCCGCCGGCCTCGCCGCGACAAAGCGCCGCAAACGTTAGAGCTGGGTGACGGCTCTCGTTCTCGGCCTCAGCAAAATCTCAATCTGTAACACCAAACTGCCCAAAACGCCTCTAGATGTTACAGATTGAGATGAACCGAATGGCCGCCAATCTAATGTCTCGATCTGTAACACCAAGCGGGGAATTTGACCTCTAACTGTTACAGATTGAGACAAAGCGGGGGCGGCTGGCACAATATCTCGATCTGCAACAACTACAAGGCTCAACGGGCTCCAGGTGTTACAGATTGAGACAAAACGAGCAAGCAAGTCCCAAACCACCACAAAAGTGCCTGTCCCCTTTGTGGTGGTTTGGGCGGCCGGCATAGAAAAAGTCCCCGCCGGGCGTGTGCTCGACGGGGACTTTGCCGTTTGATGGCTAACGCTGAGGGTGACTACTCGCCCAGCAGGCTCTTGGTGATGGAAGCGGCGGCCTTCTTGCCGGCGCCCATCGCCAGAATGACCGTAGCGGCACCGGTGACGATGTCGCCGCCAGCCCAGATGCGGGGATCGGTGGTCTGGCCGGTCTCCTCGTCGGCGACGATGTAGCCCCACTTGTTGAGCTCCATCTTGCCGCCGATCTTCTTTGCGAAGGGGTTGGCGTTGGTGCCGATAGCCGAGATTGCGACGTCGCAGGGGATCTCCTCGATGGCGCCCTCGATGGGCACCGGGCGACGACGGCCGGACTCGTCGGGCTCGCCGAGCTCCATCTTCTGGACCTTGACGGCGCACACGGAGCCGTCCTCGCCAGCGACAAACTCGAGCGGGGAGACGAGCGGCAGAACCTCGACGCCCTCGGCCTTGGCGTGGTGCAGCTCGGCACGACGGCAAGGCATCTCATCCTCGGTACGACGGTAGGCGATGATGGCGTGCTCGGCGCCCAGGCGCTTGGCGGTACGGACGGCGTCCATAGCCACGTTGCCGCCACCAAAGACAACGACGTTCTTGCCGTGCTTGGTGGGGGTGTCGTACTCGGGGAACTTGTTGGCCTTCATCAGGTTCACGCGGGTGAGGTACTCGTTCGCGAAGAAGACGTTGGGCAGGTTCTCGCCGGGGACGTTGAGGAACTTGGGCAGGCCAGCGCCGGTCGCCACGTAGATGGCGTCGAAGCCCTGCTCGAACAGCTCCTCGGCCGTGGCCATGTTGCCCACGACGGAGTTGTACTCAAACTTGACGCCCATGTCCTCCAGGCCGTCAATCTCGCGCTTGACGACCGCCTTGGGCAGACGGAACTCGGGGATGCCGTAGACCAGCACGCCGCCGCCGGTGAAGAAGGCCTCGAAGACGGTAACGTCAAAGCCGTTACGGGCGAGCTCGCCGGCGCAGGTGATGCCGGACGGGCCGGAGCCGACGACGGCGACCTTCTTGCCGTTCTTGGGGGCCATCTTGGGCGTGGAGGCGAGCTCGGGGCGATCACCCAGGAAGCGCTCGAGCTGGCCGATGGCCACGGGCTCGGACTTCTTACCACGGATGCACTTGCCCTCGCACTGGTTCTCCTGCGGGCAGACGCGGCCGCAGATGGCGGGAAGCATGGAGTCCTCGCGGATGGTATCGAGAGCGCCGCCGAAGTCCTTCGCGCGGATCTGCTCGATAAAGCGGGGAATGTTGATGTTGACGGGGCAGCCCTCAACACAGAACGGCTTCTTGCAGTTGAGGCAGCGCTCGGCCTCGGCCAGCGCCATCTCCTCGGTGAAGCCCTTGTCGACGGGGCGGAAGTCGCAGGCGCGCTCGGCAGCCGGCTCCTCGTTATCGGGGGTGCGGGGCGACTTCATATCGGCAACGAAACGACCGTTAACTAGTGGCATGCGCAGCTCTTTTCCTCATAGGCCTTGAGGGACTCGCCCTCTTCGGAACGGTAAGCGGCCTGGCGGGCACGAAGGTCATCCCAGTCGACCAGGGTGGCATCGAAGTCGGGGCCGTCGACGCAAGCGAACTTGGTCACGCCGCCCACCTCGACGCGGCAGCAGCCGCACATACCGGTGCCGTCAACCATGATGGGGTTGAGCGACGCGGTGATGGGGGTATCGTACTTCTGGGCGGTGAGGGTCGAGAACTTCATCATCGGAACGGGGCCGACGCAGAAGATCTGGCTCACGGCCTTGTCCTGCAGCAGGCGCTCCAGCGGAGCGGTGACAACGCCCTGCTCTCCGTAGGAACCGTCGTCGGTGGTGATATGGATGTGGTCCTCGTCGAGGAGCTCGCGGAACTGGTCCTCCATGAGCAGGAGGTCCTTGGTGCGGGCGCCCATGATGGCGTGCACCTCGTGACCGGTCTCGACCAGGTGCTTGGCGACCGGGAAGGCAATTGCCAGGCCGACGCCGCCGCCAATGACGGCGCAGGGGCCCTCGGCCATCTCGGTGGGAACGCCCAGCGGGCCCACGACGTCGCGCAGCGACTCGCCGGCTTCGTAAGTGGACAGCATCTCGGTGGTCTTGCCGATCACCATGAAGATGAACTCGACCCAGCCCTCGTCACCGTTCCAGCCGGCCAGGGTAAACGGGACGCGCTCGCCCGTCTCGTTGGCGCGGACCATGAGGAACTGTCCAGCGTGCGCATGCTTGGCGATTGCGGGCGCCTCGATGCGGAACTTGAACACCTTCTCCGAGAACTGCGTCTTCTCCAGGATCTTATACATAGAACCCCTCTCTTGTTAGGGCCGCCGAACCGTGCCTCCACGGAAATGGACGGTAGCCCGAATAAAACCGTACGCGCACAGGCGTTGTGCAGACATACGGTGCAAATTATACCCTCATGGACATGTCACTTACGTGTGTCTTCGGCGGTTGGGAGCAGGGTTTATCCACTTCGACCTGCCAAAGGGGGAGAGGTTTATTTTGGCAGGTTTTATCAGGCAAAACGGCAAAGGGGGCCGGCCTCGCGCTTCGGTGAGGCCGGCCCCCTTTGGAGCGTTGCATATGTATAGCGGCACAGGGTTTATTGCGACGCAGCCGCCGCGGCGTTTCCGCAGATGAAACCTGCCAAAATAAACATCTCTAAATGGTAGGTTTTAGTGCTTGCCGTTGGCGGAAGCGGCGCCGTTTACGTGATCGCGGGCGTAGATTACGCCGTGGACGATGGCCAGACCGGCGACATCTGCGGCGCGGGCGCAGGTGTCCTGGAAATCCTCGGCTTCGCGGGCGCGCAGCTGCTTGAGCACGTAGTCTGCCACGGCCATCTTGCCGGGAGGGTTGCCGATGCCGGTGCGGATACGGCTAAAGTCGCGGCTGCCCATCTTGTCGATGATGGAGCGCAGGCCGTTGTGACCGGCATGGCCTCCGCCCACCTTAACACGCACGTCGCCGGCGGGAATATCGAGCTCGTCGTGGATGACGAGCAGCTCCTCGGCCTTGATCTTGTACTCGCGGCAGAGCTTGGAGATGGGCCCGCCCGAGGTGTTCATGTACGACTGCGGCTTGACCAGTACAATCTGGCGCTTGCCGTTCTCTTCCTCGGCATCGTTGATGTTGATGAGCGCGACCTCGGCGCCTGCTTGGTTTTTCCAGTACGTGACGCCGGCCTGACGGGCCAGCTCGTCGATCGCCTTAAAACCGGCGTTGTGGCGGGTCTCGGCATACTCATCGCCAGGGTTGCCAAGTCCGGCAACCATGCGAATCTTAAGCGGCTGTGCAGCTGCCATGTTCATCCTTTCGTTGATTTGTCGCCTGCTATGGTGAGCGACCCTGTTGCCGCTGTCAAATGGAGGGCAATTGAGGTTGTTTGGGGGCGTTTGGACGGCCGTCAAAATCCGAGGTGGACAGTTAGTTCAGATACGTATAAGTTCTGAGGACTCGAATTGCTCAATTCAATGCCGATACGTTGTTTTGGAACTTTAGTTAGTCCATATGACGCTGTTTTGAAGTCTACCCCGCTTTCAAATAGGGCGAATGGTATAGAGATAGCTGCAAAACAGCCTAATTCAATGTGTCTATTTATACGTATTTGAACTAACTGTCCAGCCCTGTTCGACGGCGCACGGGTGATTCGCCGTTTAGACCGGCGCAAGGCCGATTCCGGCCCGCAGAGCGTTGAGCCAAGCGGCCTGACGCTTGCGATAGCCCTTGATGCGATATCGGAATCGGACTCCTGCGAGTCGATGCATCGTTTGGGCGAAGGCTTCGAGTGCAACAAGGTCTTTCATTTGGTCGCGATTGATAACCAGGACGTGGATGCCCATTGCCTTGAGGCCATTATTTCGATTGCCATCGTGGATGCGAGCGTTTTGAAGCTCATGCCCAATTCCGTTGTATTCGTTGTCGACTCCGGCGGCCGGGCAATATAGGTCGCAGATGGCGTAAGGGATGCCGGAGGACATGTTAACCGCAAGAGTGTCGAAGTCGATTCGATAGTTGAGTAGCAGGCCTCCCATGGGCAGGCTGCAACATCCGAATCCGCCAAAGCGCATGGGCGCTCCGAGAACGGCTAACATTAGGGATTCGGCTGGGGATGCAGATCCGGGTCGGGCAAGCTTGACTGCCGTGCGAAACGAGGTGTATGAGCTACTTTTGGCGAAGCGCGCGACCGCCTCGAGATCTTCGATGGTCGTGGCGGGCTCGCATTTGTAGTGCGCCTGTTCGTAGCGGGTTTCGTTCTGCTGTTCGGTCGCCGACTGGTCGCCCCGGCAATCGAGGTCGTCCATCGCTTCGTAGTCATCGCCCTTGGGCCAGATGTCGTCATAGGCAATGGGGTATGTTGCCCCGGGAGGAAGGGAGTAGGTTCCGAGCAGCTCCATAAGGAGCATCAAGGTTTTGGCGACTGATTCATTTTTGGAACAAAGCATGGCTGTCATGGCAGGAGACGTTGCGTAGATGTCAGCCTCGACGTGCATAATTGCACCTTCAGGAAGAGGAGCGGAGAGAATATGCTGAAGAAGTCGCTTGTCGGGGCGTCTGTTGTCTTCGTTTGAAACGAGAAGATCGAGTAGTTCGGAATCATCTTCATTCCAGGCGTCGAGTATCGAAAGTGCGTCAAAGTCTATCGCGTCATTATTGGGAATGCAGCTAGCCAAGGCCTGTGCTTGCTGTTCACTATCAACGGAGTCCCAGGGTAGGGCAGAGTATGCCCGTCGTGCGCGACGAATTGCGCGGAGGGCGGAGAAATGTGAAATCACGGTCGTCATAGCTATAACGTACTAAGTTGGCGGCAGAATGCGACCGCCATACCGTTCTTTTCGCTCAGCGGGGCGCTGTGCGCCATGAACGGCTGGGTGTTATGAAATCGGTGGAATCGGTTGAGGGGATTGCAGGAAATTGAGCTCTGCCGCGAAGGTTGACGATAGCTACTGGACAGTTAGTTCAGATACGTATAAGGCGACGGGCATTCGAGGCGTTTCTAAGGGCCTTCGAGGGTGATTTGAGGGTAAATATGCGGCGGTTGTACTCGAAAACGATGAGCTTTGGGCGGCATGGCATCCGCCGGGGAGCTCAGAAGGCTCCGAACGGCCCTTTGGGGCTTTAAAAAATACGTATCTGAACCAATTGTCCAGGGAAGGTTGGCGAGGGATAGAAAAAGGGTCGGAAGCGAGCTTCCGACCCTTTAAAAGCATCAAAGATGATGCGATGCGCGTTGGACTACAGCGCGAAGTCGCCGCCGACGAGCGTGGAGACGGGCTCCTCGTGGTAAACGGCGGAGATGGCCTGAGCGAACTCCTCGGCGACCGAGATGGTCTTGATCTTGCCGCCGACCTCGACGGGAATGGCGTCGGTGACGAGGCACTCGACGATCGGGGCGTCGTTCAGACGCTCGATGGCCGGACCGGAGAAGATGCCGTGGGTGGCGCAGACGTAGATGTCGCCAGCGCCCATAGCCTTGAGCTCCTTGACGTTGGCGCACAGGGTGCCAGCGGTGTCGATCATGTCGTCGTTGATGATGCAGGTCTTGCCCTTGATGTCACCGATGATGCCCATGACCTCGGCGGCGTTGTGGCGCGGACGGCCCTTGTGGGCGATGGCCAGGTCGCAGCCGAGCATGTCGGACAGCTTCTTGGCGGCCTTGGCGCGGCCCACGTCGGGGGAGACGACAACCAGGTTGTCGGTGTCGAAGTTCATGGCGTTGTAGTACTGGCCAAACAGCGGCAGTGCGGACAGGTGGTTGACCGGGATATCAAAGAAGCCCTGGATCTGACCCTGGTGCAGGTCGAGGGTGATGATGCGGTCGACGCCGGCGCGCTCGAGCAGGTTGGCGACGAGGCGGGCGGTGATGGGCTCGCGCGGGCCGGCCTTGCGGTCCTGGCGGGCATAGCCGTAGTGGGTGATGACGGCGGTGATGGAGCGGGCGGATGCGCGCTTGGCAGCGTCGGTGGCGATGAGCAGCTCCATGAGCATGTCGTTGACGTTGCCGCCGGCCACGGACTGAATCAGGAAGACGTCGGCGCCGCGGACGGTCTCGTCGTAGCGGGCGTAAATCTCACCGTTGGCGAACTGCTTTAGCGTAAGGCCCGAAAGCTCGACCCCAAGGTACTCAGCGATCTTCTGAGCGAGGGGACGGTTGGAGGAACCGGAATACACGCGGATGGACTTGCGCATATTCTCCGACTTCTCGGGATCATTAATCGGCATTACCCTTCTCCTTTATACATCGAATGCCATATAGATGCCTTTTTGCATTGTAACCGTGCGGCGGGGTTAATCGGGTCTTGATAACGTCTTTACCGTCAACGGACACGAACCGACCACTCATCCGGTCGCGCAGGTCACGATAGAAAAAGGAGCCGTCCCCATGGAACAGCTCCTTTTGTGCTTGGTGAAACGTTATGCCTCGTCGTCCTCGTGCAGACGACGGCGATAATCGGCGGCCCAGCCCTCAATATTTACCTGACGGGCGCGGCCCAGACCGAGTGCGTCGGCCGGGACCGGCTCGGTGATGACGGAGCCGGCGGCCACGAGCGCACCGTCGCCAATCTGGGCGGGCGCGACCATCATGGTGTCAGAACCGATGAAGGCATCCTTGCCGATGACGGTCTTGTGCTTGTGGACGCCGTCGTAGTTGCAGGTGATAGAGCCCGCGCCTACGTTGACGCCGGAGCCCATGGTGGTGTCGCCGATGTAGGACAGGTGGGGCACCTTGGAACCCTCGCCGATCGTGGACTTCTTGATTTCCACGTGCGTACCGGCCTTGGAGCCGTCGAGCATGTGGGTGCCCGGGCGCAGGTAGGCGCGCGGGCCGCAGTCGACGCCGTTCTCGATGACGGCCTCGATGGCGATGGTCTCATCGATGATGCAGCCGCTGCCGACGGTGGTGTCGGTGAGGCGGCTGTTGGGGCCGAGCTGGCACTCCTCGCCCACGGTGACGTGACCGATCAGATGCGTCTGCGGCCACACGACGGTGTCGCGGCCGATGGTGGCGTCGGGACCGATCCAGGCCTGCGTGGGGTCGATGAACGTGACGCCTTCTGCCATCCAGTGCTCGTTGATGCGGTCGCGCGCGATGGCGGTGAGCTGCGCGAGCTGGATGCGGCTGTTGACGCCCAGGCCGTCGCGGTAGTCGTCGCAGTGGAAGATGGAGACTGCCTGGCCGTGACCCTTGAGGATTTCGAGCATGTCGGGCAGGTAGTACTCGGACTGCGCGTTGTCGTTGCCGATCTCGTTAATGTGGGCGGCAAGCTGCGCGCCGTCGAAGGCGTAGCAGCCGGCGTTGCACTCCAGCAGCGTGGCGGCCTGCTCGGGCGTGCAGTCCTTCTGCTCGATGATGCGCTCGATCTGACCATCGGCGCCCAGCTTGATGCGGCCGTAGCCAAAAGGATCGGGCGGGGTCATGGTCATGACGGTGCAGGCGAGCTCGCCGGTGGCGACGGTCTGCGCGAACTTGGCGACGGTGTCGGCGGTGATGAGCGGCAGGTCGCCGTTGAGCACGACGACGGGGCCTTGCGCGATGCCGCAGGCCTCGAGCGCGACCTTGACGGCATGGCCGGTGCCCAGGCGCTCGGTCTGCTCGACGCACTCGACTTTGGTGGCGCTGTTGGCGTAGGCGCCATCGATGAGGGCGCGCATCTCGTCGGCGTGGCTGCCGATGACGACCACGACGCGGCTGCAGCCGGCCTTGATGGTGGCGTCGACGATCCACTGAACCATGGGCTTGCCTAGAATCTTGTGCGAAACCTTGCAGTGGTTCGACTTCATGCGGGTGCCCTCGCCGGCGGCGAGGATAATTGCGGTTGCGTCCATGTGATCTCCTGTTACGTTATAGAGACGTGTGTTTGGAAACGATACACGGCGCAATATGATACCGCAGGCATATGATGAGCGCGTAACGATTGATGCGCGGCAGCTGAGGCTTGGGCCGGCGGTACGGCGTTTGCGCTGGTTGTGTATGGTGGCGGCGCTGCGGCGTTGACGTTTGAGCGAGGGGATGGGGATGCCCGTGGACACCATGCGAGAGGAATCGGGCAACGAACCCGTCGCGGCATTTTCGATGTCGCATCCGGCGGTGCCGGCGCTCTACATGGTGCTGACGTTGGGGCTCACCATGTTCTCGATGCAACCGGTGCTGATTGCGCTATCGCTTGCGGGCGGGTTGGCGTACGGGCTTGCGACGCGCGGTGTTGCGCGCACGTTGGGCGCGCTTCGCTGGCAGCTGCCGGTGATTTTGATCATTGCGGTGCTCAATCCGCTGTTTAGTGCATCGGGCTCGACGGAGCTGTTTCGTATTGGCATGCGTGCGGTGTATCTAGAGAGCATGGTTTACGGCCTGTGCATGGGCGGGCTGTTCGTGGCGAGCGTGCTGTGGTTTGAGGCCGCGGCGTCGATGCTCGAATACGACAAGGTACTTGCGCTTTTGGGCAACGCCGCGCCGGTGCTCGCGCTCATGATCTCGATGTGCATGCGGCTTATCCCGCAGTTTTTACGCCGCGGTCGTACGGTACTGGCGGTGCAGGATGCGATTGATGTGCCGGGTCGCGCGCCGGCCGATCCCGTGCGTTCGCGCCTACGGGCATCGAGCGTGTTGATGGGCTGGGGCATGGAAGATTCGCTGGAGCGCGCGGACGCCATGCGCTCCCGTGGATGGGGCGCCGCGACACGTCGCACGACGTACGCGCGGTATCGGCTGGGTCGCGGCGATGTTGCCGCGCTGGTTGGGCTTGCGGTGTTTGGTGCCGCTGCGGTGGCGGTGGCATGGACCGCGACAACGCAGTATTCGTTTTACCCGCAACTATCGGTGCCGGCGCCGTGGCTGGGCTATGTCGTGTACGCTGCTTGGATGATGCTGCCCTGCGTGTTGCATGCGATCGATGAGAAGAGGTTCGGCTGATGGCTCGGTTGGATAGGGGACCGGTGTCGGGCGCGGCATACGGCCCGGATATGCCGGCGATTGAGGTGCGGAGCCTGAGCTTTGCCTACCCCGATGCGGATGCTGCGGTGCTCGAGGGACTCGACTGGTCTGTTCCCCAAGGTGCATTTGCGCTGCTTGTCGGCGGTACCGGATCGGGTAAGTCGACGTTGCTGTCGCTACTCAAGCCCGAGATCGCTCCGGCGGGCGAGCGCACTGGCGAACTGCTCGTGCTGGGCGAGAACGTCGCCGACATGGATGTGCGGGCATCGGCGGAGCGCGTGGGCTATGTGTTCCAGGATCCCGAGAACCAGATCGTGTGCGAAACCGTGTGGCACGAGATGGCGTTTGGCCTGGAAAACTTGGGGCTAGCGCGTGATGAGATGCGCCGTCGCGTAGCTGAGACCAGCTATTTCTTTGGGCTGGAAGATTGGCTTCACCGCGATACTGACACGCTTTCGGGCGGTCGCAAACAGTTGCTGTCGTTGGCGGCCGTTCTGACGCTGCGCCCGCGCGTGCTGCTGCTCGACGAGCCCACGTCTCAGCTTGATCCGGTTGCGGAGAAGAATTTCCTGCACGCGCTGTTTCGTGTGAATCGCGAGCTGGGCTGCACGGTTGTTGTGGCGACGCATCAGCCGCGCCCAATGCTCGAATACGCGACGTGTGCGTACCGGATTGAGGACGGTCGCGTGCGCGAGGTGGCGGATATGGCTTCTTTGGGACGCCGAGAATCGCTGTTTTCCGATGACATGTTGGGGTGGGGTGCCATCCGATGTGCAAATAAAGGAGTATTCAGCAGGCGTGAGGACAATTTGGGCTCTCTGGAGCCGCCCGGGGACGTATCGAGCGCGAAAAAAAGTTCGGAATTGGACAAATCGTCCGAATTTGTGGCGCAAACGTCGCTCGAGAACGGCTCGGAAGCCTTCTCGCGCACGGATGGAAGCAGAATACTCCAAAAAATGCACGGCGGGTCGGCTACCACCCTGTCGGAAGGCTGGTTTCGCTACGATCGAGCGTCCGACTGGGTGCTGCGCGGGCTCGATGCTTCGTTTTCGGCTGGCGCGGTGCATGCAATCGTGGGCGGCAACGGATGCGGTAAGTCGACGATGCTCTCGGTGCTGGCGAAGACCGCCAAGCTGCAGCGCGGCCGCATGGTGCGCGAAGCGGCCTCGGCGGCGCTGCTGCCACAGAATCCCAGGGCATTGCTGGTTGCCGAGACGGTTCGCGATGAGCTGATGGAATGGGCCTCGACCTGCGGATACGACGAGGCCGCAGCACGGGAGCAGACAGCGCGCCTGGGTCTGGCGGGCTTGGAGGCGCGTCACCCGTACGATCTTTCGGGCGGTCAGTGCCAGCTGCTTGCGTTGGCAAAGCTGCTGTTGATTGGCCCCGAGCTGCTATTGCTCGATGAGCCCACCAAGGGTTTGGACCTGGCCAGCCGCCGCATCATCGCCCGTGCCCTGCGTGACCATGCGAAGGCTGGCGGCACCGTCATCATGGCTACGCACGATTTGGACTTTGCCGAGCAGGTAGCCGACGACGTCGCCATGATGTTTGACGGCGAGATTGCCTGCGTGGAGCCCCCGGCCGACTTCTTTGCCGACAACGTGTTCTATAGGGCGTGATGGGATGACGGACTGTCGTTTCTCGCGTTTACTCACAAAACTGGAGATTCCGCTGTTGTTGGCGGTGCCGGCGGTGATGGCAACGGCGTTGCTGGCGGGCGTTGAGCAGGCGGCGCTCGCCATGCTTGTCGTGGTGGCGCTGGTGCTTGCGCTGTTCTTTGCAGGCTACGAGGCGTCGCGACCGGGCCTGCGCCAGATTATGCCCACGCTGGTGCTGGCGGCGCTGGCGGCGGCGGGCCGCATCTTGTTCGGCCCCATTCCCGACTTTAAACCCGTGAGCGCCATCGCCATCATCGCCGGGGCGACGCTCGGGCGTCGCAACGGCTTCATGGTCGGCGCGTTGGCAGCACTGACCAGCAATTTCTTTTTTGGGCAGGGCATGTGGACGCCATGGCAGATGTATGCCTGGGGCCTGGTTGGCTATGTTGGCGGTGCGCTGGCGCATGCCGGTGCGTTCGACCGTGCGGATGGAACCGTGCGCATGCCGGCGCTGATGGCGTACGGCTTTGCTTCGGGTCTGCTGTACGGCGTGGTGATCAACGCGTACGACATTATCGGTTTTGTACAACCGCTCACGTGGGCGGGCGTCGTGGCGCGTCTTGCCACGGCAGTGCCGTTCGATATCACACACGGCCTCGCGACCTGCGTGTTCTTGGCCGCCCTCTACAAGCCTTGGTGTCGACGGATCAACCGCGTTGTCGTGAAATACGGGCTGTAGGGCTGGTTGCGCCGGGGCGTGAATCAATACTTCCGAAGTACCATTTCAAAACTATGCCGGTTTACGGGGCTAGATTAGCGTAGGCCGACCATACCGGCTTTTTTCAAAATAGAGCAAGCCGTTTACCTGAGGTTTTATTATTTCGGAATTGCGTATGGTTGGGGGTTCGCGATTCAGCCCCGTAAACCGGCATAGTTTTGGAATGGCCGGCTGATATGACGGGCATCGTGGCCCTCAGAGAGCCAAATCGATCCGTTTTCCTCCGTCTCCAGACGTCCCCGGGGAATCAGTTGGCGGCGCTTGCCACGAAACTGGCCCATCTACTACGTTTAGCTTGATACCCCCGACCATGACCGCGTTTTATGAAAAACCGCAGGCTTTCTACCTGCGGTTTTCTTTTTGCGTTGTTCGCTGTGGTTGAGGGTAGTGGCTTAAACGTAGTAGATGGGTCAGTTCCGTGGCGGGAGGGCCGCGTGGGTTCCCTCGCGAGGTGAAAATGATCCCTTTTCCTCCGTCCCCAGGGGATCAATTGGGGCTAGAGTTCTAGCGTGAGGGTGACGGGGCAGTGGTCGCTGCCGAAGATATCGCCGCGGATGCCGGCGTCGCGCACGTTGCCGGCGATTGCGTCGCTCACCAGGAAGTAATCGATGCGCCAGCCGGCGTTGTTCTTGCGGGCATTAAAGCGATAGCTCCACCAGCTGTAGACACCCTCGACGTCGGGGTTTGCCGCGCGCCAGGTATCGGTAAAACCGGCGTCGAGCAGCTCGGTAAACTTACCACGCTCTTCGTCCGAAAAGCCTGCGTTGCCGCGGTTGGACTTGGGGTTCTTAAGGTCGATCTCTTCGTGCGCTACGTTAAAGTCGCCGCAGGTCACCACGGGCTTGCCGGTCTCGCGCTCAAGCGCGCTCAAAAAGCCGCGATAGGCATCGTCCCAGGCCATGCGCACATCGATGCGCGCGAGCTCGTTTTGGGCGTTGGGCGTATAGACATCCACAAACCAGAACTTGTCGAACTCCAACGCGCAGACGCGGCCCTCGGTTGCGGCTTGGGCGACGAGCTCGGCCGCCTCGCCCTCGCCGGCGTAGGGTAACAGCGCGTCGGCGTGCAGCACGCGCAGCGGTTCCTGGCGGCTAAAGACCGCAGTGCCCGAATAGCCTTTACGCTCGGCGTAGCTCCAGGTTTGGCGATAGCCGGGCAGGTCAATATCAACCTGGCCTTCTTGCAACTTGGTCTCTTGCAACGCCAGGATATCGACGTCGAGTTCTTGCGCGATCTGGATAAAGCTCGGGTCCTTTTTGAGCACGGCGCGCAGGCCGTTGACGTTCCACGAGGCGAAAGTGTAAGTCTGAGGCATGGTGTCCTTTCGACGGGGTTGGCAGGCTTAAGATTAGCGCAACAGGGGCGGTGGTGGGCACCGCGCGTGCTGACCCAAAGGCCGCATGCTGGGACATCGCCCGACGCTGCCCGACCAACAAGGACGGAGGACTCATATGACGCAGGCGATAACGGACTCCAAACAGGCCTCCGCCGCGCTGGCGGAGCTGTTCGGCACCCACAAGCGCGTGGTCTTCTTTGGCGGCGCGGGCGTTTCCACGGCGAGTGGCATCCCCGATTTCCGCAGCGTGGACGGCCTATATCACCAACAGTTTGCCTACCCGCCCGAGACCATGCTCTCGCATAGCTTTTACGAGGCGCATCCGGCCGAGTTCTTCGACTTCTACCGCACCAAGATGATTGCGCTTGGCGCCAAGCCCAACCGCTGCCACACCAGGCTGGCCGAGCTGGAGCGCGCCGGCAAGCTGAATGCCGTGGTGACGCAAAATATCGACGGCCTGCATCAGATGGCCGGCTCGCAGCGCGTGTTCGAGCTGCATGGCTCGGTCCACCGCAATGTCTGCCAGACGTGCGGCGCAGTCTACAGCGCCGAATGGATTTGCTCGCGCGAGCACGAGGACGCCGCGGGCGTGCCCGTGTGTCCTGCGTGCGGCGGGCGCATTAAGCCCGATGTGGTGCTCTACGAAGAGCCGCTCGACGAGCATGTGTTGACCGGTGCCGTTGCCGCCATCGCCGCGGCCGATGCCCTCATCGTGGGCGGGACCTCGCTCGTGGTGTATCCGGCGGCGGGCCTTACGCGTTACTTTACCGGCGATACGCTGGCCATTTGCAACCTTGCTCCCACCGATCAGGATGCAAATGCCGACCTGCTGATTTCTTGCGACATCGCGGCCGCGTTTGCGTTCTAGCCCGCGCGCGCGGATACAATAGAAAGACTGAGTGCAAAGCGACCCCGCCGCCAGCTCCCCAAGCTCGGCGGCGTGGGCATTTTAGGAGGATGTTCATGGCGAACGACAGCAAGACATGGCGGTGCGGAAAGTACGAGCTCAGCTTTGACCGTCCGCGCATCATGGGCGTCCTCAACGTGACGCCCGATTCGTTTAGCGATGGCGGGGAGCACTTCGACCCGGATGCCGCCATCGAGTACGGCCTGGCGATGCTCGACGCCGGCGCCGACATCATCGACGTGGGCGGCGAGTCCACGCGCCCCGGCTTTACCCCGGTCAACCCCGACGAGGAGGCTCGCCGCGTGCTGCCCGTGGTACGCGCGCTGGCCAAGGAGGGAGCCATCGTCTCGATCGACACGCGTCATGTGGCGGTTGCCAAGGCGGCCGTGCGCTGCGGCGCCTCGATCGTCAACGACGTGACCGGCTTCACCGATCCCAAGATGGTCGAGTTTGTTAAGACGAGCACCTGCGGCGTCATCGTGATGCATGCCGGCGAGGTCGCCGCGCCCACCCGCACGCACGCAACGGTGCAGCTCGATACCTCGGCAGCGGCGTTTGTTGCCGAGAAGGCGCGCGAGGCGGCTGCCGAGGCCGCGCGTGAGGCCGAGAAGCCGGCTCGCCGCCGTCGCGGCAAGCTGCTGGGTGAGCCCAAGGTTGAGGCCAAGCTTCCGGGCGGCGTGGTGCAGCCCTCGTTGCCGTTTGGCGAACCGGAGCCCACGTCCGAGCCCGCAACCGAGCTGGGGCAGGAGACGCCGGCCGCCGAGCAGGTTGCTGCCGCCGAGACCGTCGCGCCCGCGCCCGAGGCCGCGCCCGCAGCCACCGAGGCCGCATCGGAGTCCAATGACCGCCTGGCCGCCATGATGCGCCGCAGTGCCCGCCGTGAGGAGGCCTATGTGCCCACCTCGCAGCTCCGCCGCTTTACCCTGCCCGATTCGGCGCCCATCATGCGCCGCGTCATGGGCTTTCTGTCCGACCAGGCCCGCACGCTCATCCATGCCGGCGTGTCGCGCGACCGCATCTGCATCGATCCTGGCCCGGGCTTTGGTAAGTCGGCTAACGAGGACATCGTCATCCAGCGCGAGACTGCCAAGATGGCGTCGCTGGGCTACCCGCTCATGTGCGCCGTGTCGCGCAAGCGTTTTGTGGGCGCTATCTCGGGCGTGACCGAGGCCGCCGAGCGCGATGCCGCCACGTTTGGCGTGTGCCTGGGCGCCATCCAGGCCGGTGCCAACATCGTGCGCGTGCACGACGCCGCGGGTTTTGCGCAGTTCCTGAACGGTTACTGGGCGGTTGCCAAGCCGCAGCCGCGCCGCGCGTTTGTGGCCGTGGGCTCCAACCTGGGGCATCGCTGCGACAACATCCGCGCCGCACGCGAGATGATCGCCGAGATTCCACTCACCTGCGTGTCCAACTCCTCCAAGATTTACGAGAGCGAGCCGGCCTACGAGACGCGCCAGGACGCGTTTGCCAACGCCGTCATCGAGATCAAGACCGAGCTGGCGCCGCTGGTGCTGCTCGATGAGCTCATGAAGATCGAGGCCGAGCTGGGGCGCGACCGCTCCAAGAAGGCCAAGGCCAACGGTCCGCGCACCATCGACCTGGACCTGCTGTGGATGGATGGCGAGACCCACGGCGGCAAAAAGCTGCGCCTGCCGCATCCTCTCATTGGCGAGCGCGACTTTGTGCTGGTGCCGCTCGAGGACCTGATGCACGACCCGGCGCGGTTCTTCCGCTACAACGGTGTCGAGGTCAAGGAGCCCGAGGACCGCGTGGGCCATATCGTTGGCGAATTGGGGCGTATGTAGATGATCGAGATGAATGCTGTTGCCGCCGGCACCGAGCTCGACGCGGCGCGTAACGCGGGCCGCGAGGGCGTGTCCGCGGGCTGGTGCGCGTGGAGCGCGGGCGATGCTTCGCTGACGTTTTCGCTGATCGTGCGCCCGGACGTGAACATGCATGCCTTCCACGGCCTGCCGTTTGTGGCTGCGATGGGCATGATGGACGCGCTCGTGGGCACGGCTTCGACGCCGGGGTTGGGCCTTGCCGGTAAGGTGGGTATCCAGTGGCCGAGCGATATCGTGTGCGGTGCGCCTGCGTTTGAGACGTCGCTCGCGCGTGTTGCCGTGAACGGCGGTGCCGCTGCTGCGGGCATGTTCGGTGCCGTGACGGTGGATATTGAGCGTTCGGCGCTGGGCGAGCTTGGTGTGGACGTGGCTGACGAAGCGCTGGTCGAGACGCTGGCCGCCGCCGTGCTGGCCCGCGTGGGCGCTTGGGCGGTTGTTGCCAACACGCCGCAAGGCGCCGCAGGGCCGCTGGCTCCCGTGCTGGGCGAGTACTTCGACATGGTGCCGCTGCTGGGCCGCCAAGTTGCGGCGGTGTCGCCCAACGGCCTGCCGCTTGCGGTCGGTGTGTTTGCAGGCCTGGACATCTGGGGCCGCGCGACCATTAAGACCGATGCCGGCGAGCAGGAGTTTCCGCCCGAGGCCGTACGAATTCGCGGGCTGTAGCGCGGGGCGTTCGCGCCCAAAGATAGACATGACAACAAGACCCTCCTCGGCCTGTGCCGGGGAGGGTTTCGCCTGTCTGAGGAATAGGCTTGGCGAGCATTTGCGGGGACTGTGGCATCGGGCGCGCTCGACTTAAGCCCCTGCTCTATCCCAGCTTCTGCATGCGGCGGTAGATTTCGCAGATACCCTTGATGGTGAGCTGTCCGTCGACCACGTCGAAGGCATCGGTCGAATCGGCGACGATGCTGGCGAGACCGCCCGTGGCGATAACGGTGGCATCCTCGCGGCCCAGCTCGCGCTTCATGCGCGCGACCAGGCCCTCAGCCATGGCGGCGGCGCCCGTTACGGCGCCGACCTTGATGCACTCCTCGGTATCGCGGCCGATGGCGTGCTCGGGCGCCTCGAGCGGCACGCTGGCGAGCTTGGCGGCACGGGCGGCAAGCGCGTCCATGGAGATGCGAATGCCCGGCGCGATCGCTCCGCCAATGTAATAACCGTCCTCATCGATGACGTCGATATTGGTCGCGGTGCCAAAGTCCACCACGATCGCCGGCGCGCCATAGAAGGTCTCGGCAGCGACGGCGTTGGCGATGCGGTCGGCACCAACGGCCTGGGGGCGCGCCGCCCGCAGCTTGGTTACGGCGGCCGTCTGCGGCCCGATGACGATGGCGTCCGCGGCAATGCGGTCGGCCACGGCGTGCCACTCGCGCGAGAGCTGCGGCACCACGCCCGCAAAGGCGATCGCGTCGACCGCATCGAGCGAAAGGCCGTACATCTTAAAGAAACCCATCAGGCGCACATGGATCTCGTCGGCGGTATAGGAGCGGTCGGTGGGCATGCGCCACGACTGCACCAGCTCGTCTCCGTCAAACAGGCCCATGGCCGTCTGCGTGTTTCCCATATCGATAGCGAGCAGCATGTCTACTCCCGGTGTCGGCATAAAAGGACGCGCACCATTGTATACGTGCCGTCGACGGCGCTCGGCTGCGATTCGTTTACGGTGATAGGGGCTGAGTGGTTTAAATATGAAGGAATTATGCTCTACGAGATTTTCCTTGCCGTTTACCGAACTCCCGCGTAACATTCTTTCTTGCGCACATGAGGCGCCCAGACATTGCGGGGTGGAGCAGTCTGGTAGCTCGCCGGGCTCATAACCCGGAGGTCGTAGGTTCAAATCCTGCCCCCGCGACCAAGACTTTTAGCAGCTCAGAGGCATTGTTCCTCTGGGCTGTTTTCTTTTTTGACTTTCAATCTTGGTCGAATTTTGGTCGAAATCAATTAATAACGGTATTTTTCGAACAGGATGCCTGCTTGAACCATCTCCACACTGGTTGACGCCGGTTGGCGATGAGTTCAGCAGGATCGTTCGGCGCTCCTCCACACTTTCTGCGCTTTATTTGAGAGTTACCAGACAAGAATGACGAAGTCCCTCTAGCTCTGGCGGGCCTATGCCGTGGGCATGGGTGGGGCCCCACCGGGGGCGGGCCTTATTTGGAAAGAGGCGGTTACAAGACCGTAGATTGCTCTTGGTCGAATTGGCCTGAAATGAGATTCGGGTCGCTACGCCCATTATCTAAAATGGTGACATCTGAGCTGTAACAAAGGCGCCGCTATATGAATACGGTCTACGGTGCTCTTGACCCTATCGTTAACGGGTTGGTATCGAACAATCTGGCGCGATGTTGGGGATGAGCTGCGGCAGTACGACGCTTTTGGCCGACCGGCTGATAAGTGGGCTGATAGGCCCTCTCGTCTCTACGCTATCTGCCACGAGTTTTCGGGAGCGCGCGAGATGCCGATGACGTTCGAGGAGGCCGAGGAGGAGCAGGAGCGCGAGCCTTGGGAAGATGAGCTCATCAGTTTCGTCTTCACGGACAGCGACATAATCGCCGCGTCGTTGACGAACGGCACCTGATAGCGCCTCTCCGCGGATCGAGTGGTTCGTTTTTCAAGGGAAGGCAAACCGCATGACTAAGAAGAGATATATTTCGCTATTCGTGTACCCGTGCGAGCTGAAGGACGTCGACGAACGTCGTGGGCTCCTGCTACGGTCGTTTGATGGCGAGAGGCTCTACAATGGTGCCAGATTATCGGTCGAGAGGGTGACGGATGAAGACTTATAACCTGGACACCATTCAGAAGGTTCCCCTGCGCGAGGTGTGGCCGCATGAGGCCCACGACTTCACCAAGTGGCTGGCCGAGGAGCAGAATCTCGCAACCCTCGGGATGGCGGTCGGAATCGAGCTCGAGCTAATAGAGACGGAGTCGTCGGTCGGCTCGTTCAACGTGGATATCTACGCGCAGGAGTCCGGTACGGGCCGCAAGGTGATCATTGAGAACCAGCTCGAGGACACCAACCACGACCATCTCGGCAAGGTGATCACGTATGCCGCCGGCAAGGGCGCCGAGGTCGTCATCTGGGTCGTGGCGCACGCCCGCGACGAGCATCGCCAGGCCATCGAGTGGCTCAACCAGCACACCGACAGCGACTTCGGGTTCTTCCTGGTCGAGGTCGAGCTCTGGAAGATCGGGGGTTCCCTGCCCGCCCCGCGCTTCGGCGTGGTCGAGCAGCCGAACGAGTGGACCAAGACCGTGAAGCTCTCCGAGGGGCTCAGCGAGACCGAAAAGGTCAAGCTGGCGTACTGGACGGCCTACCGCGATGTGGCAGGCGGCCATCCGGAGTTCCTCAAGGAGTTCAGCCCGCAGAAGCCCAGCAAGGACCATTGGTCGACGCTTCGCCTAGGGGTCTCGGCATACCATCTCGCCCTGCTCATCGATACGCAAAAGGGCCGCACGGGCATCGAGCTGTACGTGGACGACGACAAAGAGATCGGGCACCGCGCCATCGCCAACAGCGGGATCTTCGAGGAGCGCCTCGGGCTGGCGGCGGTGACCTTCGATGCGAAAAAGGCATCGGGGCTGCGCTTCTACAAGGCGGGCCACCCCATCAAGGGCCACCAGGACGCATGGCCGGGGTACATCGAGGAACAGCTCGGATGGGCCCTCGAGATGAAAAAAATAATCGCGGAGATCGAGCTCTAAAAAATGCCCCGGCAGTAAAATTTGAACTGCATCCCAAAACTTGGACGGCTTAAATAAGAACTACGCCGCAAGGGACTGTCTCCGGAACTCCTCCGGGGTCAGTCCCTTCAGTTTAACCTGGCGCCTCCTCGTGTTCCAATGGACCACGAAGTCGTCGAGGTCCGCCTTGAAGG
>DBGAXC010000022.1:0-32523 GCA_048447565.1 Collinsella aerofaciens | reverse complement strand
GTTTATATTGCCCGAGCATCTGCGCTGGGCTTTAGGTCGAAACCGATAGGAGACACGTATGTCCGGACACTCTAAGTGGGCCACAACCAAGCATCGTAAGGGCGCGCAGGACGCCAAGCGTTCCGCCCTCTTCTCCAAGCTCAGCCGCAACATCACCGTTGCTGCCCGTCTCGGCGGTGACCCGCTGCCCGAGAACAACGCCAGCCTCGCCGCTGCTGTTGCCAAGGCCAAGGCTCAGTCCATGCCTAAGGACAAGATCAAGTCCGCTATCGACAAAGCTTTTGGTTCGGGTGCTGACGCCGCCGTCTACGAGAACATCGTGTACGAGGGCTACGGTCCTGCCGGTGTCGCCGTCTACGTCGACTGCCTGACCGACAACCGCAACCGCACCGCCGCTGATGTCCGTTCCGCCTTCTCCCACGCTGGTGGCAACCTGGGCACCTCCGGCTCCGTCGCCTTCCAGTTTGAGCGTAAGGGCCAGATCGTCGTCGCCAAGGAGATCCTGGACGAGAACGCCAAGAAGGAGACCATGATCGCCAACGGTGCTGCCGGTGACGAGGATGAGTTCATGATGGCCATCGCCGAGGCCGGTGGCGAGGACTACGAGGATGCCGGCGAGGAGTGGATCGTCTGGACTACTGCTAACGAGGTCATGGCTGTCTCCAAGGCGCTCGAGGAGCAGGGCGTCCAGGTCAAGGGCTCCGAGACCACCATGGTCCCGACCACCCCGACCGAGGTCTCCGGCGCCGACGCCAAGAAGGTTCAGCGCCTCATCGACCGTCTTGAGGAGCTCGACGACGTCCAGGATGTTTACAGCACCATGGACATGACCGACGAGGTCATCGCTGCCCTCGAGGAGGAGTAGCGCTCGCACGGGTTAAGCCGTGCATATCTGGGCATAATGAAGCGAGCATGCAAGCCTCGTGGAATAGATGAGCCGGATCCGCGTGCGTAGAGCACCGGACCCGGCTCTTTTATAATGATGCGAACCGTTTTGTATTTCGAGTGCCGAGATTTGAAGGGAGCGCCACGTGCGCGTACTCAAACGAGCCCTAGCGATTGTGTATCTTGCCGCCGCCATCGTGGCGCTGGGTACGCTTGTCTGCCAGTTTTGGGGGCCGTATACGTATCGCTTTATGCTGCTGATGCGCGACCCCATGCCGCGCATTGTCGTGACGGCATGCGGCGGAGTTGTGGCGATCGGCGTGCTGGTAAGCTTCTTCCGCCTGATGTTTGCTCGTCGCGAGCCGTCCTGTGTGCATCCGGCGGGGGAGCGCAATATCGAGGTCACCCTTGCGGCGCTTTCTTCGTGTGCTAGGGCTGCTGCCGAGCGCGACGACCGCGTGATGGTCGAGCATGTCGAGGCCCGCGTCCAAGGCTCCGACGATTCGCACGTCCGATTTAAGGTCGAGGCTATCGCGCTTGACGATAAGGACGTGGCATCTCTGGCTACTGCGATGCAGCGGCGCATCGAGGAAGCTTGCGACACCATGCTTGGCACGCCGGGCACGACCGCACGCGTTCGTTTTTTGCCGTCCAAGACTACCGTCCAGACCGTGGAGGTTTCCGGTGAGTGATACCAATCAAGACAAGACCGCTCGTACGCCGCGCCTGACGATTGACCAGAGCGCCACGCCGGCGAACGAACCTGTTGATTCCAAAGCAGAGGCAACCGAGTTACAAGACGCGGCAGCCGCGGATTTTGACGAGGCTATGGGTCTCATCAAGGGTACGGGCGCTGCCATCTGGAGCTATGCCGTGCGTCATCCCAACACCACGCTTGGCGCCGTCGCTGGCTTTATCCTCGCCGTGTTGGTGCTCACGCTCGGCCTGTGGGACACGCTCGTCATTGCATTCTTCGTGCTGATCGGCGCCGTGATCGGCCAAATTCGCGACGGCGAGAACGGGATCGTCAACTTCTTCGGCCGTCTGTTTAGCGGCCGCTAATATGTATTCGACTGTCGCATCTGCGGCAGGCATAAGGAGGAACCATGGCTTTTAATACGAAGGTCGATGTAGCCGATACCGAGCTCGAGGCAGACGAGACCGTCGCTGCCGAGGCCGAGGATGTGACGCTCGAGGACGAGGCGCTCGTCGAGGCCGAGTCCGATGCTGATGAGGACGACGAGGAGGCGGACGAGGAAGCGGACGAGTCCGAGGACTCGCTGACCTATTCCAACGGTGTGATCGAGAAGATCGTCGCCATGGCCACCCGCGAGGTGCCGCACGTCCTGGGCATGAAGGGTAACCTTATGCACTTTGTGCAGGAGCAGTTTGGTGCCGAGAATCTGACCAAGGGCGTGACGGTTGAGGTCACCGATGACAATCGCGTGGTCGTCAACATCTCCGTCATCATCGAGTACGGCGCCTATGCGCCCGCGATCTTCGACGATGTCAAGGCACGTGTCACCGAGCGCCTTGCCGCGATGACCGGCCTTGAGGTGGCGGGCGTCAACCTGCGCATCGAGGACGTCATCACCCCCGAGGAGTACGAGCACCGCACCAGCCAGCACGAGTAACCTTCCAAAAAGGGACAGGTTTGTTTTGGCAGGCTTTATCTGCGAAAACGTTAAACGGCCGACCGCGCAAGCAAAAGCGTGGCCGGCCGTTATTTGTATGCCCCCCGATGTGGGCATACCGCTCGTCTAACTAGGGGTTGCAATCGTCGCGTTCCGCGTTACCCTAATGGGCGCATTGTTTCCAAATTGTTAACGAGGGGTTGCCGTAATGGCCGACGAGCACGAAACAGAAAGCAAGGCATGGGCGATTGAGGCCGCCGCGGCAGAGGCGGCATCGCGTGCTGCCGAGGAGGTGCATCGTCCTCCCGTGGTGCCGATGGAGCGCGTGGTTGATCGCACCGATATCGAGCGCGGCGAGCGTGTCGGTCAAAAGCGCAGCCAGGAGCCGGGCTTCCCGCGCTTTTTTGCCGAGCTCAATCTGGGCCTGATTCTTACGGCCTTCGCCATCGTTGCGTTTAAAACCCCTAATCACTTTGCTTTTGGCGGCACCTCGGGCGTGTCGGTCATTCTGTCCACGCTGTTCCCGACCCTGCCCGTCGGCGTTTTTATGTGGATTATCAACGCGGTTCTCGTCGTCTTGGGCTTTATCTTTTTGGAGCGCAAGGCAATCCTGTGGAGCGTCTTCGCCTCGTTTGCGCTTTCGGCCTATGTTTCGCTGTTTGAGCTCTTTATTCCGACCGATGTCTCTCTGACGGGCGATATGTGGCTCGATCTGTGCTTTGCTGTGATTCTGCCGGCGCTCGGCAGTGCCATCGTCTTTGATATTGGCGCCTCGACAGGTGGCACGGACATTCTTGCCATGATCCTCAAGCGCCGCACCACGCTCGAGATTGGCCGCGCCCTGCTCCTGGTCGATATCGGCATCGTGACCATCGCGGCCTTCTTGTATGGCCCGCGTGTCGGTCTGTATTGCGTGCTCGGCCTGTTTGCCAAGACGCTTGTGGTCGACAAAGCCATCGAGAGCATCCATCTTCGTAAGGTCTGCACGGTCATTTGCTCCGAACCCCTTAAGGTCGAGGAGTTTATCGTCAAGCATCTCAACCGCACGGCGACCATCAGCCGCGGCTACGGTGCCTTCTCGGGCAAGTGCGTGACGGTGATCATGAGCGTGCTGAGCCGTCGCGAGGCCGTGCAGCTGCGCCGTTATGCGCGCGAGGTCGATCCAGGTGCCTTTATCACGATCGTCGACAGCTCCGAGATTGTCGGCAAGGGCTTCCGCGGAACGAACTAGCACAGACGTATCCAACGAACCGCCTGCTGGCGCCGTGTATCTTGCAAATCGGTCATCTTTGAGTATTTGACCCCACATTGGGCAATAATGATGCTAAAGACATCGTTTGCGATCCAAGTGATTTGTTCAAGATACGAAGGGATGATTCTATGTTCTGCTCGCAGTGTGGCGCCCCCATGGGCGATAACGACAAGTTCTGCGGCGTGTGTGGTGCTCCTAATGCCGGTGCCGCTGGCCCCGCTCCCCAGGGACAGCCTCAGCCCCAGCAGTTTGTTCCGCAACCGCCCGTGGCGAATGCGCCAAAGGGCTGTGTGGCTCAGGCGTTCCAAGATATGACTAAGACTCCGGGCGTGCTTCAGCGTGTATGCCAAATCGCGTTTTTGCCGGCGCTGATTTGCGTTGTGTCGGTGCTCGTGTTGTTTATTCCCGTTATTGGCGGCATTGCGGCTGCCATCGGCTTTTTGGCAGCTTGCATTGCGAGTGTGTGCGGTTCCGGCTTCGGTATCGAGTGGGGCCGCGATCTGTCGCTCAAGGTCGATGACGGCATGGACCGTCCACTCATGCGTTCCACGTCGTTTGGTCTCGGAGTCTTTTCGAGCGTTATCTCGGTCGCGCTCGAGGTTATCGCTGCCATTCCCGTTATCGGTGTAGTGCTTTCGCTGGTGGAGGGCGTGGTAATTGGCGCCGCGGGCTCGTATTCTTATTACGGCTCTTATGCGCTCGAGGCTGCGCTGTTCGGTTCGCTCGGCCTGCTTGTCCTGGCGCTAATTGCCTCGGCGATTCTGGGTGTCTTCTTTAAGATGTTCGCCGACATTGCCGTGATGCACTTTGCGGTGACCGGGCGCGTCGAGAGCGCGTTTTCGCTCGATAAGGTCTGGGCGGCCTTTAAGCACAACAAGACCAAGCTGTTCTGTGCTTCGTTCCTTCCCGAGTTTTTGACCGGCTTGGTCGCCAACGTTGTCACATGGATCTTGACGGTCGTCTTTGGCGCCATTGCCTCTGTCGGTATGTATGGCTACTACTATCGTCCTACGGGTATTGAGGCAATCGTTACCGGCGGTGGCGTCACGCTCGCGCTGTTCTTGGTGCTGGTCGCTTTCGTCACCGTATTTCTTACGGTCTTTGGCAAGATACTCAAGCACCGTGCCGTTGGCTATTGGGCCGCACGCTATGCAAGCGAGTGGGCCGATGAGGATAAGGACGACGTCCTGACTTTTGTGTTGCCCTTCGAGAAGAAGTCCGCTCCTTCGGGTTACGGTGCTCCGGATGCTTCGCCGGCACCTGCACCCGCTCCCGCGACCGAGCCTGAGCCGGCGCCCGAGTCTGAACCGGCGCCCGAGCCTGAGACGGCATCTGAGCCCGAGCCTGCGCCTGAGCCTGAGCCGGCACCTGCACCTGAGCCGGCACCTGCACCTGAGTCGGCGTCCGAGCCAAGCTCCGACGAGGAACCTCAGGACGAGTAGCCATGCCGTCTGCCATTTGGGGACGGGGTAGAAATAGTAGAAATAGCGCTTGAAGAATGAGCGGGGGCGGACGTGTCGAAACGTCCGCCCCCGCTTTGACATCGCGATGTGGCTATGACTGCGAGATGCCAGCGAATCGACTACTCGTCGTGCTTCTCCTCGCGGCGTGCAGCGGCGCGTGCGTCGTGGATGCCCTTGATCGCGGCATGGCGAGCCGTTCGGGCATCATGGATGGCGTCGCGAGCCTCGGCGGTCGTCGCCTTGGCAGAGCGCAACTTGGCGGCCAGATCGGGGTTGGTTTCGGCGACCGCGGTAATCGCGGGGCCGTCGAGCTCCTCTTGCGTGGGCTCGGCCAAAAAGTCGATAGCATACTGGGCGGCCACCATGGAGCCCTTTGCCAGCACGGTCTCGTCGATCTTGTAGAAGCAGGAATGTTGGGCGTACGTGGCGCCAATCTTGGGGTTGCGCGTGCCTACAAAGGCGAGCACGCCCGGTACGCGACGCAGGTACTCCGAAAAATCCTCGCCCGAAAGCGTGCCGCGATAATGGCCTTGGCCGGTGGGGCCCAGGCACTTGATTACAGCCTGACGGCAGCGCTCGCTCGAGGCGGCGTCGTTTTCGACCTTGTAGTTGGCGATGGTGTAGTCGGTGAGCTCTGCCTCGGCGCCCAAGGCGGCCGCGGTATGCTCCACGATGCGGCGCATAAGCTCCGGCATTTCCTCGTGGGTCGAATCGCCGTAGGTGCGCACCGTGCCGGCGAGGTAGGCCGTGCCGGCGATAACGTTGCGCGCGGTGCCGCCGTGCAGCTCGCCGACGGTGATGACAGCCGGCTCGTAGGGGCTGATCTCGCGCGAAACGATGGTCTGCAGGGCGTTGACGATCTCGGCGGCCACCATAACGGCGTCGTGACCGCGCTGGGGCATGGCGCCGTGGCACGAGGTGCCGCGTACGTCGATGCGGAACCAGTCGGTATTGGCCATGCGCGGACCGGGCTCGCAGCTCACGGTGCCGGCGTCGACCTCACTCCAGATGTGCGCGGCGTAGGCGCCATCGACGCCGTCGAGCACACCCGTGCCGATCATGAGCTTAGCGCCCTGGCCGTTTTCCTCGCTGGGCTGGAATACGATGCGGACTTCGCCGTGGATGTCGTCGGTCATATGGCGCAGGATTTGCAGCGTTCCGAGCATCATGGCGATATGGCAGTCGTGGCCGCAGGCGTGCATGCAGCCCTCGTTGACGCTGGCGAACTCCTCGTCGGTCTGCTCGGTGACGGGCAGGGCGTCGATGTCGGCGCGCAGCAGGATGCGGCGGCGTGGCGTGCCGTCCTCGCGGTAGGCATCCGGCGCGGTACCGCGAAGCGTTGCCACCAAGCCGGTCTTGAGCGGACGCTCGTAGGGGATATTCATGGCGTCGAGCTGGTTGGCGATGTCGGAGGTCGTGCGCTCCTCGGCAAGGCTCAGCTCCGGGTGCTTATGGAAGTGCCGGCGCTGCTTGATGATATATGGTTCAAACTCGGTAGCGATATCTTGGATGGCCGCGGTGACGTCGTCAGCCGCGCGAGCCTCGGTCGCCGCCATAATCTGCTGTGCCTTGGTCTTCGTCATGGTCGATTTGCTCCTTGCTGGGTTGATCGCAAAATCGTACAGGCTCTCTCCAGTATGCCACCTGCCGCTAGGGCTGGTAAAGTTGCCGTTTGCCGCTTGGGGTTTTGTTACAAGGGCGGGGGAGTACACTCGGGGGTGTTGAATTTCCTGCCAGAGATGGGGATGCCCATGCAACATATCGATCGGATTATCCGCTCCAAGAACGTCTTTACCGCGCAAGACGGCATCGATACCACCCGCGAGCTGGCGATTGCCATCGCAGGCGACCGTATCGTCGCAGTCGGTGCGCCCGATGACGTGATCGCCGCCGCTCCTGCCGCTACGTCGGTTATCGACTACGGCGAGCAGTTTGTCTGCCCCGGTTTCCATGACGCTCATCTGCACTTCTTCCATACCTCGGTCGGTTCCTCGCCGTACATGCTCATGGATATGGGCACGTCCGAGGCAGCGCTGGTGCAACATGCGCTCGAGTTTTCCCAGGACCTGCCCGACGACGCTTGGGTTGTGACGCAGGGCTGGCGCGACTACCGTTGGGACCCGCCCGAGCATCCTACCAAGGCGTCGCTCGATGTGGCATTCCCCGATCGTCCCTGTGTTATGTATTCGGGCGACGGGCACACGCTGTGGCTCAACAGCCGCGCACTCGATGCACTCGGCGTCACGCGCGACAGCGAGCCACCAGCGGGCGGTAGCTACGACAAGGACGCAAACGGCGAGCTCACGGGTATTGCTCACGAGGCGGCTGCCATGCAGCTGCTACCGCGCTGCCTTGAGTGGCTGGGCGAGGATCGCATCGCAAGCGCTTACGCCGATCAAATGAGGCGGATGGCCGAGCAGGGCATCACCTCGATATGCGATATGTCGCTCATGCCCATGCCGGGCTGCGATTTTATCCGCGACGACGTCTACGACAAACTGCAGGCAGCCGGCAAGTTGGGCATCCGAGCCCATTTGTTTCCCACGCTGCTGGATGACCAATCGCGCTTGGAAGAGCTGCAGGTACGTTACGCGAACAACGCGCTGCTTTCGGCGCCAGGCTTTAAGCAGTTCTTCGACGGCGTGTCGAGCGAACACACGGCCTATCTCACCGAGCCCTATACCAACCCGCGCTTCCCGGGCGATCAAGGTCGCCTGACGGTTCCTGCCGAGCGCATGCGCAAGCTGGTTCTGGCGGCCGCGGAGCGCGGCCATACCGTGCGCATCCACGTCATCGGCGACGGTGCGATTCATGCCGCGCTGGATATCTTCGAGGAGGCCGCCGACCTGTACGGCCTGCCCCAGCACGGCCATAACACGCTCGAGCACCTGGAGAACCTCTTGCCCGAGGACATCGATCGTCTACGCAAGCTTAACGTCGTTGCCTCGAGCCAGCCCTGTCACATTACACTCGACCCGGGTGGACCGGAGCGCGATCTGGGCCTGGAGCGCAGCCGCATCATGTGGCCGTTTGCGACCTATAAGCAGCGCGGCATTCGCCAAGCCTTCGGTACCGACAGCCCTATCACAGCTGTTACCAGCATGAACGTGCTCTACACGGCTATCACGCGCCAGGACCCCAAAAGCCACTGGCCCGAGGGCGGCTGGCTACCGAGCGAGCGTATCGATGCGGCCACAGCTCTGCGCAACTATACCCTGGGCAGCGCGTACGCAGCGGGCGACGAGCAAAACCTCGGCAGCTTGGAGCCCGGCAAGTATGCCGACCTGGTAGTCCTGGACCAAAACCCGCTCACCGTTGACCCCCAAGAACTGCAAGCCACCAAGGTTCAGGCCACCTACCTGGCAGGTAACGTAATCTACGAGCGCTAGCCTCATACCCCACTCATAGGGGGCACGTTTCAGCAACGTGCCCCTTTCTTGTTCGCAACATCTGCATCGCCATTTTGCTGCACTGACTTTTCTGAATGCCGGGCCCGAATTAGTTAACCTGCCTCCCGTGTGGCTCCGGAGGGGCGGGGCATAAGGTTTATCGCGAGTTCCGCACGAGCCGAAAGCCGCTTAATGTGGCCTTCGTGCGAGCAGGACTGCCCGAGCAGGAAACCTTATGCCCCGCCCCTCCGGAGCCACACGGGAGCCACCGCTAAGTTATCCCCCGGCATTCAGAAAATCTAAGTGCCAAAAAATAAGATTTTTTGACTCCGTGTTGTATAACCCGCCATTCGTGGGTACCATTCAACGCGTACGCAAACAAAAAGGGTTAATTCGCGTGGTATAACCGCGCGGCCCAAAAAGGAGGAGACAAGCATGTCGTCTTTGAAGCCGCTTGCAGATCGTGTTCTGGTCAAGCCCGACGAGGCCGAGCAGAAGACCGCTTCTGGTCTGTATATCGCCAGCAACGCTCAGGAGAAGCCGCAGCGCGGCACCATCGTTGCCGTGGGCGCCGGCAAGGTCAACGACAAGGGTGAGCGCATCCCCATGGACGTCAAGGTCGGCGACGTTGTCATCTACGGTAAGTTCGGTGGCAACGAGGTCAAGGTCGACGGCGAGAAGTATCTGCTGATGCGCGCCGACGACATCTACGCTGTCGTCGAGGCCTAGTCTCGTCAGAATCTCTGATTCGTCTTTGAACGCGTCCGCCGCATAGGACTCGGAAGCGGCGACGCGAGTCACATTTCTTTTGGAGGATTACCTACCATGGCAAAGAACATTACGTTCAACACCGATGCCCGCGCTAAGCTTGCCAAGGGCGTCAACACTCTGGCCGACGCCGTTACCGTCACCATGGGCCCCAAGGGTCGCTACGTTGCGCTGCAGCGCACGTTCGGTGCTCCGACCATCACCAACGACGGCGTTTCTGTCGCCAAGGAGATCGAGCTCGAGGACAACATCGAGAACATGGGCGCTCAGCTGGTGAAGGAGGTCGCCACCAAGACCAACGACACCGTGGGTGACGGCACCACCACCGCAACCCTGCTCGCCCAGGCTATCGTCAACGACGGTCTGCGCAACGTCGCCGCTGGCGCCAACCCGCTGGCCATTCGTCGCGGCATCGACAAGGCCGTTAACGCCGCCGTCGCCGAGATGAAGAAGCAGGCCAAGCCGGTCGAGACCAAGGAACAGATCGCTTCCGTCGGTACCATCTCCGCCGGTGACCCCGAGGTCGGCGAGAAGATCGCCGAGGCCATGGAGGTCGTGGGCAAGGACGGCGTCATCACCGTCGAGGATTCCCAGACGTTCGACATCACCATCGACACCGTCGAGGGCATGCAGTTCGACAAGGGCTATGTCTCCGCTTACTTCGTCACGGACAACGACCGCATGGAGGCCGTGATGAAGGATCCGTACATCCTCATCACCGACCAGAAGATCTCCAGCGTCCAGGACATCATGCCCGTTCTCGAGGCTGTCCAGCGCGCTGGCCGTGGCCTGCTCATCATCGCTGAGGACATCGACGGCGAGGCCCTGCCCACCCTCGTCCTCAACAAGATCCGTGGCGCCCTCAACGTTTGCGCCGTCAAGGCTCCGGGCTACGGCGACCGTCGCAAGCGCATCCTCGAGGACATCGCCGTCCTCACCGGTGGTCAGGCTGCCCTGGACGAGCTGGGCGTGAAGGTCGCTGACATCACCGCCGATATGCTCGGTACCGCTAAGTCCGTCACCATCTCCAAGGACAACACCGTTGTCGTCGGCGGCGCTGGCTCCAAGGAGGCCATCGACGCTCGTATCGCTCAGATCAAGGGTGAGATGGAGAACACCACCTCTGACTTCGACCGTGAGAAGCTCCAGGAGCGCCTGGCCAAGCTCTCCGGTGGCGTTTCCGTCATCAAGGTTGGCGCTGCTACCGAGTCCGAGCTCAAGGAGATCAAGCATCGCGTCGAGGACGCCCTGCAGGCTACCCGCGCTGCTGTCGAGGAGGGCATTGTCGCTGGCGGCGGCGTCGCCTTCATGGACGCTGCTCCTGCGCTCGACGCTGTCGAGATCGACGACCCCGAGGAGAAGATCGGCGTCGACATCGTCAAGAAGGCTCTGACCGCTCCGGTCGCCACCATCGCCAAGAACGCTGGCTTTGAGGGCGCTGTCGTGGTCGACAAGGTTGCCGAGCTGCCCGCCGGCCAGGGTCTCAACTCTGCCAACGGCGAGTGGGGCGACATGATCGAGATGGGCGTCCTCGACCCCGTCAAGGTCAGCCGCGTCACCCTGCAGAACGCTGCTTCTGTCGCCAGCCTGATCCTCATCACCGAGGCCACCGTCTCCGATGTGCCCAAGAACACTCAGCTTGAGGACGCAATCGCTGCTGCTACCGCTGGTCAGCAGGGCGGCGGTATGTACTAAGGCCGACAAGGTCTAGAACTCCCACCGGGAATCCGGGGGCGGGACGGGGACTTCTCTCCGGAACGTCCTCGGACATGCAAAGAGGCTCCTATTTGGCAAGGTGTTTTTTAGAATCCATTTTGCGCTCGGCCTCGAAGGCTTGCCTGTCCCAATCGAGCGGAAGTCCGGCCTCGACCCATGCCTCGTAGGCCCTCCTTATGGGCTTGAGCTCCCTTTGGCCCCTCTCCAGCATCGAGATGTACTTCTCGCTGGTTCCCAATATGGACGCCGCCCTCACCTGGCTGACCCTCGCCGCGCGCCTGGCCGCCACGAGCCCCGAGGCGTCCTCGGGCCTCCTGACCTCGTGCGGGCGCATCAGCGCCCGGTACGCCTCCCTGGCCACGTAGCGCTTGAGGCACCTCATGACCTCCCTGTCGCTCTTCCCCCGCGCCCTGGCCCTCTCGGCGTACTCGGCGGTCTCGGGGTCGCGCATGACCCTCTGCCTCGCGATCTCGTGCAGAGCGCTGTTCGCCTGCCGGTCGCCGCCCCTGTTGAGCCTGTGCCTCACGGTCTTGCCGCTCGAGGCGGGGATTGGGCAGGCCCCGCATATCGCCGCGAACGACGCCTCGGAGCGCAGCCTGCCCGGGTTGTCCCCGGCCGCGACCGCGAGCTTGGCCGCGCTCACGGGCCCGCACCCGTACATCGCCAGCAGCGCGGGGCAGTTCTCCTCCAGGGACGCCTCGATCGCGCGCTCCATGTCGAGCGCCGCGTCGCGCGCCGCCGCCCACAGGTCCGCCAGCGCGCCGAGCGCGGCGCCCAGCGCGCCCTCGGCGCGCACGGAGGGGAGCTCCTCCATCAGCCTCGGCCCCGCCATCCCGCGGAACCTCGACCTGAGCCCCTCCGGGGCGGTGGTGAGCAGCGACCTCGCGGTGTTGATCGCCGAGGTCCGCGCCTTCACCGCCCCGGAGCGCGCCGCGAGCATGCAGCGCACCCCGTCGACCCACCCGTCCTGGCTCTTGGGGGTCCCGAGCTTTGAGCCGGACATCGCCGCGCGGGCCGCCCTCTCCGCGTCCGACTCGTCGCACTTTCCCTGCCCCGGGCGCCTCCTCTGCATCCTCGCCGGGGAGAGCGCCTCGCGCACGGGCATCCCAAGCGACGCGAGGTGCCTGGTGAGGCCCGCCCCGTAGGACGACGTCCCCTCCATCGCGACGCAGGCCGGCTCCCCGGCCGCCGCGATCGCCCCGGCGAGCGCCTCGTAGCCCGCCGCGTCGGCGGGGAACTGGCGGGACAGGACCTTGCGGCCCCTCCAGTCCAGGACGCACAGCCAGTGCGAGTCGGCGTGGGTGTCGACCCCGCAGAAGACCGGCCCGCGGGCGCCGGGTGTCGATTCGTTTTGCATGTCTCGCTCCGTTCTTTCCGTGCTCGCCTGGACCGGGCAGACGGCACACTGACGGGGCGCGATAGAATGCGGTTGTTCGGGTCCGCGGTATCGCTCCATGCTCCTATTAGGTCATGCGGCGGTCTCGGCTCGCCGCGGCCCGCGCGGGACATGTCAGGAAACGAGGGCAGCCCTGTGGGCGCCAGCGGAATGTGGGGTCACCGCGCGGTCCGCATCTGATGGTGTCGACGTCAATGGTATACGGGTGCACCATCGACGTCTTCAATACAGAAGATATCAGTGCGGAGTGTTCTGAAAAGTAACTTCAGGGCGGGCCCTGGGGTAACTCGGCAGGGAGAGTGCGATTTCCTGATCGCTCACTTAATTTAATAAGAAATTGAGTGAGGCCGGAGCTTTGGCTCCGGCCTCCTTATATAAGGGCTCGGCAAAGCCGAGCCACCAAATTTGCATCAGCCCCCAGAACATGTTTGAGAACTGTGCACGGAGTACATACCCCTAGGGCCGGAATGAGGTTGCTTTCCAACGCATTCCGCAGGGGGCGGCATTATTTCGTAGCGCGAAGCGCGGAGCAAAATAATGCCGCATGCCCGAGGACGCGTTGGAAAGCAACCTCATTCCGCCCCGAACAGGTCCGTCTACCTGCACATCTACAAATTCGTAAACTTTTTTGAAAAAAGTGCTTGCACAGTTCTCGAATCATAGGTTATTATCTTCCTCGTTGAACGCGCGGGTCCAACAAAACGAACCGTGAATCAACAACATAGCATGTCGGAGTGGCGGAATTGGCAGACGCGCTAGCTTGAGGTGCTAGTGACCGCTTTTTGGTCATGCGGGTTCAAGTCCCGCCTCCGACACCATCGCATTTGAGAAGCCTCTTCGGAGGCTTTTTTGTTACCGATAGACGGTGGGGTCCACGATGGAAACGCTTGAACGCAACGAGTGGGCAGACGTTGCCCAACTAGTCGAGATCACGAGCGATGCTGTCATCATCTGCGAGCTCGACGGAACCATTCTGCATGTGAATAATCGCTTACTTGGTTTGATGCGCGAGGAACGCGCCGACGTCATTGGTGGAGATGTTAAAGACGTCCTGTACTCGTCCGCTTTTGAACGTGCGACGGAACATCGTCTGCCATTTGAAACTGATGGCTCCGAGAACGAACTGATGCTCAAGCTGAGTGACGGCTCCTTTATCCCCGTCTTGGTTCGTGCGGGCTCCGTAACGCCTCCACGCATCTTTGGGCGCCGCGCGCCACGTGTCCTGGTGGCGCTCCATAGCATCGAAGAACAGTATTCGCACGACCGTCAGCTCAAGCGTGCTCTTTCGGAGCTTAGAGTGGCTAACAAGCGCCTCTCTGGCACGCTCTCGGTCATTATGAGTACCGTGGGCTCCGATGAGCTGCCCAGCCTACTTGATACCGTTTTGAACCAGCTTGTAGGAACGCTCGATGCTTCGGGTGCTGCTATCTATTTTTCTGAGAGCGGCGGTTTTAAACTTCGCGGTGTTTCCAAGGAGCTGTACGACAGCTACCTGCCTGAGTTTTTGCCGTATGGCGCTGGCATTCCGACGTATGTTCTTCGTGAGTCGCGTGCCTGTCGCTTGTCGATTCAACAGGACCTTAAGGGTGATAAGGCCGCCTCCGGTATGTTTATGGACCTGGACAATCGTTCTAAGCACCTGTTGCGCATGCAGGATATGCCTCCGTACCGCAGCGAGATCTGTCTTCCCGTTTTTTACGGTACGCAGATCCTTGGCGTGCTGGAAGTTGGTTGGAAACGCCCCCAGGCACCGCTCGCCTATGACGTTAATGTACTCGAGGTCATTTGCGATTACTTGTCTATCCAACTGGTCGGCATGGCATCGAGTCTTCGCTCTCGTCGCACGGCCGAGCTTGGCCGCTCGCTCAATGTCTTACGTGATGAGTTGTTTACCTTTCTAGACGATTCCGTCGCGGCTACCCAGGCGGTATCGTCCGAGATCTGCAATATGCTCAACTGCCATTTTTGCCCTGTTGAGTATGACGCCAGTCTGGATTCCTACGTCATAGATTTTGAAGGCGGCAGTCGCGTTGCTTTGCCGGACGATCCCGAGAAGCTTTTCTTTTCCACGACGGCGCCAGCGGCACGTCTGGGGGCTGGCCCTGATGGCTTTGAGGCATCTGTTTTGGGCGGTACGAGTGCCGAGGACCTTAAACACGTCCGTATAACTCGCGTTGACGAATCGATGCCTATGGGAGGCTGGCTTAGGGCGCATGGTCTGCCTTGTCAAGGTCTCTACGTCGACTCCGGCATCGAGGCGGGGCGACCACGCTCTAAGGGTGATGGCAAGCACAGTAACGACGCAATTGTTCCTGCTTCTGTTGCGAAGAGCCCGACGACGCGCGCGCTACTGCTTCGTGATGGCAGCCAAGAGCCGATTGATGACCTTGAATATGACTACTTGGTGCACTTGGCGCATGACTTTGAACTGATCTACGAAGGTGAATCTCAAAAGCGCGAGGAGCGTCATATCGCTCAGACCCTTCAGATCGGCATGAGAAATTCCCTGGGGGATGTTCCGGGTATCGCAACCGATTCGGTGTACCTGTCGGCCACGAACTCGGCGTTGGTCGGCGGCGATTTCTATACGCTCATCCGTCTTCCCGACGACTGCGCCGTCATGATTCTGGGTGATGTGTCTGGCAAAGGCATTGAGGCCGCATCGATGTCCGCGCTCGTCAAGACGGCTCTGACGGCATATGCGTGGGAGGGCGCTGGACCGGCCCGCATGGCACGCTCCCTTAACAGTATGCTCATGGGCTTTTCGAGGGTCGAGACGTTCGTGACAGCCTTTATCGCCAAGATTGACCTGAAAGCCGGACGCGCAACGTATTGTTCGGCGGGCCATCCTCCGACCATGGTCATCAGGCCAGAGTCGATGCCACTGGGTGGCGGCGAGGCTCGTGGGGGAGAGGTCGAGCTACTTGGATGCCAATCGGGTGTAATCGGTGCCTTTGAGAGTATGGTGTACGAGACAGGCGTGTTTACGTTCGCCCCCGGCGACATGCTCTTCATGTATACGGATGGAACGATTGAGGCCCGCGACCGCACCGGAGCGTTCTTTGGCGAGCAGCGCTTGCGCGATCTTCTGCTTTCTGTTTCGGGGGAGGGCGTGTCGGGCATTTGCGGCAAGGTCTTGGGCGAGCTTGACCGATTTACCGAATCGGCGCTGGACGATGACATTGCATTGGTGTCCCTTGAGTTTTTACGGGGTCGTTCATAGACGGCGCTGAACGGGCTGAATCCGCACGGTTGGGGAAACGAATGCATCGAGTGGGCTTTTTTGGGGAACCATGGTCGTATGAATGAGTGGAATGACATAGCGGTTTTGACGCCACCAGGCGATATCGACATCGCCACGGTGCCTGCGCTGCGTCGGCGGTTGGATGCTTTGATTGGCCGCGGCGTGCGTCGTGTTGTCATCAACTGTCAGGCTGTTAGCTTTATCGATTCGACGGGCTTGGCATTCCTGCTTACGCGCGCTCGTGAGCTCATGAGGCGAGAAGGCCTGCTTTCGCTCGTCAATGCATCAGGTGAAGTTGTTCGCTTTTTGGAGATTGCTCGTCTTGTCGATATCCTTCATGTCGCGGGGCCGGCACGGGAGTCTATTCCCGCCATTCCGGTGGGGGAGCTGCCTCGCTGGAGTAAGAGCGTCGAGGTCCGTCAGGGTATCGAGAATCTTCCATACTACCGACATCGCATCGCCGAACTCCTTGAATCGCTTCCGTTGCGCCGTGACGAGCGCTACGATGTCGCATTGGCGTCGGGGGAGGCGCTGGGTAATGCCTATGACCATGCGGGCGGTATCGGGTGCGTCCTGACGGTTCAGGCCTATGGCGATCGCGTTGTGGTTGAGGTGCTTGATCGAGGTGCCGGCTATTCTATCGATGAAACGAGCGAGCCGGTTGCATCTGAGGAACGCGGCCGTGGTATCAAGCTTATGCGTATGCTCGTCGATAACGTGGAGGTTGCTCGTCGTACGGACGGCGCCGGCACGCGCGTGCAGATGGTGAAGCTGTTTAGCGGAGCGCTGGAATCGTGTGCCTAGCCAATCGCTTTAGCGCGTTTGGCTATTAAGAACATGCGGCAGACAAGTTTTTTGAAAAAAGTACTTGCGTCTTTTGGACAACTCGCGTAAATTAATAACCCGCAAGCGGACATGGCTCAGTTGGTAGAGCACAACCTTGCCAAGGTTGGGGTCGCGGGTTCGAGCCCCGTTGTCCGCTCCATTGCATTTCCGGACCGTTTAGGCGGTCCTTTTTCGGCGAAGTGGCCAAGTGGTAAGGCAGAGGCCTGCAAAGCCTTTACCCCCGGTTCGAATCCGGGCTTCGCCTCCAGGCAACATCCGGGCGCTCCGGCGCCCGTTTTGTTTTACATATGCGGACATGGCTCAGTTGGTAGAGCACAACCTTGCCAAGGTTGGGGTCGCGGGTTCGAGCCCCGTTGTCCGCTCCAAACGTAACAGCCCGACTACTACGGTAGCCGGGCTTTTTCGTACCCGTCGCCTGGGCTCGAACCCGCGAGGGAGCGATCGTTTTGGGGCGTGGCTGTGGCGTTGTTTGTCGCGAATGTCCGCTTTGGGCGTATCATCGTGGGCATCTCGCATAACCTCGTTGCAAGGGAGATACGCCCCATGGCTACAGAAAAGTCTTCTTCGCGCTCGTGGATGTCCGATGCCGCGATCTATCAGATCTACCCGCGCTCGTTTAAGGATTCGACTGGTTCGGGTCTGGGCGATATCGCGGGCATTACCCAGCAGATGGACTATCTTGAGCGACTGGGTATCGAGGCCATCTGGCTGAGCCCGTTTTACCCTTCGCCTCTTGTCGATGGCGGCTATGATGTGGCGGACTACTGCGATGTCGACCCACGTCTCGGCTCGCTTGACGACTTCGATGACATGATCGCTGCGGCTCACGCGCGCGGCATCAAGGTCATCGTCGACATCGTGCCCAACCATTCATCCAACCAGCACCCCTGGTTCAAAGCCGCTCTTGCCGCCGGCCCCGGATCGCCCGAACGCGCCCGTTATATCTTCCGCGATGGTCGCGGCGAGCATGGCGAGCTGCCTCCCACCAATTGGAATGCCAACTTTGGCGGCCCCGCATGGACGCGTGTTGCGGACGGTCAGTGGTATCTGCACATGTTTACGCCCGAGCAGCCGGACTTTGACTGGTCATGCCCTGAGGTTCACGCGCTCTTTTGCGACGTCCTGGCGTTTTGGAGCGATCGAGGCGTCGACGGCTTTCGCATTGATGTGGCGCAGGGTCTCGCCAAGGATCTCGACCGCGATGACCTCGACCGGTGGCATCTCGCCGAGGGCGATGACATGGTTGACGACGGCACCCATCCGCTGTGGGACCGCAATGAGGTCCACGAGATCTATCGCGAGTGGCGCCGCGTGTTCGACCGCTATAATCCGCCGCGCAGTGCCGTTGCCGAGGCGTGGGTGCTGCCCGAGCGCCAGTATCTCTACGCGCGTCCCAGCGAGCTTGGCCAGACATTCAACTTTGAGTTTGCCAAGGCCACTTGGACCTATGATGACATGCACACTGCAATCGAGAAGGGCTTGAAGGCAGCCGTCGAATCCGATTCCGCCTCGACCTGGGTACTCTCCAACCACGACGTGCCGCGCGTGGCGACACGCTATGCCCTGCCGCAAATCAAGGCGACGCGCTACCACCAGATTGCGCTCGACTGGCTCTTGCGCGACGGGTCGTCTTATGACGAGGACCGTGAACTCGGCGAGCGCCGCGCGCGGGCGGCCCTTTTGCTTGAGCTGGCGCTTCCGGGCTCGGCATACGTGTATCAGGGTGAGGAGCTCGGCCTTTTTGAGGTGGCTGATATCCCGTGGGCTGCACTCGAAGACCCTACTGCGACCAATACGCACGGACCGAAGCGTGAGAAGGGGCGCGACGGCTGTCGTGTGCCCCTGCCGTGGGTGGCAGCGGACGATCCCGCGCATGGCGGATCGTTTGGGTTTTCGCCGGCAGACGCCGATGCAGCGCCTCATCTGCCGCAGCCTGCATGGTTTTCCGATTATGCTGCCGATAAGGAAGAAGCGGACCCGACATCGATGCTTGCGCTCTATCGTGACGCCCTCTGGCTGCGGCGCAAGCTGCGCGGGTGCGCCAACGATCTTGCGTGGCTCGATCTTGACGGGCGCACCGGTCTTGCGGATGGTGCCGAGGGCGCTGAGGGCGGCGTCATCGCCTATCGCCGCGATAACGGCTGGGCGTGTGTGACGAACTTCGGTGCAGCACCTGTGGAGCTGCCGGCGGGCAGGGTCCTGCTCACCTCATCACCGCTTGCAGACGGCAGGCTCGCGCAGGACAGCTCTGCCTGGATCATGCTCGGCGAGATGTAGTGGCCTCTTGCGGCGAGTTTGCGTTTGCCTGCGCCTTCCGTGGTGGCTGATGTCTTCGCGAGGTTCGCGAGGGCGTCGCAAAACTTTTTAAAAAAAGTTCTTGCATTTGGGTGGATCATCCCGTATATTAAATCCTCGCAGGCGGACATGGCTCAGTTGGTAGAGCACAACCTTGCCAAGGTTGGGGTCGCGGGTTCGAGCCCCGTTGTCCGCTCCATTTGGGCGTTTAGCTCAGGGGGAGAGCGCTTCCCTGACACGGAAGAGGTCAGAAGTTCAAATCTTCTAACGCCCACCAAATGTTCGCAGCTCAGAGGCTATGTCCTCTGGGCTGTTTTGTTTTACCACCAAGCACGCCGCCAAATAAGCCACCAAATATTGATCCAAGGTCTGTACGCGATGGTCTTCGCATCCCATAGAGGTGCCGACAGATTGCATACGTCCTGGCCGACCGTGACCGCAACATGTTGGTCAAGCATAATCTTTTGGATTCTTTTGGCGTGAGCGGCTTGGTTTTGGTAGGATTTGTCAGCGGCTTGACTAAGGGGGTTTTATAACTGCCATGCAGGTAGCCGTGTTGGTAACGTTTTACCGACTTGCCAAGAACCCCTCATAATTAATGCGTCTGCAAAATGACTAATTGCTTTGACCTGCTGAAACACTATATGTTGTGTTTGACCTAAAAAAAGAATACAGGATATAGATGCCTCTTTGTCGTATGATAGATGGCGGACAGAGAACGAGGACCTTATTCGCCCCATTTGGATGGATCTTCGAGCCCCTTGATTGGCTGCGAGGATTGTCCGCATGAGGGCCTATGGTTTTCGAAAACACAGATTGCGCGACGGCGCCGCAAGACAGGGGCAAGCCCTGCCGGGCATCGTTTGGCTCTGAAGCGCAATACGATTTCGACGCGAAAGAGGCAAGAGGATGAAGATCATCAAGCGCAGCGGCACCGAGGTTGTCTTTGACATCGATAAGATTGTCAATGCCATCCGCGCCGCAAACTTGGAGGTCGAGGAGAGCTCTCGTCTTACCGACCGCCAGGTGGTTTACGCGGCACAAAACGTCGCCGAGGCATGCGAGAACGCGGGCCACACCGTGTCGGTCGAGGAGATTCAGGATCTGGTCGAGGACGAGATTATGCGTCTCGACTGCTACGAGGTCGCTCGCCATTACATCATCTATCGCTATGTTCAGAGCCTGAAGCGCCAGAAGAACACGACCGACGACAAGATTCTGTCGCTGATTGAGTGCAACAACGAAGAGGTCAAGCAGGAGAACTCCAACAAGAACCCGACCGTCAATTCCGTTCAGCGTGACTACATGGCCGGCGAGATCTCCAAGGACCTGACCCAGCGTGTGCTGCTGCCCCAGGAGATTGTGGATGCTCACAATGAGGGTCTGATTCACTTCCATGATTCGGACTACTTTGCCCAGCACATGCATAACTGCGACCTGGTGAACCTGGAGGATATGCTCCAGAACGGTACTGTTATTTCGGGCACGCTGATCGAGAAGCCGCACAGCTTCTCGACTGCCTGCAACATCGCGACGCAGATCATCGCTCAGGTTGCTTCCTCCCAGTACGGTGGCCAGTCGATTTCGCTGACCCATCTTGCCCCGTTCGTCGAGGTGAGCCGTCAAAAGATTCGCGGCGAGGTCGCCCGCGAGCTCGAGGAGCTCGGCGTTTCCGCATCTCCCGAAAAGGTCCGCGAGGTTGTTGAGGACCGCCTGCGTGACGAGATCCGCCGCGGCGTTCAGACGATTCAGTATCAGGTCGTGACCCTTATGACCACGAATGGCCAGGCGCCGTTCGTGACGGTCTTTATGTATCTCAATGAGGCCCGTACGCCCCAGGAGAAGCACGACCTTGCCATGATTGTGGAGGAGACGCTTCGTCAGCGCTATGAGGGCGTTAAGAACGAAGCCGGCGTGTGGATCACCCCGGCGTTCCCCAAGCTCATCTACGTGCTCGAGGACGATAACGTTCACGAGAATTCCCCGTACTTCTACCTGACCCAGCTGGCTGCTAAGTGCACCGCCAAGCGCATGGTGCCCGACTACATCTCCGAGAAGAAGATGCGCGAGCTGAAGCTGTCGAAGGGCGAGACCGCCGGCAATGGCGATTGCTACACCTGCATGGGTTGCCGTAGTTTCCTGACGCCCGACCGTTCGGGCAACGGCTTTAACAACGTTGCCAACGCGCTGAACTACGACCCGAACAAGCCCAAGTACTATGGTCGCTTTAACCAGGGCGTCGTGACCATCAACCTGCCCGATGTCGCGCTGAGCTCGCACCAGGATATGGATAAGTTCTGGAAGATCTTCGACGAGCGCCTTGAGCTGTGCCACCGTGCCCTGCTGTGCCGTCATGAGCGCCTGATGGGTACGCTTTCTGACGCCGCACCGATTCTGTGGCAGTACGGCGCCCTCGCTCGTCTGAAGAAGGGCGAGACGATCGACAAGCTGCTCGTGGGCGGTTACTCCACCATTAGTCTGGGTTATGCCGGCCTGTACGAGTGCGTCAAGTACATGACGGGCCACAGCCACACCGAGAAGGAGGGCACGCCGTTTGCCATGGCCGTCATGCAGCGCATGAACGACAAGTGCGCCGAGTGGAAGGCCGAAAGCGATATTGACTTCTCGCTGTACGGTACCCCGCTTGAGTCGACGACCTACAAGTTCGCCAAGTGCCTGCAGCGTCGTTTTGGCATCATCCCGGGCGTGACGGACAAGGGCTACATCACCAACAGCTACCACGTCCACGTGTCCGAGGAGATCGACGCCTTCGATAAGCTTAAGTTTGAGGGCATGTTCCAGCAGCTTTCGCCGGGCGGTGCCATCTCCTACGTCGAGGTTCCCAACATGCAGGACAACCTCAAGGCTGTCATTCGCGTGATGCAGTACATCTACGACAACATCATGTACGCCGAGCTCAACACCAAGAGCGACTACTGCCAGGTGTGCGGCTACGACGGTGAGATCAAGATTGTCGAGGATGACGGCAAGCTGGTGTGGGAGTGCCCTAACTGCGGCAACCGCGATCAGGAGAAGATGAATGTTGCCCGTCGCACGTGCGGCTACATCGGTACCCAGTTCTGGAACCAGGGCCGAACCGAGGAGATCCGCGACCGCGTGCTGCATCTCTAATACCGCTCCGGGGCTGAGCCGGGAGGGCCGCTTGGGCATTTGCTCGCTATTTCGGACAGTCCTGCGCAAGACGAAGGCCACATTAAGTGGCCTTCTTTGCGTGCGGAACTCATATCGAGCAAAAGCCCAAGCGGCCCTCTCGGCTCAGCCAAGTTGACGTAGCTGAGATACGGCATGCGGTCTGCTCACTCCTCGAAGTTCTAAGCGGAAATGAGTTGACTTGCAACAACGCTTTGCTTGCGATGGCGGTTGAGTTGCAACAAGGTTTTTATTGGACCTCGAACCCTATACTCGATGTTCGCTTCGTTCATTGAGTTACCCTTTGCATGAGGCCGGGACATATCGTCCCGCCCGCAGTTTCGCAGGCCGAAGGCCGAGAATGTTTGAGGACGGGATGATATGTCCCGGCCTCCCGGGAGAGTTACCTATGAATTACGCGAACATTAAGTATTTCGACATTGCTGATGGGGAAGGCGTTCGTACTTCTCTGTTTGTGAGTGGGTGCCGTCGTGGGTGCAAGAACTGCTTTAACTCTGTCGCGTGGGACTTTGCTGCGGGCGAGCCGTTCGATCGTGCCGTCGAGGACAAGATTATCGAGAGTCTCGACCATCCCTTTATCGATGGCCTGACGATTCTGGGCGGCGAGCCTATGGAGCCCGAGAATCAGGCGGGACTTGTTGACTTTATCGAACGCGTGCGTGCGGCCTATCCCGAGGGGTCGGGCAAGACCATTTGGTGCTTTACCGGCGACGTGCTCGAGGAGCTTATGCCGGGTGGCCGTCATCATACCGAGGTGACGGACCGTATCCTGGCCTGCCTCGACATGTTGGTGGACGGCCCGTTTGTTCAGGATCTGTACGATATCTCATTGCGCTTTAGGGGCTCGAGCAATCAGCGCGTGATTGATATGAACGCCACGCGCGCCCGTGCTGTGCGCGAGGGCGTTGTGCTTTGCGACGCTGTGGAGCTTTGGCGGGACGATCCGGTCTATTCGACCCATACTATGTAGCTTGTGGCCGATGCCAAAGGGCGTGGTACCATAGCGCGAACGCAAAATCGGAAAAGTGAGGCCCAGATGGTCGATCAGGAAAAAGTCGAGGCCGCCATTAAGCTGTTGCTTGAGGGCATAGGCGAGGACCCAACTCGTGAGGGCCTGCTGGAGACCCCGGCGCGCGTTGCCCGTATGTATGGTGAGATCGCCGGCGGTATGGACCAGAGTGCCGAGGAACACCTGTCCAAAACCTTTGCCGTCGCTTCGAACGACTTGGTTATTGAGCGCGACATTACGTTTTACTCGCTGTGCGAGCACCATCTGCTGCCGTTTTACGGCAAGGCCGCCATTGGTTATATCCCTAACGGTCGGGTGGCCGGGCTTTCCAAGCTCGCCCGCACGGTTGAGGTCTACGCCCGTCGTCTGCAGCTGCAGGAGCAGTTGTGTGCACAGGTTGCCGATGCCCTCATGGAATATCTTGCTCCCCAAGGGGCGATTGTGCTGATGGAAGCTGAGCACATGTGCATGACGATGCGCGGCGTGCAAAAGCCCGGCACCAAGACCGTGACGCTCGCTCGCCGCGGCGTCTTTGAGACTGATCCCGCGCTCGAGGAGCGGTTCTTTAGGATGCTGGGCCGTTAGCATGAGGGTCGTCAACGACTTTACATCGAAGACCGATGAGGGGACGTCGCGTCGCGGCTTTATGGCTTCGGGCCTGACTCCCTTTGGTGCCATGCCTCGCATTGATTACATTTGTGCCAACGGGCTGTTCCGTCGGCACCTGGGCAACATTGCACAGTTGGAATCGGGGCGCATCTTCTGCCGCCACGGTATTGATCATCTTCTCGATGTCGCTCGCATTATGTGGATCAAGAATCTTGAGGAACAGCTCAAATTTGACCGCGAGGTCATCTACGCCACGGCACTTCTTCACGATATCGGCAAAGATGAACAGTATGAATCGGGTATATCCCATGATGTTGCAAGCGAACGCGTCGCTGATGCGATTCTCGGCGGCATGCCCGATGATGTGGCGTTTGAGCCGGCCGATGCCGCAGCCATTAAGACGGCCATTCTGGGCCATCGAAAGCTGCGCGTGAACAGCCAACCGCTTGAGCGTCTGCTCTATGCAGCCGACAAAGCGTCGCGCGCCTGCTTTGCATGCCCCGCGCGCAATGCTTGCAACTGGAGCGATGATAAAAAGAACCTGTCGATTCGCGTCTAGTTAGTTTACGCGGTCGGGGTTCTAAACGAAGGAGACGATCGCGATGAGCAACAAGAAACTGCCCGAGAATGCAACCAAGACTGAAGGCGCCGAGCTCGCCCGCCGTGGAAGGGGCGAAATATCCACCGCAACGGCGGTGCCCCACGTGAGTTATGACGATCTGCGCCATGCTGACCGCATTACTATCGACGGTCTCGAGGTTTTTGCCAACCACGGCGTGTATCCCGAAGAGAATGCGCTGGGCCAGAAGTTCATCGTGTCCTTGGTGCTCTATGCCGACCTGCGTGCAGCGGGGGAGCACGATAACCTGGACGCTTCGATTGACTACGGCTCGGTGTGCCACGATGTCGATGGCTATCTGCGCGAGCATACGTTTAAACTCATCGAGGCGGCAGCCGAGGGTGTGGCCCAGATGCTGCTGCGTCGTTACCCCTTGCTGCTTGGCGTGCGTGTTAAGCTCGATAAGCCTTGGGCTCCCGTCGGTCTTCCCCTGGCAAGCTGCGGCGTCGAGATCGAGCGCGTGCGCTAACCGGTTCTAATACGTCTCTATGGGCGGCTGCTTGAGCCGCTGCGATAGAGCTCTATTGTTGGGACAGTACGTGTCGAGCAGGGCGTGAAACCGCTGATTGTGGCTTGGCTCGAGCAGGTGGACGAGCTCGTGGGCGACAACCATGCCGAGACACTCGATGGGATAGGCGGCAAGTTCGCGTGCGATGCGAACGGCACCGGATTTGGGCGTGCATGAGCCCCAACGCGTTTTCATGCTACGTACGGAAACGCGGGAAACGGCGACACCCATTGCGATTTCGTACGCGCGTACCATATCGCGCAGCGCCGTGGTGACCTCGGATGCATAGAGTTGGTCGATGCGGGTCTGGAGCTCATCGGACGTCAGGCCGTCGAGGGTTGCGCGCCGCTTGGCCTGTGGGCGTTCGTTCGATTTGTCGGCACCTATAAAACTTGCGAAGGTGGCCTGCTTGGGCCGCGGTGCGGGTGACTTAAAGTTGTGATCGAGCGCATCTTGTACCGTGATGGGCTTGCCCCAAAGTGCAATGATGGACGAGGGGCTGAGCGGCTCTCGCGCCGTCGCCTGACGTTGCTCGCGCTGGGCAAGCCGGCTGATAATCCAGGCGCTGTTGCGCTTCACAAACGCTTCGATACGCTCGCGGCTGGCGCCGAGCGGTGCACTGGCGTGGACCTCACCGCTCGATGTGACGCGTAGGTTGAAGTTCTTGACGCGCTTTTTGGTAACGACGACGGGGATGGATGTGCCATCCGGTCGGGATACGGTAATCGTAAACTGCTGCGTCAAAAGCGGTCCTTCAGATTGGGGACGGGCCGGCATGTCGACCGTTCGGCATGCCGGCCCGCTCAAGGGATGTGAAATTAATAACGCTCAAAGAAGGCAAGCGCGTTGTCGCTGCAGAGCTTTTGCATCACGGTCTTGCCAAAGTGCTTGGAGAGCATGTTCTGGAACTCGGGCATCATGCTGGCATCGGAGAGGAAGGCGGGCACCGTGGCACCGTCCCAGTCGCCGCCGAGCGCGATGACGTCCTCGCCGCCCAGGTCGAGCCAGTGCTCGATATGTGCCGCCAGCTGGTCGAAGGTGACGTCTGCGGCGGTCTTGTCGGTTGCGTCGTTGGAAAGGAACTCGCTGCAGTAGTTGAGGCCGACGATACCGCCCATGTCGCGAATGGTGCGGAACTGGTCGTCGGTGAGGTTGCGCTTGGCGCCGCAAACCGCACGGGAGTTGGAGTGGCTGGCGACGAAGGGACGCGTGGCGTGGGCGACAACCTCGTCAAAGCACTCGTCGTTGAGGTGGGAGACATCGAGTACCATGCCGGCGTGCTCCATCTGCGTAAGTGCCTCGATGCCGGCGGCGGTGAGGCCGGCGTGGGTATCGTGTCCGCTCGCGAGCGGTCCCTGCGCATTCCAGCTGAGCGATGACATGAGTACGCCCAAGCTCTTGAGCACCTCGATCAGCGCGGGGTCCTCGGCAAAGAACGTGGCGTTTTCGATGGTGTGGATGCAGGCGACCTTGCCGTCTTTGAGCGCGGGGCGAATGTCTGCCGCGCTGCGTACGTTGACCATGCGGTCGTGGTTGAGCATTGCCTGGCCGCTCATATGCGCCATGATCTGCGCCTGGAAGCGCGCGGCGTGGGCGGTGGGAATCTCATCGGGGACAAACGTGGCGAAGCACTGTGCCCATGGCGTGTTGCCGATCTTTGCGAGCGAGATGGCGCAGGCGTTGCCCTCGATGAGGTCGAAATCTTGCGGATGCGTTTCGTCGCCGGGGAAATAACCGTCGGTGCCGGCGGTAAAGCGCAGGTCGAGATCGAGCGTGGCCCAGCCGATGCGGTCGGCGGTGTCGCAGTGTAGGTCAAATACGGGATATGCCATGGTTCCTCCGGTTGCAGCGTTTCTTTGCAAACTGTCATTGAATTGTATGACTAGGGTATAGTTAGCGCCATATGTTCATGGCGGCCCGTGTTGTGCGCCGCCCTTATTACGGAGGTTACCATGTCCAACCAGGGCAAGAAGGTCAAGACCCATTATCGCGGCACGCTCGATGACGGCACGCAGTTCGATAGCTCCTACGATCGCGGCGAGCCGCTGGAGTTCACCTGCGGCGCCGGTCAGATGATCAAGGGCTTCGACGCCGCTGTTGTCGACATGCAGGTGGGCGAGAAGAAGACCGTGCACATTCCTGCTGCCGATGCCTACGGCGAGCACAATCCCGAGATGGTTATTACCTTCCCGGCCGAGCAGGTTCCCAACATCGAGCAGATCGAGAAGGGCATGAAGCTCTTCCTGTCCACGCCGAGCGGCATGCCTGTCCCCGCCGTCGTCATCGACGTAACGCCCGAGGCTGTGACGCTCGATGCCAACCACGAGCTTGCCGGCAAGGACCTCAACTTTGATATCGAGCTCGTCGAGGTAGAGGGTTAGAGCATGCCTGAGCGCTTGGTTTCGACGACATGCTTGGGAAATCTCAACGATCCGTCCTATGAACTTCTGCTTCGCCGGAAGCTGGGCGGCGTCTTTGAAGTTGACGAGCTACTGCTCGATTGGGACCAGGCTGATGTATGCGCGTTTGTGGGCGTGACGGAGCTGGGGCGCACGGTCGATGTTCTGCTGGATACTGCCGACGGCGGTCGTTTTGTCGACGGCGACGTGCTCGCCGTCGACCGTTCGGGCGTGGTGCCCGTGGCGGTTGTCGTGCGCCTGCGCAGCGCCGAGGTTTATTTGGTCGAAGTTGACCGCATGGACCCGATTGCGCTCGCGCATGCGTGCTGGGAGATCGGCAATATGCATGCGCCGCTTTTTCGAGGCGATTCGGACGAGTATACCGTGCGCATGTATACGCCGGTGCAGCCTGTTTTGGGCCGCATGCTCCGGGGTGTCGAGGGCGTTCGGCTCTCGACGGTTACCCGTGAACTCGATTCGGACCGGCGCTTTGCGTCGAGTGCGGCGGATGCCGTTGTGAGTATGGCACCAGACTTTACGATCGTAAAGAAGGCGCGCGGTTAACGTGCGTATAAGTAAGGCGGACTTTGAGAGACAACTATTCAAAGTCCGCCTTTCTGTTGATGAGATGCTGTGGGGGAGCATATGGGTCTTGAAGGAATCAAGCTGATTGCATGCGATTTGGACGGCACGTTGCTGCATCCGGGGGAGCGCGAGCCGCGTTCCGAGGCCTTTGAGCTCATCGATGAGCTGCATCGTCGCGGTATCGTGTTTATGCCGGCGAGCGGCCGTCAATATGCGAGCTTGCGCTATCTGTTTGCCCCGGTGGCCGATGAGCTCGCCTATGTATGCGAAAACGGAGCCCTGGTGATGAGCGAGGGACGTGCCGTTGTCAAGCGTTCCATGGAGCGTAGCCTTGCTATGGATATCGCGAATGCCGTGGTTGCGTATCCCCATGCCGACGTGACCCTTTCGTGTGAGGGACACCTCTACACCATGAGCGGCAACGATGCGTTCGTCGATCATTTGCGCTATGAGGTCCACTGCGATGTGGCGGTGGTCGCCCGCCCCGAGGACATCGACGAGGACGTCATTAAGATTGCCTTCCAGACGCCCGAGGTGGATCAGCCGGCGGCCCTGGAGTATTTTGAGCGCCTCTTTAGCGACCGTGTTGACGTGATGACGTCGGGAACCGAATGGACGGACTTTATCGGTTTCGGTTCGGGCAAGGGCTCCGCGCTTGCCGATTACGGTCGTGCCCTGGGTATTTCGCCCGATGAGATGATGGCGTTTGGCGACAATGAGAACGATCGCGACATGCTCAACGTCGTGGGCCATCCCTATCTGATGGAGAGCTGCAACCCCTCTATGCGTGGCATTAACGACCGCGTCCGCTACGTGCGCACGGTCGAAGAAGAGCTGCGTCGTCTACTTGCTGAGTAGACATTTGGGACATGTCTAGGAATCTACTTTTTGCTGCAAAGTGCGGAAAGGTGGATTTTAAGGCATGTTCCAAACATCTACCGGCAGTCGGGACAGAGACCCTCGAAGATGGTGTAGTGCGACGTGACGTGCCAGCCGATTTGCTCGGACGCTTTGGCGTCGAGCTGGGCATCGAAGGGGAGCGGTACGTCGATGACGCGGCTGCATGAGGTGCAGATGATATGTGCGTGCGGCTCGATCGTGCGATCGAAGCGGCTGCCGCCCGGCGTCTTGATGGAGAGGATCTCGCCGGCGTCGGCCAAGAGATTGAGGTTGCGGTAGACCGTACCGCGGCTGATTTTGTCATCCTGCGCGCGCACGACGTTGTAGATTTCGTCGGCGGTGGGATGGTTGTAGCTTTGGCGCACGGCGTCAAGAACCAGCTTTCGCTGCTTGGTATTCCTTCTTTGCACCGCCATGCGCCTCGCCTCTTTTCTATCAACGGTCGTAGGTAAATGATACCGTATTTAGCACACAATACTAATAATGAGGACTGAAACCGTCTTCATTGGCAAGTGGGGCTCGGGCCTGGGCATCTACAAGGCGAAAACGCGTTCCCATGCGCTCGTAGGAGGCATGAAGTGCCTCGAGATGAGATAGGATGTCTGCCGGAGCTCCCTGTATCTCCATCTCGACTGAGCCGTCTTCCATGTTACGCACCCAGCCGGTGAGTGCGCGTGCCTGCGCGAGGTTGGTGTTGGTAAAGCGAAAACCAACGCCTTGGACTTGCCCCTCCCAGCGCAGGAAATAGCGCAGGGGAGTGTCTTGAGTGGCCTCGTCGCTTGCAAGCACGGTAAGCCTGCGGCGCAGCTCGAGCTCGACGTTTGACGGTTTTTGAGGCTCTCGACTGCCGCCGGTGACGCTGGAGAAGAACGTATCGAAGAGGCCCATCGCTATGCCTGCTTGCCTGCGTCGGCCGGGAAGGTTATGCCGGCCTGCTGACGCACGGCATCCATGATGCGTAGTGAGACGAGCGTGACATCGCGGTAGTGGCCAAGCTCGTGGCGTCCCGCCGGGGTCTCCCAAATCTCTTCCTTGACGTTATCGATGCCGCCGATGGCGGTGATAAAGTCTGTGAGTTCGTATTCCATGGTGTTGCTCGATTTGGGCAGGTCGAGCACGCGGCCGTTGTCGCCCTGTTCGCGCGGCGCCTCGGTCGCCGAGCCGCGTACGACGTCGCCGCGATAGTCGATGCGGACGTTGCGGGGCGTTGACAGATGGTCAATCTGGATAGTGCCACGCTCGCCTTCGATCTGCGAGGGCAGTAGGTCATTCGTAATTTTGGAGTGCGCGAGCTCGACGGAGATGCGGCCTCCGCCATAGCTGGCGAGGATGGAACCGCAGCCGTCGATGGGGCCGTGCGTGAGCTGTCGCGTGGTGGGGTCGAGCAGAGTAGTCATGCTCGTAAGGCCGGAGGGCATGCCGAAAATCTCGACCATGGGCTCGACGGCGTAGACGCCAATGTCCATGAGGGAACCCGATGCCATATTGCAGTCGAAGATATTGGTGGCGCGTCCCGCGAGAATCTCGTTGTAGCGCGAGGAATACTTGCCAAAGCGCAATGAGGCACGGCGGATGGGGGCGATCTCGCCCAGGGCGTCCTCGATGGCGTGGAAGGCGTGATCGTGGAGGGGACGCATGGCCTCGAGGGCCACGACACCTGCTGCCTCGGCAGCGCGGAAGACTTCCAGCGCCTGCGCTTCGGTGGCGCAGAAGGGTTTCTCGACGATGACGTGCTTGCCACCGGCGATGCAGGCAAGGGCCTGCTCGTAGTGAAGTGCGTTAGGGCTGCCGATATAGACGGCGTCGACGTCGGCGGCGGACGCGAGCTCATCAAGTGCGGTGAAGTTACGCTCGCCACCGCGCTCGGCGGTAAAGGCAGCACCGCGATTGGCATCGCGCGAGAGCGTGCCCACAAACGCGGCTTGGTCGTTGGCGTTGACGACTTGGATAAAGTCGTCGGTAATCATGGATGTGCCGATGGTCGCTATACGCAGCATGTGTCCCCCTTGCGTTGTTTGGCCTACAGGACGAGTGTAGCGCGGGAGGACACAAAAGCGTGCGAAAACGCCGTTACAGGTCGCTCTCGTTAAAGCCGGTGTCGATATCGAGGTTGCTGCCGTCGGCCGCCGTGGTGGCAAGCTCATCGCAGCGCTCGTTGAGCTCGTGGCCGGCGTGACCCTTAACCCAGATGAACTCAACCTTGTGCTTGCTTTTGGCGGTGAGTAGGCGCTCCCACAGATCGCGGTTCTTAACGGGCTGCTTGTTGGCGGTTTTCCATCCGCGCTTTTTCCAGCCGTCGATCCAGTGCTTGTTAAAGGCGTTGACGACGTACTGCGAATCGGAATGGACCTCGACCTCGCAGGGGCGGTTAAGTGCCTCGAGCGCCACGATGACCGCCATGAGCTCCATGCGGTTGTTGGTGGTCTTGGCGTAGCCGCGCGAAAGCTCGGAGGTGAAGGTCTTGCCGGCGGGATTGGTGTATTTGAGCACGGCACCGTATCCGCCGCGTCCCGGATTTGATCGGGCCGAGCCGTCGGTATAGATGATGACCTTCACATGGTTCCTTTCGTTGGGTACGTTTCGTGTGAGTGACCATTGTAGCGCCGCGTTCGCCGAGGGCTAGCAATCTACCATATCTACCCCGTCCTCTGATGGCTGGTTTTCTTGGATGATGCGGTCGAGCTCGTCGAGGTATTGCTGCAACAGGGGAGAGGCCTTGCGTTCATCGTGCATGATATAGCCTACGTGCATCGTCGGGGCATCTGCCAGCGGAATCGATGCCATGCCCCATTGCATTTCGTTTGAGAGCACGCCGGTGGAGAGCGTGTAGCCGTTCGAGGTGATCAGCAGGTTGGTGAGCGTGCCGCGGTCAGAGACTCGAATATTGCGATCGCAGGGGATGTAGCTAAACGGCTCCTCGGCGTAATAGAAGGAGTTTGAGGTTCCCTGCTCAAAGCTGTAGCGCGTATAGGGCGTAAGGTCGGCAAGGGACAGCTGCGGGCGGCGGGCAAGCGGGTGGCGCTCACTTACGAACACGTGGACCTTTGCATCAAAGAGGTGATGGAAGCTTGCTCGGGCATCGGTAAAGGCTTTCTGTAGGACACGATCGTTAAAGTCGTCCAGATACAGGATGCCGATGTCGCTGCGAAACGCGCGGACGTCATCGATGATCTGCGACGTGGTGGTCTCGCGCATGATGAACTCGAACTTGCTGTCGCGGCAACGCTCGACCACGTTGACAAAGGCCTCGACCGAAAAGGCGTAGTGCTGGGCGGAAATGGCGAGGCGGGCTTGCGGGGTGCCGCCGTCCTCGTAGCGGGCCTCGAGCATATCGGCCTGCTCTACGACCTGGCGCGCATAGCCCAAAAGCTCGGTGCCGTCGTTGGTGAGCGTGACGCCGCGGCTGGAGCGCGTAAAGATCTCCAGGTGGAGTTCCTGCTCCAGGCTTTTGACGGCGTTTGAGATGTTGGACTGAGCGGTATAGAGGCGCTGAGCTGCGGCGTTGATTGAGCCGGACTCTGCCACGGCAATCAGAAAACGAAGCTGCTGAAGGGTCATCGGCGCCGTCCTTTCGATTGCTATCTATAAAACCGATAACAGGTTAGCGCTTTTAAGTGATTGACCGAGCGAAACAATGCTCGTACTATTCAAAACACACAAAGGCGGTAGGTAATTAAACCGACCACTGAACCGGGATGCGAAAGGAGGCCCGCATATGAATTGCTTACCAAGGCGAATGCCGGGCTCCTGTTTGCGCCCGTCGGCGTGATCAGGAGACAGCGACTTACTTCTCTCTTATTTATTTACTTTTGTTCGATCAAGGAGATCATCATGA
>DBGAXC010000021.1:0-20293 GCA_048447565.1 Collinsella aerofaciens | reverse complement strand
TGAGACTGAGCCGAAGGCGTCGATGACATGCCGGGGGCGGACCGGGACGGGTTAACGGCAGGCCCCGCCGACCGATTGCAAGCGGTCGGCGGGGCCATTGTGGCTCTTGACAGCGGATTGGGTCATATGAGCGAAAACCCGTACACGCGAGCAAGGTGCCTTGAAGCAAGGCGGCATTGACCTTTTGGTCATGCCGCCGAAGTTGAAAGGCAGATTGCCGCTCTGGTGGGCTTGCAGCGTCGGCCCGTTACGGCGTTTGGTAAAACGCCGTAACTAAAAACGGTTGCCGCGGAAGCCGCCGCCGTTGCGGCCGCCACGATCGCCACCGCGACCGCCGCGGTCGTTACCGCGGTTGCCGCCGAAGCCGCCACGGTTGCCACCGCGATCGCCATAGCCACCACGGTTGCCGCCAAAGCCGCCGCGACCGCCACGGTCGCCGCCACGGTCACCAAAGCCGCCACGGCCGCCGCGATCGCCACCGCGACCGCCACGGTCGCCGCCACGGCCACCGCGGTCACCAAAGCCGCCACGGCCGCCTCGATCGCCACCGCGACCGCCACGGTCGTCACGGCCGCCGCGAGGACCGCGGTCCTCGTCCAGGCCCATGGCGACAAGCGGAGCGATAACCTTATCGAGAGCGGCCATCAGCTCGGTGGCCTCCTCGTAAGAAAGCTCGGGCAGGAGCTTCTCCTTCTTGTTGGCAAGCTCGACCAGGCCCTCAGCGGCATCCTCGGCAGCGAAGACGACGATCTTGCGCATATCGCCCTCGGCGTCGTCGATGCGGCCGACCAGATCGGCGGCCTCGGCCTCGGCCATCAGGCCATCGAGCTCACGGAGGCGCATGCCCAGCAGGTCGGACATTTCCTTCTGCTCCATCTTGGGCTTGAGGTCAAGAAGCTTGATGGCGCGCTCGATGTTCGCCATGCGCTCGGCCTTGGCCTCCTCCTCCTTGGAAATAGCAAAGCGACGGCTACGCAGCAGGCGGGCGGCCTTCTGCATCTTGTCCATCAGCTCTTCGTCATCGTAATCAACGGCGGCCTCGACAACCTCGGCCTCCTCCTCGGCGGAAACCTCGTCAGCAGCCTCAACCTCGGCAGCTTCGGTCTCCACGGTCTCGACTGCCTCGACCTCGGCAGCCATGGTCTCGTTCTCGGTCTCGTTCATGATCTCTTCGTTCTCAGACATGAGACTCCTTCTTGGCCCTCTCGGGCATCATCGCCCCATTCGCGGGGCCCGTCGCGCACTCTTTGCGCTTTAAACATTCATGCCTCTCGGCAAAACGTCCATTAGTTTATGGTGTCGCCATCCAATCTAGCTGCAGAATCTATGTGCACACATTAATGCGACATGTGCGACTCGCGATGAGCGTACACCAGCGACGCCACGAACCCGACCACGGCAATTACAGCCGCCACACGCACGGCAGCTGCAAATCCAATCGCCTGGGCAACGTCGATCGCAGCGCCAGCGACGCTGGCAGCCGCCGCAGAACTCGAGAGCAGACCGATAAACAGCGACGGGCCAAACGATGCGGCAATCATGTTCCACGTGTTAAGCAATGCCGTTCCGTGAGGATGTTCAGCGGCAGGCAGCGTCTCCAAACCAGCCGTTTGCGAGGGGCTCAGCACCAAACCGACTCCGGCATACACCACAACGGTCAGCGCAACGACGACGCCGATGTTCATGCTTGCCGCCGTCATCGAGATGGCAGTCTGTCCCACGGCAATCAGGGCAAAGCCGACCGGCAGCAGCGGCCATGCGCCACGGGCGTCCATCACACGTCCGCCCACAATCGAGGTCACGGCGTTGCAGGCAATCGCCGGCAAAATGAGCAGGCCCGCAATAAGTGCGGTCATGCCGTATGCGCCCTCAAAATAGAGCGGCAACAAAACGCTCATCGAGAACGTCGTCATCATCGACACCACCACAAGCAAGCACGCAGGCCAAAAACGAACGCTCGCCATGGGACGCACGTTAAGCACCGGATGCTCGAGCTTGAGCTGGCGGGCCGCAAACAGGCCGAGCAGCACAACGGCAGCGAAAAGCGCCACGACACCGGCAATCAGATTGGTCGAGAACTCACCCACGGAATACACAAACGCCGTAATGCCGGCAGCGAGCAAAACAACCGACAGAATGTCAAGCGTGGTGTTCGAGCGCTCTCCGACATTCTGAACAAGCTTTACGCCCGCCGCAGCGACCACAACGCCGCCCACCAGCGGCACTACGAATACCACCCTCCAGCCAAACAACGTGCACATAAGACCGCTGATCACGGGTCCAAACGCCGGCCCTAGCGTAATGCAGGCGCCGCCCAGACTCAGATACAGACCAAGCTTCTCGCGCGGGGCGCAAGACAGCACCACGTTCATCATGAGCGGAAACAAGATGCCCGATCCCGCAGCCTGCAAAATACGGCTTGGCAGCAAAACGCTAAACGACGGAGCGATCAGACACAGGACTTCGCCGGCGACCATACATCCGCATGCGAAAAACAACAGCTTGCGCGTCGAGAAACGGCCGGACAGGAAGGCCATGATGGCCGTAAAGATCGACGTCACGATCATGTAGCCCGAGACGAGCCACTGTGCCGTGGTGGCACTCACCGAAAAGGCTGCCATAATGTCGTGCAACGCCACGTTAATGATGTTCTCGTTAAACGCGGCAACAAAGGCTGCAATATACATTACGACGAGAATCGCCGCAGAGGCCGATGGCGTTACTTGAACTTGTTGCTGAGATTTGCTCCCCATGCATTTCCTTCCTCTTGGAACGACAGTCGCATCGCCCCAGAGGAACGGTCCAGGGCGAAAAATGAGCCCTAGACTTACGCCAGACGCCGTACACGACGAATCTGGCAACATGGTCCAACATCGAAAGATTGTAACGCGGACGCACAGCTTTCCTTCCGCGCTATTATTAAAAGTCCACGAAAGCATAAGACATGAGGAGCCCGCCATGATTAAGCCCATCATGAAATCCGAGTTCTTTTTGCGTCTGCCTTCCGAAGACGCGGGACCCGACGATGCCGCAACCGGGCAGGATCTCCTGGATACACTCCACGAGCATGAGCGCGAGTGCGTGGGCCTCGCCGCCAACATGATCGGCGTGCGCAAACGCATCATCTGCGTAAAGGACGGCAACAGGACACTCCTGATGTACAACCCTCAAATTCTTGAGCAGGTCAATGCCTATCAGACGAGCGAAGGATGCCTCTCACTGACCGGCGAGCGTCCCTGTACCCGCTATCGCCGCATTAAGGTTGAGTATTTGGACGAGAACTTCGTTCACCGCATCAAAAACTTCTCGGGCTACACCGCCGAGATCATCCAGCACGAAATCGACCACTGCAATGGCGTCGTGGTTTAGGCCACCTGCCAAAATGAGGGTACCGGAGGCCTCCCTATGGATATCAGCCGCTTTGGCGAATTCGCCATCTTAGCGCAGTCACGCACGTTTCTTGATGCGGCGGAACTGCTTTTCATGTCGCAATCAACCCTCTCCAAGCACATCATGGCAATGGAGCACGAACTCGGCTGCAAGCTCATCGATCGAAGCCAGCGCCACGTAACACTCACCGCGCAAGGTGAAGCGCTCCTCCCCTATGCGCAAAAAATTGCGACGCTTCAGCACCGTTATCTTGCCGCCATTCAAATAGGCGCAGGTGAGCCGCTCGAGCACCTCACCGTAGGTTCTATCCCCATTATGGCCCCTTATGGGATCACGGACGCCGTCATCGATTTTCAGCAGGCGAACCCCTCATATTCCGTTGAGCTCATCGAGGGCGAGGGCGACACACTCAAGCGCATGCTCCTGCACGAGGACATTGACCTGGCCTTCATCCGTGACGGCGGCGCCATCGAGCCGGAGTTCAAAAAGATTCCCTTTACGACCGACCGGCTCGTGGCCGTCCTTCCACTCGACCATCCGCTCGCCGAACGTGACACCGTCGAGATAGACGACCTTATCGACGAGAATTTCCTCATGCTTCCCCAAGGCTCGTTCGTAAGCGAGCTCGTCCTTTCCCTTTGTCGCGAAGCTGGATTTGGCCCACGTGTTACGTTCACCGGCAAACGAGCCGAGAACATCATCTCCCTTGTCGCGCGCGGCGCCGGCGTCTCATTCCTCATGCGCAAGCCGGCGGAATCGCTCGCCAGCGGAAAGGTAGCCCTGGTGCCGCTCGAGCCCGCGACGACCTCCGAGGTCAGGCTCTACCTCAAGCGAAACGCCGCGCACTCGCAGGCGGTCGTCTCGTTCATCGGCTTCCTCCCCTACCGTCAGCTCCTGCAGGGCGACCGTGCGTCTTCCACCGCGGCACGACCGTCATAATCCCCGCTGCTCCACAACCGCAGACTTGTGTCCGCAAACACGCTGACAACGGCACAAAACACAAATATGCCTCGGGCGGCACGTCGCCGTCCGAGGCATATTTAGTTAAAGTGCGCAGACAGACTAGTCCACCGAGATGTTGAGCGCCTTACCGCCCTCGTCCTTCCTGGTACCGATCACCATAGCGGCGACAAGAGCCAGAACGAAAGCGACCACACCGGAGATGACAAGGCCGATAAAGCCCATGTCGATGCCGGCAGGGTTAATAAAGCTCGGAAAACCGAGCGGGCCGGAGGCACCGAAGGCATAGAGTTTGGCACCCATGAGGCCGGCGATGGCGCCGCCTACACCAGCGGAAATAAAGGTTGCCCACATAAGGCGCTTACGCGGCAGCAAGATGGCGTAAAGCGCAGGCTCGTTGACACCGAAAATCGAAGAGACAAGGGCGGGAATGTTGACGGCAGCATTTTCCTCGGAATCCTTGGTTCGGATGATCATGCCAAGCACAGCACCGGCGATGGCACAACCGCCTGCATACACGAGCGGATTAATGAGGTCATAGCCGTAGGTTGCGACATCGAGGAACCACAGCGGGATGATACCCCAGTGCAGGCCGAACATGACGAGCAGGCTCCAGAACGTGCCGATGACGAAGCCGGCGATGGCGGGCTGGAAGTTGATGAGCATCAAGATGATCTGGGCAACGATGTTGGAGAGGACCGTCATGACCGGACCGACCACAAGCAGGCCAAGGATGCCGCAAATGAGGAGCGTCAGGATGTTGGAGAAGAACGAGCTCACAAGCGCGGGCAGCGCGTTAGAAAGGGCCTTGTGTACCTTGGAGGCAATCCAGACGATAAAGATCGCAGGCAGAATCGTCGATGAGTAATTCTGCATGATCAGCGGGATGCCAAAAATATCACCGTAGACATTGGACTCGAAGACCGTGCCGGCGCCGAGCGTGTAGAGCGGATCTCCGCCCATAAGGGCAACGAGCGTCGGGTAGACGAGGATACCACCGAGCGCCATTCCCATAACGGGCTTAAGTCCGAACTTCTTGGCCGACGTCCAGCCAATGATTAGCGGAAAGTAATAGAAGACCGAATCTCCGATTGCCGAGAGCGTCACATACGTATTGCTGTCCTTGGCAAGCCAACCGGCAACCGTGCAGAGCGCGAGCATCGACTTGATAAAGCCACCGGCCATAAGCACGCCAAGAACCGGTTGCAGAATCTCGGAGATGATGGCAAGCAGACGCGAGAATGGATCGCTCTTTTTGACGTCGTCGCCTTCATCGATATCGAGCGCGGGTTTGGAGTCGAACCCGCCAATCTGAACAAGGTCGTTGTAGACGGCCTCGACAGTGGCACCAATCACGACCTGATACTGTCCGCCGGCCTGGATAACGTCAACGACGCCCTTCGTCGCCTTAAGCTCATTGGTCTGGGCGAGCGATTCATCCTTGAGGTGGAAGCGGAGGCGCGTAATGCAGTGGCTCACGTCTAACACATTGTCTCGACCACCGACCTTTGTGATGATTTCATCGCAAAGCTTCTGGTATTTCATGGAATTCTCCTTTTTCTGAGCGGGGCATAGCGTAGATTTCATGCCTCCGTAGTCGACGTGGGAGGACAAGGAACCCGCTTCCCCCTTTGAAATCCGCGGACGCACGTACGCCCGAGATGGGAAACGGCAGAGAAGATGGAAGATGCCGATCACATGGCAGTGAGCCTCATTGGCCCATGCCACGCAATCAGGTCTACAGACGCGAAGCTGCTGCGCCGAGAAGTCTCGTCGTCTGGCAGAACTTGTCACACAGACGTTCCGGTTCACCCTGGGGAATCTGAGTACGCTCGGTCTCAAAGGAGAGGCCGTACTCGCGCGCCGGAAGGAAATACTCAAAATAGCCGTTGGTGTAACCGCAGACTATTCCCTCGACCGGGCATTCGCGCTTCATGCGAATGCCCAGGTCGCTGCCAAGCTCACTCGGGAACACAAAGAGATGCAGGCCGCCCAGACTGATGACGGCACACTTAAGCGTGAGCGAAAAATCGTCATGGGCAACGGTGTGATAGAACGTCTGAGGCTCGATGCGGTCAAGAACGACCTCGCGATCGAGCTTGATCTGGGAAATCGCCTCGGCAAGACCGGTCGAAACACGCTCAACCTCGGGAATGCCGCGTCCCTGGCGAAAATTGCGGTCGCTACAGTCGCCAGCAGCACCGACGACCATGGCCGGATAGTAACCAAGACTCTGAGCGAGCTTTTTGCCGGTAAGACCGGCGAGTTCGCTCGTGAGCTCCGTGCAGTCGGGTCCGACGCAAGCGGAATGCACCGCCCAGTTCACAAAGCCCGCAAATGGCTTGCCTTCGGTATCGAAGAACGATACGACAATGACCTCATTGTCGGCGAGTTCACCTGGGATGATGCGGTTGTCGTAGAAACCGGTGATGACCTGCTTGCCCAAGCGACAAATCGCGGGCTGTGCGTTGGCGCGGCACTCCTCAAAGCATTGGCAAATGGTATCGAGGAACCAGCGGTAGTAGTTCTCGTCGAATTTTCCCGTCCACCAGCTGCGGTGGTAAGCGACGATTGAAGTATGGTCGTGCGTCGCCGAGAGCAGGACGCAATCACGGTCAATGCCGTAGCGCTCGGCGAGCATTGTCTTGACTTCCTCGGCCATGCTTTCCTCGAACTCGAGGACATCGGCATTAAAGAGAAACACTTCACGTTCGCCTTGCTGGAAGAGGATGGCGTTGGCGAAGACGTCGTCATGGACGCCTGTCGCAGGCTCCAGACGGTTGGGAAGATTGCGGTAGCCAATCAGGTAGATGTCGCCCTGTGGGGTGATTTTGCGGCGCGCGTGTCCAATGTTCATGCACGTTCTCCTTCTGTGTCACGCCGCATTCAAGGCGGCAATGATGATTTCGACGAGGCGCTCATGGGATCCGGCGGCAAAACCGGAGTTCATGGCCTCATAGGTGATCTTTTCGTACGCGTCGGGAGCCGGTAGGTACTTCTGTCCGCCGTTGACGAGCGTGGCAAAGAACACAGAGCCGGACCGAGCGGCGCGCACAGTGGCGCCGAATGCACTCGAGACCTCAGGTTGTACGCCGACAAGCTCGACGTTTCCCAGCCGGAGCAGATAGACCCTCGTGCGCTGCTCGCCAGCGGCATGAAATTCATACGTTCGGTGCGGAGCCAAAGAGTGAAAATCGGCGCGTGTCTGAGCGGGCAGAAAAACGTCGACCGTGCGGGCATCGATGCCGGTGGCGTCATCCTCACGCGCCATGCGAGCGGCCTCGATCAAAGCATCGCCCAAGGCCTGCCCCTGCTGGTGCAGCATGCGGTATCCGTCTTCATGGGCATCGACCGTCTGCTTAACGCCGGCCGCATCGAACATGACGTTCATGGCGCGCTCCGCCGGACCTTGGTCGCCCGCGGCGCCTGGCAGCAACAGGGCAACGCCGCCCAGCTCGCGCTCGAGTGACATGGCGGCAAAACCAAAGAGGTCTCCGCTCGCCATGTGCCTCCCCTCGGAGTCGCGCGACCCGTCGAGCACGGAGGACTGAACGTCCGCCGTCGCGAGCACGGCAACATACTCGCCCCCGGCATCCCTTATGGCGAGTACGGGCATCGTGTGGTCGGCAAACCCCCTGGGATTCGAGCCCAACCACCAGCCGGCAGGCGTCTCAATGTCGCGATTAACGTTCACGGGGCATTCGCCCTCCACAGTAGCGAGCGTGGCAGAGCGAATGCCCGCAACAGCGCGCTCGACAGCCGTGCGGGCGGCAGCGACGAGCGCTGCGCGATAGCGCTCGTTGCGGTTGCGGGCAGCATCGTCGACAAGATGCCCGGGAGTGCGGACGTGAGGCATGGAAAACGTGTGGGTAGGAACCACCCAAGAATAAGCACCGCTGCAATTGGCGGCATCCTCAACAACCTCACGCAGATCGGCGAGTAGAGCCGGAGCGATCGAGGTGACCTCAAGCGAAAGGACGCAGGCGCGTCGCCCCGTCCCCTCGATGATAAGGGCACGGGCGAAGACCTCATGACGGAGTTCGTCGAAACCGTCGAACGGCAACACGTCCCCAAGATCGATGGCCACACGAGCGGCCCCAGCCCTCATCTCTCCTTCGTCCATGGCAGATACTCCCCTCTGATTGCCGCTCACTCGACACCGTACAGTTGCTGCGCCGTACCGCCAAGCACAAGGTCGCTGTCTGTATCGCTCAGATTTGCAGCGCGAACGCAGGCGACACCCTCGGTGAGCCACTCGCGTTTAACGGGATAGCTCGTGCCAAAAACAATATGGTCTGCACCCAGCACGTCAACCGCGCAGGCAAGGAGTGTCTTGCCCCAAGGCTGAGCATGGGACATGTCGAAATAGATGTTGTTCTCGAGGCGCCTGGAAACGGTCTCGGTATCGACCTGAAAACGGCCAGAAGCATCAGGGCGCTTGGGACCATGAGGCAGCAGCATCTCCTTGAACGCAAAGTATGCGCCGCCGAGCATGGAGTGGACCATCTTGATATTGGGGTAGCGCTCAAAGAAATCGCCAAAGATCTCTCGGCCGATCGCCGTAGTTTGGTCGACGCAGCGGCCATAAGAGCGGCGAAGGTTGTCGTACGCGAGAAGCGATTCGTTCTCGACCGGCACGGGAACATGGTGCACGTAAACGGTGACATGGCGTTCGTTCAGGTGCTCGAAAAAGCTCGAGAAGACCTGGTCGTCGAGATAGCGCTTGCCGTAGTGAGCGCAGAGCTGCACACCCGTAAAACCATCGTCGAGCCTGCGATCGAGCTCCTCCAAATTCGCTTTGGTGCCAAAGGGCGGCACAGCGACAAGCGGAATCAGACGGCCACTTGACGCCTTCGCGTCAGCAGCCATACCGTCGTTGAAACGCCGGCACATCTCGAGCGACATCCACTCGTGACAACCGGGGAGCTTGAGGATCGCCTTGTCGACCCCCGCCTCATCCATATCGGCCAAGCGCTTCTCGAGGGTGTAGTCGCCCTCAATGTAGTTAAGACCCGGAGAACCGGCGGGCATCTCGATCACGATTTGTCGTTTGCCGGCGGAATTCATGGTCAGATAGCCTTCGGTGTCATAGGCGCGGGGTACCTCGGCCAAAAACTGTTCGCAGAGCGTCTCGTCATGAAAGATGTGCTCGTCGAACCAGTAGGAATTTGCATCGATAATCATTGGTTGGAACCGCCTTTCATCTTGTTGAAAACATTCTAGAAAAGCAGGTACCCGGACATCAATTCCAGCTTAAGCCCACTGTATTCCATTTTGGAATAGAACTTACCGCTCACACGCGAACCTCGCCCGCTCAACGAGACAAGCGCTAACAGCACGGGCTTAGACAGAAAACGGTCGGCCCGCATCCGTTGCGGGCCGACCGTTTCATTACAGTCTACCTTTGCCGTTACGCCTGGCGGTAGTGATCGAAGAAGTCGGCGAGGTCTTCAAGGGACTCTTTGAGTACTTCCATGCGCGGCAGGTACACGATGCGGAAGTGGTCGGGCTCAGCCCAGTTGAAGCCGCCGCCGCGCGTGATCAGGATCTTCTTCTCGTGCAGCAGGTCAAGGGCGAACTGTTCGTCATCGGTGATGTTGAACTTTTTAACATCCATCTTGGGGAAGATGTAGAACGCCGCACGTGGCTTAACCACCGAGATGCCGTCGATCTTGTTGAGCGCCTCATACACAAAGTTGCGCTGCTCGTAGACGCGACCGCCGGGGCGAATGTAGTCGTTGACCGACTGATGGCCGCCGAGCGCCGTCTGGACGATCGACTGAGCCGGCACGTTGGAGCACAGGCGCATGTTGGAGAGCATGTTGACGCCCATGATGAAGTCGCTCATGCAACGCTGGTTGCCCGAAAGCACCATCCAGCCAATACGATAGCCCGCGATCATGTGCGACTTGGAAAGACCGCTAAAGGTGACGCAGGGCAGATCGGGAGCGAGCGAGGCAATGGAGACGTGCTCGTAGCCGTCCATGCACAGACGGTCGTAGATCTCATCGGCAAAGATCATGAGCTGGTGCTTGCGCGCAACCTCGACGATGCCCTCGAGCACCTCGCGCGGGTAGACCGAGCCCGTGGGGTTGTTGGGGTTGATGATGACGAGGGCCTTGGTCGCGCTCGTGATCTTGGACTCCATATCCTCCAGGTCGGGATACCAATCCGCCTGCTCGTCGCACAGATAGTGCACGGGATGACCGCCGGCAAGGGTTGCGCACGCCGTCCAGAGCGGATAGTCGGGACTGGGGATCAGAATCTCGTCGCCATTGTCGAGCAGCGCGTTCATCGAAAGCTGAATGAGCTCGGACACGCCGTTACCCGTGTAGATGTGCTCCATCTGAACATTGGGCAGGCCCTTGATCTGCGAGTACTGCATAATCGCCTTGCGCGCAGAGAACAGGCCGCGCGAGTTGGAATAGCCTTCGCAGTCGGGCAGCTGCTGGCGCATGTCCTTGATGACCTCGTCGGGCGTGCGGAAACCGAAGGGCGCCGGATTGCCGATATTGAGCTTGAGGATGCGCTCGCCCTCGTCCTCCATACGGGCAGCCTCGTCGACGACGGGACCGCGCACGTCATACAGGACGTTATCGAGCTTGGTGGATTTAGAAAAAGTACGCATGGTGGTGCTCCTTGGTATTTGAGCTGAGGGATGGGGTTCGGGCTTGGAATCGTTGCGGGGTGATGATGCCTCGCCTTGATCGGCGTCACCGGCGAGCAGCCAGGTAACATCGACCTCCAAAATGCGGGCGAGTAGCTCTGCCACATCGCGCCGCGGAATCGTCTTGCCGCTCACATATTGGCTCATCTGACTCTTGCCGAGTTTTTTGCCGAGCATCTCCGATGCGCGGATTACGTCCGACTGGCGAACGTCGCGATCGGACATAGTCTGTCGCAGGCGATCGCTAAACGTCTCTTGGGCCACTAGAACCTCCTTGCTGGCAAAGTTCAATTTATAGAACACGAATTGAACCAAAGTTCAATTTAGCAAGCAGTATAGCGCGGCGCATTATCCGGAAGTTCAATTTCACAATAAAATGTACCGAACCCCGATAATTGTCCCAAAGTGGACAACAGGTACGCGCTTTTAGAGATATTCAAGGAAACGAGCCGCCGCAAGCGAAACGTCAGCGGTGCGGTATATGGCGTTGATCTGCCGATGAGGACGTCCCTCGAGCGGGCGCACGGCAACATCGAACTGGCAGCGGCGCAAGATGAGCGCCGGAAGAATGCTCACGCCCAGGCCGTCCTCAACCATAGCCATAATCGCATAGTCATCCCAGGTCGACAGTTTTGAGCGCACTGTCAGCCCCGCGCGGCGAAACAGCGGCGTAATCTCGTCGTCGCTACCCCGTTCCAGCAGAATAAACTGCTCGTTGGCCAAATCGGCAAGGGAAACGACCTCCGCGGTGGCAAGCGAGGAGTCCGCTGGCACCACGGCCATCAGCTCGTCTTGCACCAACGGCCGCGATGCCATGCCGGCGCCGCGTGGCTCGCGCGGAATAAAGCCCAGATCGCAGCGGCCTTCCGCCACCCATTGCTCAATCTCGGAGTAATCACCCATCAACAGCTCGTAATCGACATCCGGATGATCGGCGCGAAAGCGCGCAATCACCGGCGGCAGCACGTGGGTCGCCACACTCGAAAACGTACCGATGCAGATTTTGCCGCGCATGAGCCCACGCATCTCGTCCACGCGTCGCTGCAAGCGAGTGAATTCCTCGCAGAGCGCCTCGACTGCCGGCATGACCTGCCGCCCGTCGGCGGAAAGCACCACGCCCTCGCGGCTTCTATCGAGCACTTTAAAGCCCCAGTCGGCCTCAAGGTCGCCCACCATGCGGCTCACGCCCGACTGCGAATAGTTCAGCCGCTCTGCAGCACGCGTAAAGCTGCCGGCACGCACCGTCTCGAGCAGCACTTGCATCTTTTGGATATTGGTCTCCACGGCACGTCCCCGCCCTTACATGAGTATTTGTCATGTCATCCATGCATTATATTCGCTTTTCTTCTAAAGCCAGTTCACCCATAGTGAACATGCTCGGATATAGAGGGGACGGAAGCGCATGAACAACGGACTGTTTACATACTTAGCAGCATTGCTATTGTTTGGCTCCAACGGCATCATCGCCGCTGCCATCGCGCTGCCGAGCTCCGATATCGTGCTCCTGCGCACGTTTTTGGGCGCACTCTCGCTTGTCACCATCCTCGCCATCACTCAACGCCATAAACTGCAGGCGCCATCTCGCCCCCGCGAAGCCGCAGCCCTTCTCCTCTCGGGAGCCGCGCTGGGCGCCAGCTGGATTTTTCTGTTCCGCGCCTACCAGACGATCGGCGTCGGCGTATCCTCGCTGCTGTATTACTGCGGCCCCATCATTGTCATGGCACTCTCCCCGCTCATCTTTGGCGAAAAGCTGACCGGCGGCAAAATCGCCGGCTTTGTCGCCGTCGCCTGCGGTGCTTTTCTCATTGCAGCGCAAGGTCTAGGCGGCAATATGCCCATTGCGGGCATCGTCTGTGGAATCGCCTCGGCCTTCTGCTATGCATTGATGGTCATCGCCAGCAAGGGTGCGCCGCACATCGAGGGCCTCGAGAACTCCGCGCTCCAGGTGAGCGCCGCCTTTGTGACCGCACTGGTCCTCACGCTCATCACGCAGGGCGCTCCCTCATTCCTGTCCGCCGGTATCGCCGCCAGTATTGATTGGCGCGCCGTCGCTATGCTCGGCGTCGTCAACACCGGCATTGGTTGCCTGCTCTACTTTAGCGCCGTCGCCAAGCTGCCCGTCCAGACCGTCGCCGTCGTCGGCTACCTCGAGCCGCTTTCGGCGGTCGTGTTCTCGGCCGTCCTTTTGGGCGAAGCCATAACACCGGTCCGTCTGATGGGCGCCGCGCTTATCATCGGCGGCGCGATTATTTGCGAACTCGCCGGCAAACGCGCAAACGCCAAGGCCGGCATCGCCCAGACAGTACGTGCTTAAAAGCCCCTGCTTTGAAATGCTACCTGCGTAGATAAATAATCCCCAGCTGAGGATTATTGTCTAAAATAACCCGATGTGCCAAACTGCTCTTGTATGAATAAAGACGGCATAAAGTTTTTTGTCCTAGACAGATAACCGGATGTCTAAGGGAGTCCTCGTGGCACACAACAAACTGGAGGCAAACCTCCAAGACCAGCGCGGGCAAGGCGGGCACGGAGCCATCCCCCTCTCCGCTGGCATGCTGCTCGTAACGCTCGGCGTCGTCTATGGCGACATCGGCACGAGCCCCATGTACACCATGAAATCAATCGTCACCAACAACGGCGGCATCGGTACCGTCAGCGAGGACATGATCCTGGGCGCGCTTTCGCTCGTCATCTGGACTATGACGCTCGTGACCACGGTCAAGTACGTGGTAATCGCCATGAAGGCCGACAACCACAACGAAGGCGGCATCTTCGCCCTGTTTAGCCTGGTGCGCAAGGTGGCACCGTGGCTGATTCTCCCCGCCATGATCGGCGGTGCGGCGCTGCTCGCCGACGGCATCCTCACCCCCGCTGTCACGGTCACCACAGCCATCGAGGGTCTGCGCACCATCGAATGGGGCCATGCGTTGCTGGGCGACGGCCAAACCAACGTCATCATCATTACCATCATCAGTATCTGCGGTCTGTTTGCCATGCAGCGCGCCGGCACCTCGTCAATCGGCAAGCTCTTCGGTCCGCTCATGACGCTATGGTTCCTGTTCCTGGCGGGCGCCGGCTTGTTCAACATGCTCGGCAACCTGTCCATCTTGCGCGCACTCAACCCCATCCGCGGCATCATGTTCCTGTTCTCGCCCATCAACCACTCGGGCATCATGGTGCTCGGCTTTGTCTTTCTGTCGACGACCGGCGCCGAGGCGCTCTATTCGGACATGGGTCACGTGGGCAAGGCTAACATTTACGCATCCTGGCCGTTCGTAAAGGCAGCGCTCATCCTTAACTATCTGGGTCAGGGCGCTTGGCTGCTCGCCAACAATTCCAATCCCCAGATGCTCGCGATGGACATCGTCAACCCGTTCTATATGATGCTCCCCGAGCCCCTGCGCCCCTTTGCCATCGTACTTTCAGCCGTGGCGGCCATCATCGCCTCGCAGGCGCTCATCACCGGCTCGTTCTCGCTGGTATCCGAGGCCACGCGTCTCAACCTTATGCCGCACCTGCGCATCCACTACCCCAGCGACACCAAGGGCCAGCTCTATATTCCGCTCGTCAACAACATCATGTGGGTCGGCTGCATCTTCATCGTGCTGCTGTTCCAAAACTCCGAGCGCATGGAGAGCGCCTACGGCCTCGCCATTACCGTGACCATGCTCATGACCACGACGCTTTTGACGAGCTATATCGCCGGCATCCTCAAGCACAAGCTGGGCGCTTGCGTCTTTGCCCTGCTTTTTGGCGCCATTGAGCTGTGCTTCTTCGCTTCGTGCCTCACCATGTTCTTTGACGGCGGCTACGTCATGATCTTCTTGGCCGCGCTGCTGTTTGGCCTTATGTATGTGTGGCGTCGCGGCACCGCCATCGAGCGCACGCAGACGATTCTGCTGCCCGTCTCCAAGTACATCGACCAGCTCAATCGCCTGCGCAATGACGAGACCTATCCCGTGCTCGCCGACAATCTGGTGTTCCTCACCAACAGCCCCGACCCGCTCACGCTCGACCGCGACGTGCTCTATTCCATCCTGGACAAGCACCCCAAGCGTGCCAAGGCATATTGGTTCATCAACGTGCACGTTACCGACGAGCCCTATACGCACGAGTATTCCGTTGAGACCTTTGGCACAGACTTCCTGTTCCGCGTACGCTTGGACCTGGGCTTTAAGGTCAATCAGCGCATCAACGCCTACCTGCGCCAAATCGTTGGCGACCTGATGGCATCGGGTGAGTTGCCGCCGCAGCATCACACCTACTCCATCTACGAGACACGCGGCAACGTGGGTGACTTCCGTTTTTGCATGCTGCGCAAGATGCTTGCCCCCGAAACGGACATCAACCGCAACGACCATCGCGTCATGGCCATCAAGTACGCCGTCCGCCGCGCCTGCGGAAGCCCGGCACGTTGGTACGGTCTCGAGAACTCGGCCATCATCATTGAGTACGTACCGCTCTTTGCCCGCATGCGTCCGGCAGTCAAGCTCGTACGCACCCAGGTGCCGCTCGAGATCCTGATCGAAGAGGCCGAGGAAATGGAAGTCGACATCTTCTCGGACGACCTGGTCAACGGCAACGCAGCCGGTAAGGACATGAACGTCGATCCCACCGAGTTGCTCGAGAGCGTCGCCGATACGCCCGAACAGCAACTCGACGGACTCGAGAGCACCCAGCTCAACGACGCCAACTTCTAACACGCCACCAGCCATTGACGACAACGGCTCCGCATCTCATAAAAGGTGCGGAGCCGTTTTATGTCGCAACGGACCGGTGAGCTACGAACGACGCGGCTCGGGAACCACGAGCCTATCGGGGCTCGCGCCCTCGGCATCCATCAGGCTCACGTAGCGAATCGACGGATCCCCATACATCGCGTAGTAATAATTGCCCGTGCGCGCGCTAAAGCATCCGGTGTAGATAGTCTTCTCGAACTTGCCATCGCCCATCCTGGACGCTCCCTCGATCATCACCACGCCCTCGAGCGAGCGGAACATGCGAACGACGTTTTCGGTCTCGCTCTCCTTTTGCGGGTAATTGGCATTGAGGTACGCCGCCTTTACAAAACGGCTCGGCGAATAGCAATCGCCCGGAATGCCGCGCATGCCGGCACCGGCTCCATAGGGCTTAAGCTCGGCGCCACGCCATGTCGCTGTCTGCGGAAAATCGCTTGTGGCGGTGATATAGGTGCGCAGGTTTTCCATGTGCCACGGGAAGGTCGGCTGGTTGGCAAGGGTGTCGACCGGATCGTCGTATACATGCAGGCCGTCAGCCATCATCTCGACCACGATGCTGCGCTGGCTGTCGCCGATAATCCAATGGAGCAGCGACACGCCCAGCCCCTCTCCGGCAGATTTGGCGACAATCACCGTGTCGCGCAGCGCGGCCTCGACCTCATCAACCGTCGAGAACGTCGCTGCCACCCACAGGGGAAACTCATAGGCCGCGATATTGGTCTTGCCGTCGACAGGGTCCTCGGCATACTCGGCATAACCCGGGAAATTGAGACCCGCCACGGCGAGGCCCGCATCGTTGCCGCAATCGAAGAACATAGGGTAGTTCTTGTAATCGATGCACATACCGATCACCGCGTGCGCCGCTGTCGCGTCGTCGATAAACGAATACGGAATGTGAAACCCGCGCGGCATCACGCGAACCTGTTGGCCGTAGTCAAAGCTCCAGTCGAGATTGCGGCCCAGATACATGTGGCCAGAATTATCGGTAAATCGAATACTCGTACACATAGCGCCTCCTAGCTTTACGTTCTTGCTAATTTCATTGTCTCCAAACAAAAAGGCGCTAAACACAAAAGCCCGGACATGACAACAATGTCATGCCCGGGCTATTCAAGCAGGATAAACTCAACCAAGTTAACCCCGCAGGTCGTCTAAGGGGTCAAAGTGCCGCAGATTGCCACGAAAGAGGAGCGAAGCGTTAAGGTACGCGAGCGACGATTGAGCGGCAAGGTGCGGTGCTTTGGTCCCCTTAGACCAACTTTCCAAGACAGTGATCGATCATATGCTGGATCATCTGCGCCTCAAAGCCCGCGTAGTCGCGGCGGCACTCCTTCATCTTGCCGTCGACAATCTGATCAAAGGCAACCTTGCACTTGATATAGCGCGTGGACTTGGTGACCCCCTCGTGCGTCAGGCAGCTCTCCTCCATCTTGCTGGCGCCCAGGCCAAACACCAGACGGGGGTTGTAGAGCACGTGGGGCTCGCCGGCATCGTCCAGGTAGACGCAAACCTTCTTGGTAACGCCAATCTGGTTAGCGGCAAGGCAGCCGGCATCGTCGAGCGACTTGATGGTATCGATCAGATCCTGAGCAACCGACTCGTCCTCGACGGTCGCAACCTCGCAACGCTGGGACAGGATAGCCTCGTCGTGGCAAAGCTCTTTAATCATACGTTCCTCCATAGGGGTCGTTGTAACCGCTTAAGTATACGGTACCCACACATTTTCATGCGAAAAATACCGTCCGTCTGCTACAAAGCGCCGAACATCAACATGCGAGGAACAACAGCGTCGTAAAGGGGCTATAGTGGGAGCGTTCGTGTCAATCGGCCTAAACTCGGGGCCGAACAAGGAAAGGGTATGCATGGACGAACTTTTTCACGTCAGTGAGCGCAAGTCCACAATCGGGACCGAACTTCGCGCTGGACTGACAACATTCCTGGCGATGGCCTACATCATCGCCGTCAACCCCGCGGTGCTCTCGGGCGCTGGCATCGATGCGGGAGCGCTCGCCTGCGCCACCTGCCTGGGCGCCGGCATCATGACCATCTGCATGGGCATCTTCGCCAACCGCCCGCTCGCCTGCGCGTCGGGCTTAGGCGTCAACGCGATGATCGCTGGAATCACCACCACCGTCTGCGGCGGTGACTGGCACGTGGCCATGAGCGTCATCTTCCTTGAGGGCGTCGTCATCTTGCTGCTCGTGCTTTGTGGCCTGCGCGAGGCCATCATGGACGCCATCCCGGTTGTCCTGCGTCACGCCATCTCGGTGGGTCTGGGCCTGTTCATCGCCATGATTGGCCTGTGCGATGCCGGCATTATCACCGCTGGCGCCGGTACACTCGTCGGTCTGGGCGACATCACCTCCCCCACCTTCATCGTCGGCATCATCTCCATCCTGGTGACGGTCGCCCTCGCCTGCCGCAACGTCCCCGGCTCGCTGCTCATCGGCATCGTCGTCGCCGTCATCGCCGGTATCCCCCTAGGTGTGACCCAGGCTCCGACCGGCATCATCGCCCCGCTCGACTTCTCGAGCATCGGTGGCCCTATCGCCGACGCCGGCGGCGTGCCCGCCATCGTCAAGGTCCTTACCGACCCCGCGCTCCTCGTCATCTCGTTCTCGCTGCTCATGAGTGACTTCTTCGACACCATGGGCACCGCGATGGCCGTGGCCAAGCAGGGCGAGTTCCTCACCGACGACGGCAACGTCGAGAATATCAAGGAGATCTTGATCGTCGACTCCGCCGCCGCTGCTGTGGGCGGTTTCATGGGCGTCTCCTCCATCACCACCTTCGTCGAGTCCACCTCTGGCGCTGCCGACGGTGGCCGCACGGGTCTCACCTCCGTCACCACCGGCGTGCTGTTCATTCTCGCCGCGTTCTTCTCCCCCATCGTCACCATCGTTTCCAGCGCCGCCACCTGCGGTGCTCTGGTCTACGTCGGCTACCTCATGATGAGCGAGGCCTCCGAGATCGACTGGTCCGACGTGTCGCAGGGTTTCCCGGCGTTCATGATTGTCGCCGGCGTGCCCTTCACCTACTCCATCTCTGCCGGCATTGGCCTGGGCTTTATCGCCTACGTGGTCGTCGCGCTCTTTAAGGGCGAGGCCTCCAAGATCAAGCCGCTCATGTGGATCGCAGCCCTCGCCTTCCTCGTCTACTTCTTCGTGGCGTAACGGCATAGTCTGCTAAAGCAAAACAACAAGGCGCGGAATCGCATCGAGCGGCTCCGCGCCTTTCTTTTAGCGTCTGCCCCCGTGTCAGCGTGCGACAATTGAGGCTGTCAATATCACAACACCGAGAGAAGCCTGCCTTGGAAGCGCATCATAAGCAGATAACCGTTTATTCAGAGTGTGCGGAAGGCGCGCCCGTCATCTATCTCCCCGTGATTATGGGCAACGGTAGTGAAGTCTACGAGCGCTGCCGAGAGCTCGACTGCCCGCTGTTCACCCTTGTCGCCATTGGAGGGCTCGATTGGAATCGCGAGCTGAGCCCCTGGGAATGCGACGGAACTATACGAGATGCCGAGCCCTTTGGCGGACAGGCTGCTGGTTTTCTTGACGAGTTGTTGAAGCAGATAATCCCCCAGGCCGAATCATCGCTCCCGCAACCGCCCGCCTGGCGCGGCGTTGCCGGCTACTCGTTGGCGGGTCTTTTTGCACTGTGGGCACTTTGGCAAACAGATGTCTTTGAGCGCGTGGCGAGTGCATCGGGGTCGCTGTGGTTCCCCGGCTTTATCGACTACGCGCGCGAGCGCACGATGACGGCTACGCCCGACGCCGCCTATCTGTCGCTCGGTAAAAAGGAAACCAAGACGCCCAACCGCATGATGCGGCACGTACTCGACGATACGCGCGCGATGGAAAAGCTGTTTATCGAGCGCGACATCCCAACAACGCTGGAGCTCAACCCCGGCAATCATTTTGCCCAAACTGACCTGCGCATGGCGCGCGGCATCCACTGGATACTGACGCATTAAAAATGGCGTCCACGCGCACATACGCATGGACGCCATTTTTAATTTGGCTGAACGCAGCTACTATTCAGTAGTCTCCTCAAGCTCGGAAGTATCGAACTCAAAGTCATTACCGGGCAGGATGGCGTTGAGCACAATGCCCACCAGCGAGCCCACGGCAAGGCCCGAAAGCGAAATCGTCACGCCGCCCAGCTCCAGCACGATGGCACCGGCGGTACTGTAGGCAATGCCGAGCGAAAGCACGAGCACCAAAGCCGCAACCAGCACATTGCGGTTGTTCTGGAAATCAACCTGGTTTTCGATAAGGTTGCGAACGCCCACGGCACTGATCATGCCGTAGAGCACGAGCGACACGCCGCCGATTACACACGCCGGCATGGCGGCGATCACGGCAGCAAACTTGGGGCAGAACGAAAGCACGATGGCGCAGCAGGCGGCAATGCGAATCACGCGCGGGTCGAACACGCGCGTCAGGGCAAGCACGCCAGTGTTCTCGCCATACGTCGTATTGGCGGGGGCGCCAAAGAGCGATGCCAAGATGGTCGCCAGGCCATCGCCGAGCAG
>DBGAXC010000020.1:0-40721 GCA_048447565.1 Collinsella aerofaciens | reverse complement strand
GCCCGGATGCGACACAGCTTGTGTGTCCATCCTCGCAGTATCCGGTTCTCAAGGTGCACGCCTGCGCTGGTTCCCGGTTCGACCGGGCCGCGCGGCAAGGAGATATATTGCCAGACCGGAGGGGCGCCGTGGGCGGGAATCGCGCACTCCATATTTTGTTCACAAATGAATAGGGCCCTCAGTCGCATCACTGAGGTTAAAACTGAAGCATTGGCTTCTGATATTGGCGATGACCAGCTGTTTTATGAGTATTGAGACATCGGTCATCTCTGGAGCGCTACTTTACTCCAAAGGCATCAGCCATTTGTTTCCCATCGGTAAAAGGCAGGTTTTGTTCGCCAAGCGTTCTTATATATAGACAGATACGGGTTCGAACCCATGAAAGGGCGACAAAAAAGACGGCCAACCGAAGTTGACCGTCTCGGCAATCTTTGGGTGGGCCGTCAGGGGTTCAGCCTGCTTCGCAGGCGGCCGCTGCGGCGCTTTCTCGCCTTGCGCGCTGCGCTGGCAAACGCTCACGCGTTTACTCAGCTCCGCGCCCCGACGGGTTTGAACCCATGTCGCGGCAACAAAAAAGCGACCAACCGGAGTCGATCGCTTTCTTTTCTATGGTGGGCCGTCAGGGGTTCGAACCCTGGACCTTGGGATTAAAAGTCCCCTGCTCTGCCAGCTGAGCTAACGGCCCGCGGGTGGCATTGTACCACGGTCTGGGACTATTCCCAACTCCATTGGCCGTTCTGGAAAATCACAACTTCACGTCCATCAGGCGTAATGCCCGTAATATCGATGTCGTCCGTGCCGATCATAAAATCGACGTGCGTGCTCGAGACGTTAACGCCATGCTCCAGGAGCTCCTCCTTGGACATGTCATACCCACCCTCGATGCATTCGGGGAAACCGACACCTAGCGCGAGATGGCAGCTAGCGTTCTCGTCATAGAGCGTATCGTAGAACAGAACACCACTTTCGCGGATCGGCGTGTTCTTGGAAATGAGCGCGACCTCTCCCAGGTGAGCAGCGCCCTCGTCAGTATCGATGATACTTGCGAGCGTTGCCTTGCCCACGCGGGCGTCGTAGTCCACCACGCGGCCGCCCTCGAACTTAATCCAAAAATCTTCGACCTTATTGCCGTGATGGATGAGCGGCATGGCCGAGTACACGATACCGTCGGCGCGCATGCGATCGGGCGAAGTGAAGACTTCCTCGGTGGGAATGTTGGGGAAGAAGGGGTGCCCATCGGGCGTCTTGCCCTTGCCGCCGGCCCACTCGTGACCTTTCGTCATGCCAATCGTCAGATCGGTTCCATTTGCCGCGTTGTAATGCAGGTAGTCGAAACGATTGTCGTTCAGGAAACGCAGGTTCTTTTCGAATGCGGCGTCATGGAGTTCCCAGTCGCTCTCTGGGTCCTGGCCATCGGCGCGCGCGGTGTGCAGAATCGCATTCCACAGCTTATAGATTGCAACCTCATCGGCGTCTCCCGGGAACACCTCGTGCGCCCAAGCCACGACCGGAGCGCCGGCGATGCACCACGGATTGATGTTGTAATCCAGTCCACGGCGGAAAACTTTGCACTGCGTATTCCTCGCCTTTGATGCCGCGGCCGGCTTGGCTGGATCGATGCCCTTGAGGGCCGCAGGATCCGCACCCTCGATAAAGACAAAGCAGGCACCATCCTGGGCCAAGGAATCCAGCTGCATGCGCTTCCACTCGGGCGTCTGCTCAAAATAGCTTTTCTCGACATGCTCGTACGTGAGCCTCGTCACGGCATCATCGGCCCAAATGACCGTCACGTGGCCGGCGCCGGCAGCATAGGCCTCCGCGACCACCACGCGCGCAAACGGCGCGCACTCGACCGGAGACTGAACGACGACCTCCTGGCCGGGCTTGACGTTTACGCCCTTGCGGACGACCAGACGCGCGTAGTTTTTAATCTTGGGCTCCAGGGCCTTCATGCCCTCCAGAGCCTCTTCGACCGTCAGGGCAGCTCGAATCATGTGCCACTCCATCTATCTATAGAACAGTAAAAAGGCGCGCCGCAAAAACGACGCGCCTTATATCTTAGCGATAAGTATGTATGCAAACGCTACTTCTTCTTGGAGTCCTTCTTGTCCTCCTCGGCAGCCGCGCGCTCAATAAGAGCGTTGAGCTTGTTCTCGGACATGCCCTCGGCCTGCGCGCGGTACATGTTGCGCAAGGGACGAATACGAGCGAAGTCATAGATAAAGTCGCCCAAAATGATGACGTAGGACAAAACAATGCCGACCATCTGGACAGGGCTGGACACCATGCCAGCGGGAGCGAAGTACAGCGAAGCCCAAATTGCCACGACGAGCACCATGCCAATGGCGAGCACAATCCACCAGATGCGACGGCGCTTGGTGTAGTCCTCGTCCTGCTTGAGGAGGATATTCGACACCGTATAGATGCGGTCCTCCTTGGCGCGCTGCTTAGCCTTGCGGGCGCGCTTCTCCTCTTTAGAGAGGCCCTCGAGGTTCTCGCCCTTCTCGAGCTCTTTGCGGCGTGCCTTAGACGAAGCCGGCACGACGCGAACGGAGCTCGCTGCTTGGCGGGCGGGCTTAGCAGATGCGGCAGACTTGCGCGCAACCCCGGTAACTTCGTGGGATTGCGTGCGCTTGTTCGTGGCGCTACGGGTACTCACTTATGCGTTCTCCTTCATGCTTGTGAACTGGGAGCCCGTGATGATCTGGAAGGCCTCGCGATAGCGCTCGGACGTGCCATCGATGACCTCGGCGGGCAGGTGCGGGGTCTCCCCCGTCATATCCCAGTTGGCCTTGAGCCAATTGCGGACGAATTGCTTGTCGTAGCTAGGCTGGATCTTGCCCTCCTCGTAGCTGGCAGCAGGCCAGAAACGGCTGGAGTCGGGCGTGAGGCACTCGTCGATCAGCGTGACCTTGCCATCAATAACACCAAACTCGAACTTGGTGTCGGCAATGATGATGCCACGGGTCGCGGCGTACTCGGCGGCAGCCTTGTAGATCTTGAGGGAAAGGTCGCGAATCTGCGTGGCGATGTCCTCGCCCACGATCTCGCAGCAACGCTCGAACGAGATGTTCTCGTCGTGGTCACCGATCTCGGCCTTCGTGGACGGCGTGAACAGCGGCTCAGGAAGCTTGGAAGCCTCGGTCAGGCCCTCAGGCAGCTGGATGCCGCAGACGGTGCCGTTCTCGTCGTAGGTCTTCTTGCCCGAACCGGTCAGATAGCCGCGGACGATGCACTCGATAGGAATCGTCTGGGCCTTCTTAACCAGCATGGCGCGGCCAGCGAGGTAGTCACGATACTCAGCAAACTCCTCGGGGAAATCCGCCGGGTCGATGGAAACGAGATGGTTGGGGACGATGTCGGCAAACTTATCGAACCAGAATGCCGAGATGCGATTGAGTACCTCTCCCTTAAACGGAATCTCGTCGGGAAGAATGAAGTCGAACGCAGAAATGCGGTCGGTGGCGACCATCAGCAGGTTTTCACCGGCATCGTAAATATCACGAACCTTGCCACGGGAATCCGGACGACGCTCCATCGTTGTCACGTGAGTCACTCCTTACCTAAATACGACAGAAATGCGGGTTCTTTCCCGCATGTTTTCGCAAACTCGGAGCGGCAGGGACGCGGCCCCTCCTTCACCGAATAGCGAAAAGCTAGTGCTCCATTGTAGTAGATGCCGCGTCTGCCGTGTGCTCGCGGGGCAGATGAATTGTAAAAGTCGTACCCTTTCCAAGCTCCGACTCCACGGATATGTAGCCATGGTGACGCTCGACGATCTGCTTGGTCACGGCGAGGCCAACGCCCAGGCCGCCAGCTTCGCGGGCGCGGCTGGCATCGGCGCGCCAAAATCGTCCGAAGATACGCGACAGATCGTCCTTGGCAATACCGATACCGGTATCAGAAACGGCAATGCTGACGTGCTTGCGGTCACTGAGCACCGACACCACGACCCAACCGCCCTCGGGGGTGTAGCGCATGGCGTTGCTCATGAGGTTGATAACACATTGCGTGATCATGTCGGGATCGGCCTCGACGACATCGTCGTGACCCTGGGTCTCGTCCGCAAAACGCAGGCGCAGATCGCGGTCGACAAACAGGCGCTCCTGGGCATTGACGATGGAACGCACGAAAGGAACCATGTCCACCGGCTCAAGGTTGAGCGGAGCCGCGCTGTTTTCCATGCGCGACAGGTCGAGCATCTGCTGCACCAGACGAGCCAAGCGACGCGTCTCGGAAGCAACGGTCTCCAAATGCTCATCGTCGGTAGGATACACGCCATCCTGCATGGCCTCGACCGTTGCGAGCATGGCCATAAGCGGCGTGCGAAGCTCGTGTGCAACGTCTGAGGTCAGGCGCTTCTCGTGTTTCATATCCTTCTCGAGCGAAGTGGCCATCTCATCGAAGGTCTCACCCAGCTGATCGATCTCGTCATCACCGCGCAGTCCCGTGCGAGCCGACAGGTCGCCGTCACGGATTTGCTTTGCGGTACTGGTGATGCGATGAATCGGCTTGGTGAGCATGCGCGACACGAGCGATCCGATAACGACCGAAATGCAGATTGCAACAACCGCGGCGAGGGCCATGGCGTTAAAGGTCTTCTCCCTAAACGCAGAGTCCGCCTTGGTGAGCAGAGCGTCGGAGCCGATGGCCCACAGCTTTACCTGTCCGACATGCTCGCCGGAAGACGTTACAATCTCGACGTTAGCAACGCTATCGGAGTCGGTTGGAGCAGACGAGACCGGGCTATGCGATGCCCTCTTGCCGCTCGTGTCGTCGGTCGTAGCCTGGTTTTCGCGTACATCGGCGGTGGCGCTTGCCGAGGGCCAGGAATCGTCATAAACGATCACGCCCTTTTTATTGACGACCTGCATGCCCAGATCGTCGGAAACCAAACTCGACGTTGCGACCGTGCGCAGTTCTCCCGCGGTCCAAGAGCCGTTTTCCTCATATGAGGTTGCCAACTTCTCGGCAGCGGAATTTGCGATTTCGACGATATTGGAGCGTGTGTAATCCGAAAAGACCGTGCCCCACACAACAGAGACAACGCCCACCAGCACCAATACCGTCATGAGCGATGTCAGAGCAAAAGCAAGTGCCATGCGCGAGGGATAGCTCATCGTTGGCCGTGAATCGGAACGAGGCGTGTTCCAACTAGCCTTGGAACCCGCCTCGCTCTCCTGCTTGTGCTTTTGTCCGATTTCAAAGCGCGCAGGTGTCATAAGTGATTTCCCTATTTCTCGTCCGACTTATCGGTCTTGGCCGGAGCCTCGAAGCGATAGCCGACACCATGGACGGTGTAGAGCCACTTGGGCTTCTTGGGATCATCGCCCAGCTTGGCGCGAAGATTCTTCACGTGGCTATCGATGGTGCGCTCATAGCCCTCAAAGTCATACCCAAGCACTTTCTCGACCAGCTCCATGCGGTTATACACACGGCCGGGATGGCGGGCAAGCGTGGTGAGCAGCTTGAACTCGGAAGCCGTCAGATCGACTTCCTTGCCCTCGACCAAGATCTTGTGGCCCGAGATATCGATGACCAGATCGCCGAAGTCGAGTACCTCGACGGCGGGCTCGTCGGCCTGATGGGCACGGCGGAACAGAGCGCGAACGCGAGCGACGAGCTCGCGCGGCGAGAACGGCTTAATCAGATAGTCGTCGGCGCCGAGCTCAAGACCGATAATACGGTCCTCGATCTCGCCCTTAGCCGTCAGCATGATGATGGGGACATCCGAGGTATCGCGAATGGTGCGGCAAACGCGCTCGCCGGGGATCTTGGGGAGCATAAGGTCGAGCACGACCAGGTCGAACTGATGCTTCTCGAACTCCTCGATCGCGGACTGGCCGTCGCCGACGCCCACAACCCAGTAGCCTTCGCGCTCGAGATAGGCAGCGACGGCGTCACGGATTGCCTTCTCATCCTCGACCAGCAGAATCTTTTTTGCATCTGAAGCCATAACACGGCCCCCCCCTGTCTCAATTAGCTAAGAACAAGCCCATTTTAACGCACCTGAGCCCGCCGGATGCCGCTATGACGCGGCAGCTCGGCGGGCGGTACTCACAATTACAACGCGTTTATTCCCCTGTTGGCGCCTTTTTAACCCCTCTAAGCTTAAAGAGAGAATAGGCGTGCAGTGACCGTCTCGGGTATACCCTGGCTGTTGCGTACCGTGGCGTACGTAAGAAATGAGTCCGACTTTCCCGCCGTAGCTGGATAATCGCCATACTCTAAAGCGCGGTCGGGCGACAGCAGCGAGCCATAGGTCTTGGCAGAGGTGTCGATCAGGAAATGCGACGCCTGTACCTTAACAAGGTATTTATTCTTCTTGCCAGCCGCACATGCGAGCGGCTCGCGGGACAGGAAGAGATACGGCCCTCCCTCATTACCGATATACGTGCCCATGTTGCCCAGGCTGCCCACGCCACTATAGGTCGCCTCGATAGAAAACACGAAGGTATCGCCCATGTATACGGCCTCGAAAGGCGAGACTGACGAGGGAAGAACTAGCTGGGCACGTTTGGTGTTGTTGCCGTCGGTCAGATCGATTGCCGTTATGCCGTAGTAGACGCCCTCGTCGTTGCGGACACGCGGCGAGATGGTCAAAATGCCGTCGCTCGCGCGCGGGGCCGATGCAAAGCGACCCGTCGATTTCCAAATTATCTCGGCCTTGGATTCATCAAGCGAGCGACGATAGCAAAACGAATCACTACTCGTTTTATTGCCGCCTGCCGAAGGCATTTTATACCAGATAACCGATGACCCGAACGCCGTAAACAGGGGCGGATCATAGTCCTTGCCACCTCGATCGAGCTCAACCACATCGCCAGAGAGCGAAGCGCCCGACAGATTTTGAGCGTAGAGCTTCCACGATGAATTGGCAAAGTTCATCTCAACCCACGCGAATACGCCGTCGCCGGCACGGACATCGTAGAATGCGTATCCCGTGCCCTCGATAGGATCCTCGATTAATGTGGTTAGCGAGCCATCGCCCAGGTTGAGCACACCGAGTGTGTTGGCGTGCAGTGCCGATGCGGGCGCCATCATCGCCGCGGCGTAATCGCCGTCGCAGTAGTACAGCAGCGTACCCAGAGGCAGCGTCCATGACGCCGCCGGCTCAAGATCGATGTCGACTGCCTCGTACTCATCCGTAATCGAGATGATTTTGGAATCATCCTTGATAACCTGCGGCTCGCCGGCGGCATCATCGCTGGTGCCCGTTTTTTTCGAGCATCCGGCAAGCACCGTGGCAGCGCCCGCGGCAGCCCCACCGAGTACAAAGCCGCGACGCGATATTCCGTTCTTGATGTGATCGGCGATACCCATTAGGCGATCTCGGCGCGAGCGGCCTCGATGGCGCGCGTAAGCTGGTCGGCGCAGGAGGTCTTTTTCATACCGCAGGTATTACCGGCGAGAACCTCGATTACGCGATCGGCAGGAGCGCCCTCGACCAGCTTGGAGATTGCCTTGAGATTGCCGTCGCAGCCACCGGTAAACTCAACGCCTATCACCTTGTTGCCGTCATCGGAAAGGTCAAGGTGAATATTGCGAGCACACACGCCCTGAGGCTTGTAATCAAACGAAATCATGCGATCCCCTCTCAGAATGTTATTCGAGACGACTATTATCCCCGTCTTTCCCTAAATGCAACGAGGCGCTTTGCCGGCAACACACATTACCAGCAAAGCGCCCTAAAAAGCTAACGTTATGCCCGAACCTACTCGAAGCTCAGCTGCTCCAGACGATCAAAGACCGTGTCGATACGGGTGAGGAAGTCCCATGGATCAAAGATCTCGTCGAGCTTCTCCTGGCTGACGGTGCAGCGCGGGTCGGCCTCGAGACGCTCCTTAAAGGTGGGGCCGGAGACACAATCCTGTACCTCGTGCCAGGTTGCCATGGCGTTCTCCTGCACAATGGCGTACGCGTCCTCGCGGGTGATGCCCGTATCGACGAGGGCGAGCAGCACCTTGGAGGAGAAGATGAGGCCGCGGGTCTTATTGAGGTTGGCCATCATGCGGGCAGGGTACAGCTGCAGGCCGTCGATAACGCGAATGAGGCACTGGAACATGTGGTCGAGGGCGATGAAGCTGTCGGCCTGGGCGACGCGCTCGGCAGAGGAGTGCGAAATGTCACGCTCGTGCCACAGGGCGACGTTGTCGAAGGCAACCTGCGCGTTGGCCTTCACGACGCGCGACAGGCCGCAGACCTTCTCCATGGTGATGGGGTTGCGCTTGTGCGGCATGGCGGAGCTGCCCTTTTGACCCTTACGGAACGGTTCCTCGGCCTCGAGTGTATCGGTCTTCTGCAGATTGCGAACCTCGGTAGCGATGCGCTCACAGGTGGCCGCGGTGGTGGCGAGAACGCCGGCGAGGTAGGCGTGATGATCGCGGCTAATAACCTGCGTGGACAGCGGGTCGTGAACCAGGCCCAGGTGCTCGCAGACATATTCCTCGACAAACGGCTCGATGGAGCTGTACGTGCCGACAGCGCCCGAGATGGCACCAAAGGCAACGTTCTTGCGGGCATCCTCAAGACGGTCCAGATCGCGCTTGAGCTCCCAGGCCCAAGAGCCAAACTTCATGCCAAAGGTCATCGGCTCGGCATGGATGCCATGAGTGCGGCCGGCGCAGAGCGTGTTGCGCTCCTCGAAGGCGCGACGCTTGCAAATCTCGCCGAGCTTCTTGACGTCCTCGATGATCAGGTCGCAGGCCTGGGTGAGCTGGTAGCACAGGGCCGTGTCGCCCAGATCCGAGCTGGTCATGCCATAGTGAACCCAGCGGCTGGGCTTGGGGTCGCCCTCGGGAACATCGGCATCGATGTATTCCTTCATGTTGGTCAGGAAGGCAATGACGTCGTGGCGCGTGACTTCCTCGATCTCATCGACCTTCGCCTTCTCAAAGTTGGCATGGTCGCGGATCCACTGGGCCTCGTCTTTGGAAATACCGATCTTGCCGAGCTCCGCCTGGGCCTCGCAGGCCAGAACCTCGATCTCCTGCCAAATGGCGTACTTGTTCTCGAGGGAGAAGATGTGTCCCATCTCCGGGCGGGTATAGCGATCGATCATAGCGGCTCCTTTTTGGTTATTGGCACGTTGGTCGTAACCCAACCATTGTACCGTGCGCAGGTGCAAGTATGGGCAGTAGGCATTAACCTAACATTTTGCCGCAAGAGCGGCCATGGGGACGTCTGCGTATTTGCTTCGCAAATCCGCACCGGCTTCAGGCGAGCCCCTCAGCCTCACGAAGCCGCGGGGGAAGACTTTGTTGAATTGGCCGTCCCCATGTCTCCCGCACTCGATGGAGCGGGCAACGGGACGTCTGCGTATTTGCTTCGCGAATACGCACCGGCTGCGGTCGGCATGTCCCGGTCCGGGGAAGCGGCGGTAACGTCGGTTGAATCCGCTTTTCCCAAAATCCACCCTGGTCGATGGAGCGGGCAACGGGACGTCTGCGTATTTGCTTCGCAAATCCGCACCGGCTGCGGTCGCCTATCGGCGACCTTGCCTGCTCGCTATAAACGCTTCGCGTTTATTTAACGCTCGCACCCTGTCGGGTTCGAGTCCCGGCACTTTATTGAAAAAGGCACGGTAATGAAACGTTACCGTGCCTGAAATTCGAATGGAGCGGGCAACGGGACTCGAACCCGCGAGTGTCAGCTTGGGAAGCTGATGCCTTACCACTTGGCGATGCCCGCATATGTGGGGGATAGTATAACGCGGTTGTCTTGTTCGATACAAGAGTGGCGATGCTTGTTTTAGCTGTGGAGATTCGTTTGAAAATCGCGTCAATTGTGGAGATGAGGACCTTTGACCTCCTGTTCTCCTTATCTTCTACCTGCGCTTTTGCTTGATTGTTGTATTTGAGCTCAATTTATCAGGAATTGGGCAAGCTTTTGGTCAGGCTCTGGTACTTACCCGCATGAACCTCGGGGGTAGCCTCATCCTACGCGTCGCAGCCTCCCCATGCGGCGCACGAGGGATAAGGAGCAGCCATGTCCAACGCACCCACGCACTCTGTCCACAGCGCAATCGCAACAGGTCCGCTGCTCCTGCTCCTCTTCCTGCTTTTCGGCTGCCTGACACCGGGAGCCGCATTTGCCGTCGATGGCTACGATCAGCTCGGCTTCCGCACTATTAGCGATGATTGTGGGCCCTTCTTCATCGGCAAGTATGAAGCTCAAGACGCCTCGGTTGCCTACTGCATGAACCAGGAGCGCCCCGGCCCCACCAAGCCGGGCGGCCCATGGCTCAACTTTGATCAAGGCTGGGTGTGGCTCGACGACGAGTTCGCGGCAATCGTTTGTCACGGATATCCTACCGCCACGTCGTTTGGCGGTTACCATCTTTCACCCGATCGCGCCCGCGCCGCGACCCAGCTTGCCGTATGGATGCTCAACGGCACTACCCATGTCGACGGTACTTACTCTTACACGACCGCTCAGGGCAAAACCAAGAGTGGGCACTTTACCACTGACAATGAAGTCGTGGCGGCGGCGCGGTGGCTCCACGACAGCGCAAAATCAGGAAGCATCAAAGCCGCTCCGCACCGCGCGCGACGCTATCTAGGAGCCGTATCGGGCGGCAGCAAACGTCAGGACATGCTCTATGTACTGCCGGCGGTCTCTGCTTCCTTCAAAAAACAGTCTGCAAACGCCGCCATTACCAGCGGAAACAATACTTATCAGTTTGACGGGGCAACATTCGATATTTTTGAGAGCGCCAGCGGCGCGCATGTCGGCACCATCCAGATGGACAGCAACGGTCGGGCGCAAGCAACACTTCTGCCCAACACGGCATACTACCTAGTTGAAACGAAGGCACCGGCCGGCTATGTCCCCCGTCGTGATCACATCGCCTTTACCACGGGGAATGACGGTGGACAGGTCGCCATTGATGAACAGCCCGGCACCATCAACCTGCGTATCGTAAAACTCGATGCCGCGACGAATGCCGGCCCCCAGGTGGGATCTTCACTCGCAGGAGCAGAGTTCACGTGTGTGTCGCAATCAACCCCTGGATGGGCGCAAATCCTCACGACCGACGAAAGCGGTCGGGCTACCCTCGTCGATGTCCCCTTAGGAACCTTTACCATCTACGAATCAAAAGCCCCCGAGGGCTACCTGCCATCCAACGACAGCTGGACCTATACCGTTGGAGCCGACCAGCTCGGCGATTCAGGCGTAGTCGAGATCGAATCTCGCATTTCCGATATCCCCATTGCGTTTGACCTTGAGATTTCCAAATTCAAGGATTACGGCAATAGCGACCAATCCGGCCTGGAGCAACCGGCGGGTGGTGTTGTCTTTGAGGTTGTCAGCAACAGTTCTCAGCAGGTTGTTGGCACACTGACCACAAACATCTATGGCTTTGCCTCCACCAAAGATCAGCCCGAAGCATGGTTCGGCACAGGCAAGCGACCCGCCGGTGTCCACGGAGCTGTCCCATACGACCGTGCCGGCTACACGATTCGCGAGGTTCCGGAAACCGTCCCCGAGGGTTTTAAGCGTGCAGGGGAATGGACCGTCGGGGCCAATCAGATTTCCAACGGCGCCGAGCTTCAATATATCGTGGACAACCACGCGCTGTCGACGCATCTCCAGATTGTAAAACGCGATGCCCAAACAGGCGCTTCTGTTCCACTAGCCGGATTCACCTTCCAACTCCTAGACAGCAATCACGAACCTGTCTCACAAACTTGCTGGTATCCAGCACATAACGTAATGGACACCTTTACGACTGACGCGACCGGGACCGTCACACTGCCCGAATCGCTCGTGCCGGGCACCTATTATGCACGCGAGACCTCGGCCAAAGAGCCCTATCTTGTCGGCAAAGAGATCGAGGTAAACATACCCGCCGACATGAACCTAACGCCCGTTGCAATCGCCTCGTATTATGACCACGCCGCGACGGGAAGCATCAGGATCGTTAAAACCGATGCCGTAGACGGCAGCAGCCTCGCGGGCGCCGTCTTTGAGATCCGTGCCTCGGGTGATATCGTGCGCCCCGACGGTAGCATTGCCGCGCTCGACGGTGAGACTGTCGCTGCCGTCACGACGGATGAAACTGGAGAAGCACGCGCGGACGACCTCCCGCTGGGATCTGGCACCGCACGCTACGAGGTTGTCGAGACTCAAGCGCCGGCAGGCTTCTTACTCGATCGGACATCCCATATTGTCGACCTTACTTATGCCGACCAGAAAACACCCGTTGTAGAAGCACGGCTTAACGTATCCGACGATTACACCAAGGTAGATATCTCCAAGGTCGATGCAAGCGGCGAGCAGGAAGTGGAAGGCGCACAGCTCACCTTATATGGTCCCGATAAAACCGAAATAGACTCCTGGACCTCATCCGACAAGCCGCACCGCGTCGAACATCTTGTACCCGGCACCTACTCGTTGCGCGAAATGATGTCTCCGCGGACCTATGACCTTGCCGAGGAGATAACGTTTGAAATAAAGGATACGGGAGAAGTGCAACCCGTCGCGATGAAGGATGCGCCCATCGAGATCAAGGGACAGGTCGACAAGTGTCAGGAACTTGTCCAACCTATCGAAAAGGGCCTGTTGGCTAACGGCGATGGTAAAAACCGCGCCACGACGCAAACCAATAGTGATGGGCTTTTCTCCTATACCATCGATGCTCGAAACGATTCCGCTACTTGGGTTGATGAGTTTACGATTACCGATGATCTTGAGTGCGCCAAAGACGGCACAGCGAGATTCATCTCAATCGAAACCCCCGTCGCCATCGGCGACCTCAATGGTCTGTGCAACGTATGGTATCGCACGACGCCGTTGGACTCGACAGACGTCGATGAGCCGGCAAACGCGACACTTGACGATGGGCACGAAAACCCTTGGCTTGAGTCCGACGAAGTAAGGGAGAGTCTGGGTGAGGATTGCCGCCTCGTCGATTACGACGGCTGGCACCTCTGGAAGGCGGATGTCTCGACCACGGAATCCACCACACTCGAGGCGAAAGAACTCGACCTTGCGTCCAATACCGTCGTAACGGGCATTCGAATTGAATACGGTGCGGTAGCCGCCAACTTTACGACTCGAAGCGATGCGGATTCTTGGACCCGCGATGATCTCAAAGATGAGCACGACGACCTTGACGATGCCAAAGCAATCCTTGGTGCAGACGCTCGGGGCGCAGTCGTACATATGCAGGCAACGTCGGCTTATACGCCCCAAACCGCACTCACCAACAGCGCGCGCGTCGATCTTTGCCGCAACGGTGGCGGCGATAAACTTGAGTCACATGACGAGGACAGCGTCATTCAACGCTGTACCCTACCGCAGGACCTACCGGCAACAGGATCAGTTCCCATCGCCGCTTGCATCACCGCGCTCCTGACCTCGGGTGCCGCAGCCCTATGGTTCGCTCGCCTTAGGTCGATCCCAAAGAACCGCTAGCACGATGAAAAAGCGGGCGAGCCAGTCCCCCGGCTCGCCCGCTTTCAATCATTTAAATCGCCGTATCTACTCTGCAGACGAAGATCCACCATCAACGATTGCCTGCTCGGACTCAGGAATCCCATCGGCACCCGTGCTCTGTTCTTGCTCCACCTCTTCGCTGATTGCGGAGGCGGGGGTCGAGCCCTTCGCACCCACGATGTAGGCAGCCCCAAATCCTAACGCAATGGCAATCAAGGTCAAAATCACGTAGACAGGCCAATGGCGCTTAATATACGAAAACACGTTGACTCCTTAGAGCTCCGTCTACGAACGGCGGATAACCTCGGTCACGACCTCGGATACCGTAGCAATGTTCGTCGGGTTGACATTGTGGGGCAGGTCGTCCTCGGTACGAGCGCAAGCCAGACGCGTGCCGTCCACGCCGGCGATGGTGAGGGCTCGGCGGCTCGCCTCGAGCGCGGCATAGGCATCGGTCTTGGCATAGGGCATCTCGAGCGCGCCACAATCGACATGGAACGACTTGCAGACCTTGCTGACCAGGTTCATGATGCGGCGATCGCCCTTGAGCAGTTGTTGTTCGCCCTCGACCGTCACAACCGAAAGCCTACCGGCGCCGACGGATTCAAGATTGATAAAGAATACGCCGCGGAGCTTATCGCGATGCGAAGCCAAGAAGGCCTTCATGCCGGCGCCATCACAATCCGAGGCGCCCGTTGCCACAAACCAGATATCGTGACCGAGCAGCTCATCATCGCCCATAGAGGCGACAGCCGCGAGCATATCTTCGGAAGAAGCGCCATCGGAAGACGTAGCGCCACCCTTCCAGCCATCGTTATCGTCCTCGAAGTTATCCCACGAACCGATACCGCGACCGGACTTCTTGGCATCGTAATCGTCTTCGACGCCCAGCCAGTCACTCATGCTGTCCTGCTCGTTTTTCTTTTTACGGCCGAACAGGCCACCCAGGCCGCGCTTACGAGACTTGGGTGCCGCCGGGGCGGGAGCCGAAATGGTCTCAATCGGCTGCGCGGCCGACGCAACGGGCATAGGAGGCGCAACGGGTGCCGATGTGGGTTCGGGACCTTGGGCGGTAGCAAAGGGGTCGTTGACCTGGGCAGAGGGATCGGGAAGGTCGAACAGCGACGTGCGAGACGCAACGTTTGCCTGCTTCATAGACGGCAGCGACGGATCGGGGACCGAAGCCAGCGGAGACGAGGAAGGTGCAGGCGACGGTGCCGACGCCGGATCGGGAACATTCATCTGCGGACGCGGCGATGCTTGGGAGGAAATCTGGGCCATAAGGGAATCGACCGTTTCGTCCTGGGTGGGAGCGACATCGGCAACCGTGGCACCGGAACCACTCGGGGTCGGCATGGTGAAAATCTGCGTGGAGTAAGGCCTCGACTCATCCGTTTCGAGAGTCTCGGAAACCACAGACACTTCCTCCTGCTCGGCCTCGGTCGAATCACCTTGATCGGCTGCCGCGTATTGCTCTTCGCCAGAGTTGGCCTCGACGGGCTCGTCCTCGGCAGCATCAATGGGCTCGTCATCGTCCACCGCGTCGCCCTGTTCATCGGAAACAGGAAGGGACTCGGCAATCGCGGTGCCCTGCTTTTCAAACGTTATCGTGGAATCGAACTTCGCGGCATCAAACGACATGGTGCTATCGACGTGCTGCTGAGCCTCGAAAGACGTTGTTGCCTCAACAACATCCGCGGACGTCGGTTGCTGGGACTCAAAGGACGTTGTAGCTTCGGCGGCGTCGACGGGCACGGACTGCACAGCCTCGTTCTGCTCGAACTCTTGCGCCGCGAGCTCACGTGCCGCCTCGGCTGCCTGCTGCTGAGCGATAGCCTCCTGCTCGGCAGCCTCGCGTGCGGCAGCGCGCTTCTCCTCGAAATCGTCGACAAATTTCTTGCCCTTTGCAAGCGCACCCTTAAAGAAGTTGGAAGCGCTGGCGCCAATCGAAGAGAACGCGGATGCAATATCGGCATGGGGCGTTGCCGCGGGAATCTCGGCCGAGAAATCAGTATCGCTCTCGTAAGACACGCGCCTCGGCTGTTCAACGTAATCGTCGTCAGACTCGTCCGCAACGTCTTGTGCCGGCGCGGCGGGAGCCAAAATGTCCAGTCCTGCCGCGGGATCGATCGCGGACACCGCCTCGGGCTCGGCAACGGCAGCGGTAACCGCGGCAGACTCATCATCCACAGTGACAACGGGCGCAGGCTCGGGCTCAAACGTCGGCTCCTCGCCCTCCTCGTAATCGAGCGTGCAGGACTCGGGAAGCATTCCGAGCGCACGGATGGCATCCGAACCAAAGCGGATGTTGCCGGCGGCGTTGCGATAGAGCTTGGGCTCGGGCTCGACCGCGGCAGGTTCCTCCGCCGACTCGGCAGCGGGAACCTCGTCATTGAACTCTTCGGCCTGGACAGCCTGATTCTGATCCTCGGGCACGATAGCGCCGATCAGCGTCTCGTCGGCAGATGCACCCTCAAAGCCCTCGATCTGCTCGTCGAAAGCCTCACCCTGTTCGGGCTCGGTCTGAGCGTCGGGAGCAATCGGCTGACCGAATTCGTCCTCGGCGTAGGTAGGCTCTTCATACTCGATGGTGTTGCCGTAGTCGTTTTGCTGCTGGGCCGCGGCATATTCCGCCGCTGCGCGCGCCATTTCCTCGGCACGACGCTTCTGCTCCCCAAAATAGGTATCGAACGGAACATCGTCGGGAAACTCGTTTTCGCCCTGGAAGGGAGCAACGTTGTCCATAACGCCGAGCATAGCGGCGACAGAAGACTTGTTGCACACCGCGCCGGACGTATAGGGAAGAATGTGGCGGTTAGAGATGATGTTTGCCGCGTTGGCAAGCGCAACGAGGGAAGCGAGGATCGCGACAATCCACAGCAGAACCTTGAGCGCGCCGGGGAGCGGCAGGATGCGCAGGATGGCAACGGCAGCGGGGGCAACCGTGGCAACGGGCAACAGCTTGGCGATGAGCGCACGATACGAAGCATAGGGCTCGCGGGCGAGCAGCTCAGCACGGGGAGAGTCGTAGTGTGCGACAACGACCACCGGGCGGTTGCGCGGAGACGCGAGCGGGCCCGAGGCCTTGTGGTAGGCGATGACATTTTGGCTCACGCCCGTCTTGCCCAGGCGCGAAACCACGGGATGCCCTGTGCGCTCGAGCACGTAGAGCACGGCACCGACAATAGCCAGCAAGGTGCCGACCAAGCCGATACCGCCGCCGATGCCCATCAGCAGGGCGCCGGCAAACGCAAGAATACCGGTAACGGCAAATGCCAACCTACTGGGCGCCGGGGCATTGAACTCCTGAACCTCGGGGTCAAAGCCGTGGTTGCGGAAGATCTGAGCGATATCTTCGGCAGCCAAGCGCTCTTCTTCGCTGCATGCCGGCGTAATGCCGGTGTTCTGCAGCAGGTGGTTAATATAGTTCTGGGTGTTCGCCATGTGCGCTCCACATCCATAATCCGACAAATAGGCCCAATGCATGCACATTAGAACCGTATATAGTCGAAAGTATACCCCGAGCGAGCGCAAACGACCGAATTCGGGCTATCTTAACGCCCCGAGCGGACAAGGATATAGCCTAATCTCCATATCGGACTAAAATCATGGCAGCAAACCACCTTCTCATGCGAGGACTCTATGACGGCAAGCGACACGACCGAGACAATTAAAAAGGGAAATTCGGAGCCCAGTTTCGATAAAACGGCTCAGCGCATCCTCAATCTTTTCTTTGTGCTCAATAGCTCCCCCGAACCGCTGACGACCGAGCAGATCGTCTTGGATTCTGACCTGGGATATGGCTCGGGCAATATCGACTCGGATAAGCGCAAGTTTCGACGCGATCGTGACAAGCTGCTCGAACGCGGCATCTTAATCAAGGAGGTTCGCCCCACCGGCGCGCAGGAGACCGAGGAAAGCTCGTGGACAATCGACCGCGAGCACACGTTTGCGGCAGGCGGCCTCATTACCGCAGACGACGCCGATATCCTGCTCAACGCCATCGACCAGACACTAGCGGCCGGCTCATCCACTTTTGCCGCACCGCTTGCCGATATTCGCTCCAAGATTGCCTATCTCACCGGCAGGACGACGGTAGACGAGGCGCCGATCAGCCGCTCTCCCACCGTCGATGCGGTTTGGAGCGCCTTTGCCGAGCGTTGTGCGCTGCGATTTTTATATCAGAACGGACGCGGCGAGCAGAAAGAGCGTACCGTCCGCGTCTACGGCATGTTCGAGCGCGAGGGCGTGGCGTATTTCTGCGGCCTCGACAACGTCACCGGCGACATCAGGACATTCCGCTGCGACCGTATCGTTCGCGCTTGGCGTCCTTCGAAGGCCTACGTCATCCCCGCGGACTTCAATCTCAACGACTATCTGTTCTTTGAATTCGATTTTGCCGACCGGCCGCCCGTTGCAGCCACGTTCTCGTTCGCCCCTCAGACACAGATCGATATGATCAACGGCCTCACGCGCGGGCGAGGTGAGCTCGCACACACCGATGTGGGATGGGCCTGGACCGTTGACGTGCGCGATCTTGAAGCCGCCGCCTCATTTTGCATGGCCCACGCCATGGACGGCATGAGGCCCATGGCCCCCAAATCGCTCAAGCAGGCGTGGAACCATCTCATCGAAAGGACGGTGCACGAGTATGCCCGTGCGTAAACTCACCAGCGAGCAGAGACTCTCGCGCGCCATCGACATCATGGAGGCCCTCTACGCCGCCGGCGAGAGCGGCATGACACGAACCGAGATTTGCAGTCGCTTTGACATCACAGGGGTATCGCTCGACGAGATTCTCGAGATCGTCTCGACGCTCGCGGACCGAGAATCGGGCGCGCGCATCATCTGCGAATGCCGCGGCGAGCGTGTGGTCCTCACCGGTGACGCCGGGCGTGTGCTACCGTTGCGCCTGAGTGCCGCCGAGGGCGCTGTGCTCAACCATGAACTTGAATCGTTGGGGATCGAGCCGCAGACGGCAGCTCGGATTCGACATGCCCTTCTACCCGAAGAGCTTGGCTATAACCAGCGCGTCTTTGACACCGTCAACCACGGATCGCACTGGCAGCAGCTGAGCTGCGCCATTCAGGACGGCGTTCGCTGCCGCATCTCGTATCGCTCGATGGACGATGCACGGCCACGCGAGCGTCTGGTCGACCCCTTGCGCATTACGGCAAACGGCGACCAAACATACCTGATTGCCTGGGACATCGCAGTCGATGAGCAGCGCACCTATCGCATGGATAAAATCGAGGGACTCGCCTTGACGGAAGACTCCGTCGTGCCTCACGCACCGGACGTCGCATCCCTCCACGATTCCCTTGCCCGGACGCAGCGTAGTGCAAAACTCTTGATGCCATTCGATATGGCGGAGCATCTGGACTGGGCCGGCATCACCCTAATCGAGCGCAGCGGGGCAGACATGGCAACGGTAACCGTGCATTACGGCTCCGAGCGTTGGCTACTGAGCCAGATAATTGCAGCGGGCGGAGCCATCCACATCTTGGATGACCCCGCCCTGTCAAAGCGTCTGTGCGATATGGCAAAAACCCTCGTCTGTCCGCTTTAACGCCGCCGCTCGTGGCGTGCGCGCCACAGTTGCAGATAGTGCCCGATCTGCGCCGATTCGATGCGCTGGTAGGAGCTCGTGGGTAGCGACGTTAAGAACTTCTTTCCGTAGCCCTTCGTCACCAGGCGCGGGTCGGCCAGAATCAGCACGCCGCAATCGGTCGACGAGCGGATAAGGCGGCCGGCCGCCTGCTTGACCTCGAGCACCGCCTCGGGCAGCGAATAGCGCGCCCAAGCGCGGTCTTCGCGCAGGTTGCGCTCGCACGAGAGCGGGTCCGTGGGGCTCGAGAACGGCAGCTTGGGAATGATGACGCAGCGCAGCGTCTCGCCGCTGGCGTCGAATCCCTCCCAAAAGGCCTTAAGAGCAAAAAGCGACGAGGTCGGCTCGTTGATAAACCGGTCGCGCAGGCGACGAGGAGATGAGTTGCGCTGCTGGCAGTTGAGCTCCAGACCCGCACGGGCCATCTTGGGCTCAACGCGGGCGTACAGGTCTTCCATGTCGCGCCGATTGGTGAACAGTGTGAGCACCGATCCGCCCATGGCAAGATGGGCGTCGACCAGCACGCGCTCGAGCGCCGTAAGATAGCTCTCACGATCGCGCGGATCGGGGATATCGCCCGCAACGACTACAGCCATGTTCGAATCGAAGTCGTAGCTCGAGTCCAAGTGCAGCGACGAGGATGTTGAAGCACCGATGCGATCGAGACCGACCGCGTGGTTAAAGTGTTCAAAGCTTTTGGACACCGTCATGGTCGCCGAGGCAAAGATAGCCGTGTGAACCTCGGGCAGCCACTCGGTTGCCAAGGCCTCGCCAATGTCGATGCGCTCTGCGGTCATTGACTCTCCGCCGGCACGCAGCCTGCGATTGACCTGCAGCGAATACACGTAGTGTTCATCGGTGCCGTCAATGATGAGTTTGAGGTTCTCGGCCAGCTCGTGCAGGCGGCGCGAAATATCACCCAGGTCGACAACAACCTCGGGCTTGTCGGCGGCGACGGCTTGCACCAGCGCGTCGACGCTCTTGTCAGCTTGTTCCAATGCGTCGATGGCAGTGTAGGCCGACGGTAAGAAATCATGCCAGTCGTCAGATTCGCGCAGCTCGGGGCCAATCCATAGATTGGCATTGTCATAACCCCCACGGGCACGGCGGCCGAGCTCGCGAACGCCATCGAACACGTCGGCGATTGCCATGCTCGCGCGCGCAACCGTCGACGTCGCCTTGGCAGTAAGGCCCAAATAGAGCGTAGAGCCCTCGGAGGTTGCCAAATCACGGGAGACCTGGCTTAGCGCACCGGTGCTCGAGCCACCCAGGCGCTCAAACAGAACGCGTGATTCGTCCGCCGACACCACGCGCGCCCACTGACGGCGCGCCTCGCGCTCGATAGAATGAGCCTCGTCGATTACCCAATGACGAATCGGAGGCAAAATCCTGCCCTCGGCCGCAACATTGCGGAACAGCAGGGAATGGTTGGTGACCACCACATCGGCATGCGCCGCACGACGGCGAGCGCCGTGGACCAAACATTTATCAGGGAAAAACGGGCAGAGGCGGCGAGCACACTCGCGCGAGGCCGTCGTAAAGTCGGGGCGGTTGACGCTGCGCCACCGAATGCCAAGCGAGTCGAGGTCGCCATCGGCTGATTGGCAGACGTACGCCATAATGACCGCGACCGCCGTGAGCGTGTCCGCCGGATCGCGCTTGGTGGTAATCTCGACCTGGCCTCGGCTCATGCGCTCAAGCTTGCGCAGGCACGGATAGTGGTCATAGCCCTTGAGAGCGCAAAATGACAGACCACCGTCCAGTTGCTCGGCAAGTTTTGGCAGCTCATGGTACATGAGCTGGTCTGCAAGATTGTTCGATTTGGTCGCAATACCAACCGTGATGTTGTTACGGCGTGCCGCCTCGGCAAAAGGCACCAGATAGGCCATCGATTTGCCGACGCCTGTGCCCGCCTCAATTACACGATGAGTGCCCGTGACCAGCGCATCGCGGACCTCGAGCGCCATCGCGATCTGCTCATCACGCGGCTCGTAAGTGGGATACATGCGATTGACCAGGCCACCTGGCGCATAGTCTGCCTCAATCTCCTCACGACTCGGCATCTTGAGGACCGGCAGTTCGTCGGCGTCCACCCGATCGTCGGCGCGATCGGCCTTGAGAACGTCAGTACGAGCGGCGCTGAGAGAGAAGATAGAACCAGGGTTCTGCCCTGCCAAGAATGAGAAGATAGGACGATAGGACCAAGGCACATCCGGATGCATGTCGGCTAGGCGCGCCATGAGGCCCTGGGGCAAGTCGGTGAGTGCCACAAGCAACACGCGCCATACGCCACACAGGGCGTCGACGTCGGCATTGGCACGGTGTGATACCGAGTCACAGCCAAACAGATCGGCCATAAAAGACAGCTTGTGCGAGGCCAGGCGCGGAAGCGCGATTCGCGACAGCGCCAGCGAATCGATCCAAATATCGCTCACATTGACGCCGCCTTTGACCGACTCGATAAACGAGCGGTCGAACGTGGCGTTATGTGCAATCACCGGGCAACCACCGACAAAATCGGCGAGGGCGGCGACGGCCTCAACGGCCGACGGGGCATCTGCCACATCGGCATTTGTAATGCTCGTGAGCTCGGTAATCTCGGCAGGAATCAGCTGCTTGGGATGCACGAAGGTATCGAAGCGGTCGATAACCTCGCGGCCCGAAAGACGGGCCGCCGAGATCTCGATCAGCTCGTTGTCCTGCACCGAAAGACCCGTGGTCTCGGTATCGAGGACAATCACATCTTCCTCGATGAGGCCGAAGGACTGCGTTTTGGCGCGTTCGGCTAGCGTGGCATAGGAGTCGATGACAAACTGCGGCGTTCCTGACGAAGCCGCGTCCTCGATTAGCATGCAATGCCCGCTCGACGAAGACCCATACGGATCAGACTGTCACAGACCTGCGGGAACGTCATGTCGTCGGTGTGGCGGATCTCATCCGGATACAGCGACGTATCGGTCATGCCGGGAATGGTATTGGTCTCGAGGATAACGGGGCCGTCCTCGCTCACGATAAAGTCGCTGCGCGAGATACCCAGGCACCCGAGGGCCTTGTGAGCGGCACAGGCAAGCTCCTGGGCACGAGCGTAGTTCTCGGGTGAAATCTGCGCCGGAATGCGATGGATGTCCGTAGGGTCGACATATTTCACGTCCAGATCGTAGAACTCGCAGTCCTCGGGCTTACGAATCTCGACAATCGGCAGAGCGCGCACGTCATCTTCGCCGTATACGCCGACGGTGATCTCGGTACCCTCGATGCACTTCTCGACCAGCACTTTGTCGCCGTACTCAAACGCCTTGGCGATTGCCGCGGGCAGCTCGGAGGGCTCATGGACCAGGGAAATGCCATAGCTGGAACCGTTGACGGCCGGCTTCACAAAGCAGCGCTCGCCACAGACCTCGACGATATGATCGATATCGACTTCATCGCCCACCTCGAGCGCAAGGCCGGGGGCAATGGGAATGCCCGCCTTGGCGTACAGGAGCTTAGAGACTTCCTTGTCGGCACCGCAGGCGCTGGCAAGCACGCCCGAGGCCGTGTAGGGGATACCCAGGGTCTCCATGGCACCCTGCATGGCGCCATCCTCGCCGCCGGCACCGTGCATGGCGATAAACGCCACATCAAAGCCGCCGGTCGCCATGGTTACCATAAAATCATCAGCGGCCGTGTCGAGCAGATCCACCGAGGTGTAGCCGGCTTCCTTCAGTGCCACCACAACGTTCTTTCCCGAATTGAGCGAGATCTCGCGCTCGGCGGAATGACCGCCCGCCAAGACCGCTACGTGCATGTTCTCTAGGCTTTTACCCGGCATGGGCAGACTCCTCCTCTATAATTTCTGCAGCTGATACCATATTGTAGCGATACCCTCTACGTTTCCCCAAAATCGAAAGGCTTCCATGAATCCCAGGACTAAATCTCAGGACATTCGCGACTTGAGCCAAAACGATATTCGCGAGCTCGTGGCCGAACTTGGCCAGCCCGCCTTCCGCGCGAAGCAGCTCATCGAATGGGTCTTCGAGAAGAACGTTTGTTCGTTTGACGATATGACCAACCTTCCCAAGGCTTTCCGCGAGCAGCTTAAAGAGGCTTTTGCCTTTGACACGCCGACTGAACTAACCAAGCAGGTTTCCAAAGATGGCTCTCGTAAGTATCTGCTCGAGTACCACGACGGCGTTTCCGTCGAGACTGTCGGTATGCCCCGTCGTAACAAGCTTTCCGTCTGCGTTTCCACCCAGGCAGGCTGCGGCATGGGCTGCGCCTTTTGCGCTACCGGTCTCAACGGCCTCAAGCGCTCGCTGACCGCTCAAGAGATCGTCGACCAGGCACTTCATGTATCCAACGACTTTGGCGAGCGCGCCACGAGCGTTGTCTTCATGGGCCAGGGTGAGCCGTTTGCCAACTACGACGAGGTTCTCAAGGCGCTGCGAATCCTCAACGACCCCGATGGCATCGGTATCGGCGCTCGTCATCTCACCGTCTCTACCAGCGGCGTTATTCCCGGTATTCGCAAATTTGCCGACATCCCCGAGCAGTTCACGCTTGCCGTTTCCCTGCATTCCGCCATCCAGTCGACGCGCAACAAGCTCATGCCCGGCGTTAAGAAGTACACGCTGCTTCGCCTTCACGAGGCGCTTCAGCTCTACACCGAGAAGACTGGCCGCCGCCCGACTTATGAGTATGCCATGATTGAAGGCGTCAACGATACGAATCCCGAGATGCAGGCGCTCTGCGACTTCTGCGAAGGAACGTTGTGCCACGTTAACCTGATCCAGCTTAACGACATCGAGGGCAGCCCGCTCAAGCCATCGCCGATTCATAAGGTTGAGGATCTTCAGCGTCGCCTTGAGTCTCGTGGCATCGAGACCACGATTCGTAACTCCCGTGGTAACGATATTGACGCCGCTTGCGGACAGCTGAAGCAGCGCTTCAAAGTTCAGAAGCACGCATAGGGGAGTCGCACCCCAAAACGTTTCATGTGAAACATCGAACGGCCCCGGTTGCAAGATATGCAACCGGGGCCGTTTCATTTATTGGCCTTAATTTTGAATCAGCTGCTACCTGTCCCATTTTTTACGGCCAAAATAAGGGGTCCTTGCCTCGTGAATCAGACAAGAACCCCTCAAAATATGCTAAGTAATTGTTAGGTACCTAATAGCCTACATTTTCCCATTGGTTGCTAACCCAACCTTGATTAATCTTGGGATTCTTCGTTACCTGAGCAGTGCGCATGGCAACATCTTCTGTCATAACATCCATTTTCTTCTTGGATGTATCGACAATATCTTGCGCGCTACGAAGCAAACGACCTCGAAGCTCATCGTCTGTCGCGATCTTATAGCCAGCAAAGGCACCAACCGCGACAGTCGTCGCCAATGCAATCGCAGTTAAAATCCTATTCCTCATCTTGGCCTCCTTGATCAAACTGAATCATTTCGCCAAGAATACGAGAGAGCTCTTCCTCGTCTTTAAACTCAATCTCAATCTTATTCTTTCCTCGCGAGCTCTTCACACGCACGTTGGTATTAAAAACCTGACGAAGCACGCGGGCAGCCTTTTTAAAAGACTGAGGCGTTGCAGGCCTCGGAGTCTTAGGTGTCTCTCCGGCAGAAAACAACGGAGCAAGATTTTCTGTCGCTCTTACGGAAAGGCCCTCTGCAACAACCTTCTCAGCAAGTCGAATTCGAGCATCCTCATAGGGAACTGCAAGAATCGCACGTGCATGACCAGCAGTAAGTTTGCCCTCAAATATCATCTGCTGAACAACTTCGGGAAGATCAAGAAGGCGTAGCGAGTTTGTAATTGCAGAGCGTGACTTGCTTACAGCCTTTGACAATGCCTCCTGGGTCATACCGCTGGCATCTATGAGCTGGCGATAGCCCTTAGCCTCTTCGACAGGATTCAGATCAGAACGCTGAAGGTTTTCGATAAGTGTAAGAGCAAGCATCTCTTCATCATTAACATCTTTAATGATGACAGGCAGCTCCTCAAGACCTGCAAGCTTTGACGCTTGGTAACGACGCTCACCAGCGATGATCTCATAGCCGTTTCCATGTTTGCGAACCAAAAGTGGCTGCAAAACGCCATGTTCTTGGATTGACTCGCTCAACTCGCGAAGTTCAGTTTCGTTAAAGTGAATTCGTGGCTGATTTGGGTTGGGAACGATGTCCTCAATAGGTAGCTTTGTTTCAGATGTGGCATTTGAAGCCGATGCAGCCGAACCACCGGTCTCATACTCGGCCTCTGAGACCAAAGCATTGAGTCCACGTCCCAATCCGCCACGTTTCTTTACACTAGGCACGCTTGATCACCTCTTTTGCAAGGTTCATATATGCTTTTGCACCCTTATTTTGAGGTGCATAGGTAATTACCGGCTCTCCAAAAGACGGAGCTTCGGAGATTTTGACCGTACGGGGGATCAGCGTCTTAAACGCCTTGTCACCAAAGTACGATTGAACCTCCTCAACAACCTGATTCGACAGAGAAGTACGCGAGTCATACATGGTCATAAGCACACCATAGGTGTCTAAACCCTTGTTCAGACGTGATTTGACCATCTTCATTGACTCAAGCAGCTTCGTAACGCCCTCGAGTGCGTAATACTCGCACTGGATTGGAATCAAAACGCTGTCTGCTGCGGTCAAGGCGTTGATGGTAAGCAAGCCGAGCGAAGGAGGACAGTCAATGAAAATAAAATCGAACTCGTCCTGAATCGGCTCAAGCAAATCTTTGAGGCGGGTTTCACGAGCAATTGCGCTTACGAGCTCAATTTCGGCGCCTGCAAGCTGAATTGTTGCCGGAATTACGAATACCTTTTTGCAATTTGTATCAAGGATAAGCGATTCTGCCGGCACATCATTCAGCAATGCATCATAGATGCAGTGATCAAGGTCTTCTTTTTCAATTCCGAATCCACTGGTGCTGTTTCCCTGCGGATCAAAATCGACAATCAGCGTCTTACGACCCTGCTCACCCAGTGCTGCTGCAAGGTTTACAGCCGTCGTTGACTTGCCGACGCCGCCTTTTTGATTGATGATTGCAATGATACGCGTGTCTTTTGCGCTCTTAGAACGCTTAACGTCGCGAAATCCCACGGTCCCTCCTGGTGTGTATTAAAGCTGTCAAACGGAGGATGTTTCACGTGAAACATTCCGATTCGATATCAACCGCCATGTTTCACGTGAAACACTGCAAGTTGTTAGTATCCATTATGTTTCACGTGAAACATCTAGGCAAGCGGATTCTTCTTTGCCATGCCATTTGCACGAGGCAATGAAACGGATGCTGGATGACTCTTCTTAAGAACAATAAACTCCCTGTGGCCCAGGCCCTCAGGCAAATCGATAGCGTCATTCAGAAGCAAAGTGAAGCCGCAAATCTTTGCGGCTGACATGCCAGAAGCAAGCTCCTCATCCGAAGGATTGCCCTTGGTGATAACAAATAGCCCTCCATCCTTGAGGTACGGAGCCGCGTACTCAACAAGTATCGGTAGAGGGGCCAGTGCGCGGGCGGTTACAACAGAGAACTGCTTCTTATGGCTTCGAGCATATTCTTCAAGACGATCATGAACCGCATGAGCACGTTTCAATCCAAGAGCATGAACAAAAGAATTAACAGCATCAACCTTCTTGCCAACAGAGTCAATATAAGTAGCTTTACGATGCGCGGTTATGGTTAAAGGAATACCAGGGAAGCCCGCACCTGTTCCCATATCGAGCAAAGCTCCCTCAGGAGCCTTATTGATATAGGGGAGCAAAACAAGTGAGTCGAGGATATGAAGTACCGCAGCATCTTCTACGTTAAGGATACGGGTAAGATTCGTTGTCTTATTTGTTTCCAGAACCAAATCCAAATGCTGGATACATTTCCTCAGCTCAACATCAGTTACGCTCAAGGAATACTCTTTGCAATAGGAAGTTAGACGACTCAGCATCTCGTCAGCTTGCTGATCAGTAAGTACTAACAACGAAAGCTCCTTTCTGACAAAAATTAGTGTATCGAGAACTTTTGACAAAAAAAGGGGACGTGGAAACCACGTCCCCTTAGCATAAGCTCGAGTAGATTATCGAGCAACAATCACCACATGGCGATCAGGGTCAGAACCCTCAGAATGAGTATCGACGGCATCATTGCCACGAAGTGCAATGTGAACCAGTCGGCGCTCGTAGGCATTCATGGGCGGAAGCGAAACACTCTTATGAGTGCGGATGGCACGCTCGGCAGCAGACTGAGCCATGGAGGCGACCTTGTCCTGGCGGCGGCTCTTGTATCCCTCGACGTCCACTACAACCGGATACCTAAAGCCAAGCTTGCGACTCACCAGCAAAGAGAACATTACCTGAAGAGCATCAAGAGTGCGACCATGACGGCCAATGAGAACAGCAAGGTCGGGAGCCGTTACATCCAGAATCAGCTCACCCTCGTCGCCCTCATACTCATCAATAGGAGAGTTGGCGGCATCGAAGTGCGAAAGGATGGAACGCAGGATGGAAATCGCAACATCGGCAATGGTGTCGAGCTCCTCATCGGTCAGCTCTTCACCAGCCTTGTAGCGCTGTGCAATCTCGGGATAATCGCCCGCGACCTGCGGGGCAACCTCCTCAAGCATATCCTCGATGATCTCTTCAGACATAACGTACTCCAAAAGTTAGGTACCTAAATAAGATTGATATCCCACTACTTCTTCTTGTGCGGGCGCGGCTTCTTCTCGCGACGAGTGACCTCAACCTGCAGCGGCGCGTTCTTAAGACGCTCCTCCTCATCGGCCTTGGCCTTCTCGATAACCTTCTGCGTCACAAAAATCTGCTGGATAACCTGCCAAGCAGACGAGACGTCGTAGTACAGCAGAACACCAACGGGAAGGCTCCAGCCCATCCAAAGCATCATGACCGTCATGACAACGGCCATCATACGCATGCTCTGAGCCTGCTGGCCGGTCTGGTTGCGCGACATATAGAGCTGCGGAATCAGGGTCAGGACGGCAAACAGGATCAGGCAAACCAGCGCAGGCAGTGCAACCATAAAGCCATCGGCAAAGGAAGCGCTCGGCGTGGTGGTCAGGTCGGGCAGGATGTTGAAGAACGAGAACGTGCCGTTGTTAAAGTACTGCGGCAGGTTGCGCAGCAATGTAAACAGGGCGAACAGGATAGGCATCTGAATCAGCAGCGGCAGACAGCCAGCCATGGGGTTGAACTTGTTCTCGCTGTAGAACTTCTGCATCTCCTCGGCCTGACGCTGGGGATCGTCGGCATAGCGCTCCTGGATCTCGAGCATCTTGGGCTGCAGCACCTGCATGCGAGCCGTCGACTTGGTCGACTTGAGCATAAGCGGCGTCAGCAGCAGACGGATGATGACCACCAGGATGATGATGGACAGGCCCCAGTCGACCGCAAAGGTCTGGATGAGCTTGAGCAGCTCGAAAAGGATGTTAACGATCCAATCCCACATGTAAGTTTTCCTCCGATAGCGAGTGCCCGCTAGGGCACAGGGTCATAACCGCCGACGTGCAGGGGATTGCAGCGAGCGATGCGCCTCACGGCAAGCCAGCAGCCTCTCAAAACACCGTGCTTCTCAATCGCCTGGATGGCGTATTGCGAGCACGTTGGGTAATAAATGCAGGCGTCAGGCAATAAGGGCGAAATAACCTGTTGATATATGCGAATAGGAGCGATGGCAACACGTCGCAAAACGTGATTGCTCATCGCTCCTCCCCGGCAACGCCGGCGCGCTTCATAAGCGAACGCAACGCCTTGTCCATCTCCTGCGGCGAGGAAACCCTCGTCTTGGGAGTTGCAAACAAGATGATGTCATAACCCGCAACGGGAAATCCGCAGCTGCGGGCGGCCTCGCGCATCACACGCTTAGATCGGTTGCGCACGACGGCACAACCGAGTCGCTTAGCACCAACGAAGGCGACCCTTCCGGAGTCGCCTTCGCCAACCGATTCACATATGGTCATTCGAATCAGAGGGTGATTGAAACGACGCCCCTGACTGAACACATGCTCGAAATCTTGCCGAGACTTAATAGTCTTCATGCGAGATGTGTGTATCGCTGCTAGACAGTGAGACGCTTGCGGCCCTTGGCGCGACGACGGGCGAGCACGGCACGACCACCCTTAGTGGCCATACGGGCACGGAAGCCATGGGTCTTGGCACGCTTACGCTTATTAGGCTGATACGTACGCTTCATCTTAAGTTCCTCCTGCTGCATTTCGAGTGTCCGCGGGGACGCGGACGCAGATATAGACACGTGAGCTTGAAGATTGTAGGGAAATCAATGTTCAAATGTCAAGAAATCAAAGGTAAAAGGTTGCGCAGTTCACACGGTTCCCCCATAAGCCAAGCTCGATTTAGCGGTGCATGGCAACTTTTCATGATATTTCATCGAGTTTTCAACAGGTCATGTTGGCAATGTTGAGAACTTTTCGTCCATTTTCCAAAGTTTTCAACAGGTTTTGAAAGTTTGTCGAAAGATGAGAAACATTGCACGGTGAGCTACTATTTGTTCGAAACCTTTTGGAAGATTGCGAGCGGCATGTCTGACGACTTTTACACCATGGTCGATTCCGGAGACCCGGCACCCGACAACGAGCACATCACCGGCGTGCGCGAAGAGCGTGACGAAGGTGAACAGACGACAACGCAGGCGCCAAAAGCCATGTACGCCGCGCGCATCGCCGTCTATGACGACATGCTGTCGACACCGCGTGTGATCGTCATCGATCCGCAAGATGTCCGCACGTATTTGGAAGAGACGACCAACACCGTCTACCAGTGCATGAAAGAACAAGGTGGCCATATCTCGCTCATGGTCATCCGCGAGATTGTCGAAAACTTTATCCACGCACACTTTGCAGAGCCCATCATCTCGATTCTGGACGGCGGAGACACCATCCGCTTTGCTGACCAAGGACCCGGCATCGACGACAAGGAACGCGCTTTCGACTTTGGCGTTACCAGCGCAAACAGCAAGATGAAGCGCTATATCCGTGGAACCGGAGCAGGGTTTCCCATGGTGCAGGAGTATTTGGAAAACGCCGGCGGTGCCGTATCCATCGAGGACAACATGGGCAACGGCACCGTGGTTACGGTAAGCCTGAACCCTAAACGCGTGCAGGAAATCGAGCGTGCCGGCGGACGCGGTGCTGCCGTGCGGCCCGAGACGGAGCAGCCCACATATCCCCTGCCGGGAGCTTTTGCGCAGCAGCCCATGGCAACGCAGCAGATGCAGCCCCCCGTGGGGCAGATGCAGCAGCCCGGAATGCTTCCCACACAAGAGCCCCAGGCGGCATCTATGTCGATGACGCCAAACATGCCAGAGGCCATGCCGCTGGCAGATCAGGATGCAGCAGCAATGCAGCAGGCGACGGGGGCACCGGGTGGCCAGCAAATGGGCTATCAGCCGTACCAACGGGGATATCCATATCAGCAGATGCCGCCACTGGGGTATGGCCAGCAGTTCCCGCAGCAGTACCAGCAGGGATATCAGCAGCCGTACCAGCAGATGCCGCAGCAGCAGTACAACCCCTGGGCCCAACAGATGCCTCTGCAGCCTTACCAACAGTGGCCTCAAAGTTTTCAACAGCAAATGCCGCCGATGCAGAGTTCTCAACAACCAGCAGCTCAAATGATGTATCCTAATGCAGCAAATCAGTATGCGCAGCCACAACCGGACGTGTTCGTAAGCGATCGCGGCAACGCCGCGCTGGGCTATCTGGCGCAAAATCAAGCGTGCGGTGCAACCGATCTGGCGAGGGCGTTTGGAAACTCGGCCCCCACTTGGTCACGCACGCTCAATGACTTGGCGCAGGCCGGCTTGGTCATCAAGCATGGCCAGAAATACCATCTGACCGAACTCGGCGCCGCTCGCGTGCGAGCTCAGAGCTAAAGAACGGGAGAGACAGTGGACGAGGAAGCAAGCATCATCCTGGGGGATGCCATCGCCTTTTGCCAGCGCGACGGCCAAGATGCACGCCTCATCAACATGCTGGGGCAATCGCGGGCCATAAGCCTGACCGAAGATACGCTCACGATCGAGGCCCCCTCGCGCTTTGCCATCGCGCAGCTCAAAAAGCATCAGCCGACTATTGAGGCCTATCTGGAAGAAATCGCCTTTGCACCGATCGCGCTCGACATCGTGGCACCGCAAGGCGCCGCAACGGAATCCGCTGCCGCGACGGCGCCCGCCACGGCTCCCGCCGCTTCCCCGGCGGCACCGACCTCCGCAGGCGACGTGCCGACAATCGAGCACCAGCACAGCGATGTTTCCCGTGAAACCATGGCACCGTTGCCGACCGCGGCGGCGACGTCAACGAACGCACCCGTCACGCACATGCCTATCGCTCACGACGCAGCGGCGGGCGCGGATTCGGGCATTGCAATCAAGAACACGCTCTCGGCCGATGATTTTCGTCGCATGATGAACCAGATGAAGGGCGGAGCGCCGACTAAATCCACGCAAGCTGCGACCCCCGCTTCACCCATACCGGCGCCGACCGTGCCGGCCGAGCAGAATACGGATGGAGCCCCGCTCGCCGCGAACTCAAAATTTACCTTTGAGAACTTTGTCTACGGCCCCGAAAACAGCCATGCCTATCGCTCGGCACTCAAGTTTGCCGCCCTCGCGGACGAGCGCGGCACATGCACATCACTGTTCATCTACGGCAAATCGGGCCTGGGCAAGACGCACCTGCTGCTTGCCATCAAAAACGAGCTCGCCGAGAAGTCGCCCGAGATCAAGGTCAAGTATGCCAACTCCCAGGCATATCTGGACGACCTGATGACCGAGTTCGACCGCCAAAAGAAGAGCAACGCCCCCATCATGCAGGCGTACCACGGCGTGGACGTGCTCATCATCGATGACATCCAAAACATCATCGGCAAGCGCGCGAGCGTGGACTACTTTTTCCAGCTCATGGACGAGTTCATCCGCAACAACAAGAAGGTCGTCATCGCGGCAGACCGTGCCCCCAAGGACCTGAGCATGGACGAGCGTCTGACCAGCCGCTTCAACGCCGGCATGCTCTGCCTGGTCGCAGAGCCCAGCTACGAGATGAAATACAAGATCTTGCAGCGCTATTACGAGAACACCATCGTCGCCGCTCCCGAGGCAGGCGACGACTCGCTGCTGGCGGCCTATGGGGGCGACGGCGGACACCTGACCGACGAGCACTTTAAACACATGGCCGAGGTCTCGGGCACCAACATCCGCGAACTCGAGAGCTTTTGCGAGCGCTGCGCCGGCGAGGCGGGCGACCGCGAGCGCGAGGGCGGGGAGCTCACCTTTGACGATATCGACGCCATCGCCAGCCAGTACTTCGACACATCGGCCAAAAAGATCAACGTCCAGACGGTTCAGTCCGTCATCGAAGAGCAGTACGGCGTGACGCACGAGGAGCTCATCGGCCCGCGTCGCAACGCCAATATCGCCAAAGCACGCCATATCGCTATCTACCTGGCCATCGAGATGTGCGAGATGACGACCACGGCGGTGGGCGCCGAATTTGGCAACCGCAACCACTCGACCGTCAGCACGAGCTACAAAAAGGTCCAGAAGATGATCCAGGAAGACCGTACCGTCACCGAAGACCTCAAATCGCTGCGCGATAAAATTACACTGCGCTCGTAGGGAAATAGAGACACCTGTTGAAAACTTGTCGAAACCATGGGCATAAGGTGTCTAAAACCCAACCCGCGGTGGTGAAAAGTTTTGCGCAGGTTTTGAACGTGGAAAACCACCCCCGTTGCACACAGGTTGCTGTCGATTCTCTTTCTGGGTCTGACCTGCGTCTTTGGGAGTAATCAACAGTTTCGTCAGTGCTATTACTATTATTAAGATATTTATATCTAAAGAAAGGTATTAAAAGATGAAGTTCACCGTCAGCCAGAGCTCGCTTACACAAGCCATCGGCGTCGTTATGAAGGGTGTCGCTTCGGCGTCCACCCTTCCCATCCTGTCGGGCGTGCTCGTCAAGGCGCAAGACGGCATCTTGGAATTCCAGACCTCTAACTACACCATCTCGATCCGTCATCGCATCGCGGCACATGTCGAAGAAGGGGGCGAGATGGTTATCCCTTGTAAGATGCTCTCCAATATCACCAAGACCCTCCCCGATGCCCCGGTCACCTTTGAGCTGTCCGAGCGCCAGGTGCTGATTGGTTGTGAGAAGAGCTCTTTCCGCCTGAACACGCTCGATGCCAATGACTTCCCCGAGTTTCCGGCCTATGCCATCGAGAGCGCCGTGGAACTGCCGACCGATATCTTGTCCGAAATGGTCGGCCGCGTGTGGCGCGTCACCTCGACTGACAAGGCCCGCCCCATCCTGGGTGGCGTGCACATGAAGGTCGAGAACAACACCGTGCGCCTGGTGGCGACCGATTCCTTCCGCTTGGCCGTGTGCGATACGCAGGTCGAGACCTCAACCCTCGAGGGCTCCTTTGAACTCAACGTTCCGGCCGACGCCTTTAACGACGCGCTGAACATCATGGCCAGCCAGGCGACCATCATGATCGGGGCTACCGACACCCAGGTCGTCTTTGAGGCCGGCAACACCACCTACGTGTCGCGCCGCATCGAGGGCGTGTACCCCAACTACAAGCAGCTCATCCCCGATTCGTGCGTGACGAGCGTCAAGATCGACGTCGCCGCCTTTAACGCCGCCCTCAAGCGCGTGGCCGTTATCGCGAGCGCCAACCCCGCCGTCAAGTTCGAGATCGATGTCGAGAACGGGCAGATGGGCCTGTCCTCCATTTCCAATGACCAGGACCTTGCGCAGGAGACGATCGATGTCGAGGCCGAGGGCGAGTCGGGCACCATCGCCTTCAACTACCACTACATCTTTGGCTGCCTCAATGCCCTGTCCAAGGAGAAGGAGATCACGCTGGAGCTCAAGAGCTACTCGCAGGCGGGCATCTTCAAGTCCTACGACAAGATCAACTACCTGTACCTGGTCATGCCGGTCCGCATCTAGCAACTGCCCTATGACCATGTTCGCCCGCGATCTTTCCGTCGCGCACTACCGCAGCTTCGATAGCTATCGCCTTGCCCTGGACGAGGGCGTGACGATACTTGCGGGACCCAACGCGGCGGGAAAGACCAATCTCATAGAGGCGCTGCAGCTGCTGACGAGCGGCGCCTCGTTTAGGCATCCGACCGCAGCCGAGCTCGTCCATGACGGCGTGGGCTCGTGCAAGGTCGAGCTGAGGCTCGAGGGCGACGGCCGCGTGCTTGATATGGGATTGAGCGCGGAGGACGGTAAACGCTCGTTTAGCCGCAACGGCAAGAGATGCTCTGCCGCCGGTGTGCGCGGGGTTCTGCCGAGCGTGCTGTTTTGCCCCGACCATCTGGACATGGTTAAGCGAGGCGCCAGTGTGCGCCGCGCCGCCCTCGACGACTTTGGCATGCAACTGAGCGCACGCTATGCCGATCTTGCGAGCACCTATGGTCGCTGCGTGACCCAGCGTAACGCCTTGCTCAAGGAGGCCTGGTGCTGCCGCGAGATGCTCGGCGCGTGGAACGATTCGATTGCCCGCGCGGGCGCGGCTCTGCTCGTGCACCGGTTGGCCCTGCTCGACCGGCTGGCGGGCCATGTGCGTACTGCCTACGGGCAAGTGGCGTCCGGTGAAGCCGCCAACGTGTCCTATGCGTCCACGCTGGGGGATTTGCCCCAGGTCGATGATCGCGAAGAGCTGAAGGGCTGGGCGTACGAGCGCATGCTGGCTGCCCTTGATGAGCACGCCGACGAGGAAATTCGCCGCGGCGTGACGTTGGTGGGACCGCATCGCGACGAGATTGAGTTTGCTGTGGCGGGTCGCTCCGCCCGTTCATTTGCCAGCCAAGGTCAGCAGCGAACGTTGGTTCTGGCCTGGAAGGTGGCGGAGGTGGCCGTGGCTCGCGATGTCCTGGGCACCGCCCCACTGCTGCTTTTGGACGACGTGATGAGCGAACTCGACGGCGAACGCCGCGGTGCTTTCCTGCGGCTGATCGGCGATGATATCCAGACGGTCATAACCACGACCAACCTGGGGTACTTTACCGATGACCTGCTTGATCGAGCCAAGGTGGTGAGCATGGGTGAGACGTGCTAATTACGAGCGCGAGAGCGAAACGGTCGCCTTCAGTGGCTTGTTGAACGCAGAGCGCCAGCGCATCCTGGCGGCTGCGACCCCTGAGCGCCGTGCGCAGATGGAGGCCGCCGAGGAGTCGCGCGCGGTCTATCGCGCGTGGAACGCGGTGTGCTCGGGCACGCGCGAGGGGCGGCATGTGACGGGCCTGCGCTACCTGCCCGAGTCCAATGAGCTGCTGGTATATCTCGACTCGCCCTCGTGGACGCAGGAAATGACGTTGTTGCGCGAGATCATCCGCGCGCGCATGGAGCGCGCCGGTGCGCATGTGGATGGCCTGGTGTTCAAAACCACCGCGCCCGGTCACACGCCGCCCGCCGCCAAGGAGCGCCTTCGCCCAGCGGCGACCGAGCGCCCGCCGGCCCCACACGCCGACCTCAGCGATGCCGAGCGCACCGAGATTGAGCGCCAAGTGGCGCCCATCGAAGACCAAAAACTGCGCGAGGCCCTCGAGAACGCCATGAGAGCCAGTGCCGAGTGGGCCAAGGGCGTGCAAAGCAAAAAAGAGCCTTAAATCGCATCTGGTGGCCTTGTAGAGCCAAATACCATCGTTCCCGAGGGTATTTTTTTACGATAAACTAGTAAGGCTGTACACATTTTCTTGACTGAAGGAGGACGTGTGGCAAACGAAAACGATTACGATGGCGGCGAGATTAAGATTCTCGAAGGTCTCGAGGCCGTTCGTAAGCGCCCGGGCATGTATATCGGCTCGACGAGCGCCAGCGGTCTGCATCACCTGGTGTGGGAGATCGTTGACAACTCCGTCGACGAGGCCATGGCCGGTTTCTGCACCGAGATCCAGGTGACGGTCCACGCCGACAACTCCATCACGGTCGTCGACAACGGGCGCGGTATCCCCGTCGACGAGCACCCTGTTAAAAAGATCCCGACGCTCGAGGTCGTCATGACGATTTTGCACGCCGGCGGTAAGTTCGATAATTCGGCCTATAAGGTCTCGGGCGGCCTGCACGGCGTTGGCATCTCCGTCGTCAACGCACTGTCCAAGCGCGTGGTCGTTCAGGTTCGTCGCGACGGCAACACCTACGAGATGGAGTTCTCGCGCGGCAAGACCGTCAAGAAGATGGAGGTCGTGGGCACCTCGGATTCGACGGGCACCACCGTCACCTTCTGGCCCGACGACGAGATCTTCGAGACCTGCATTTACGATTTCGATACGCTGCACAACCGTCTGCAGGAGACGGCGTTCCTCAATAAGAACCTCAAAATCGTGCTGACTGACGAGCGCGAGTCTACTCCCCACGTGGAGGAGTTTTGCTACGAGGGCGGCATCATCGACTTCGTCAAGTTCCTTAACGAGGGCAAGGACGTCCCCGAGGCCTTTAAGGAGCCTATCTACATCGAGGGCAAATCGGACCCGGACGCACCTGTGGCCAAGATGGGCGAGGTTGAGGTTTCCCTGCAGTGGAATAGCGGCTACGGCGAGAACGTCATGTCGTTTGCCAACGACATCTACACCCCCGAGGGCGGCATGCACCTTGAGGGCTTCCGCACCGCGCTCACCCGCGTGATCAACGACTATGCGCGCAAGCAGAACCTGCTCAAGGAAAAAGACGCCAATCTGACCGGCGACGATGTGCGCGAGGGCCTTTCGGCCGTTATCTCGGTCAAGCTGCCCGATCCGCAGTTTGAGGGCCAGACCAAGGCAAAGCTCGGCAGCTCCTATATGCGAGCGCTCACGCTCAAGATTGTGACCGACGGCCTTGTCGATTACCTCGAGGAGCATCCCAAGCCCGCTCGCGAGATCGTCAAGAAGGCGCAACAGGCCTGCAAGGCGCGCAATGCCGCCCGCAAGGCGCGCGAGGCGACCCGCCGCAAGAGCCTGCTCGAGACGGCGTCCCTGCCCGGTAAGCTCGCTGACTGCTCGGTGCGCGATGCCGAGCTGACCGAGCTCTTCATCGTAGAGGGCGACTCGGCAGGCGGTTCGGCCAAGGACGGCCGTCGCCGAGACATCCAGGCGATTCTGCCCCTGCGCGGCAAGATTTTGAACGTCGAACGCGTTGGTGACCATCGCGCGTTCTCGAGTGACACCATTCAGTCGCTGATTACCGCGATCGGTTGCGGCGTCACGACGAGTGCCGGCGACGGCGGCGATTTCGATATCACCAAGGCGCGCTACCACAAGATCATCATCATGACCGATGCAGACGTCGACGGTGCGCATATCCGCATCCTGCTGCTGACGTTCTTCTACAAGTACATGCGTCCGCTGATCGATGCCGGCTACGTCTATGTTGCCTGCCCGCCCATCTTTGGCATTAAGGTGCGCAACAAGATCCACTACGTGTATCCCAACGGCCGCCAGCCCGAAGACGAGATCCTGCGCGACACCATCCAGAGTCTGGGCCTGAACCCCGACGATAACGACGAGGACGGCAAGGCCAAGGACGGCAAGATTACCAAAAAGCGCAAGGGCTATACCGTCCAGCGCTACAAGGGCCTGGGCGAGATGGACCCCAAGCAGCTTGCCTCGACGACGATGGACCCCAAGACCCGCATTCTGCAGCGCGTGTCGATCGAGGACGCCGTGGTGGCGGACCGCGCCGTGCGCGAGCTGATGGGTTCCGAGGTCGGCTATCGTCGCGAGTACATTGAAAAACATGCGCATGATGCGCGTTTCCTTGACGCTTAAGAGGAGGTAACGTGGCAGACGATATCAACAATAACGGGGGTATGGACGAGACCGGCGATGCCGGTATGCCCGATGATCTGAAGCGCCTGCTTGCCCGTGCTGAGCAGGGCGAGGACGGCGACCCGGACGCCTATAACCCCGATGCCGATGATGATGAGGAAGAAGACGACGCCGAGCTCGAGGAGAGCTTTGGCGAAGTCGACCGTGGTGCCTCGGCCGGCGAGGATATCAACGGCGGCCAGCTCCAGATTTCGGAGTTCGGTCGCGAGATGAAGCAGTCGTTCATCGAGTATTCGATGTCGGTTATCACGGCGCGCGCCCTGCCGGACGTGCGCGACGGCTTAAAGCCGGTTCACCGCCGCATCCTGTACGCGATGAACGAGAGCGGCATCTACCCCAACCGCCCACATAAGAAGTCGGCCTGGACGGTCGGCGAAGTTATCGGTAAGTACCACCCGCACGGCGATTCCGCGGTCTATGAGGCCATGGTCCGCCTGGCGCAGTGGTTCTCCATGCGCACGCCGCTCATCGACGGTCACGGCAACTTCGGTAACATCGACGGCGACGGCGCGGCGGCCATGCGTTACACCGAGAGCCGCCTGGCAAAGCCCGCCATGGAACTGCTGCGTGACTTGCAGAAGGATACCGTCGACTGGCAGCCCAACTACGACGAATCACTTGCCGAGCCCGTGGCGCTGCCTGCGCGCTTCCCCAACCTGCTGGTCAACGGCAGCCAGGGCATCGCCGTCGGCATGGCCACCAACATCGCCCCGCATAACCTCACCGAGGCGATTGAGGCCACCTGCTACCTGATCGACAACCCCGACGCCACCGTCGACGAGCTCATGCAGATCATGCCAGGTCCGGACTTCCCCACCGGCGCCATCATCATGGGCAGCGCCGGCATTAAGCAGAGCTACGAGACCGGCCGCGGCTCCATTACCGTGCGTGCCAAGGCACATGTGGAGTCCACCAAGACCGGTCGCAGCCGCCTGGTCTTTACCGAGATTCCCTACATGGTCAACAAGGGCACCCTGCAGGAGAAGATCGCCCAGCTCGTCAACGACAAGCGCATCGAGGGCATCTCGGATATGCGCGATGAGTCCAACCAGAAGGGCATCCGTCTGGTCATCGAGCTCAAGAAGGGCGTCATTCCGCAGGTCGTGCTCAACAACCTGTATAAGTACACCTCGCTGCAGACGACCTTTGGCGCCAACAACCTGGCGCTCGTCAACGGCGTGCCCAAATGCCTGAGCCTGCGCGAGATGCTGCAACACTACATCGACCACCAGGTCGACGTAGTCACCCGCCGCACCCGCTTCGACCTTAAGAAGGCCCAGGCGCGTGCCCATATCCTCGAGGGCTACCTGATGGCCCTTGACCATATCGACGAGGTCATTAGCATCATACGCTCCTCGCAGACCGACTCCGAGGCCAGCAGCCGCCTGATTGAGCGCTTTGGCTTTACGCCCGAGCAGACCACGGCTATCCTCGAGATGAAGCTGCGCCGCCTGACCGGCCTGGAGCGCGACAAGATCCAAGAAGAGTTGGACGGCCTGCGCCGCGCCATCGCCTACTACGAGGACCTGCTGGCGCACGAGGAGAAGATTCTGGGCGTCATCAAGGAAGAGATGCGCGAGATCTCCAAGAAGTTTGGCGACAAGCGCCGCACCGAGATCAGCCAGGTTGAGAAGGACCTGGATGTCGAGGACCTCATCGCCGACGAGGACATGGTCGTGACCATCACCCACACCGGCTACGTTAAGCGTATCCCGGTGGCCGCCTACCGCGCCCAGAAGCGCGGCGGCAAGGGCGTGTCGGGCGTCAATCTCAAAGAGGACGACGTTATCGATGAGATGTTCATCGCGTCCACGCACGAGTACGTGCTGTTCTTCTCGAGCAAGGGCAAGGTCTATCGCCTGAAGGTGCACGAGCTGCCGGTGGGTACGCGCCAGGCGCGCGGTACCGCGATCGTCAACCTGCTGCCCTTCGAGGAGGGCGAGAAGATCGCGAGCGTCATCAGCTGCCGCGATTTCCCGGCCGACGAGTACCTGATGTTTGCCACCAAGAACGGCATGGTCAAGAAGACCGTGATGAGTGCTTACGATCGTAGCCGCCGTGATGGCCTGATTGCTATCAACCTGCGTGACGACGACGCGCTGCTGAACGTGCGCCGCGTGCGCGAGGGCGACAAGATTATCCTGGCCACCACCGCGGGCAAGGCGATCATGTTCTCCGAGGAGCAGGTGCGCGCCACCGGCCGCGATACCAGCGGCGTTCGCGGTATCGGTATGAAGGACGGCGTGAGCGTTCTGGGCATGGAGGTCACTAACGGCAACGGCGATCTGTTCGTCATCACCGAGCGCGGCTACGGCAAGCGCACGCCGGTCGCGGACTACCCGGAGCAGAATCGCGGCGGCCAGGGCGTCTACACCATTCAAATGACCGAGCGTAAGGGTAACCTCGCGGCCATGAAGACGGTGGGCCCGCAGCACGAGCTGTTCATCGTGACGGAGGGCGCGACGGTCATTCGCGTCAAGACCGACGAGATCAGCCAGACCGGCCGCGCCACCCAGGGCGTCAAGATGATGACCGTCGACGACAACGACCGCGTATGCGCTGTCGCCCGCATGACGGCAGCCAAGGAAAAGCCCGAAGGCGAAGCCACAGAAAACGGCTCTGCTTCCGAAGAAACCCCTGTCGATCTAGGCGACGGCAACGACATGCCAGAAGATCTCCTAGACGAGTAAGAGGCCCTAGCTGGTAGAAAATATCAGACCCCATATATCGGCGGTCGGCGCACTGCGCGCCGACCGCTTTTTTGAAAACCTTGGGACCCCATGGTCGCTGGGCTGGCGAGGTGGTTTTGGTTTGCTGCTCGGACAGTCCTGCGCAAGACGAA
>DBGAXC010000019.1:0-77284 GCA_048447565.1 Collinsella aerofaciens | reverse complement strand
GACATGTCAGGAAACGAGGGCAGCCCTGTGGGCGCCAGCGGAATGTGGGGTCACCGCGCGGTCCGCATCTGATGGTGTCGACGTCAATGGTATACGGGTGCACCATCGACGTCTTCAATACAGAAGATATCAGTGCGGAATGTTTTGGGAGGTAGCCCAAACAGCCCCGGCGGGGGTCCTGTGTAGTCACCCTTTAGGCGGAACTCTCCTAATTATTTGGTTGAGTCGTTTACTTACTTGTGCTGTTACCGTCTTCCCGCTGTTGTTAGGGTATGCTTTGTTCGTATGTAAACGTTTGACATGTTGATGGGGGAGGGTGCTATGGCTCGCGAGGGCGCTCGTTCTAAGGATTCTGCTAAGCCTGGCATCAAGGAAGTTGCAGCGGTGGCGGGGGTTTCGCCTACTACGGTATCTCGCGTGCTTAATAATCGCGGCTATATTAGCCAAGAGACCCGCGATAAGGTCCACGCCGCGATGGAACGCATCAACTATACGCCCAACGATATCGCCCGTGCCATGCTCAACGGCCGTCTGAACCTTATCGGCATGATCGTTCCCTTTGTGAGCAGTCCGTTCCATGCTCAGGTTGTGCAGGCGGTCGAGCGCACGTTGGCGGAAAACGGCTTTAAGATGTTGCTGTGCAACAGCGCCAATCGACCTGATCTTGAGCGTTCCTATATCGACATGCTCCGCCGCAATATGGTCGACGGCGTCATCGTCAACTCCCTCAATATCGGTGCCGAGGCATATGCCGAGATGGGCTTGAGCCTGGTTGGCATCGACTGCGATCTTGGCGAGGGCTCTGTCCAGATTGCAAGTGACAGCTATGGCATTGGCGAGCTCGCCACGCGCCGTCTGATTGATGACGGCTGCAGGCGTATCCTGTGCCTGCGCAGCAATAGCCGCATGCGCATGCCTGCCAATAAGCGTACCGATGCCTACCTCGATGTTGTTGAGCAGGCCGGTTTGTCCGCGCTTGTCCGTGAGGTTGAGTTCGTTAAGCCCGACGACGAAAAGGGCGCGGTCGTTGCGAAGATCCTCGATGAGAACCCCGATATTGACGGCATCTTTGCGGGAGACGATACGATGGCGGCCATCTGTCTCAACGTGATGAAGCAGCGCGGCTTGAGCGCTCCAGACGATATTAAGGTCGTGGGCGCGGATGGTGCCCGCCGAACTATGACGTTTATGCCTGACTTAACAACCGTACGTCAAGATATCGATCGCATCGGAGAGCTCGCGGCGCAATCCATCATCGCTCTTATTAACGGCGATAATCCCGAATCGAATATCAAGCTCCCCGTTGAACTCATTGAGGGCAAAACCGCGTAGTTCATCCCGTGCCAAAAGAATTCCTCAAACGCCTCTGATGACCGTTCGCCGGCATATGTCAACCGTTTACCGACGACTGGAACTGCGAAAAGACGTATTGATATGAAAACGTTTGACATATGAAAACGATTGACATATCTTGCCATTGTACCGAGTTAGTATGTCGTGGAAAGGAAGTCTCGGATGCACAAGGTGTATTACCAGCCTGAGGGAATTTGGGTAGGCGACATCATGCCGTACGGCGAGGACGGCACGTTCTATCTCTATCATCAGCGTGACACGCGTAACCCCGAACCTTTCGGAGAGCCGTTTGGCTGGGCACTCGCTACGACCAAGGATTTCGTCAACTACAAGGACTTTGGCGAGAGCCTTGAGCGTGGCAGCGACGAGGAAGTCGACCAGTACATTTATGCCGGCACGGTGTTTAAGGTGGGCGACAAGTACCATGCGCTCTACACTGGTTGCAATCGCGATAAGGTCCGCGCACGCTTGATGAAGCAGGTTCTTCTTCACGCAACGAGTGACGACGCCGTCAAGTGGGAGAAGAACATCGCCGAGACGCTGCTTCCGCCCCAGGAGGGTTACGATGACCGCAACTGGCGCGATCCCTTTGTGCTTTGGGATGAGGAGAACGAAGAGTACATGCTCATCCTCGGCACGCGTGTGGGCGAGGACAAGCGTCTGATGACCGGTCGTCTGGTCAAGTTCACCTCCAAGGACCTGAATACCTGGGAGTTCCAGGGCGACTGGTGGAATCCGGGCCTGTACACCATGTTCGAGATGCCCGATCTCTTTAAGATGGGCGACTGGTGGTATCTGGTGTTCTCCGAGTACAGCGACGGCAACAAGACCCGTTACCGCATGTCCAAGTCCATCAACGGTCCTTGGATTACCCCCGCTGACGACTCCTTCGACGGCCGCGCGTACTACGCCGCTCGCACCGCATTCGATGGCGAGCGCCGCGTTCTCTTTGGTTGGGTCCCGACGCGTGACAAGGGCGGCGACCCCAGCTCTTACCTGTGGGGCGGTACCTTCATGCCCCTCGAGATCGTCCAGCGCGAGGACGGTTCGCTCGGCACCAAGCTTCCCGAGAGCATGCTCGGCGCCTTTGGCGAGGGCAAGGCTGTCGAAGCCTTCGAGCTCTCCTGCGAGTCGGGCAAGGTCGAGCAGGTGCTCGCCGCGGATGCCGGCTCCACCTACTTGCTCGATGCCGACATTGAGCTCGGCGGTAACGCTGCCGGCTTCTCGGTCAAGTTCGCCGAGGACGCCGAGACCGGTCTTGCCTATGAGTTCCGCGCCAACCTGCGCGAGGGCAAGCTCGAGTTCACGCCGGCTCCCCAGTACCCGTGGTTCCAGGTCAACAACATGGGCCTCGAGCGTCCGTTGTTCTTTAAGGGCGAGGGCACTCACCATGTGCGTCTGGTCGTCGACGACGACATCGCGACCATCTTTGTCGATGATGTTGCGCTCAACGCTCGCTTCTGCAACAAGCAGGGCCAGGGTGTGGCGCTTACCGTCACCGACGGTGCGCTCAAGTGCGCAAACGCAACGATCGCGTCTCTGTAGCGGCAACGAACCGTTTTATGATTTAGAAAAGGAATGGAGAGGAACATGGACTACAAGGCAGTGTCCCAGCAAGTCGTCGACAACGTCGGCGGACTGGAGAACATCGAGGGCGCCACGCATTGCGTGACCCGTCTGCGTCTGGTGCTCAAGGATACGAGCAAATACAACAAGGCCGAGCTCGAGAACATCGATGGCGTCAAGGGCGTGCTGTACAACAGCGGCCAGCTCATGATCATCTTCGGTACCGGTACCGTCAACAAGGTTTACGATGAGTTTATGGCTCTGACGGGCGTTAAGGAGATCAGTGCTTCCGAGGTCAAGGGCGCCGAGGCGGACAAGAAGGGCAAGTTCTTCTCGGTCCTCAAGGTATTCTCGGACATCTTTATCCCCATCATTCCCGCCTTCGTCGGCGCTGCAATCATCATCGGCCTTAAGTCGCTGATCGTTGCCAACGGCCTCTTTGGCATGGAAGGCAGCCTCGCCGATCACAGCGAGTTCCTCAAGAACCTCGCAAGCTTCTTTGCCATTATCGCCACCACGTTCGACTACCTGCCTGTCCTGGTTATGTACAGCGCGGTCAAGCGTTTTGGCGGTAACCCGATCCTGGGCATCCTCGTCGGTATCGTCATGGTTCACCCGAGCCTTATGAACCGCAACACGTTCGTTATGGACCCGACGGGTGCTGAGTACTGGAACTTCGGTCCGCTATCCATTCCCATGGTTGCTTTCCAGGGCGGCGTATTCCCTGCAATCCTGACTGCCTGGTTTATGGCCAAGGTCGAAAAGATTGCCCAGAAGTACATCCCCGAGGTCGTTTCGTTCGTCTTTGTCCCGACCGTTACCCTGATTCTTGCTAACGTCGCCCTGTTCACCGTGTTCGGCCCGCTCGGCAACCTGATCGGTGACGTCCTCGCCGGCGTAATCGATATCCTGTACAACAGGATGGGCGTCTTTGGTGCCTTTGTCTTCGCCGCGTTCCTGCAGCCGCTCGTCGTTACCGGTACGCATCAGTTCATCCAGGGTATCGAGGCAAACCTTGTTGCCACGACTGGCTTCAACTACATCCAGGCCATCTGGTCGGTTTCCATCATCGCCCAGGGCGGCGGCGCCATCGGTATGTACCTCATTCACAAGAAGCACTCCAAAGAGCGCAACATCTGCATGTCGTCCTTTATCCCGACGCTGGTCGGAATCTCCGAGCCCGCTATCTTTGCTGCAAACATGCGCTATTCGATCATTCCGTTCATCTGCGCATGCATCGGTGCAGGCTGCGGCGGTGCCTTCGTCAAGCTCTTTGAGGTGCGCGCTATCGGTCAGGGTCTGACCGGCGTGCTTGGCCTGCTCATCGTCACGCCCGAGACCCTCGTGTGGTATGTGGCTGGCAATCTCATCGCCTTTATCGTGCCGATCGTCTTGATCTTTGCCTACAACAAGGCAAAGGGCGTGCCGACCACCGATGAAGAGGGCGCTGGCGCTGGCTTCGACGTTAGCTTCTAGTTGAGCCGTTCAGTGTAATCTGAGGATAAGTCCATTTGAGGAAGGGCGTTCGACTCGTGTGAGTCGAGCGTCCTTCCCCATAGACGAGAAAGTCAACGGCGATGTTAAATCAAAAAAACAAGGTGACACGCGCGGACTATGAGCAGTGGCGTGTCGGACAGGATGAGACGGCGGCTCGCATCGCGTCCGACCCCGATAGGCTTCTGTTCCATGTGGAGCCTGAGCTTGGCTGGCTCAACGACCCCAACGGTTTGGTTCAGATTGGTGATACGTATCACATCTATCATCAATACGATCCGTTCGATGCTGCGCATGGCGGTCCAGTGCTTTGGAACCATCTGACGACAAAGGATTTTGTGACGTACGAGAATCACGGCCCCGTGCTGTTCCCCGATTCCGATTTGGATTCGAGCGGAGCGTATTCTGGTTCTGCCTTTGTACGTGATGGCAAGATTCACTACTTCTATACCGGCAACGTCAAGCATTTTGACCGCGATGATTACGACTACGTGTTGACGGGCCGTGAGCAAAACCAGATTCATATGGTTGCCGAGAATCCCGACGAATTGAGCGAGAAGCGCATGGCTGTTGGACCAGTCGATTACCCCGACGATATCGGTACGCACGTGCGCGACCCCAAGATCCTTGAGCACGATGGTATCTACTACATGGTTCTGGGCGCTCGTACGAAAGACGACCGTGGCTGCGTGCTTGTCTATACTTCGCGTGATTTAGGGGTCTGGAGCTATGCGACGCGCATTGAGCTGGGCGAGAAGTTTGGCTTTATGTGGGAGTGCCCTGATCTGTTTGAGCTTGATGGCGAGCTTATTCTCGTTTGCTGTCCGCAGGGTGTGCCTGCCGATGGTTGGCGTTACCGCAATCCGCATCAGTGCGTGTGGTTCCCTATCGAGGCCGATTGGGAGGCGCCGAGCTTTAAAATCGTCAGGCAGGGCATGCCCCCGATGGTCGATGCCGGTTTTGATTTCTATGCTCCGCAGTCCTTTGAGGATGCTGCAGGCCGGCGTTTGATGATCGGATGGTCGGGTTGCCCCGATGCGACGGCGGAAAACCCGACGGTGGCGCGCGGGTGGCAGTGCGCGTTGACGGTGCCGCGAGAGCTGAGCATGCGCGATGGTAAGCTCTGCCAGCAGCCGGCGCACGAGATTGAGAGGATGCGCGGCGACTGCGTTCGCGCGACAGGCGGTGAAACCGTTGAGGAGCCGGGCCGCCTGTTTGATCTTGTGGTTTCCTGCGAGGGCGCCAAGATGGTCGAGCTCGAAATCCGCAAGGGTGTCTTTGTGCGTTATACGGACGGGATGCTTACCCTCGATATGGGTGACGAAGGCTATGGGCGCGACCAGAGGTCGATTGAGCTCGGCGAGCTTCGCGACCTACGCGTGCTTTCGGACACTACGATGGTCGAGATTTTTGCAAATGGCGGCGAGGCGGCACTTACGAGCCGTACCTATTCGCCGGCGGTTCCGGCGATGGAGCTGCACGCCGAGGGTGCGGCATCGATGAATTTCTACCGCCTCGTGCATTAACCGTGCGTGGAGCACGATTGGATTTACTGGACGGAATGTGTCGCAGTTGTCGCGGCCAACTACCGCTTACCGCATATATAGCGACCGTTTGCGGAATAAGTAACCCTCCTTAATAAACCGTATGGAATCCTAGATAAGCACGGAGTTTTCCAGGGAGACGCTGTCCTTTGTTGTGTGCAAGGGGCGGCGTCTCTTTGGCGTTTGGACGCTGTTGTGCAACAGTGCGGCGGCGCGTGCCATGTATTGAAAAGCCAATGTTGAGATGGGTCGTGATAATAATGGGCAAGTACGTAATCGTGGTTGAGTCTGGGTCGGATGTGACGCCGGAGCTTTGCGAGCGCTACGGCATCGTGCGCGTGCCCATGCATGTCACGATTGGTGACGAGACCGTCGAGGACGGTTCGATCGATCCGCTCGAGATTTATTCACGCTGCAACGAGTTTGGCGTAATGCCCAAGACTAGTGGCTGCGCGCCTGCGGATTTTGCTCACGTGTATGACCGAATTCATGCCGAGCAGCCCGACGCGACTATTTTGCATCTCGCGTATTCCGAGGCCACGACCTGCTCGCATCAGTCCTCCAAGATTGCAGCCAAGGGGCGCGACTACGTGTTCTCCATGGACACGCGTTTTGTTTCGGTGGGTCAGTCGCTCGTTGTCGTCGAGACCGCCAAATACATCGAGGCTCACCCCGATGCCACCGTCGACGAGATCTTTGCATTTACGAATTCCGTCATGGACCGTGTGTTGCTGGGTTTTGTTCCTACGGACCTTGCCTTCCTTAAGGCGGGCGGTCGCTTGTCCAACGTCGCGTTCCTGGGCGCCCACCTGCTCAAGATTAAGCCCTGCATTGAGGTAACGGGCGGTAAGTTTGTGGCGACCAAGAAGTTCCGCGGCTCTATGCTCAAATGCGCCCGCGCCTTTATTGACCACATGGTTGCGAAGGGCGAGATCGACTACTCGCACATTGGCCTGGCGTATTCGGTAGGCCTTTCCCAGGAGCTGCGCGACGACATGGAGGTCTATGCGCACGACTTGGGCTTTAAGGACGTTACCTGGACTCAGGTCGGTGGCGTCATCTCGAGCCATTGCGGCCCGACCGCCTTCGGTGCGGTGCTCACGCTTAAAGCGTAAGGCCTGGCATCTATCGATTTCTATTGCCTCTGCGGCGGGCGGGTTGCGACAGCCTTCCCGCCGCTTTTGCGTAGGGTCAAATAGGACAACCCAATTGACCGCTAAACCGTTTCGCCATCATACGTATGGGCTAGAATGATTCTGGCATTTATGTAGCTAAAACCAATGAGAGGCAAGGTAGCGGGAATGGCAGAGATGACGCTCGAGGGTGTGGACGCTCGTCCTGAGGACTCCGCGTTTGCCCTGGGCCGCGTACATTCGATTGAAACGATGGGTACGGTCGACGGTCCCGGCATTCGCTTTGTGGTGTTTGTTCAGGGCTGCCCCATGCGCTGTGCGTATTGCCACAACCCCGACACCTGGTCGGTTAACGGCGGCACCATGGTGACCGTCGAGCACCTGATGGACGAGTTCCAGAGCAACCATGAGTTTTACCGCAGCGGCGGTATTACGGTGTCCGGCGGCGAGCCGCTCCTGCAGCCTGAGTTTTTGGCCGACCTGTTCCGTGCAATGCACAACAACCCCGATGGTCGCGTGCATACCTGCTTGGATAGCTGCGGCTATGCGTTTGACCCCGCGCATCCCGAGAAGTTCAATGCCGTGCTCAACGAGACCGATATGGTGCTGCTCGACATTAAACACGCCGACCCCGTCGAGCATAAAAAGCTGACCGGTTGCGATCCCGCACGCATTCTGGCGTTTGGTGATGAGCTCGCGCGTCGCAAGATTAAGGTCGTTATCCGCCACGTGGTGGTGCCGGGCATTACCGATACGGTTGAGGAGTGCGAGGCGCTCGGCCGCCTCATCGCCCCGTGGCACAACGTGGTGGGCCTGGAAATGCTGCCGTATCACACGATGGGTGTCGTCAAGTACGAGCAATTGGGCATTCCCTATAAGCTCGAGGGCGTTCCACAGATGGATACCGCGCGCATGCCCGAGCTGCGCAGCGCCGTCATGACGGGCATGAAAAAGCGCCGCGCGGAACTCAAAAACGCTATCGGCTAGCGAGCCATTCTGCTCCCCAAGGGCACTCATTGGGGACAGACTTAAATGAGTGCCCCTGGGCACCAAGTTGATTGCCAAAGAGCCCTGTCAAGTTGCGGTGGAATAGTTCTTGTTTTTCGGCTTATGCCGCCCAAACAGGAACTATTCCACCGCAACTGCGTTTTGGACAGAGATGCGCAACAGAATCGTGCCATTTGGATAAATACGCTTGTGGTTTCTTTAAAGACACCTTAAACGCCGCTGAATATCTTTGGAAAGAAATGCCTGCTCGGTATTATGCTGCTCGTATATAAACGGTAGCAGTCAGGAGACCACGTGCGAAGCAACGCATCGCGGGACGAGTATGTGCCGCAGCATGGCAGCAGATATGAGACGAAGGGCACGCCTTCGCGTGGCCTCGCTGACGTTCGCATCCGCGTGACGAAGATTGCCGCCGTTGGGATGCTAACGTTGGCGGTTATTATCCTCGGAATTACCGCCAAAACCTACGCGTCGGAGCGAATGGCACACTCAGATGCGTCAACGGTACAGACGCAAAACAAAAAGGTCTCTGAATCTAAAGCCACCGCAAGTCAAACCCTGTCGACAGCGAGCCTTAAGACGAGGCTTTCGAAGGCGGACTTTAACGATATTCCCTCAGGCGATACCGTGCAGACCTTCTCATTGGTTGATGACCAGATCCCCGCCCTGGAGGATGAGAGCCTCGCCGCACTCCAAGATGCCCTTGATCAGGCCCAGGAATTCGGCGATGTGGGCGTGGTGTTTTACGATTTGTCGAGCGGCAAGGGCGTGACGTATAACGCCGATGTCGAGGTTTACGGCGCGAGTAGCTACAAGGCGCTCTATGCGTTGTACATCTGCGAATCTCTGGTCGAGACGGGCCAGGTCTCACTTGATGATTCCCTTGGCACCTATGGTGGCTATAACATGGGCTGGCAGACGGTGCGCGACCTAATCGAGGCCGCGGTCGTTAATTCGGACAACGATTCGTTTATTGCGTTACGTGCGGCGTTTGACCATGCCGGTTACGAGGATTGGATTGTCAGTCTTGGCATCGATTACGATACCGCGCTCGATCCGATGAGTGATTTTCCCACCTATTGCCCGCGCACTTCTGCTAGGTTATGGCGTGAGATGAGCGAGTATCTGAGCACGGATACCGAGACTTCACAGTGGTTGTCGGGCCTTCTGGCATCAACATCGCGCTCGTTTATTCGCGATGGCATTGCGGACGATCAGGTCTCGGTGCGCAACAAGGCAGGCTGGATCAGCGAGGACGGTTGCTATTCGACATGTGATGCCGGACTGATCGACGTCGACGGCCATAGCTATGTTATGAGCATCATGACGTCGATGCCGTGGAGCGACCAGTCGAGCGAGGCTGTGGCCGCGATTGCAAAGGCGCTCTATGATGTGCGGTCCTCGTTGGCCTAGCGACTTCGTAAAAAGTGAAAGAACCAAAATGCTGGTACCATACCGTGGATAAGCAATTTGCACGGATTTGGGGGATGGCATGGCAACCATCGCGATCATAGGCGCACTCGAAAAAGAGGTTGCGCAGATTAAAGAAGAGCTGAGTGGCACGCATGAGGCGCAGGAGGCGGGCTTGACCGTTGTGAGCGGCGAGCTTGACGGTCTGACGGTGGTCGCCACGACCGCTGGCATGGGTACCGTGAACGCCGCTGCCGCAACGCAGCATCTCATCAGCAAATACGCCCCGCAGACCGTTGTGTTTTCGGGTATCGCGGGAGGCCTAAACCCTAAACTGCATATTAACGACGTGGTTATAGGCAAGTGCCTGCGCTATCTGGATACCGATACGGCACTCATCGCCGAGTCCGCGCCGGGGCTCGAGGAGTTTGTCTCGACGCCGGCGTTGGCTGATGTTGCCGCCGCCGTGCTTGCCGAGCATGGATTTGTGGATGCCTCGGCGGATGAGACTTCTGCGAAGAAGGACTCCAAGCAGTTCCTGTGTGGCACTATCGCCACGGGTGACCGCTTTGTTACGGGTGACGCCATGCGTAACGCTGCGATTGAGGCCACGCGTGCCGATTGCGTCGAGATGGAGGGCGCGGCAATTGCGCACATCGCGGCCAAGAATGGTGTCGATTGCCTAGTGCTGCGCGCTATCAGCGATAATTGTGACGAGGCATATGACGCGTTTTGCGAGCGCGAGTTCGATCTGGATGAGTACGCCCGTACCGCGAGCGGCATCACGCTTGACATCGTTCGTCGTATCGCCGCCGCGCAATAGCACGCCCGTTTTGTAAGAACCTACGACCAAGGAGTGTCCATGGCCGATTCCATTAACTATCAGCTTGCCAAGTTTGTTGCCAGCTACGGCAAGGTTTCGCAGATCCCCGAGTCCACCTGTCCCGAGGTGAGCTTTGTGGGCCGCTCCAATGTGGGCAAGTCGTCTATCATGAACAAACTCTTTGGCCGCAAGAACCTGGTCAAGGTTTCGAGTACGCCGGGCAAGACGAGCAACATCAATTTCTTCGAGGCCGACGACGTGCACTTTGTGGACCTGCCGGGCTACGGTTTCGCCCGTCGTTCCAAGGCCGAGCGCGACCGCTGGGCTGAGCTTATCGGCGACTTCTTCGACTCCGAGCGCAGCTTTAACCTGGTCGTATCGCTGGTGGATATTCGTCACGACCCCAGTAAGCTCGACCATGACATGATCGATTACCTGCAGGGCAACGAGTTCAACTTTATCGTCTGCCTCACCAAGGCCGACAAACTCAGCCGTACCCAGCAGGCCCGCCAAGCAGCAGCCATCAAAAAGCAGCTCAACGTCCCTGCCGAGAACGTGATCATCACAAGCTCCCAAACCGGTACCGGCATCGACGAACTCAAGCGCCGCATCGCCGAGGCCTGCCTCTAGTGAGTGCCCCTTACCAGCAAGAGCCCCTGCCAATAAAAATCAACTATCAGCCTGGCGCCCCTTCAAAGCGTGGGTCCCTGTAGACATCCTCAGCAAGGTAGGCGCAGGGACGGTCGGGATATTCCCTCAAAATCATTCCGCAGCGCGAAGGCCCCTTGTCCGTCGCTCCGTAGGAGCAGGACAAGGGGCCTTCATGCGCGAGGACGATTTTGAGGGAATATCCCGACCGTCCCGGACAGGTATATGAGGAGGATGTCTACAGGTACTCGATTTGAGCGCCTTCCGTGTCGCACGTGAGAATATGCGTATCACACTTGGGGAACTGCTCACGCAGCTTGACCTGTAGGAACTTTGCCACGATGGTGTCGTCAGTCACGGCCATGAGAGTCGAGCCGGAGCCACTGATCCAGATGGTCTTAGCGCCGCCGTTAAGGCAGGTGTCGCGCACTGCGTTGTAGTCGGGGATGAGGCGGCGGCGATAGGGCTCCTGGATGCGGTCGTCGTTGGCGGCGGCAATCAGGTCAAGGTCGCCGGTCTCCAGGCCGCGCGTCATGCCCGCGATGCGGCCCATCTGCCACACGGCGGTGGAGAGCGGAATCTCCTGTGGCACGACCTTGCGCGCCTCACTCGTGTGCACCTCGTAAGGTGGAATCACGGTAATAAAACGCAAGCGATCGCTCACCTCGTAGCGCAGACACTGGGGGAGCGAATCGGTCGGCGTAAAGGAGCAGACGGCGCCGCCCAGGATAGTGGGGGCGACGTTATCGGGATGGCCCTCGACCTCGGTGGCGATGCGGACGAGTTCGGCGCGGTCGACGGTGTGGCCTGTCAGCGCGGCGGCCGCCATGATGCCGGCGACGACGCAGGTGGAGCTGGAACCCAGGCCGCGGGCGACGGGCACGTCGGTTTGAATGTCGATGGCAACGGGGAAAGCCGGCTCGCCCCACGCGGCCAGAGCATCGACAAAGCTCACATAGACCAGGTTATTCTCGTTTTGGAACTCCTCGGGGCAGCCCGTGATGGTGAGCTTGTCGGCGCGCTCGAAGGTGAAGTGCGAGTAGAGGCTGACGGCCATGCCGAGGGTGTCGTAGCCGATGCCTAGGTTGGCGCTGGTTGCTGGGACGGTGATTTTGATCATGTGGGTCCTCCTGGGCGGGTCTGGCCGTTTAGTTCGCTGCTCGGGCAGTCCTGGCTCGCTCGGAAAGCACATTAAGTGCTTTCCGGCTCGTGCGGAACTCGCGACGAACTAAACGGCCAGACCCGCTCGCATGCTCGTCATCATCCCGAAAGCTAAATAAAAAGAAGGTGCGCCGGCTTTCGCCGGCGCTTAATAAGGGATCTAGTTGGCACTCATTCGTTTTGCTGCGGACTCGACGTAGCTTGCCATCTCATCGACGTCGCAGACGTCTTCGAAGCGGACGGGTTTGGATTCGAGTTCGGCGAGCTGGCTCGGGGCGACCGTGTTGGTGGCCTGCTCGAGTACGCGCATAGCCTCAAAATCATCCTCGGGAACGTCGAGGCCCAGGGCGTCGCAGCAGGCGCGCGGGAACTTGTAGGGGCTTGCGGTCGAAAGCAGCACGCGGGCCTTGGCACCCTCGGCGGGAGCGACCTGCTCAAAGACGTGATAGCCGCAAGCAGTATGCGGGTCGATCACGTAGCCGTTCGCATCCCAGCAACTCTTGATGGCAGCGCGGACCTCGTCCTCGCTGGCCCAACCGCAGCCAAAGATGCTCTGAATCTTTGCCAGCAGGTCGGCGGGAACCTCGTAGCGACCAGTCTGTGCCAGCTGCTCCATAAGGCCGGCAACGAGTTCGCAGTCGCCATCGGACAGGAAGTAGAGCATGCGCTCGAGGTTGGAGCTGATGAGGATGTCCATCGACGGCGAGATGGTCGTGAAGAACGGACGGTTGCGGTCGTAGACGCCGGTAGTCAGGAAGTCGGCAAGTACGTTGTTCTTGTCGCTCGCCACGACGAGCTTGGCGACGGGCAGACCCATGCGCTTGGCATAGTAACCGGCCAGGATATCGCCAAAGTTGCCGGTCGGTACGCAGAACTCCACGGCGTCGCCGGCCTCGATGGCGCCGGCGCGCAACAGCTGCGCATAGGCGGCAAAGTAGTAGACGACCTGCGGTACCAGACGGCCGACGTTGATGGAGTTGGCACTCGAAAGCACCGTGCCTGCGGCCTCCAGACGCTCGGCAAGCTCCTTATCGGCAAAGATGCGCTTGACAGCGCTCTGGGCGTCGTCAAAGTTGCCGCGGATGCCGCAGACGGCGACGTTATCGCCCTCCTGAGTGGACATCTGCAGATTCTGTACGCGGCTGACTTTGCCCTCGGGATAAAAGACGGTGATGCCCGTGCCCGGGGCGTCGGCAAAGCCGGCGAGTGCTGCCTTGCCCGTGTCGCCCGACGTGGCGGTGACGATCATGATGCGCTCGGCGCCGCCGTCCTTGGCGGAGGTGCGGGCCATGAGGCGGGGGAGCATCTGCAGGGCGACGTCCTTGAAGGCGCTCGTGGGGCCGCCAAAGAGCTCCATCACATAGGTCTGAGGGGCGTCGGTGCCCGGTGCTGCGTCGAGCTTGACGAGAGGCGTGACCTCTTCACTCGCGAACGTGCCGCGGTATGCCTCGTCGACACACGCCGAAATTTCTTCGTCCGTGTAATCGTTCAGTAACATTCCCAACACATTTTGAGCGATTTCAAAGTACGATTTATGGGCAAGCGAGCTGATATCGACCTGCTGGGTGCCAAGCTCGTCCGAGACAAACAAACCCCCGTCGGGAGCGATGCCGGTACGGATTGCCACCTTACTTGAGCATGATAAAGTGCGTCCTCGTGTACTATGATAAGTTCCCATATAACAGTGCTCCTCGGATACCTTGGTCCCAATCGGTGAAACCATGGTATCAGAGCGCGCAAAACAGGTTTGCAGAGGCTTTTAGAAAGGTAACCTCCACGCCATGATAAAAATTGCCAAGTTTGGCGGCTCGTCGGTCGCCGACGCCGAACACTTCAAGAAGATCAAGGCCATCGTCGATGCCGACCCTGCCCGCCGTTTTGTGGTGGTTTCCGCCTGCGGTCGCCGCTTTAAGGGCGACACCAAGGTGACCGACCTGCTCTACCTGGTTAACGCGCACGTTAAGTATCACGTGTCGTGCGAGGAGCTGCTCGAGGACATTGGCCAGCGCTATTTTGATATCGCTGACGAGCTGGAGCTCACCTATCCCATCCGCGAGGAGTTCGCGGCCTTTGCCGAGCGCGCCCGCTCGGGCGGCTACTCTACCGAGGAGCTCGTGAGCCGCGGCGAGTATTTCACCGCTCGCCTGATGGCCGAGTACCTGGGCCTGCCGTTCCTGGATGCCGCGACGGTTGTGGCGTTTCATCACGACGGTACGCTCAGCATGAACCGCACCTCCGAGCTGGTGCAGGAGTACGGTCAGCAGGGCGGCTTTGTTATGCCCGGTTTCTACGGCGCGACGCGTGAGGGCCAGATCAAGCTGCTTGATCGTGGCGGTGGCGATATCTCGGGCTCGATTTTGGCCAAGTGCCTTGGCGCCGATCTGTACGAGAACTGGACCGACGTTTCGGGCTTCTATTCTGCCGATCCGCGTATTGTTCCCGAGGCTCAGCCCATTGCGCGCGTTACCTACGAGGAGCTGCGCGAGCTTTCGTACATGGGCGCAAGCGTCCTGCACGAGGAGGCCGTTTTCCCCGTGCGCGAGGCAGGCATTCCGCTGGTCATCAAGAACACCAATGCGCCGCAGGACCCCGGCACCATCATTAGCGAGACGGCTGACGAGGGCGAGGCGGAGCCCATCATTACCGGCGTGACCGGCAAACGCGGCTTTGTCGCCATCAATGTGGCCCGCGACCGCACCAAGCCCCGTGTCGGCTTTATGCGCCGCGCGCTTTCGGTCTTCGAGCGCTATGACGTTTCCGTTGAGCACATGCCCACCGGTGTCGACCGCTTTGGCGCCGTGGTGCAGGAGCAGGACGTTCACGATTCGCTGTACTCGCTTGTGAGCGACATTCAGCAGGAGGTCGAGCCGCTCGAGATCGAGGTCGTCGAGGGCCTGGCGCTTATCGCTACCGTCGGCCGCAACCTGCGCGGTCGTGCCGGCATCTCGGGCCATCTGTTTGGCATGCTTGGCCAGGCCGGCGTGAGCGTGCGTATGATTTCGCAGAGCTGCGATGAGATCAACATCATTATCGGTGTCGAGGAGAAAGACTTCGACCTGGCGATTCAGACCATTTACCGTGCCTTCTCCGACGAGAACGGCATTGTGAAGGTCTCCGACCTGGAAGCTCCCGCGCTGGCCGATCCCGCTCTGGCTTCGCTCCACAAGTAGCTGCTATCCCGGTGGATTTTTGGGACAAGTGCCAAAAATCTAGCGCGGGGCGTTTCGTTTCGGTTTCGTTTCGACGGGGCGGGTTTCGTGCCCGCCCTGTTCTTGTATACACTGGCAACAATAATCGGCCTGCTCGGCGTGCGGGCAAAAGCCAAAACCTTTAAAGGGGGAAGCATGAAACAGTACACGGTTGCTATTTTGGGCGCGACGGGAGCCGTGGGCACCCAGATGCTTGAGTGCCTCAATGAGCAGGAGTTCCCGGTTGGCAAGCTCAAGCTGCTGGCGAGCGCGCGTTCTGCGGGCAAGACCGTCGAGTTCCGCGGCGAGCAGATCGTGATCGAAGAGGCTTGCCCCGAGGCCTTTGAGGGCTGTGACATTGTGCTTGGAGCCGCCGGCGACGACATCGCGAAGGAGCTGCTGCCCGAGGCCGTCAAACGCGGCGCCGTCGTGGTCGACAACAGCCATGCCTTCCGTATGGATCCCGAGGTACCGCTGGTCGTGCCCGAGATCAATGCCGACGATATCAAGTGGCATCACGGCCTTATCGCCAATCCCAACTGTGCGACCATCATCGGCCTGGTTCCCACGTGGCCGCTGCATCAGCTCGCCGGCGTGAAGCGCATGATCGTCTCGACGTATCAGGCGGCTTCGGGTGCTGGCGCTCCCGGTATGGCCGAGCTTGAGGCCCAGCTGGCCGCCCTGGGCCGCGGCGAGGAGATTCCCGAGCCGCGCGCGTTTGCCGCCCAGCTTGCGAGCAACCTGATTCCGCAGATTGGCGGCGTCAAGGAAGAGGGCTTTACCTCCGAGGAGATGAAGCTGCAAAACGAGGGCCGCAAGATCATGCACCTGCCCGAGCTGCGCGTGAACTGCACCTGCGTGCGCGTGCCCGTGCTGCGCTCGCACTCCGAGAGCATTACGCTTGAGTTTGAGCGCGACATTACGGTTGACGAGGCTCGTGCTGCGCTGGCTTCTGCCTCGGGTGTCAAGCTGGTTGACGACATGAGCGCCGAGGATGCGCACGATCGCTTCCCCATGCCGATGGACACCTCCGACCAGGACCTGATTTGGGTCGGCCGCGTGCGTCGCGACATCTCGAACCCCGAGGCCGCGCGTGGCATCACCTTCTGGTGCTGCGGCGACCAAATCCGTAAGGGCGCGGCAACCAACGCCGTCCAGATCGCTAAGCTGCTCTGCGAGTAGTATGACCTGTCCGGCGGGGCCGGGCTTAGTTTTCAGAACGTCCTCGACCATGTGTGGCGCCTTGTCCTGCTCCTTCGGAGCTGCGGACAAGGCGCCACACTGGTCTGCGGAGTGTTCTGAAAACTAAGCCCGGCCCCCGCCTGCGGTGACGCTGCTGCAAGCGACCTGCGATGGGGCCGTTGTTGGTTGGGGTCGCTGGACTGATGTGAGGGCACGTGGCCGTTGCAGGCCCTGGTCTCGGCGGCGTCCTCGGCGCTTTGCGCCTGCTGCCTGGGGTGACTTTGGGGTTGGGGTGAATCGGGGTCTAATACTTTCCCGAGAAGTGAACGACCTTATTTGGACCCCCGAAGCATTGGCATATTTTGACTGCTATTTCCTGAGGTTTTGCTGCGCGAATCCTGCGGTTTTGTGGTCTAAAGGTGTGGATGCTCCGAGGCTTCGTTTTTACTCGTTCACTTCTCGGGAAAGTATTAGAGCTCAGCTGATAGAGGTACCGCTCTGGCGTCGAAGCCCTGTGTCTTCTTCGCTTGATTGGGGAAAGCGGCCTCGCTTAAACAATTACGAGCCTGCCCAGGTGTATCTGACAGGTTGTCTGCACAGTTCGCGGTATTATGTTTGCGGAGTTTTGAAAGGAGCCGCTGGTGGTCACGACGACGTTTGCTTCGCCTTTGGGCGAAATCTTGCTTGCCGCTGATGGCCGCGGTCTGACGGGACTTTGGTTTGAGGGGCAGGAGCACTTTGGCTCTACGCTTCTCAAAGAAGATGCGGAGCACGTTGAAGGTGCCGATGCGGTTTCTGGTGCTGGCGGCATGTCGCCGGTGAGTCCGGTAAATGGTGCGGCCTCTTCGGTGCTTGAGCGTTCCTGGGCTTGGCTGAATGCTTATTTTGCAGGGCAGGAACCTCGGTTTACGCCGCCGTTGCATATGATTGGTACGGCGTTTCAGCGCGAGGTTTGGTTTGAGCTGCTTTCTATTCCGCGTGGCGAGGTCACTACGTATGGCGAGATCGCCCAGCGTGTTGCCGCTCGACATCGTGTACCGGGAAACGAGGCACCCGTTGTGTCTCCTCGTGCGGTGGGGGCTGCGGTCGCACGTAATCCCATTTCGATTATCGTGCCGTGCCATCGCGTGGTGGCGGCCGACGGATCGCTCAACGGATATGCCGGCGGCCTTGACCGCAAGGAGTGGCTGCTGCGGCTCGAGGGTGCGTACGAGGAGTAACGCCAGGGCACTTTGCATAGCCAAGACGCCGTGAAAGAACGGGATGTGCTTTCCGAATGGCGTTCCAAGCGGAAACCGTGTCCCGGAATACAGCCTCAGAGTGGGACGCTGTTTCCGGTTGAGACCACTTGCTTGGACATCTATCTACGCCCGCTCCTGCAGGGCGTAGATAGATTTGTCCATGTTGAACAGATAAGCCACGACGCAGGCAATAAAGAACATCGGCAAGTTGCCAAAGCCGAAGACTTCGCAGCCAATAAGGATGGGTGCGAGCAGAATCGCTGACAGCATAAGCCCCATAACGGCGATGTGCACATAGGGGTTGGGGAGCAGTCGCGCCGCAAGGGTCTTGGCGTGGGCAAGACACCAGGCAAAAGCTCCACCTACCATGCCAAACACGCTGCCCAACATCGCAAGCCGTCCAAGACCGGGGAGGTCAAGCGCGTGCGAGGCGGCAACGTCAAAACACAAGCGTTAACTGCGCGCCCTGCTCAACGGGCTGCTCCTTGTGCTCGCTCAGAAGGACCATTCGGTCTTCGTATTGCTTTTCGGTCATTTCGATAACGGTGACCTCTCCAGCGCTTGGAAGATTCAGCTTAAGGCGAGCGATATGCGCCGCTGCGGATTCGCGAGTCACCAACAGGCGCGAATACACCGAAAACTGCTCCATATGGTATCCGTCGTTAATCAGAAACTTTCGAAAGTCGCTATACTGCCGACGCTCGGCTTTGCTACCCGTTGGAAGATCGAACAGAACCAATAACCTCATAACCCTCATGGCTCCTCCCTATTCAACAGTTACTATCTCGAGCCCTTTTAGCTCGGGCAATAGCAGCCTCTTGGGATCCTTTTCGAGAACGGCAGTTCTGAGTGAAGAGAGCGTTGTCTCTATGCACTGCTGACAGCCGCAACGTTTTCCGTCGATAGTCATGACGTGCTCAAACACGCGAGCGAGCAACGCTTTGTCGCGCTGGCCCAAAGGCTCTGCAACGCCGTAGCTCATAACAATTAGATCGACGAGAGGGCGGAACGGTTCAATAAGATCGTCGACGAGATTAAACGCGTTGTAAACGCTGTGATGGTGAAGCCCCTGGGATACGAGCCATCCACCACCAACGGCTGCTCTTCCGATGCCTGCACGCAGGATGCTGTAACCATAATCGAGGGCGGAGCTCTGCATACTGTTGCGTCTTGTTCCATCGGTAATGAGGGCTTTAAAGTACGCGGAGGCAGCTGCGCCTTCTCGATTGTCCGTGTCGCCCGAAAGAACGGTTTTGGCATAAGAGGGGAGAGGGCCTGTAGACAACCCCATTTCTGTGAGAACTGCCGCTTGGTTGAGTATCTTTGCCTGATCGATTCGTTTCCAAAGCTGCTTTTTAAACGGAAGGCTCATGGCAAGCTGATCCTCGACGATGCGCGCATGGCGCGAATGGGCGCCCATGGGGAGCATGAGACCATTGGGCATATGATCGCGCCCGCAGATCATGACGCCTATTCCCGCGTCGTTGAGTTGTGACATACAGGCGACCGTCATCGTGGTTTGATGGGATTCGACGATGACGACCCAAATGTCCTCGAGGGGAATGGTGGAGCTGCGGTCGTCCACGGTGATCATCAATAGGCCGTTCTTGATGCAGAGGTGGGCCTTGCTCTGGATAAGTATTGTCCGTTGGGCCATTTTGTCGACGACCTTCCCCGCATTAGCGTTACAATACAGCTAAGTCGAAAGCAGCTCACCTTGGGGAAGGGCGCGGCTCCAGACAAGGGGAGCCACTTAAGTGGCTTACCCGTAAAGTAACCCCCGTTCAATCTTCGGATTGGGCGGGGCGAACTTTTTTGGGCGAGTGTTAGCCAGTATTCCGTAAACGGTAGCTATGGATAGCATTTAGGCGGGTCCTTTTGAGCGATTTTTCGCCTAAGGTTTGATTCGATTATGAAGAAAAGTACATAAATCGCTGTGCCGAATACGGCTCTTTTCTTGCGTGAAGCGCGACGTGCCGACCCATTTTGTCTCGAAAAAAATGAATCGCAGATGTAGATCTGAGGTCGAACCAGTCTTCTTTTTTTGAGGCTTGAAACAGAAAAGCCCCTGTTAAAGGGGCTTTTCTGTGCGCACATAGCGTATCACCTTGGGGAAGGGCGCGTGCTCAAGACTGCTTACGTTGAGCTTCGTCTGGTTGCTCGAGCGTATCACCTTGGGGAAGGGCGCGTGCTCAAGACCCAGATGATGCGCTTGGTCATGGTATCTGGAGCGTATCACCTTGGGGAAGGGCGCGTGCTCAAGACTAAGGCTTAATCAGAGCGCCAGAGCAACGGAGCGTATCACCTTGGGGAAGGGCGCGTGCTCAAGACCTTTTGCCTGCTTGCCCACGGCGGCGGCGTAGCGTATCACCTTGGGGAAGGGCGCGTGCTCAAGACCGTTTGGTCAATGACTTAGAGAACTACGACAGCGTATCACCTTGGGGAAGGGCGCGTGCTCAAGACCTGTGGCTGTGGGTCATCCCCGCGATGGACAGCGTATCACCTTGGGGAAGGGCGCGTGCTCAAGACATGTTGTCGCTGTCGTGCTGCTTGGCGTTGAGCGTATCACCTTGGGGAAGGGCGCGTGCTCAAGACCGAGTAGCGGTACTCGTCCACCACGTGCCAAGCGTATCACCTTGGGGAAGGGCGCGTGCTCAAGACTACGTCCAGGCGTTCCTCGACCAGATCGTCAGCGTATCACCTTGGGGAAGGGCGCGTGCTCAAGACACAGGCTCCTACAACGGCTCCGCGCTGGAGAGCGTATCACCTTGGCGAAGGGCGCGTGCTCAAGACTTGCCGTTCTTTCGACCCATGATCCAGAGCAGCGTATCGCCTTGGGGAAGGCCGCGTGCTCAAGAACAATGAATGGCACTCTGCTAGGGCACTTACAGCGTATCACCTTGGGGAAGGGCGCGTGCTCAAGACTGCGCGATGCAGCTTGCAATTATGCCCGTTAACGTATCGCCATGGGGAGCGTATATGGCATAGAGGCGAAGGTTCTCAACCGATTGCATTTATGGGTCTATGCGTTATAAAGGGCAACAAGGAATAAGCAAAACCCCACACGATTAAGCAAGAAATGTGCGGGGCAAGCAGCTGCTTTACTTGATGGGTGATTCTCGAACAACAAAGGGTGACATATCGTTGCTTAGTTTTCCAACGGTAGGACAACTTATTTTAATTCGAGTAAGCCTGTCTACAAAGGACCAGTTGGCGTTATCGATGTTGTAGCCACTAAACCGCCCCACAAAATCGCCGATTTGCACCAGATCGCCCAGATATATCTCCAGCGGCGGTTTCTTCATGGCACTTTCGGGCACGGGTTTCCAGGCTTTTCGGCCAGTATGCGCCTTCGCAATCCTGGGCACATACGTCCCATCCTTAAGTGCAGGAATATCCGCCTTGTAGACGGGGTCTGCGTACCAAGCGCCCTGTCCCTTCTTGGCCTCTGGGTCATGCCAGAGCCTCAGACACAGCATTTCGCTCACCTTGATGACCGACTTCTCGTCTGCCGACACAACGGCGTTGCCCATGACGATGTCCTTATCGGAGCTCGCCTTGCGAGCAATGTCTTTACCCTGTGCGTTGACGCCGGCATAGCGATAGACCGTCTGCTCGAATAACTCGCCCTTTCCCTTGCGCGGAACAAAGCGTGTGGGTACGACGAAATCGTGCGCCGCGCGTACTTCGTTCGCAAAGGTTTCCCAGGGCATAACACTTTCGAGAGCCTTCATGATGGCATCGCGGCGTTGGGTCTCGTTCATACCTCTGGTTATGCTCCAGTGTGTCTCTTGGTTGATTCGAGCGGTTTTAATCACGAGGCTTCGACTACATGCTGCAATCACACAAGCATCGGTGGCATGGTGACGATCGTCCGAGCGGTCTTTTTCGCCATTCGAACCAAAGTTAAGCCCCCACCTGCGACGCAGCCATGCGGTCGCTCTGCCAGTGGTGGGAACAACATGTGCCTTTGCGCCATCATCGGGGAACAGCAGGCAGTCGGCGAGGTAAGCGCATACTTCTCGCGACATATAGGCGGTGTCGGTGAAGCTGCGTGCTAAGAATTCGCCTTCCTTGGTATCAAGGTCTTTTTCCAGCAGGAAGTTCTTTTTGCGACGGCTGAGTTTCTGGTTTTCCTGAACGCGACGCTCAAAAGCATCCCATGAAGGCGCGCCGTCGTGGGACATCCATTCGTAAGGTGTCTGTTCGCGTTTGTCCTGATTGCTTTTGGCGAGGACTAGGACTTTGTTGTTGCGAGAGTTTTCTCCCGTGCGAGAGAACGGCAGGATGTGGTCGATCTGCGTGTAGGTGTCGTCGCTAATTAGGCGATCGACTTCGATTTTAGCGCCCGTGTAAAGATCGAAGTATTCCTGCTCTTCCCACAGGCGGTACTTCTCTATCTGTTTGCCCGTGACCTCATCTGCTGTGCAGCCACGCAGTTCAGCGATTTGCCCGGCAATGCGCTCACGATTTTTCTCATTCTTCTTATTGGCCTTGGCGATCTCGTCTTTTGCGCGCTGAGGCAACCTGAGCTCTCGATCAAGCTCAATGTGGATTTCGTTTGGCACGCCCCACTTGCGGCAGATGGCGTTGACCACTTTTCGCATTTGCGACATGGAGCGAATGACGACGGGATTGTTATTTGTCCGACCGGTACGTTCGATCCATGTCTCATAGGGCATCAGGCGATCGGAGCGCTCGAGCTGGGCGCCAGCGATGCGCAGTCCCAGCAGGCCGCAGTCATTTTCGGCCTGCGTAAGGTTGAGGACCTCGGGCTCCTCGAGGCAATCGAGCAGCATGTCGAGTGCTTTTTTGGAACGGTTGCCATAGCCGTTAAGAGCTTTGGATGAATAGGGAAGCCTGCAAAGCGCCTCAATCTCCGCTTCCGAGAGCGGTAGCCCCTGAAGCTGCTCTTGGAGTACGGGAAGGGCCGAGGAATATGCCACCGCCTCCATAACGGCATCGGCGAGATTGCGGTCATCGCGCAAACGCTGCAGGAGAATGGGGTTGGCTGCATTGAGGATATTGCGGAGCACGCGCCATCCCTTGGGCTTGTACACCTCGCGCGTTTTTTCGTCGGCAGCTGGAACTCCCTTAAAGTAATCGCCGGAACTAAGGTCGAGCGCTTTTCTGAGAGCGCCGAATTTAACAGCACAATCTTTGTTGCCTCGAATTGGCTCGCACGAGAACAGGATTGCAATGCACTCATCACGCTCCGTAGCGCTCAGGGCGCGAGAGGTCCCGTTTTCGTGGATGATGGTGATGTTGCCGAGTGCGCCATAGGCCGAAACGAGTTCGCTCGTAAGCGTGCAGCGTGCAGCTCGTTTTTCTGTTGGGAAGTATGAACAGTGGCCAACGAGGTCATACGTGCGGCGGTCGAAGTCTTTGCGCGAACGCTCCCAATCGCAAACCTCGATATATGCGGCCTCAAATTCCGGCAAAGCGTATTTGGAGCCAAATGAGCGTTGAGCATCAAATAGGATATGAGTTTCTTCGATAAGCTGGGCGTGCGTTACACACTTGTCGTAATTGCCGCCACGATTGCGACTTTGAGGCTGCTGAGCGAGCCATTCGCCAACGGTACGGCACAAGGTCTCCGCAATTGCTTCCTTGTTGGCCGCAAGGGCAGATAGAACCTTGCCGCCTTCGCTTGATTTGTCCTGATTGCCTTCTCCGTGGGGGATGTATCCACGGCGCTTGCAGAGGGAGTAAAGGACTAGTGCCCACTCGCGATCGTTGAGCAGGCGGTCAAGACCATCAACGCGAAGCTTGAGCGGCTGCTTGTCGCCTTTTGTGGTGTGGAAGTACTCTTTGGTGGCGTCTTTGGGGATGAGGCCATAAGCCTTGAGGATTTGGAGACAGTGCTTCAAGCGCGCCTGGGTACGGTCAATGTTTCGACGGGTAGAGCGGAAGCCCCTGCGAATAACCGCAAGGCTTTGTCCCGTTTTAGGATGAGTTGGAGAGTCAAATAATCTGACGCCCAAATCCAGGATTTCATGATTGGCCGTGTCGATAAGTGCGAATCCGCAGCTTGCAATTCCTGGATCCATGCCAAGCACAAGATGCCTGGGAAGTCCGAGCTTCCCAATTTCGCGATTGATGGTGATCTCCATGGAGCACCCCTCTCAAATAAGAACTCTAGAGAACAGTACCATCGCGTGAGGACATGAGCCGAGCTTGTTAGCCGAGCGGTCTTTTTGTTAGGCAAACGGAAATGATTTATACAGCCTTACATATCGGTTGCCGGATGATGCCGTTTGTTGAAACTGAATCCCGACTGAATTCCGCCCTGAGATTGAATGGCGGAACGAGCTCTTCGGACGCGCTGCCAAGTTAAAATCACCCAATAAGCTACGCCCACGGAGCCGTCTCGCGCCAGTTTTTGCAAAAGCCGACTTTTTCTAGCGGAATGTCGCTGAACTTCGTGATTAACTCTTCAAGGTTGTGCCGCCATTGGGCCGATTCGCCAATGCTCTCTAGCATGTAGTAAAGAACGGCTAAGACGGCAAAGGTCTTGTCGTTGGAGCCTTGAAATCCTTTCCACGCTTTGGGAATTATGGGCTTTACGCCCCATGTTCTGTTCCAAACTCTAGAGTGATGACAGCAAGCATTTCTGGAGACGCGGAGTACAGAAATCCAATTCTTGAGGATGGGAACTCTCACGCCAAACTCGTTTGCAATTGTTGCTTTCGTTTGTGGTGACATTTCAGAATAAAGCAGTTCAATCGTGCCCATCGTGACGCATTCCACCATCATCCAATAGGGCGGCAGCTCCTGCTCGTCACCATATTTGGCCACAAAATGTTTAATGTACTGTTCGTTTTTCTTTGCAGCAGAGAATTCTCTCTTGAGCCTCGTTATGGCGACATCTGGGTAACAGAAAGGCCCGCATTCTTCAGAGGCAAGATAGGCAATTCTGCTTCTGAGGTAGATCTCAATTCTGCCGACCGCATCAAACATTAACTGCCGGAGGGCTCGGTCAAATTCATACGTGCAGATGATGGTTTCGAATGTCGTGCCTTCGCGAAAGATGGTAATCCCGGACTTGCATTTGGTTTTGTAGGGAAACCAGTAGGCCGACAGCCTGTAGTAGCCGACTTCGACCAAAGCTCGCTCGAGTTCGCTTTGATCAGAGCACTTAAGACCCTTGTTTCCTGTCAATAGTGCTATCTGTTTGTTGATGGATATCCACGACTTCTGGTATTTCATTTAAGCCTCTTGATATAAAAAGAGCTGGAGTTGCGCATCGTTGAGAGGCTTTCCAGCTTTAGAGACATAAAATTATAAGATACGATGACCTGCGTCAAGGAAGCTGCCAGATGACCTTGGAGCGGCTGATTGCCTGGCCTAAAACCTGATGCGCGGAACGGCGCCCAACGCTATTCAGCGCGCTTGATAGGATGACGAACCACAGTCTTAAGTTTCTCCGGTGCACATTTGCGTGGATTGGAGAGATAGATTTCGTGATGTAAACGGGAGTCTGAGAAGTCGGGGACATAGCCCTGCTCGGTCATTAATTCATGCATAGCGTTTACGGTCGCCGGTTCGTTGTCGTAGGGCCCGGTGTGCATGCATTGAACGCAGAGACCTTCGTCAACTTTAAGCAGCTCGACGGCAGAAAAGTCCAGTTTCTTTTTGGTCGTGGCTTCCGCGACTGCCCAGTCAAAGTCATCTTGGGTGACGAAATCGGGCAGGCGGATGCACGAGATAAAGTTGAAATCGTCCTTGCGTACATAGTCGATGTCGCCGCTCGGGGAGTCTTGCCACCAGAAACCCTCGAGCGGCGGTACCACAAAGTCGAAATAGCCCTCGATACTCCTTGAGCCTTTCTTCGACATCTTGACGGTATAGGCGATGCCGTAAAGCAGCGGCAGGGCGTTTTGATACTCGCCACCTTCGGTATTTGGGTCGCCCTTTCCGCGAACGGCAACGTAGCTCATAGGCGGGACAGTTACGATACTCGGCTTGCTTGCAGGTTTGTAGAGCTCCTTGCATTCCTTCTTAAAGTCGAACGCCATGTTGGCCGCCTTTCTGCGAATTGGCCTGCTTAGATAGCGGAATCATATCATAGAAACGAACAGCTGTTCGAATGATTTGGCTGACAGATTGAGATGCGTGCGTTGTGTTTGGCGGTCGGCCTGACCCCGTCGATGATTTCCCTGTCTCCTCGTAGCCTCATCTATAGCTGCCGTTTCCCCATATAAAACCTGCCAAAATAAACCTGTCCCTTTTTGGTCGGTGGGAAATGGGTAATACTAAAGAGTTATCCGACCAGATGGGAATTAATCGATGGCCTATATCGAATTCAAAGACGTCATCAAAGCATACGGCGAGGGCGACGCCCGCATTCACGCGCTCGACGGCGCGAGCTTTACGGTCGAGCGCGGCGAGCTCGCCATCATTCTGGGTGCTTCGGGTGCCGGCAAGACCACGGCGCTCAACATTCTGGGCGGCATGGATACGGCGACCTCCGGCACCGTGACGGTGGACGGGCGCGACGTGAGCTCCGCCAACGAGGCGCAGCTCGTGGAATACCGCCGCGCCGACGTCGGTTTTGTCTTCCAGTTCTACAATTTGGTCCCCAACTTGACGGCGCTCGAAAACGTCGAGCTCGCGGCGCAAATCTGCCCCGATTCGCTCGATGCCGAACAGACGCTTCGCCAGGTTGGCCTGGGCGAGCGCCTGGGCAACTTTCCGGCACAGCTTTCGGGCGGCGAGCAGCAGCGCGTGTCCATTGCCCGCGCACTGGCCAAGAACCCCAAGCTGCTTTTATGCGACGAGCCCACGGGCGCGCTCGACTATAAAACCGGCAAGCAGATCTTGCAGCTGCTGCAGGATACCTGCCGCAAGCAGGGCATTACGGTCATCATCATCACGCACAACTCCGCGCTCGCGCCCATGGCCGATCGCCTGATCCGCTTTAAGAGCGGCCGCGTGGAGAGCGAGACGGTCCAGCAAAATCCCGTGCCTATCGAGACGATCGAGTGGTAGCGCCCATGGACCAGGATCGCCAAAACAGCCAAAACCACGATACGGAGCACACGGGTCGCGATCGGGAGTTCGCGACCTACCGTACTGCCCAAAGCTCAAACGATATGGTGCCGACGGTTTTTCGCCGTGGCATCTACCGCACGATTCGCGGCAGCCTCAAACGTTTCTTGTCTATCGTCGTGATCACCGCGCTCGGCGTGAGCGTGATGTGCGGCCTCAAGGCGGGCTGCGAGGACCTGTGTGATTCGGTCGACGCCTATTTTGACCAGCAGAATGTCTATGACATTAACGTGCAGTCGACCTATGGCCTTACGCGCGACGATCTCGCGGCTATCCAAGAGGTCGACGGCGTCGAGACGGTCGAGGGCATCTACACCGAGACCGCCTACACCGCCGTGGGCACAACGCGCGAGCGCGTGGTCGTGCAAAGTCTCTCCAAGGAGAACATCGATCAGCCGGTGCTGGTGAGCGGCGATTTGCCCGAGAGCGCCGATGAAGTCGCGGTGACTTCGAAGTTCCTGAAGGCTTCGGGCAAAAAGCTCGGCGATACCGTGAGTTTTGCCGCCAATGACGCGAGCTCGTCGAACCAAAGCGCCAAGGATCAGTTTGCCGCGGGCGAGTACACCATTACGGCCGAGGTCCTCGATCCTACCGACGTGAGCTCCGACTCGACAGTCAACGCCTTTCGCGCCGCTTCGGCGGCGGACTATAAGTTCTATGTGAGCGAGGATGCCGCGACATCTTCTTCCTACTCTGCGGTCCACGTGATCGTCGAGGGAGCCAAGAGTCTTAACTCCTATTCGGATGCCTACACGACAAAGATCAACGAGGTTAAAGGCAACATCGAGAAGATCCGCGAGGGGCGTGAGAAGGCGCGCGTTCAGGAGCTGACGGTTGACACGCCGGCAAGCTTGGATGCGGCTGAGCGCCAGGCCGCCATGCTCTTTGGGATTGAGCAGGATAGCATCAACCGCATGGCCGAGGGCAGCGAGGAGCGCGTCCAAGCTCAGGCCGAGTTGGACCAGCGCCGCGCCGCCGCCGATCAGCAATTCGCCGATGCCCGCGCCGAGCTTTCCAATCTGGGTGAATGCACTTGGTACATTCAGGACCGCGGTAACATCGCAAGCTACTCGAGCGTCGAGAGCGACAGTTCTTCGATCGAGGCCATCGCCACGGTGTTCCCGTTTATCTTCTTTATCGTCGCCGTGCTCATCAGCCTCACCACCGCCACGCGCATGGTCGAGGAGGAGCGCACGCTTATTGGCCTGTACAAGGCGCTTGGCTATTCACGCGAGCGCATCCTGTCCAAATACGTGGACTATGCGCTGTGGGCATGTCTGATCGGCGGCGTGCTCGGCAACATCATCGGCTTTGTGGGCCTGCCACTGTTCTTGTTTACGGTGTTCGACGACATGTACTCGCTGCCCCAGATGCTGCTTTCGTACGATATCGTGTCTTCACTCGTGTCGGTGGCGCTGTTTGCCGTGGGCGTGGTGGGCGCTACGATTATCGCCTGCCGCCACGAGATGGCCGAGACCCCAGCCTCGCTCATGCGTCCCAAGGCCCCGCGCGCCGGCTCTCGCATCTTGCTTGAGCGCATCGGCTTTATCTGGCGCCGCATGGGCTTTTTGAACAAGGTGGCAGCACGTAACCTGTTCCGCTACAAAAAGCGCGCCTTTATGACCATCTTCGGTATCGCCGGCTGCACGGCGCTCGTGATCTGCGGTATGGGCATTCGCGACACGTCGGTGGCGCTTTCGCCCAAACAGTACGGGCATATCACGCGCTACGACCTGCTGGCGGTCGCCAATCCCGACGATTTTTCGCAGACGTGCGCGGCATTGGATGAGCGCAGCGCGGCCAATGATTTCAACGTGACCGTGACCTCGACCCTGCCGATTATGACCGACAACGTCACCTTTACGTTTGGCGGCAAGAGCGAGACCGTGCAGCTGATCGTGGTGCCCGATAACCGCACGAGTGACTTGGGCGATTACGTGCGTCTGGAGGATGAGTCCAAAGAACCGCTGCCTTTGCGTGACGGAGACGTGTATCTGAGCAAAAGTTCACAGCTGGTGCTGGGGATTCAGCCGGGCGATACGGCTCACGTCCAGGATTCGTCGCTCAATGTTGCCAAGGTCAAAGTCAGCGACATTTCGCTTAACTATCTGGGCAACACGCTTTACATGACGCAGGGCACCTATGAGCGTGCGTTCGGTCGAAGCGCACGTCTTAACGGCGTCTTTGTGCTGCTTAAGGGCTCGTCGGCCGACCAGATTGCGTTTAGCAAGAATCTTAAGAGTGACGGTTGGCTTACGATTTCGAGTACGGCCGAGCATTGGGAAAACTATGAGGCGAACTTTACGATTATCAATTCGGTCGTGGTGCTCGTGACCTTCATGGCGGCGTGCCTATCGTTTGTGGTGGTGTTTACGCTGTCCAACACGAATATCTCCGAGCGCGAGCGCGAGCTGGCGACCATTAAGGTGTTGGGCTTCCGTCGCGGTGAGGTGCACCATTACGTCAACAAGGAGACGTTGATCCTCACGGCGATTGGCGCTGCGCTGGGCGTGCCGCTGGGCGGCTTGCTGGCCGAGAGTTTTACGTACATTTTGCAGATGCCGTCGCTGTACTTTGACGTCGAAGTCGAGCCGCTGAGCTACGTGCTTGCCGTGGTGCTTTCCTTTGGCTTTACGTTTATCGTCAACCTCGCTACCAATCGTACCCTCAACAAGATCGACATGGTCGGCGCCCTCAAGAGTGCCGAGTAACCTGCCAAAAAGGGACAGGTTTATTTTGGCAGGTTTTATCTGGGCAAACGCCGGACACCTACGGGCGATCCGGCGTTTGTTGCTTTGATATGCTTTGCTATCTTCTGCTCGCAGGCGTGGATGAGAGGCTCTCTTTAGCCTTCGAGATTGGGCTTGAATGGGTCGTATGCCACAAAACGGGCCTATCTACTACGTTTAATTGGATACTCTCAATCATGCCGGGGAAACGAAAAATAAAACCGCAGGTAGAAAGCCTGTCGATTTTCAAAAAAGGCAGGTATGGTCGGCTCTCTCGAGTTAAACGTAGTAAATAGGCCCTTTTCTTGGCGCGTGGTCAGCTCAATGCTAATCTCCGTGCCGGAACTGGCCCAGTTGTTTGTAAGTTGCGGTGATATAGGGACTGTTTGGCGCTTTGGAGCCTCAAAACAGTCCCTATATCACCGCAACTTGGAAGGGGCGGGCGGTGTCGGATGAGTGGCGCTGGCTGGTTGGGGCGGTTTAGGCCTGTTTGCGGCACTTCCATTGTTTGCGACACCAGCGCATGAGCGCCTTTACGATGGGAATCGTGATGAGGATGATCCATGCAGGATGGGGCTGTCCCAAACAGAGCCACATGTAGAGGAACCAAGCGATGGCGGCTGCTGGATAGACGCATTCAGTGAGCTTTGACAAATGGCGTCGATCGATAAAGTTACCAATCGCGTAGTAGACGGGAACCAAAAAGACGAGCAAGAGCCCCATGCCCCATGTGCCGTAGGCAATGCCGAGCACCAGGTAGGCGAGGGCGACGAGCGCGGGGAAGGGGAATTTGTTCCATGCACGTCCGACCTTGGTGTGGAAATGCTTGCCATGATGGTCGAGCTTGTCATGCGCTTCCTTCCAACTGGAAAACGTCTCGCCGTCGATGGTGACGGTGCCGTCGTCATTGGTATGCACGCTATGTCCATCGTCCTCAAGCGTATCGACATGCACGCCGCCCGGCCCCACATGCACCTCTTCGCCCTTGCGCTCGTTGGTCACATGGATGCCGCTCCAGCCAACATGGATTTCCTCGCCTTTATTGGGATCAATGACGTGGATGCCGCGCGCGAGGGAAATATCGACAAGTGGCTTATCGCTGCAATCAGCGTGCTCAGTAGAAGCCTCAGCCTCTTCAGCCTCATCTGAAGCTTTGGTGCCGGCGTCGCTGTCCTGTGCTTCATCATCAGCCTGCGAGTCGTCAGCGCTATCCACTGCCTCCCCATATAGCAGCTTGTCCAACGACACGCCATACAGCGCGGCGAGCGCAATGAGGTTATCGGTATCGGGTGAGGACTCGCTGCGCTCCCATTTACTAACAGCCTGGCGGCTTACGCCCAGCTGGGCAGCAAGCGCCTCCTGAGAAAGCCCGGCAGCTTTACGGCGATCGACGAGGCGCTGTGCCATCGCAAGATCCATGGTGGTTCCTTTCGTTTGATGGTCGAATCGAATGAGCCGAGTATGCCGAGAACAACCGGTAGCGACCACCATTTCTAGTTAGAATCTGCTCAAACCCTACCGCAACTACCGGTAGCAACCCCTAAAGACCAGCCATTTTAGGACAAATGTCAATGCAAGTAGCAGCCAAGAGCTCCCACTCAGTAAATTGCGGTGGAATAGTTCCTAAATTCAGCCATTTGCGGGCTAAGCAGGAACTATTTCACCGCAACTGAATTTCAGGTCAGGCACCCGCAGCAAGAAGGCGAATAGCCTCGGCCTCCCCAGTTACCGCAGGAGGCCCCAGGGCTTACCTCCCAAATCTTTCCGCAGGACGGAAGGACCCCGCCGCGCGAAGCGCACGGCGGGGTCCTGACATGTCCGAGGACGATTTGGGAGGTAAGCCCTGGGGGCTCCGATGGGGGCGGTTCCAGCCGAGGCTATTCGTCGCCGAAGCTGATGCCCAGCGCCTTGGCCTCGCGCACCAGATCACTCTGGGGGTCGACAAACTTGAGCTTGCCGGCGACATCCTCGAGCGGCATGTGGCACATTTTGCCGTCGCGCAGGGCAATCATGTAGCCAAACTCGCCGCGCAGGCAGCCGAGCGCTGCCTCGACGCCGCACTGGGTCGCAAAGATGCGGTCCTGGGCGTCGGGCTGGCCGCCGCGCTGCGTGTGGCCGGGGATGGCGACGCGGGTCTCGCGACCGGTCTTGGCCTCGATCTCCTTGGCGATGTCGTACACGATTGACGGGCTCGTGCGCTCGGCGAGCTTCTTCTTGTACTCCTTCTTGGACAGCGCCGCGTCCTCCTTGGAGATAGCGCCCTCGGCGACGGCCACGATGGTAAAGCGGCTGCCGGTCTCCATGCGATGCTCGATGGTCTTGATGACGTTATCCATGTCGTAGGGGATCTCGGGAATCAAGATGACATCTGCGCCGCCCGCGACGCCGGCATACAGCGGAATCCAGCCAACCTTGTGACCCATGATCTCGATAACGAACACGCGGCCGTGACTTGAGGCGGTGGTGTGAATGTCGTCGATGCACTTGGTAGCGACGTCGATAGCGCTCGTAAAGCCAAACGTCAACTCGGTGCCCCAGGTGTCGTTATCGATGGTCTTGGGCAGGGCGATAACGTTGAGGCCCTCTTCGCGCAGGCGGTTGGCGGTCTTGGTGGAGCCGTTGCCGCCCAGCATAAACAGGCAGTCGAGCTGCAGCTTATGATAGGTGTGGACCATCGCCGGCACCTTCTCGACGCCGTCGGCCTCGGGAGTGTCCAGGCGCTTGAACGGCGTACGGCTCGTGCCCAGGATGGTGCCGCCGCGGGTGAGGATGCCGCTAAAATCGGCGGGAGTCATGACACGGAATCTGCTGTAGATAAGGCCCTGGTAGCCGTCCTCAAAACCATAGATCTCGATAGGCTCTTCGCTGTTGGTCATAAGCGTTTTGACAATGCCGCGCATGGTGGCGTTGAGTGCCTGGCAGTCGCCGCCACTGGTAAGAAGACCGATCCTAAGCATGATGAATCCTTCCGGGCAAGTTATAACATGCGCATAAGTTTACCCCCGCACACTGTTGATACGGGGTAAAACGTGTTAGCTCAAGCGTATGGAAATGTAAACAACGTCAGGCGAGCGTAAGGCCGACGGGCCTGGCTCCTTACAGTGCGAAGGCGTCGACGTCGCCCCAGTGGCGGCGCAGCGTAATAGCGGAGGCGGGTTCGGTATTGTCAAAGACGACCGACCATTGCGTATTGCTGGTGATGTCTTCCGGATTGGGCTCTTGCGCTGCAGCGCGCAAGGCTTCCCAGACAATCGTTTCGTCCTGGGCACCGACATGGGCGTCAAGGACATCGGCGATTGCGACGGCGCGCTCTTTGCCATGGCCCAGCTCGCCATTCTTTTGGTTGGGCAGCACTTCGTCGCCATAGCAGGCGTAGAAATTCGTAACCTGGCGTACGGGAGTCGCTTTGAAAGCACGGTCCGGATCGCGCGGATCCCACTCTACTACGTGCGCGTCACCGGCGGCATCGTTGATAAAGAAGTGGTAATCGCGTCCTGCCATGGCGTGCATGTCGTAGGCGGAAAGCAGGTTGACAGCTTCTTGCGTGGTGGCGGCACGGTCGAGCACCAGACGGATGGCGAGCGAGGTATTGATGACGGGACGTTGCGTGTCCTGGTCACAGGGCTTGGAATCCAGAGTGAGTACGGCAATGGACACGCCGCATTCGTTAACACCGTCGAGCTGGGCAAACGGGCCCATCAACGCCGCGGCGCGTCCGGCGACGGAGTCAAGCGGAGTGTTATCGCCCAGGTTGTTAAGGGCGGCAAGCCCGATGGAAGCATAGCCGCCGCGTGGGTGATTGCGCACCAGCAGCGCCGAGGTGTCGTCCTTAAAGTCGTAATTGCGACCGGTGCGCACGCGGCCTTCGGCATCTACGGCGACAAAAGCGCTGCAGGCAAACTGGGGCGCCTGGACATGTGCCGGCACACCGGGCAGCACCTGCGCCACCACGGCATCGATGTAGGCCTGGTCGTCGCGCACGCCAGCGGCGATGATGCGATCGAGATCGTAGTCGTAGGCGATGTCGATTGCGTACAGGTCATAGCCATCCGCGTAGCCGGTCAAGCGTTTGAGCGACGCGGCGGACTTGATTTGCTTGTGATAAACGATACCGGTGGCAGCGGCAAGGCCGACGGCGACTCCCGCGACACCGCAGGTGATGGCAATGTTACGTGGCTTCATGACGGCTCCTCTCGTCCTGTTAGCGCAATTGTCGCAAAAGGAGCGTGGGCATGATGGCTCAACTTGGTGAGTGGCGCGGAATTAAGCACGGAATGAAGAGTGCGGCGCTGGCGTGGCGGGGTATGCTGGAGGGGACCATCAACCCAGCGAAAGGGGAGAGCATGACGGATCAGGAAACGCCCGAGCGCGCGCATGTGACGGCCGATGATATCGAGGCCGCCAACGACCTTATCGACTTTATCGAGGCATGCCCCAGCATGTTCCATACGGCGGCGACCATTATGGCCGAGCTCGACGAGGCGGGCTTTACCTACCTGCCCGAGAATGCGGCGTGGGACATCGAACCGGGTGGGCGTTATTACACGCAGCGCAACACCTCGAGCGTTGTTGCCTTTAAGGTGGGCGAGGACCTGGCCGCGACGTGGGGCGAGGACGGCGTCGCCGGTGACTATCATTTTCAGCTCACGGCGTCGCACAGCGATTCGCCGACGTTTAAGGTCAAGGCCGTGCCCGAGCTCGATGGCGCAGGCGAGACGCTGCGCCTGAACACCGAGGCCTACGGCGGCATGATCGACTACACCTGGTTCGATCGCCCGCTGGCGCTCGCGGGTCGCGTGTTGGTACGCGAGGGCGACCGTATCGAGAGCCGCCTGCTTGCCACCGAACGCGAGGTCGCTATTATCCCGAGCCTTGCTATCCACATGAACCGCGGCGTTAACGAGGGCTTTGCTCCCAACCGAGCCGTCGACTTGTGCCCACTCATCAGCACCGGCGAACTCAAGCAGGGAGATTTTGACGCCCTGATCGCCGACGAGCTGGATGTTGAGCCCGAGCAAATTCTGGGCCGCGATCTGTTCCTGGTCAACCGCCAGGATGCGCGCATTTGGGGCTGGGCTGACGAGTTCATCTCGACGCCCAAGCTCGACGACCTGGCCTGCGCCTACACCTCGCTGCAGGCATTTTTGGGTGCTGAGAACGCGCATGACGTCTCGGTCTTTTGCTGCTTTGATAACGAGGAGGTTGGCTCCGAGACCAAGCAGGGCGCCATGTCGACGTTCTTGGCCGACGCGCTGCGCCGCATCAACGGATCGCTGGGCTTTGACGACGAGTCGTACCATCGCGCACTTGCCGCCTCGATGCTCGTGAGCTGCGACAATGCACATGCTGTGCACCCCAACCACGCCGAGAAGTGCGACGCTCGCAATCAGGTTGTGCTCAACGGCGGCATCGTCATCAAGGAAGCCGCCAATCAGCACTACTGCACCGATGCCTTTAGCCGCGCAGTGTTCCAGGCCATCTGCGATGACGCTGACGTGCCCACGCAGGCCTTCGCCAACAAGAGCGATATGGCCGGCGGCTCCACGCTCGGCAATCTGTCCAATATACAGGCGAGCATGCATGCTGTGGACGTGGGCCTGCCGCAGCTTGCCATGCACTCGAGCTACGAGACCGGCGGCGTGCGCGACGTTATGTACGCTATCCGCGCCCTCACGGCCTTCTACGAGCGAAACCTAACCATCAACGGCGCCGAAAGCGTGGAGCTCTAAAACCTACCAAAAAGGGACAGGTTCATTTTGGCAGGTTTCATCTGGGCAAATGCCAGTGGCATTGCAAGCCGATAGGACCCTAAAACGCCGCAGGTTGAACAAAAGTCAGCGAGAGCCCGTCTGGGCGAGCAAGGTGCCTTGAAAGAGGAGGGCATTGGCCTTCTGGCCATGCCCGACGATTGAAAGGCAGATTGCCGTCCAGACGGGGTCGCAGCGTCGAGTGGTCCGCCGTTCGTTAGAACGGCGGAACAAGATTAGTGCTCAATCCAACAGCGCAGGGTTTCGCCGACTTGCAGGTGACGCAGATTCTCCGCGGCGATGTCGACCACATTATTGAGTGTGGCCTCTAGGTGGAACCAGCCCGAGATATGCGGCGTGATGAGCATGTTGGGCGCATCCCACAGCGGGCTTGTCTCAGGCAGCGGCTCGGGGTCGGTGACGTCGACCGCGGCGCCGGCGAGATGTCCCGACTCCAAGGCGGCAACCAAGTCGTCGGCGACCACAAGGTCGCCGCGGCCGCCGTTGGCAAAGAAGGCGCCCGGTTTCATCGCGGCGAAGAACTCGGCGTTCGCCAGGCCGCGGGTCTCGGGTGTGCTCGGCATAAAGGATGCGACGATGTCAGCCTCGGCCAGGCGCTCGGGCAGGGCGTCCATGCCGTCCATGTCCTCAAACACAATGGGGTAGACGAGCGGATGGCGCTTGATGCCGCGGACGTGCGCGCCCATGCTGCGGCAGAGCGTGGCGAAGTGGCCACCGATATCGCCCGCGCCCAGCACCAGCACGTTGGCGTTTTTGAGCGAGGTGACCGGCCCCAAATCCTCCCAGCGATGCTCGCGCTGCAAGTCGTGATAGTCGGGCAGACGCTTCATCATGGAAAGGACCATGGCAAACATGTGCTCGCTCACGGCTTGGCCGTAGGCGCCCACCGAGCAGGAAAGCTTGGCGTCGGCCGGCACGGTGCCGGCGGCAAGGTAGTCGTCATAGCCGGCGGTCTGCAATTGCAACAGCTGGAGATGCTCGCATGCCGTGAGCATGCCAGGGTCGATGTTGCCCAGGATCACGTCGGCATCGGCGACCTGCTCGTGCGTGGCGGCGTCGGAGCTCGTGTAGATAAAGTCCTCGCCCGGAGCGCTCGACTCAAGAATCGCGCGATGGCGGTCGTTGACGGGCAACAAAACCAGAATGTTCACAAGCAGTCCTCTCCGCTCGACCTGCCAAAAAGGGACAGGTTTATTTTGGCAGGTTTTATCAGGCAAAACGTTCAAATAAAAACGCCGGATGCAAGACGAGCGTGCCCGTCAGCATCCGGCGCATCCACGGCTACCAGCTCAGCAGCTCGTAGCCGTCCTCGGTCACCACGAGCTGTACCTCGCACTGGGCCGAATCGCTGCCGTCCTTGGTGCGCACGCACCAACCGTCGCCCTTGCTGATCTTGATGTCGGGCGCTCCGGCGTTGACCATGGGCTCAATGGTAAAGACCATGCCCGGGGCCATGATGGTGTCCACATCGGGCGCCTCGGTGGTAAAGCCCACAAACGGGTCCTCGTGGAACTCTTTGCCAATGCCGTGTCCGCCGTACTCGCGCACTACGCTAAAACCGGCGTCCTCGACCGTCTTTTGCACGGCCTCAGCCATCACGGAGAGCGGCAGCCACGGCTTGACGGCAGCCAGACCCGCCTCCACGCTGGCGCGGGTGACGTCGACCAGGCGCTGGCGCTCGGCAGAGACCTCGCCGATGCAGAACATGCGGCTCGAATCACTAAAGTAGCCGTCTAGGATCGTGGAGCAGTCCACGTTGATAATATCGCCCTCATGCAGCACGTCCGTATCGCAGGGGATACCGTGACAGACCACGTCGTTGATCGAGGTGCAAACGCTCTTGGGGTAGCCCTCATAGTTGAGGTCGGCCGGCGTGCCACCGTGCTCGACGGTGTAGTCGTAGATCATCTGGTCGATCTGGTTGGTGGTCATGCCCGCGGCGATGTGTTCGCCTACGTAATCGAGCACGCCCACGTTGATGGCGGCCGAGCGCTTGATGCCCTCGATATCGGCGGGCGTCTTGTAGAGCGTGCGGGGCAGAACCTCCCAGCCCTCTTCCCACAAGCGCTCGAGGCGCTCATCAAAGGCGCTATGGCATTTCTTATATTTTTTGCCGCTGCCGCACCAGCAGGCGTCGTTGCGGCCGGGCACGGGTCCATTGTCAAACATGGCTAACTTCCTTTCATTCGCAGCTAGTATAGCCCACCCACGCGTCCATAAAAGTTGCGGTGATATAGTTCCGATTTAAGCGGTTTAACAGCATAAATAGGAACTATATCACCGCAACTGATGGAGCGGGATGGCAGGCACTAGCTGCTGCGTGGTTTTGCTAGTAGCTCACCTGGCAGGGAATGCCGAGGGCGCGCACGCGCGCGGCAATGGCGTCGAGGGCCTCGGGTGCTGCTTTGGCAAGGCCTGCGACCGGTGTCTCGCGCGCCACCGTGTAGATGGTCGCCTCCTGCGGACGAATGCGCTCGAGCACCGCGAGCCAGGGGGCGACGTACTCCTCGCCGGTGTTGTCGATGGGCTTGCCCTGATACTCACCGGTCAAAAAGATCGTCTGGATAATAACGTGACCGTCAAAGCTTGCGAACGTCTCGATCTGGTGCTCGACGTCGTAGGGGCCAACGGGCTGGTCGAGCAGCTGGATAAATGCCGGGTCGACGGTATCGAGCTTAAGAATGTTGTCATCGACCATCATGAGCGCGTCGTGCACCTCGGGGCGGTCGGCGCGCGTGCCGTTGGAGAGCACGGCGATCTTGGAGTTTGGGGCAAGCTCGTCGCGCAGCGCGACGGCGCCGGCGATGGCCTGCGGAAACTCCGGTGCGGCGGTGGGCTCGCCGTTGCCTGCGAAGGTGATCACATCGGGGAGCTCGCCCTCGGCTGCCATCTCGCGCAGCTTTGCCTCGAGCGCGTCGAGTACCACGGCAGCTGTGTTGTACGGCTCATGGCAGGGGCGCTCGGCGTTGAGGCCGTTTTCGCAGTAAATGCAGTCGAACGTGCAGATTTTGCCGCTGGCCGGCATCATGTTGACGCCGAGCGAGAGACCAAGGCGACGGCTGCGAACGGGCCCAAAGATGGGGCTGGCATTCAAAAACGTAGACATAGGCATATGCTCCTCAAGACAATTGTGCCTAAGCATAGCATCGGCTCCAAAGCAAGGTGCGGGCTCTTGCTTTACAAGTTTCGTTTTTTCACGTCGCCCATTATGCCGCGCCATGAAAAGCCTCGGGTCGGGTAAAGTTAATCTGTTAACAAGGTGTAAGGCAATGTGGGTCCATCCAACCGCGCTGACGTGCAACTGGATGGGCGTTGATGATGGGGGCACAACATGGATTTTACGGTCGAGAATGCAGGCACCACGATTGCCTGTCGCGAATATGCCGGCCCGGATGTGTCACCTGATGCTACTGCCTTGGTGTGCGTGCACGGCGCTTGTGTCGACGGCACATTTTTTGACGGTATCGCTTGTGAGCTCAGTCGCAACTACCGCGTAATTGCCTACGACCGCCGCGGCTGCGGTGACAGCAGCGATGCGGCAGACGACAGCTATGATCTTGCCGCTCAGGCCGCCGACCTGCAAGCCGTGATCGAACACGTTGGCGCTCCGGCAAATGTGCTTGCGCATAGCGCCGGTACGTTGGTGGCGCTGGAGCTTCTTCGCACCGAACCCCATCTCGTCGCCCGTGCGATTCTGCATGAGCCGGCTGTGTCGGCCGAAGGCGTCGGTATGGGCGCAGCTTCGGTTTTGCTCGATATGATTGCGGCTGGAAAGGTTTCAAGGGCGCTCCGGCTTTTCTTGGGAGCTCTCGGCGACTTGGACCCCGAGGCTCCTGGGACGACCGAAGCGGAAGCCAAGCATGCCCTACGCAATGGTCGTTGCTTTATGGCCAATGAATACGGAACAAATATGACATATGCTCCCGACTGGGAGCGCGCCCGCGCGTCAAAGGCAGTGTCGGCCGTGTTTTTGGGCGAGCTTTCGGTCGATACACCCCGCGAGGCTGGCACGCGAGCGGCTGCCGAATATCTCGATTGCCCCCTTGTGACGATCCCGGGTGCGCATAACGGTCTGCGCGATCGCCCCGTTACGGCGGCAAACGCCGTTCGCGATGTCTTGGAGCTTTAGCACGCTCGATGACCTGCGGGGAGAGGGACTGTTAGCGTTTCGTCATTGTTAACGAATGCGCCCATAACCGCGCGCCCGCAGCTCCATTACCGCCGTTTGCCAGGTCATAAAAATGTAACGATAATCGCGCGTTTGCCTTCAGCTGTTAGATGTTACCCTTGTACCAATTGATATGCACCGTTGCCGTGCGTAACGATAGGAAGGGCCCCATATGCTCAATAATCACGAGGTCAATCTAACCGACGAGGAGGCTGCCGCCGAGGTCGCCCGCGTCGCGAAGACCTACCCCGTGGTGCGTTTGCTGTCGGCCGATCAGATTAAGAGCGAGCCTAACTGCCTGCTCGCCGGCAATCGGTGCCCTTGTCTGCGTCAGTCGAGTCTTGAGGCCTTGGCAGATTCCGATGAGGTGTCGGAGCAGCTGCTCAATGATGGTACCGAGTACCGCGCTCGCCTGCGCCCTCTGAAGGTTGAGGGCGAGCCTCACGTCCTGCTGATGGTGCGTCCGATCGATGAGCAAGAGGCTGCAGAAGAGGACCTTGTCTACACCGACGTGCTGACGAGTGTGCGCAATCGCCGATATTACGAGGAAAAGCTCCGTAGCGCCCGCATGAATGCCGGCGTTGCGGTGATCGACCTTGATGATTTTAGGGTCTTCAACGATACGTGTGGCCGTCATGCCGGCGACCTTGCGCTCGGTGCTGTGGCGACAGCCATACGCAGCGGAATTCGTTCGACTGACGAGCTTGTACGCTATGGCTGCGACAAGTTTGTGGTCGTCATGCCCAATATTCCCTCCGATGACTTCACCCGTCGCCTGCATCAGGTGTCCGATGCCGTTCATGCCACGATTGTTCCGGGCCATGAGTACGTGAGCTTGACGGCATGTGTTGGCGGTGTTCGCATTCATGGCGAGACGGTCGATGAGGGAGTTGGCCGCGCTGTCCAGTTATTGAGCCGCGCTAAGGCAAAAGCCGGTACGGTCGTGACCGACGCCGATTCCATCGAAGCCTTCCAAAGCGAAAAGCCTTTGGTGCTTATTGTCGATGACTCCGAGATGAACCGAGCCATTCTCAACGAGATGCTCAAGGACGAGTATTGCATCCTCGAGGCCGACAACGGTCGTACGGCGCTCGACATGGTCGACCGCTATGGCGATGAGTTGTCGCTCGTGCTGCTGGATATTGTCATGCCGGGCATAAGCGGCTTTGAGGTGCTGGCCGATCTGTCGCGCCGATCGGGTATCGACAATCTGCCTTTCATCATGATTTCGAGCGAAGATTCCGATGATATGGTTTTGCGCGCGTACGAGCTGGGCGCCTCGGACTATATCAACCGCCCGTTTGACTCCCGTGTCGTGCGCCGCCGTGTAAGCAACACCATCCGCCTATACGCCAAGCAGCGCCGCCTGACGAGCCTGCTGTCCCAGCAGTACAACGAGCGCGTCAAGAACAGTCGCATGCTCATCGACATCATGGCCGGCGTCATGGAGCTTCGCAATGGCGAGAGCGGCAGGCACGTTACGAACATCGAGAAGCTGACCGAGCTGCTGCTTGGCTGTCTGGTCCAGCGTAGCGGCACGATCTCCCTCGACAATGAGGAACGCTCCACGATTGCCTTGGCTTCGGCGCTGCACGATATCGGCAAGATGTCGATTGACGATGCGATTCTCAACAAACCCGGGCGCCTTACGCCCGAGGAGTTCGAGATTATGAAGACGCATACCACGATGGGCGCCGACATGTTGCTTGAGCTGGGCCGCCATCACGTCGGCAATGCGCTTATGGAATATGCGTACCAGATTGCGCGTTGGCATCACGAGCGCTGGGACGGCAAGGGCTATCCCGATGGCCTTAAGGGCGACGAGATTCCCATTGCCGCGCAGGTGGTCTCGGTGGCCGACGTGTATGATGCGCTGACGAGCGTGCGCGTGTACAAGGACGCTATCCCGCACAAGGAGGCGATCCAGATGATCCTGGACGGTAAGTGCGGTACCTTTAACCCACTGTTGCTCGACTGCCTGCTCGAGGTACAAGACCGTATTGCCGAGACGTTGGCACGCCCCGCCGACGTTGTCGCGTTTCCCACGATTTAGTTTGAACAAAGGAGTTTTTAATCCATGATTTCCATGCGTGAGGCGTATGAGAAGATCGGCGCTAATTATGATGACGCGTGCGCTCGGCTGATGGGCGGGGAAATGCTTGCCCGCTTTGCCCTCAAGTTTTTGGATGACGAGAGCATGGACAAACTGGAGGCCGCCATGGCGGCAGGAGACGCCGAAGGTGCGTTTATGGCAGCGCACACGCTCAAGGGCGTGAGCCAGAACCTGGGATTCGATAATCTGTACGAGCCGGCGGTTGTGGTGACCGAAGCGCTGCGCGGCGCCGATGCTGTTGACGGCGCCCGCGAGGGGATGCATGCGTTGCAGCAGCAATATGCGGCTACGATGTCGGCCCTGCGCGAAGCGGCCGAATAAGAGCTTGCGTGCTTTGATGACAATGAGAGTGGATAATCTCCCGTTTTAGGCTCGGTGGTGGCCTCAAAGTGGGAGATTATCCACTCTCGTTCGATACGTGTCCAAAAATCCACTCTCACCCCTTCCGATTAGTGAATGGCCTATGCGCACTGGCGGGGCTTTCCGCATGCAATCTATATCGTTGTTCGATAAACTGTTCGAATAACGATAGAGTCGATGAGGGTGAGTGTATGTCCAACAGCGTTCAGCGTATGGCCAAGGCGGGCGAAAATATCAGGAAGCTTGGTTTTTGCATGGCAGCCGTTTTTGCAGGGATGCTCGTCGCTTTTGCCGCGTTGGTTGTTTACGTGATTTGGTATGCGGTTGAAAACGTTGCTTCTGTCGATTCTTTTGGTGTCGTGACGCTTCTCAATGGCGGGTGCATCGTTATCCCAAGCGGACTGTGCCTGGCACTCGTTGTGGGTATTTCGCTTGTCGTTTTGTGCGGGGTCAGCCGTAACATCTCGCGGGGCGTCTCGCCCTTTACCAGGGCACATGTGCGGCTTATCCGTGTTCTTGCACTTGCCTTTGCTGTTAACGCTGCGGTTTCGTTTGTTGGTGCCTATGGATCGGTCAATCTCACCATTGGCGGACTGGAGCTTTACATCGTGCCTCATTCCTTCGTTATTGAGATTTGCCAAGGCGCTACCTTTGATGCGGGGTCGTTTATCGGCGCAGTTGTCTGCTTGTTTATCTCGGCGATCTGGAGTTATGCCTCGCTGCTCCAAGAGCAGTCTGACGAGCTTGTGTAGGAGGAAACATGAGCTATCTCATCATCGAGCTTGAGACGCAGCTGCTTAAGACCGGAAAGACCAACGCTGATCTGATTCGGGCGACGGGGCATACTCCGGCTAATATTTCAAAGCTTAGAAACGGAAAGATAAAAGCTATTCGCCTAAAGACGCTTCTCGATATCTGTGATGAGCTTGATTGTCAACCGGGAGATATTATTCAGCGCGTGAGCGAGAAAGAGCTTGAGGAGCTTATTGTCGAGCGTGCAAAAAATGTCGTGAGACAGATGCGGGACGGCGGAGGCAATGAGGTATCGCTTCCGACATCAGTCTTCGCTGTCGATTTGAGTGACGAGTAGCTTAAGGCAAACAACTAAAACGAAGTATCAGCGTGAAGGGACCCGTGTCTAACACGGGTCCCTTCTTTTAGATTATCTTGACAAATACGAGTTATCGAAAAACAATAACAACCATGGAAAACGATAAAGGAAAGAAGGAACGATATGAGCGGTTTTTCTATCAAGCAGAACGGGGGTCCAATGAACGCATCAGCGATAAAGCTATCAAAAGTTTCAAAACGCTACGGGAAACGGCACGTTTTGCATGACGTTTCCTTCGAGGTGCATCAGTCTGAGCTCTGTGCCCTTGTCGGTGCAAACGGTGCGGGCAAAAGCACGCTTATTAAAATCGTCTTGGGCCTCTGCGAGCCATCGTCGGGGAGCGTGGAGCTCTTTGGAGGCAAATCAAAAAGAGAGCTTGGCCTGATGCGGACGCGTGTCGGCTATGTGCCAGATTCCAGCGGAGCATACCAATCCCTCAGTGCGGTTGAGAATCTCCAAATCCGATGTTCGGAATGGGGGCTTGATGCGAATCGTGAGATTCCTCGCGTTTTGAGCCTAGTCGGGCTGGACGTCGAAGAGAAAAAGAGCGTGAACAGTTTTTCTCTGGGAATGAAACGGCGGCTGGATATAGCTACGGCTTTGTTGGGTGATACTGATCTGCTTATTTTTGATGAGCCAGCAAACGGGTTGGACCCGCTGGGCATCGAGAGTATATGGGCCCTTATCGGTCGATTGAATCGAGAACAGGGTAAGACCATGCTCATCTCTAGCCATGATTTGGATGAGTTGGCATCAGTTGCAACAAGTTGCGTGTTTATCCATGACGGCGAACTGCTGAAAAAGGAACCGATGGACGTCATAAGGGATGAGGCATCGTCCCTAAAAGAGTATTACAGGCGCTTGATGAAGGCGGTCTCGCTATGAAGCGGGCGATCCATCCCATAAAGGCAGATATGATGCGTTTGCACAGGATGTTTCCGGCGAAGTTTGGTCTTACGCTTATGCTGGCGTTCGGCCTTCTCTTCTGTGTCTTTCTAAAAAACGGAACAACGTTGCTCGCCTTTGGCAATAGCGTTTTTGGGGAGGATATTGGTTTCTGCTGGAATGTAATCGATCCTTCTGCACCCGATGAGTCCCTTGTGCGCAGTGCTTTTGCCGGCACCTCCCTGTTCGTTCCGCTCATCGTTTGCCTGGCGATTTTACAGGAGCGCGGCTATGAAGAGGGATGCCGAATTTCTTCAGCAAGAGGTCTTGCCCGCTTTAACGGGGCTCTGGCACATGTACTTTCGTCTTCTTTAATAATCGGCGCAGCATATAGTGCGCTTTGCCTTCTTCTTTTTGCAATAGCCATAATACGTGGAGGGCATAACTACTCGCACGACATGCTAACTGCATTTTTGCCCGCAATGATAGTCAACGCCGTATTGGTGATATCGGTTGCGCTGGAGACGGTGACCATCTATCGGATTACAGGCAGCGCTGTATTGAGCGGGGCTGCGATAATAATTGGATTTGTCATGAGCTTGACGCTCTACGGAACTTACCTTCAGACGCCCATACCGTCCTTGCGATGGATCTTCTTTCTTCCGGGGCCGTACCTTGGAGTCGGATGTGCCCTTGGGTATAGCGATATGGGGCAGCTGACGCTTCTGGGATATGGCGCGGCAGCCAGCTGTCTATCGGTATTGATTTACGCTCTCTTGAGCTTTCGCGCTGGGGGTGTGCTCAATGGCTCGTCAGATTAAAAGACTTCTCCAGTCAGAATTGAAGCATGTGAGCAAATGGACGTACGCCTTAATCCTGGTAATTTATGCGTGCATGGTGGTATTGCAGCTTAATTCTTTCCCGATGTGGTTCTGCAGCCTCCGTGAGAACAGTTTCTTGGGCTTTTTCCCAGACCCGACGCTTCGGCTATCGGCGGAGGATGTCCTTCTATTTGGTAATGCAGAGGTTTTTCGCGGTCTGCTGTTCAACGTAGCCCCGTTGGCTCATGCATTGTTCTTTCCGTTCATCGCGGCTTGCATTGTGCCGTGCTTTGTCAGTTCGGGCTTTATTGAGGAACCGTGGGGGCTATCGGAGGCTCGGGGAGGGAAGCGTGTGTGCGCTATCGTTGCGCGAGTGGTGCTGTCTTCTTTTGCCCTTTTGGGCGCGTTTGTCCTGTCGAGTGTCGTTTTGTACTGTCTTAACTGCGTAATCGTTTTGGATGCTCGGCAGTATTTCGACCTGCATGTATTTTGCTATCGACTTCTTCTGGCGAGTGTCGTCTGCCTTGCATACGTGGTCTCTTGCGTGATCGTTGTTTCCTATTTTGGGTCCGGCTTCGGTCCGATTGGCATGCTGTTGCTTGTCAACGTCGTAGCGATCTACATACAGCTCGGGACCAATTCCATGCTTCCGCTTCCAGCCTCGATGCTCATGTGGATTTGTGGCGTGACCCCGTTGGGGAATAGTCAATGCATTTCGATTCTAATTGACTGCCTAATAAACGTAGCAAGCGTTTTTGCCATTTGCTTTACCGTCGACCGATTGCGGTCGAGAATTCTTTGATTGTTTGTGAGGGAAAATCATACCGAGCATACCAAATACAGGGGGGGGCGGGCACCGTGGCTGGTGTCCGCCCCCCCCTGGCATGGAAGGTTTAGGTCTGTGTGATTCGCGAGCTAGCGGGCCAGCTTAACCTTTGCCGCTGCCTCGACAAACGACTTCCACAGGTTAAAGTCGGTCTCGAGCGTCTGCCAGGTGTACTCGGGATGCCATTGCACGCCCAGGCAGAAAGGCTGGCCTTCGACCTCGATGCACTCGGGAACGCCGTCGGTTGCCTTGGCGACCAAGCGCGTGCTTTTACCCAGACGATCGACGCAACAGTGGTGTGCGGAGTTGGTCTGGATTAGCCTGTGCCCGCCAACCGCGCGTTCCAGCAGCGAGCCCGGCACGACCTCGACGGGGTGCACGGGATCGTTGAGCACGTGGGTGTGGCGCCACTGCGTGCGACCCTCGCGCGCACCCAGGCTCGGCACGTCCATGCACAGGGTGCCGCCGGTGGCGACGTTGAGCAGCTGCGTGCCGCGGCAGGTGGTAAAGAGCGGCTTCTTGGCGCGGAGTACCTCGCCGACCAGCTTAAACTCAAAGCTATCGCGAATCTCGCAGCAGAGGGTGGGGTCGTAGGGTCGATCATCGCCCCAGCGCTTGGGGTTGACGTCCGGGCCGCCGGGAATGGCGATGCCGTCGGCGATATCGACGTAATGACGGATAACCTCAATGTCCTCGGTGATGGACATCTGCAGCGGCAGACCGCCGGCGGCAAGGATGGCATCGACAAAGACACTTGCGATCTCCTCGTTGGGGGAGAGCGTTTCGCTCAAAAACGGCTTCGCCTCTTCCCAGCGCGGCGCGACGAGGATGAGTGGGCGGTCGGCGGGGGCGACGTCGACGTGCGGGGTGTAGGACGATGAAGTACGAGTTCCGATCATAGGTGTAACTTTCGAGTTTGGATGGGCATGGCGGGCGGGTGGGCGGTCTGGCTAGTGACCCTTGATGGAGTTGAGGAAGTCCTGGGCGCGCTTGGTCTGGGGGTGGTCGAAGAACTCGTCGGGCGTGCCGGTTTCCACGATCTGGCCGTCGGCCATGAACACGACGCGGTCGGCCACGCGGCGGGCAAAGTTCATCTCGTGCGTGATGACGATCATCGTCATGCCCTGCTGTGCCAGACGGACCATGACCTCGAGCACCTCGTTGATCATCTCAGGGTCAAGGGCGCTCGTGGGCTCGTCAAAAAGCATGGCCTTGGGTTGCATGGCAAGCGAGCGGGCGATGGCTACGCGCTGCTGCTGGCCGCCCGAGAGCTGTGCGGGCACCTTATCGGCCTGCTCGGCAACGCCCACGCGGCCCAGCAGGTCCATGGCGCGCTCGCGGGCCTCGTCCTTGGAGACACCCAGCACATCGACCGGTCCCAGCATGACGTTCTGCAGTACGGTCATATGTGCGAACAGGTTGAACTGCTGAAACACCATGCCCAGCTCGGCGCGCATGCGGGCAAGATCCTTGCCTTCTTGCGGCAGGGGCTCGCCCTCGATGAGGATCTCGCCCGAATCGATGGTTTCCAGGCGGTTGATGGTGCGGCACATGGTCGACTTGCCTGAGCCCGAGGGACCGATCACAACGACGACCTCGCCGCGGTCGACCGAGAGATTGATGTCGTTGAGGACGTGCAGATCGCCATAGTGCTTATCGACGTGTCTGAGCTCGATCAGCGGCTGATTGCCGGTGGAAGAGGTGCTCTGTGCCATGGTGCTCGGCTCCTTATGACTCGAAATGGTAAAGCGTTAGCGGATGATGGTCGCGCCGGTCTTGTGCGAAACATAGACAGCGGCCTTGTTGATCGCGACGTTGATGAGGATGTAGATGACCGCGATAACCAGGTAGACCGACACGAGGGCGTCGTAGTTGGTAATGAGCACGCGGGCGTTTTGCATGAGGTCGGGGTAGCTCACCACGTAGGCAACGGTGGTGTCTTTGACTACGACCACGAGCTGCGAAATCAAGGACGGAATGATAAACCGAATAGCCTGCGGCAACACGATTTTAAAGGTGATTTTAGCTTTGGAGAGACCGAGTGCCTGGGCTGCCTCGACCTGACCGCGCGGCACGGCGTTGACGCCGGCGCGGAAGATCTCGGCAAGTACACCGGCTGCAGCAAGCGCGACGGGAAGCGTGAGCATCCAAAACGACGGCAGCGCGATCTTGTACTGGGGCAGCACCAAAAAGAAGAAGTAGATGAACAGCAGGCTCGGCACACCGCGGAAGAAATCGGTGAGCACGCGGCAGACCAGCTGCAGCGGCTTGATGCCGCTGGTGCGGCCGAGCATAAGGGCTAAGCCCAGTACCAGCGCAATGACGCCGGCGGTGAGTGCGACTTTAACGGTGCCCTCAAAGCCGGCAAGCAGGAACTTCCAGGTGGTGAGGTGCGTAAAGAAATACCAGTAGTGGACTGAAAGCTGACCGGTCACATAAAAGCGCTGCAGGACCAGAGCGATGAGCGCGGCCACGGCAACGAGCGAAATGGCGGTGCCGATGCGGATCTTGGCGCGCATCTTGGGGCCGGGAGCCTCGTAGAGCGCATCGCGCATGGTAAGTGCAGGGGAGGAATGCTTGCTCATCGGAGGATCCTCACCTTCTTATCGATGTAGTTGCCAATGTGGCTCACCACAAAGGCCGTGCCCAGGTAGCCGAGCGCCGAGATAAAGAACGCGGCGACGCCGCCAAGTGAGCGCGTGTTGATATAGCTCACCACGCCGGTGAGCTCCTGCGGTTTAAGCGGCACCTGGCTGCCGAGCGCGGTGGTGAGCATGACGGCGATAAAGAGGTTCGTCATGGGCAGCACGCTTGAGCGCAGTGCCTGCGGAATCACGATCTTGGCGAGGATACGGCTGAAGCTCATGCCGAGCGAGCGGGCGGCTTCCACCTGGCCGACGCCAACGGTGTTGATGCCGCTCATAAAGTTCTCGGAGCCAAAGGCCGAGCCCAAAAGGACCGTGGCGACGATAACGCAGGTACGGTAGGGCAGGACGACCTTGAGCGGCGGCAGCGCATAGACGACGATGATGAGCAGTGCGATGCCTGGGATGTTACGGAAGACCTGGACATACAGGTCGCCAAAGACGCGCAGCGGCTTGAGCGGCGACACGCGCATCACAGTGACGGCAACGGCCAGCACCATGGCGATGGCAAACGACTCAAGTGTCATGCCCCAGGTTGCTAGCAGGGCGTCGATATAGTTCTGGCCATAGAGCGACCAGAGCTCGGAGAGACTCATGCGGACCTCCCGCCGATAAGGAAAGGGGCTCCCGTGTGTACGGAAGCCCCGACAACTCAGTGAGGAAACAGTTTACCGCAATAAAGCGCATCATGCGTTTCCGTATGGTTTCGTTGCGGTCGTTACCAGGCTCGCTGCCTAGGCGCCGATTTCGGGCAGCTCGGGAACATTAGTGTCGCCCGTACGGTCGCCGATGCAGATCTGCCACAGCTCGGTCCAGGTGCCGTCGTCCTCGATCTTCTTAAGGAAGTCGTTAACGAAGGCGACACCGTCGGAATCGAGCGGCAGACCGATGCCATAGGGCTCCTTGCTGCCGAAGGGCTTGCCGGCAATCTTGTACTTGCCGGGCTCGCGGACCAGGGCGCTCTGCTGCATGTTGTTATCGATGACATAGGCGTCAACGCGACCCTGCTGGAGTGCCTGACGGGCCTCCTCGTCGGTCTTGAACTCCTGCTGGCTGGCCTTGGGAGCGAACTCCTCCAGGATGGCGGGGCCGTTGGAGCCAGACTGGACGGCGACGTTCTTGTCGGCCAGGTCGTCGACGCTCTTAATGTCGTCGTTATCGGCGAGCACCAGGATGGCCTGCTGCGTGTAGTAATAGGGACCGGCAAAGGAGACGAGCTTCTTGCGCTCGTCAGTGATGGTGTAGGTGGCAAAGACGGCGTCGACCTGGCCGTTCTGCAGGACGGACTCGCGCGTGTCCGAGGTCACCTGGGTGATCTCGACCTTGTTCTCGCCCAGAATGTAGTTGGACAGGAGCTGTGCGATACCGGCATCGAAGCCGCGGGTCTGACCGTCTTTTTCGTTGAGGAGGGAGAAGAGCGTGGAGGTCTGAACGCCACCGATCTTAAAGACGCCGGCGTCCTTGACGGCCGTCGCCCAGGTGCTGGCGGCGATGGCGTCGTCATCGGCCTTGGGGCCGTCGTTGACGAGCTTGTCGAATGCCTTGGCATCGAGCGTGGTGGAAGCCCCGGTATCCTCGGAGCCCTTTGAGGAGCCGGCGGCGGAACCCTTGTCGGCCTCGGCGCTGGTGTCGGAGCAGCCGGCAAGACCAAGGCCGGCGACGGTTGCGAAGGTGGCGGCAACGAAGCCGCGGCGGTCGAGAACGACCTGCTGGGAGAGGTTCTTGCTCATGGTAGAACACCTTTCTCAATAAAATCCCTAGCGGTTGAGTAGAGTTATACCCTATTGCGCTCAGACGGGTCAACACGAAATAACTCAGAAACATACTTACCTTATGGGTAATTCTACCTACCAAAAAGGGACAGGTTTATTTTGGCAGGTTTTATCTGGGCAAACGTCGAATATTGCAGCTGAGATAGCGCTTTGCAGACGGCATAATCGCTCGCGGCGGTCGCTATAATGGCGGCAACGCGACGCATATATAAGTAAGGAGATCGCGTATGAACGGTTACTCGTTTTTCGCGCCGACCAAGGTGTTGTTTGGCGCGGGCAAGTTGGGCGAGCTGGGCGCGCAGAAGCTGCCCGGCACCAAAGCGCTCATCGTTACGACCGGCGGCAACTCGGTCAAGCGCTTTGGATATCTGGGACGTTTGGAGGCGGAGCTCGACCGCGCCGGCGTGGCGCACGAGCTGTTCGACCGCATTGAGCCCAACCCGCTGCGCGAGACGGTCAACAAGGGCGGCTGGATGGCGCGCACCCATGGCTGCGACTTTGTCCTGGCGCTCGGCGGCGGTTCGGTCATGGACGGCAGCAAGGGCATCTGCGCGGTGGCGGCAAACCCGCATGCGGACGCCGAGGGCAACGAGTGCCCCGGTGACATCTGGGACTTTGTGAATGGTGGCACTGCGCTCGGCCTGCCTATTCCTAACGATCCGCTACCGCTTGTTTGCGTGACCACCACGGCGGGCACCGGCTCCGAGGTCGATGCGGGCGGTGTCCTGTCCTGCGAGGACAATGACGAGAAGCTTCGCCTGGGCGACCCGCGCCTGTTTCCGGTGCTTTCGATCGTTGATCCCGAGCTTATGGTGAGCGTTCCGGCACGTCTGACCGCTTATCAGGGATTCGACGCCCTGTTCCATTGCGTTGAGTGCTACATCTCAAATACCAACACGCCCATGGGTGACATGGTTTGCCGCGAAGGCATCCGCCGTGCCGCCGCGGCGCTGCCTACGTGTGTCAATAATGGCGATGACCTGGAGGCGCGCTCGAGCCTTGCGTTTGCCAACACGCTCGGCGGTTATGCCATGGATGCCTCGGGCACCACGGGCTCGCATGGTCTTGAACATGGCATGAGTGCGCACCATCACGACTTGCCGCACGGTGCCGGACTCATCATGATTGCGCGCGCCTACCACACGTGGATGATCGATCACGGTGCCGCACCCGAGCGCTATATCGACATGGCGCGTCTGATGGGCAATGCCGCTGCGGATGATCCGCATGATTTCGTGATTGAGCTCACGCGCCTGATGGAGACTTGTCATGTGGCCGACCTCGCCATGAGCGAGTGGGGGATTACGGTCGAAGAGCTGCCGGCCATCACGCACAACGCTCTGACGACCAACGGCGTTCTGTTTAGCCATGACCCCGTGACGCTGACCGACCCCGACGTCGTCGAAATTCTCAAGAACAGCTACCGCTAGTTGCCTTGCTGCTTTGTCTTAATCTGTAACATTTGCAGCCGTTTTTGCCGAGTAGCTGTTGCAGATTGAGATTTTCTTTTCAGGGGAATTCGAACGTCTCAATCTGTAACAGTTAGACGGAAATTCGGGCCATAGATGTTACAGGTTAAGATAATCGCGTCGCGAAAACAAAAACCTCCGCAGGGGTGCTTCCCTTGCGGAGGTTTTTCTATTCGTTCAGCAGACGTACCGCTTCGGCGGCCATGTTCTCGACCGTCATGCCGGATTGCGCCAGCAGCTCGTTGGGGTCGTAGCGGTCGGGGAAGCCCTTGGCGATGCCGAAGGTGCGTGTGCGCACTGGCGTGCAGGCCAAGTAGCACGCGACACGCTCGCCCCAGCCGCCGTCCAGTATGCCGTCCTCGAGGGTGACGACAACGCGATGCTCGGTGGCAAGGCTGTCGAGGAACTCGCGGTCGAGCTCGGTTGCAAAGCGCGGGTTGACGAGCGTGGCCTCGATGCCGTACTCGGCAGCCAAGCGGTTTGCCACGCGCTCGCCCAGCTCAAAGAAATCGCCAAGCGCAAGCACGGCCACATCGCGGCCCTGACGTACGACGTTGTAGCGAACGGCGCTGTAGTCGGTGTCCTCGGCGGGCGCCAAATCGGGGCGGCTCACCAGGCCAATGCCGGGCACGCGGATCGCCACGGGATGCTCGCGGTGGTCGAGTGACCAGCTCAGCATGGACAGATATTCCTCCATGCAGGCCGGTGCCAGGTAGTGCATGTTGGGAAGACCGCCCAGCATGGAAATATCAAAGAACGAAAGGTGCGTCTCTGACGTGGTGCCAAAGATCGACGCGCCAAACACCAAAATGGTTGCCGGGGCGTCGTTGAGGCACAGGTCGTGCCATAGCTCGTCGTAGGCGCGCTGCAAAAACGTGCCGTACACACCAAAGACTGGCTTGGCGCCCGAGCGCGCAAGCGCGGTGGCAAAGGTCACGGCGTGCTCCTCGGCAATGCCCACATCGACGAACTGTTTGCCGGCGGCAGCGCGAAGCTCAGGTGTAAAGCCCATGATGTAGGGCGTGGCGGCCGTGATGCCCACGACCTGCGGATCGCGCTTGATGGCGGCGCTGAGCGCCTCGCCCGTAATGTCGGCGTAGGTGCGCGGCGCAGGCTCGCTCGGATGGCCCGGGCAGAGCTTGCGCCCGGTCGCCATGTCAAACGGACCCACGTGGTGCCAGCGCTCGGGGTCGCTCTGGGCTGGCTCAAAGCCCTTGCCCTTGGCGGTGGAGACGTGCAGCACGATGGGATGATCGATATTACGCAGTTCCTGCAACGCGTCGACGAGGGCCAACACATCGTTGCCGGCGTCCAGATAGTGGTAGTCGAGCCCCATCGCGCGGAAAACGTTGCGCTCACAGGTGCCGTTGCTGGCACGCAGCTCGGCCAGATTGCGATACAGGCCGCCATGGTTCTCGGCAATGGACTGGTCGTTATCGTTGACGATAATGATCAGGTTGCTATCGAGTTCGGCGGCATTGTTAAAGCCTTCAAACGCCAGGCCGCCCGAAAGCGAGCCGTCGCCAATGATGGTGATGACGTTGTACGCATCGCCCGCCAGGTCACGAGCGTGCGCTAGCCCGCAGCCCAGGCTCACCGAGGTCGAGGTGTGGCCCATGGCGAACAGGTCGTGCTCGGACTCGTCGGGATTGGCAAAGCCAGAAGCCTCACCATAACGCTCCGGATCGATATAAGTGTACGCGCGCCCGGTCAGCGCCTTGTGGGCGTAGGTCTGGTGCGAAACGTCAAAGACAATCTTGTCGATGGGGGAGTTAAATACGCGATGAATCGCAACCGTAAGCTCAACGACGCCCAAGTTGGGGGCAACGTGCCCGCCGACGGCGGCGGAGCTTTCGAGGATTGCCTGACGGATCTCGCCGCAGAGCAGCGGAAGCTCGGCGCGGTCGAGAGCCTTGACGTCCTCGGGCGTTGTCGTTTGCGTAAGCAGCATCGTTGTGGGTTACTCCATGCGAATCGTGCGCCGGCACTCCCTCGGCCGGCACAATTGCACAAGACAGTCTCGCACATTTTGGCGTTTGATATGTGACGGCGGCGCGGTAATTCGCCAACTGGTGGGGCAAAACGTTTTGTCCGATGCCATACTGATATGTTCCATGATGTTTTTATCGATTGTGCACAGGCCGTGGCTTGTCGCCGTGAGTCGCTGGAAGGAGGCAGCATGTCCGATGCCGTTCGTGCCGAAAAAATCGCGCACGAGGTCGACTATGCCGCCCGCCAGCTGGCCCAGGCGGGCCGCTTGGACCTGACGCACGAGTTTATCCAGCATGGCGACGTGACGGTCTATGCACATGTGACTTCGGTAGCGCGGGCGAGCCTGTCCTTTGCCGAGCGCTTGGGCCGTGCCGGCATTTCGGTCGACCGTGCTTCGTTGTTGCGCGGGGCCTTGCTGCACGATTACTTTCTCTATGACTGGCACGATCCTGACCCAAGCCATCGGCTGCATGGCTTTCGCCACCCGTTTTTTGCCCTGGCACGTGCGGAGGAAGATTTTGAGCTGACGCCGCGCGAACGGAATATTATCGTGCGGCATATGTTTCCGCTGGTGCCAGTGCCGCCGACGTGTCGTGAGGCTTGGATTGTATGCCTGGCAGATAAATGGTGCGCTCTGCGCGAGACGGTCGCCGGTCGTCTGCGGCGCAAGGACGAGGCGGACGATGACGTGAGTAAAGCATCGAGCGAAAAGAGGAGAGGGTAGACGGTGGAAACCGCGATTGATATGGCGTTTGGCGGCGCGACGCTTGCCGCCTGCCCACTCTCGGCACTGGTGCTCTCGTTTGCCTTTTACGGGTTTTGCGGTTGGGCATGGGAGTCGACAGTATGTGCCATGCTCAATCACGGACGATTTGCCAACAGCGGCTTTTTGCTGGGGCCGTGCTGCCCAATCTATGGCGCGGGCGGCATTGCCTGCTGGCTGCTGTTGCGCGGGATTCCGGATGCCTCGAGCCAGTTTGTCGCTGCAGCACTCGTATGCAGCGTGATTGAGTATAGCGTAGGCGTGCTGTTGGAAAAAACAACGGGCGCTCGCTTTTGGGACTATTCGCACCTGCCGTTTAACCTGCACGGACGCATCTGCCTGTACTGGGCATGCGCGTTTGGCCTGGGTGCGTTGTGCATTTGCCGTTTAGTGGAGCCGGCATTGCTGGGGCTGCTTGGCCATCTGCCGGTGCTGATTGTGCGGCTGTCCGCCTTTATCGTCGCGGTCGCGATGATGGTCGACGCGGTGTGCTCTTTGGCCAGCTGGCGCCGCCTGTTCGATCAGCTGGAGCGTGTGCGCGCCGACCTTGCCGACCGCATCAATGAGTCGCTTGCCGATGCCTCGGACTCAATGCTCGAACGTATTCCCGATTCTACGATTGATTCGGTGGCACAGACGCACATCCGTAGCCGTGCCGTTAACGCGTGGCTGGCCGAGCTGGGCGACGCGGCGCTCGATGCCCTGCGCGAGAAGGCTTCGATGCCGACGTTTATCGCGGATGGTGCTCGCGGCCTGGCACTTGCCGCCCGCCGCGTGGCCGATGCCGCGCCGAGCATGCCGCGTCCGTCGCTCAGTCGCCGCCTTGCCGGCAAGCGCATGAGCCGTCCGGTGCCGAGCGTGTCACTCAGCCGCCGCGACCTACGCTTCTTTAACGCCTTCCCGCGCCTGCGCATCAATCGCTACGAAGGTGTCATTCGAGCAACTAATCTCCGCGACCGCGCCCACGAGCTGTTTCGGCGCTAGCCGGGACGGGCGCGCTCACGGCTCCCTTGTTCGCGTATTTCCCGTCCGTTTCGCGTCCGTTGCCGTGCCGTTTCCAAGATTGCGGCACCGTTTCCATTCGACAACGCAGCGTTTAACAACGCCGTATCTGGTCTACACCAGTTGCCCCTCGGCCGCATTATGGGCGCCGACAACGTTCATGCGATCAAGGGGGAGCGAATGTTCGATACGGGATCGACAACGTTTATGCTCATCTGCACCATGCTCGTGTTTTTAATGACACCGGGTCTGGCGTTTTTCTATGGCGGCCTGTCCAGGCGCAAAAATGTCATCAACACCATGCTCATGTGCTTTGGCGCCATTGGCCTGGTTGGTGTGCTGTGGATTGTTGCCGGCTGGTCGCTGGCTTACGGCGGCGACGGTTCCAACCCGTTTATTGGAGGCCTTGACCAGCTGCTGTGCCTGCCGGTGCTCGGCCAGGTGCTGCAGACGGCCGAGGGCAATGCCGCGGACGGTGCCGTCTACCCTCAGATCATCAACATCGCCTTTCAGATGGCATTTGCCATGATCACTGCTGCTATCGTCACGGGCAGCCTGGCCGGCCGCGTTAAGTTTGGTGCCATGACGGCTTTCCTGGGCATTTGGCTGCTCGTGGTCTATGCGCCGCTCGCCCACATGGTTTGGGGCGGCGAGGGCTCCTTTATCGGCGACATCATCGGCGCGCTCGACTTTGCCGGCGGCGACGTGGTGCACATTTCGTCCGGTCTTACGGGCCTGATTCTCTGCTTAATGCTCGGCCGTCGTCGTGGCTTTGGCATGGTGAGCTATCGCCCGCATAACGTGCCGTTTGTGGCGCTGGGCGCCGGGCTGCTTTGGTTTGGCTGGTTTGGCTTTAACGGCGGCAGCGAGTTTAAGGCCGACGCCGTGGCGGCACTCGCCATCCTCAACACCGTGACGGCCAGCGCGGCGGGCATGGTCTCGTGGCTTGTCGTCGAGCGCGTGCACACCGGTCGCCCCACGCTGGTGGGTGCCAGCACCGGTCTGGTTGCGGGCCTTGTGGTGGTCACGCCGGGTGCGGGCTTTGTCGAGCCGTGGGCAGCGCTGGTCATGGGCCTGATCGTCTCGCCTGTCTGCTACTTGGCCATCAGTCATCTCAAGACCAAGTTCGGCTACGACGATGCGCTCGACGCGTTCGGTTGCCACGGTATCGGCGGCATCTTGGGCGGCGTGCTCACAGGCCTGTTCTGCGTGCCGGAGCTCTCGTGGACCGGTAAGGGTGGCCTGTTCTACACGGGCGACGTGTCGCTGCTCATCTCGCAGATTTTGGGCATTGTGGTGACGGTCGCTATTGTTTTTGTGCTCGATCTGGTGATCGCCGCGGTGGTCAAGGCGCTGTTCCACGGCAGCCTGCGTGTGGACGAGGCCGACGAGGCGTTGGGCCTGGATGCGAGTCAGCACGGCGAGAGCGCATATCCTTCTTTCTCCGGACTCGATTAGCAGCACGGCTTTCCCAGGCACCCGACCTTGCCCCTCAAACCGTCGCTTGCGTACCGAAGTACGCGGCGCTCCTCTTTCGGGGCAATCTCGGGCACCTGGAAAACCCGTGCCACATGAATGGGCGGTTCATTTCTTTATTAAAGAGAGGAATTCACTATGAAGAAGATTACGGCGGTCGTTCGCGCCGAGAAGCTTGAGATTCTTAAAGACGCGCTGTTTGCTGCTGATGTTCGCGGTATGACTATCAACCAGGTGCAGGGCTGCGGTGCACAGCATGGCTGGAAGGAGTACGTGCGCGGCAACGAGTTGCTTGTCAACACGATCCCTAAGGTGCAGTTCACCCTCATCTGCGCCGATGAACATGTCGACGGCATTGTCGAGATTATCTGCAACGCCGCTCGCACCGGTGCCGTTGGAGACGGCAAGATTTGGGTCGAGCCGGTCGAGGAAGTCATCCGCATCCGCACCGGCGAACATGGCCCCTCTGCGGTGTAGGACAATCTTTCGCCTGACGGGCGTGCCTCTCCTTCGTCTACAATATCGTGCAGACGAAGGAGAGGCACGCTCATGATCAAGATGTTTGCGAGTGACTTAGACGGAACGCTGCTGAACGCTCTGCACGAGGCAGATGGGACCATCCGCCGTGCCATTCGCGAACTGACCGAGGCTGGCCTGCATGTGGTTCCCGCGACCGGACGCTCGACGCTGCCGATCGGCGAGCATGGCTTTACGGGGCTGGCGCTCGATGCCTGCTGCTCTAACGGCTCCATCGTGCGCGACAGCCATGGCGAGGTGCTCAAGACCTGGACCATCGACCCACAGGTCACCGAGGAGCTGCTCAAGGCGTTCCCGGACATTTGCTTTGATTGCTCCACGCCCGATGGCATGTTCTCGAGCGGTTCGTTCGAGATGCATCAGGCGGGCTTTAAAAAGGACAGCCCTATCAAGCGTATCGTGATGCGTGGCATGCGTGCACGCGGCGGGTATCACGAGGAGCAATATTTCGACCAGTCGATCGGTGACATCCTGCGCCACGATGTGTGCAAGATCAACTGCCGCGTGACCTCGCCCGAGCTGGAGCGTGACCTTAAAGCATATTTGGCCGAGCGATCGGACCGCGTGGTCAACGCGCCGTTCGATCCGGTGATGTTCGAGATCACGGACGTGGCGTGCAACAAGGGCGAGAGCGTGGCCTGGCTGGCGGGCTACTACGGTATTGCCGAGGACGAGGTCGCGGTCTACGGCGACGGCGGCAACGATATCGCCATGCTCAAGCGTTTCCGTCACAGCTACGCGACCAAAAACGGCAGTGACGCGGCCAAGGCCGCCGCGAGCGTGACCATCGGCAGTTGCATGGTCCACGCCGTTCCCAAGCATATGCTCGCCACCATGCGCAAGCAAAACTCCCGCACCGTCATCGAATAATGTGGCAAAGGGATAGTCCCTTTGTCACATGGGAGATGCCGGCTTTTGGCGTATAGGACTGTTACGCTTTCGCCACCAACAAATTTCGAGTTATTCGGCCTGTCGGAGGTCGTTAAATGGCTAAAGATGCCCTCGCAGGAACATTCATACCTCTAACGGTGTTTGATTCGGTGACGTAAGTGCGCAAATGGGCATGTATGCGCTCAAATAAGGACAAAAACTTTCAGATAATCCCGGTGGTGCATTTATGCAGAACCAGCAGCGTGGCCGAATAACTCGAAAAATGTAGGTAGCAGTTCGGCGACAAGCTCGGGTATGGCAAAGGAACTGTTCCTTCGCCATACCCGAGTCCCGATCTTCTGAAATGCGAACAAACATTCGCATATCTAACTGCGCTTTGATAGAATTGATACTGTTGGTGGCAGTTCCATGTGCCGGGCAACGCCCTCCATCTGATGGGAGGTGATGCCCATGACCGATCTGATTGATTTCGTGAGACTTCTGACCGCTTTGGTCTCGTTCTCCACGGCGCTCGTCGGGCTTTCCGAGGCACTCAAGCAACGTTCGAAGCAACGTAAAAGGGGTCGCCGCCGCTAAGGCGTTGACCCCTTAATCCAAGCAACGGCGCTGCCCAGCTTTCCAGAACTTGGGCTGCCGTCGACGCTATTCTACCCACGAATGACATTTTGAACAATCGGCAATGCCGCTCCAAAAGCCAGGCACAACTGGCACAACCTAGGCGGTCGCTGAATGTGACAAGGGGGCAGTCCCTGTCACATCCAAAATATTGCCTTTACGTGTTGATGCACACGGTGTGCAATAATACTCGCACTGTGCAATAGCGCACAGTCTGAGTAACAAGGAGGACGCTTGTCCCAGCTCGAGAAATGCGACCGCCGGTCCCTTCGCTCACAGCGTGCCCTTCGCCAGGCGCTTGCCAGCGAGCTTGCCGAAAGCGGCGACCTTTCGCGCATTAACGTCGCGTCGCTCACCGAGCGCGCTGGCCTTACGCGCCGCACGTTCTATTCGCACTACCGCGATATCCCCGACTTTATCAATCAAATCGAGGACGGCTTGCTGGCCGAGATCCGTGAGCGCATTGAGCTCATCACCGCAGCTCAGCTGCCCGATCTCTATCACAACATCGATGAGCTCGAGCCGGCACCCGGTTCGGTTGAGTTGCTGCGCTACCTTGCGGCCAACCGCGATTTAATCGGATCGCTGCTGGGCCCGGGCGGCGACCCCGCCTTTATTAAAAAGATCATCGATACCGCACGCGAGGCCGTGGTGCCGCGCGCACAGACGGGCATTTTGGGCTTGGCGCTGGGCACCTTCTTTGACTACTACGTCACCTATGTCGTGAGTGCCGAGGTCGGCATGATCCAGCGTTGGTTTGAGCGTGACCTTTCTGAATCGCCCGAGACCATGGCGCGCATTATGACGGTTATCGCCTTTGTGCGCCCCGGCGACCTGTATGGCCAACCCATCGATATCAACGTGCCGGAATACGGCATGAAGCTATTGAACCTGCAGCTCGAGGACGCGGTCGACACCACCGCAACCGTCGAGTCCAACAACTAAGAGGAGAGACAATGAGCAAACTCGTCGAGGGCATTAAAGACCGTGTGGTCGCTGCCGCACGCGAGGCCGCGCCCGCCGTGGTGGACGCCGCGCAGAAGGCCGCGACCGCGGCTGCCGAGAAAGTTGCCGAGGCAGTTGCCGATGCCAAGAACGTGGCAGGGGAGACGTCCGTCGTCAGCGAGCCCGCCACCGCCGCTGAGCCCGTAGCCGCCGCCCAGGCCCCCGAAGGCGCGATCTTCAACCCCGAGGCCGCCCGCGGCAACCTGCACCTGGGCATCGACGTGGGCTCCACCACCGTTAAGCTCGCCGTGCTCAACGACGACAACCAGATCGTCTACGCCAAGTACCAGCGCCACCACACCGACGTCCGCGCTTGTGCCCGCGACCTGTTCGAGGGCGCTGCGACCGTGCTGCCGACGGCCCAGATGACCTGCGCCATTACCGGCTCGGGCGGCCTGCTGCTGTCCCAGTGGCTCGACCTGGAGTTTGTCCAGGAGGTCATCGCCAGCAAGCGTGCCGTCGAGACCCTCATCCCGGCCACCGACGTCGCCATCGAGCTGGGCGGCGAGGACGCCAAGATCATCTACTTCGACAACGGCATCGAGCAGCGCATGAACGGCACCTGCGCCGGCGGCACGGGCGCGTTCATCGACCAGATGGCAACCCTGCTGCACACCGATGCCAGTGGCCTCAACAAGCTCGCGGCCAACGCCACCACCATCTATCCCATTGCCAGCCGCTGCGGCGTTTTTGCCAAGACCGACGTCCAGCCGCTGCTCAACGAGGGCGCCCGCCCCGAGGACGTGGCCGCCTCCATTTTCCAGGCTGTCGTGACCCAGACCATTTCGGGCCTGGCGTGCGGCCGTCCCATCCGCGGCAACGTCGCCTTCCTGGGCGGCCCGCTGCAGTACCTCTCCGAGCTGCGCCACCGCTTCTACCTCACGCTCAATCTGGACGAGGAGCACCGTATTGTGCCCCAAAACGCTCACCTGTTTGTGGCGAGCGGCGCCGCCATGGCGCACGAGTCCAACAAGCTCAGCACGTTCCCGCAGCTCATCGAGGCCATCGATGCCCTGGGTGACACGCAGGGTGCCGAGGTCGAGCGTCTGGATCCGCTCTTTGCCACTGACGAGGACTTTGCCGAGTTCAAAACCCGCCACGACCAGGAAATCGTCCCCAAGGGCAAGCTCGACGGCTACACCGGCCGCGTGTTCATCGGCATCGACGCCGGTTCCACCACCATGAAGGCCGCGCTCGTGGGCGAGGACGGCCAGCTGTTGCACACCTGGTACGGCAACAACAACGGTGACATCCTGGGCACGGCCAAGGTCATCATGGCCGATTTCTACAACCATATCCCTGCAGGCTGCACCATCGGCCACGTGACCACCACGGGCTACGGCGAGGCACTGCTCATCGAGGCCCTCAAGGCCGACTCCGGCGAGATTGAGACCGTCGCGCACCTGCGCGGCGCCAAGGCATTCCTGCCGGGTGTCGAGTTTATTCTGGACATTGGCGGCCAGGACATGAAGTGCCTGCGCGTCAAGGACGGCGTCATCGAGCACATCATGCTCAACGAGGCCTGCTCGTCGGGCTGCGGCAGCTTTATCGAGAGCTTCGCCGTCTCTATGAACATGGACGTGCGCGCGTTCGCCGATGCCGCTATCCATGCCAAGGCCCCGGTCGACCTGGGCAGTCGCTGCACGGTCTTTATGAACTCGCGTGTTAAGCAGGCGCAAAAGGAAGGCGCCACGGTGGGCGACATTGCGGCCGGCCTGTCCTATTCCGTCATCAAGAACGCCCTGTTCAAGGTCATTAAGCTGCGCGACCCCAAGGAGATCGGCAGCCAGGTGATCGTTCAGGGCGGCACCTTTATGTCCGATGCCACGCTGCGCGCGTTTGAGCAGCTCACCGGCGTTCATGCCGTGCGTCCTGACATCGCCGGCTGCATGGGCGCCTATGGTGCGGCCTTGCTCGCCCGCGATCGCGCTGGCGCCGACGGCACCTCGACCATCCTTTCGGCCGAGGACATCGCGCACCTCACCGTGACGCAAAAGCATGTCCGCTGCGGCCGGTGCTCCAACAACTGCCAGCTTACCGTCAACGACTTTGGCGGCGGCAGGCGCTTTATCACCGGCAACCGCTGCGAGAAGGGCGCCGGCCACAAAAAGCAAAAGACCGAGGCCCCCAACCTCTTCAAAAAGAAAAACGATCTGCTCTTTAACCGCGAGGTGCTGAGCCCCGATGAGGCCCCGCGTGGTACCGTCGGCATCCCGCGCGCGCTCAACATGTACGAGAACTACCCCTTCTGGCACGCGTTCTTTACGCGCTTGGGCTTTAGCGTGCAGTTGTCCGACCAGTCGAGCAAGAAGACCTACCAGGCGGGCATCGAGTCCATGCCGTCCGAGAGCGTGTGCTATCCGGCCAAGATGAGCCACGGCCACGTGATGAACCTCATCGACCGTGACGTCGACTTCATCTGGATGCCGTGCGTGCGCTGGGAGCGCAAGGAGGATCCGACCGCTGGCAACTGCTACAACTGCCCCATCGTCATGAGCTACCCCACGGCGTTGGCACTCAATATCGACGAGATCCGCGAGCAGAACATCGAGTTCCTGTACCCGTTTGTGCCCTATCACGACAAGACCGAGCTCAAGCGCCGCCTGTACCAGGTGCTCGCCGTCGACCGTGTGGCCGATGCGCAAGCCGGTCGCGGTCGCGTGCGTGGACCCAAGATCACGCGCTCCGAGGTCGATGCCGCCGTCAACGCTGCCTTTGAGGCCGATGCGCGTTTCCACGAGGACATCCAGACTATGGGCGAGGAGGCTCTTAAGTGGGTCGAGGACCACGGCGGTCACGGCATCGTGCTCGCCGGTCGTCCCTACCATAACGACCCCGAGATCAACCATGCCCTGCCCGAGCTTATCTCGAGCTTTGGCTTTGCGGTCTTTACCGAGGATTCGCTCGCGCATCTGGTGAAGCCCGAGCGTCCGATTCGCGTCGTCGACCAGTGGATGTACCACAGCCGCCTGTACGCCGTCGCCCGTTTTGTGACGATGCGCAACGACCTGGACCTGATCCAGCTCAACTCTTTCGGCTGCGGTCTCGATGCCCTGACTACCGACCAGGTGCAGGAGATCCTGGAGGCCAGCGGCAAGATCTACACCGTGCTCAAGATCGACGAGGTGTCCAACCTGGGTGCCGCGCGCATCCGCATCCGCTCGCTCATGGCCGCGCTTAAGGACCAGGAGGCCGAGCGCTTGGCCGAGGCCACGGCAGCGGGCGAGGCCTACGAGCAGGGCGACGCCGCGCCGGTGGCGCCCTCCACGGATGCCCCCGCGTTCGCGAGCCGTAAGTACACGTTCGAGGCGCAGCGCGAGAGTGCTTCGACCGCGTGGCCCAAGGTGCCCTTTACCGAGCAGATGCGCGACGAGGGCTACACCATCCTGTGCCCGCAGATGGCGCCGATCCACTTTGACCTGGTCAAAGAGGTGTTCCGTGGTGCTGGCTACAACTTGGAGCTGCTGCCCTCGACCGATCACGATGCCGTCGAGGCCGGCCTGCGCTACGTGAACAACGACATCTGCTATCCGTCGATCCTGGTGACGGGCCAGATTATGGAGGCCATCGAGAGCGGTCGATACGACCTGTCCAAGACGGCTGTGGTCATCAGCCAGACCGGCGGTGGCTGCCGCGCCACCAACTACATCGCACTCATCCGCAAGGCCCTGCGTGAGAGCGGCCACCCCGAGATCCCGGTGATCTCGCTTTCGGCCGTGGCGCTGGGCGAGGACAACCCCGGCTTTAAGATTACGCCGGCGCTGCTTAAGCAGGCAGTCTACGCGGTACTCTTTGGCGACGTGATGATGCAGATGCTCTATCGCTGCCGCCCGTACGAGGCCACGCCCGGTGCCGCCAACGCACTCTACGAGGAGTACATGGCGCGCGCCCGCAAGCTGGCGCCCAAGTTCAACCGCCACAACTACACCAAGCTGTGCCGCGAGGCCATCCGCGCGTTCGATACCATGCCGCTCGTGGGTGAGGGTACCAAGCCGCGCGTGGGCGTGGTCGGTGAGATCTTGGTCAAGTTCCACCCCACAGCCAACAACCACGTGGTCGATGTCATCGAGCGCGAGGGCTGCGAGGCCGTGGTGCCGGGCCTGCTCGACTTCTTCCTGTACTCCATGAGCAATGCCGAGCTGCAGAAGGACGAGCTGGGAAGCTCTGCCACTACGCGCGCTGGTATGCAGGCGCTCATCAAGCTCGTGGACTGGATGCGCACGCCGGTGGAGGAGATGCTCGAAAAGTCCCGCCGCTTTGAGGCGCCCGAGCGCATCGGCACCATGGCCGACAAGGCCCGCACGGTGCTTTCGGTGTGCAACAACATGGGCGAGGGCTGGCTGCTCACGGCCGAGATGCTCGACCTGATTGATCATGGCGCGCCCAACATCATCTGCACGCAACCCTTCGCGTGCCTGCCCAACCATGTGGTGGGCAAGGCCGTGATCAAGGAGCTGCGCCGTCAACATCCCGAGAGCAACATCGTTGCGGTGGACTATGATCCTGGTGCGTCCGAGGTCAACCAGCTCAACCGTATTAAGCTCATGATCAGCGTTGCCAAGGAAAACATGCGCGCCGGCAAGGGCTTTAAGCTCGAGAAGGTGGCGCCGCTCGCGATGGACGAGGTCACCGGCCAGATGCGTGCCCATGATGGCTGCGTGAGCTGCGGACCGGCCAGCGAGGAGGCCGTTGCATCGGTCGCCAAGCGTCTGGGACGCGGCATTAAGAAGTAGTTGGCCTGCTTTGGGCTAGATATGAGGCAAACGGGTGGTAGCCGTGCCGGCTACTACCCGTTTTTGCTGGACATATGTTGCGCAAATGACCTTGCTACAGCCTTCCGTGGGCTTGCCCGATTTTTGGGCCGGCTCGGGCTTTGAGGACAAGCTGCTGCAAGCCCAGGGCGATTTTTCGCTCAACGCGGGCCAGCACAGCGTGACCTATCTGCCAAACGACGAGATGATCGCTGCGGACTGCCCATCGCCACCTACGAGATGGAAGCCGAAAAGTATATCTACCGCGTGTACAAGTACGAGCTGTAGGGCCGCGCTTAGGTTTGACCAATGGAGTATGAAAACACGCCGTTCGCCGATGCCCCCTCCGCGAGTGGCAGCCATATGGTTTGATGTCAGAAACATATAGTTGTCGCCAGCCTGCTGGCGACGTTCCCCCTGATATCAGAGGCTCCAGGTATGTTTCGCGCTCCGTTAAACAACTATCGATTGGGCTAACATGGACCGCCGTGCTATTTCGATAACCCTTGCAGTGATCTGCCTGGCTGTGCTCCTGGGCGCTACAGGGCTGTTTGCTATAAGCCGAGAAACGTCCTATATGCAGGAATGCGCTTCCGAAGGGTTTGCCATTGACGGTTACTATCGGGACGACAAGACGAGTCTGGAAACCCTGGCCTTTCTTGAAGAGGATAACCATCGGTGGCAACTGGTCGACAAAGACGGCAGCTGCGTTGACGGGCAGTTTAAGCGTACGGATGACCCCAACATCCTGATATTAAAGAAGGAAAACGGCGAAGAATTCGGTACGGTCCACGTGGCGTATATGTCACGCCGACGCGAGCAGGGCCAGCTCTATCTATTTAGAGATAGCAAGGTGACCCGATTTTATCTGGTGAGCACCGATCCAGCGTTTACGGTGGAGTCTGGCGAGGTCGATTCGGACAGTTGATTCACGGCAATAAAAAAGCGAGCGGGGCGCGGGTGCGAACTGCGCCCCGCCATTTGCTCGTGTCCGTATCGCGTCTGCGCCTCGTCGTAGCTTGCGTCCGTGCGAGCATTCATCCCGCGCCGGCATCACCTGACATCGAACTCCACGCGATCGAGTTCGGGTACGTTGAGGTCGATGAGCTTGCGGGCGACGTGGCGGTCGTGCGCCCCGAGCGCCTCGCTTGTCGTCACGTGGGCGACAACCTCGCGCTCGACGATGCCCTCTTCCTCGCCCTCGGCAGCCGAGGTCTCGACGGCGACGGTGTAATCCTTAAAGCCCGGCAGCACCGCGGCAAGTTCGCGCGTAGTTTCGGTGACGCCGTAGCCGTCCTGCACGCCGGCCTGCGCCGAGCCAATGGAACCCGCGGTCATAACGATGCAGGGGATGGCAAAGATCACCGTGCCCACAATAATGCGGCGGCGCACTTTGCGTGACAGCTCGTTGACCTCAGCGTTTTCCTCGGCGGTCACAATGCCGTCGCCGTTGAGGTCGCGCTTGAGCGGCACACGCAAAAGAAGCAGCACGGCTTCGGCGGCCAGTGCGATAAAGACCACGTTGATGCCAAACTCGTAGAGCGCCGAGAGAAACAGCGACCCGCTTGCGATGGCGATGCCATAGCCCGCCGCGCACAGGGGCGGCATGAGCGCGGTCGCCACGGCCACGCCGGCGATGAGCGTGGCGGGTTCCTGGTCGCGCGAGTTGCCCAGGCCACCCGCAAAGCCGCCCGCGAGCGCGACGGCAAGGTCCCATATGGTGGGTGTCGAGTTGTCGATGATGGCCGCCGTGGTGGTGCCAAGGGGCGAGAGCTTAAAGTACAGCGTGGACGTGACCAGGCAAAAGACCATCTGCAGTGCGAGGCTGGCAATGGCCTCGACGGTGATCTCGCGGTCGAGCGTTGCAATACCGTATGCCATGGCAAGGACCGAGCCCATAAGCGGGCAGATGAGCATGGCGCCCACGATGGCAATGTCCGAATCGATATCGAGGCCGATGCTTGCGATGAGCATGGCGATGATGAGGATACACAGGTGAGAGCCAGTCAGACGCGCCCCGTTTACAAAACGCTTGCGGATCACGTGATAGGGCGCGCGTCCCTCGCGAATGTTGAACGCGCGCTTTAAAAAGCGACCAGCCTGCTCGGCAGCCTCACTATGGGCTGGGCGGATGCCGTGGCGCCGGTGATGGCGTTCGCGTAGTCGCTTGATCTGTTGTTTGTCGAGTTCCATGTCCACCTCGTTCCAGCGCGGTCCGCGCAACGCGCCCGTTGTCCTAACTCTACACCGTGGCGGGCGGGGTGTCTGTTGGATGCGGAATCCGATAGGGCGGATGACGCGGGAGCAAATGCAAATCACAGGCTCAATTCCATCCCGCGAGAATATGATGCACCAGCTCCTTCAAATGTGACGAAACTGTGAAGCACGAGAGCGTGAATTTCAAAAAATACGCTGGTCGCCAATGTTGCGCAACAGAATTCAAAAATCGACAGCTACCGTTTGATACGTATGGATACATCCGTGTCAAAGGGAGAAAGCCATGGCAAACTACAGTCCACAACACTTTGAGCCTCGGGCCAAGACTGTCAACGTCAAGGGCGTTGCCAACCGCGCCGTCGCAACCGTTTTGACGGCGGGCCTCATCGCTCAGCCGCTCATATCGCCGCTGGCGGCAATCGCCGCACCGTCAACCGATAACGGCGATTCTGTTCAGGGGGGGGGTAGTTCTGTAGAGAACACCGTTGCCGCCGGTAACCAAGTGGTCGTAAAGACGGCTGCCCAGCTGGCCGAGGAGTCGGCAAAGCAGCTCAAGGACGCTCAGGCCGCCTACGATGCCGCCCAGAAGAACGCCGATGCGGCGGGCCAGTCTCAAAAGCAGGCGCAGCAGCAAAAGAATCAGGCCTCGCAGGCTGTGAGCGACAACGAAATCGAGCAGAACGCAGCAGAAGTCGCCGCGCTCCAGGAGAAGATTGACGAGCTCAAAGCCGCCGTCGAAAAGACCGAGCAGCAGCAGAAGAAGCTGGGCGACCTGAACGATCAGCTCGATCAAGCCAACAAGAGTGTCGAGGATAAGACCCAGGCGCTCAAGGACGCCAAGGCAAAGCAGGATGAGGCCAAGAAGGCCCTCGACGATGCCCAGGCCAAGCTCGAGGCCATGGATATGGACGAGTACGAGGCCGCCAAGAAGGCCGTCGAGGACGCGCAGACAAAGCTCGATGACGCCAATAAGGCCGTTGCTACTGCACAGGCCAATCTGGACCAGGCCAAGGCTGCCGAGGCTAGCGCCCAGCAGGAAAAGAAGGACACTGAGGTCGCTCTGACGACTGCCCAGGCCAAGAAGCAGGAGACTGCCGCTGCGCTCGCAGCCGCAACCACCGCGCGCGATAACGCCCAGCAGAAGTTCAACCAGGCGCAGGCCGCGCTCGATGCTGCCGTCTCGGGTACGGGTGTTGACCTGAGTGCGCTTGAGGCCGCCAAGAAAGCTGCTGCTGGTGAGCTCAAGACCGCGCAGGCGGAGCTCAATGCCGCGACGGATGCCGACGCCACCGCACAGACAAATCTGCAGGCCGCCCAGGCTGCCGTCGCTGCCGCGCAGGAGAAGGCCAACGCCGCCAACGCTGCCGTGGCATCTGCCCAGTCTGCATACGATGCGGCAAACAAGGAGTACAAGGACGCGGCCAGTAAGCGTGACGCCGCGAAGACGGCATACGAGCAGGCCCAGCAGACCGAGGCCGACAAGAAGGCTGAGTACGACCGACTCGTCGAGATTCGTCAGCAGAAGAGCAACGAGTTCGATCAGGCTCGTGCTGAAGTAACCGACGCGCACAATGCATACGACGCCGCAAACGCCGAGGTCGAGAAGCTTAACCAGCAGATTGCAGGCCTAAAGTCCAACATGACCGTTGACCAGGAAGTCATCAGTCAGGGTATGTTCGGCTTCATGAACTACATCATCGGCGGCAGCCAGTTCACAGCCACGCAGAAAAAGAACGCCCAGGACGCCGTATCGATGCTGACCGGCGCCGCTGACAAGGCCGAATGGTATGACAAGTACGTCGATCAGGACATGTCCCGCGACACCAACCCGCTCTCCTTGGAGCAGATGCGCAACGCCCTGACATATCTCGACACCCAGAACAACCTCCGCAAGGCGAACGGCCAGTCGGCGCTCAGCGTCAGCCTCCGCATGACTGTGGCGGCAGCCCTTAATACATCATATTCATCGAACATCTGGGGACACTCGAACTGCTATTTCGACAACGGGGAGAATCTTGCCGGCGGAGGCGGCGCATATACCGGCGGCGAGACCGAGGATACACTCGGTTGGCCCTACACCGGCCTCTACACACAGGAGAAGGAGGCATTCGATAAGTACGTCGCGCAGTATGGCGACGAACTCGGCAGCCACCGATATGATTCCTATTACATCTACCAGAACTACAACAGCATCTATCACGAGTGCGGGCACTATCTCAACATCATCGATTCAGCCACGGAAGCCATCGGTATCGCGACCGGTAGCGGTAAGAACACCGATTCCGAGGTAACCATCTTCGATTACAGCGCTGATAGCACTCAGGCTGATTTCACTGTCCCCGAGTTCAAGAAGCTCCTCAACGACTACATCGATTCCGCCTACAATGCAGGCGGCACGCAGGAGCAGAAGGAGCAGCTGAAGCAGCTTCAGAGCAAGCTGGCAGATGCGCAGAAGAACTTCGGGACTGCTGGAACGGCTTATTCTAACGCATTGGATAAGCAAGAAAGCGCGCGCGACGCCTATACCGCGGCCGACACGAACGTGAACACCGCCAAGGGTGAGTACGAGAAGGCCAAGTCCGGCACCGCCGCCGCTAAGACGGCATACGACGCAGCGAAGGATGCGCTCGGCGGAATCGACATCGAGTCCCTCAAGCAGAACCTCGATGCCGCCAAGGCCGAGGCCGCTACTGCCCAGGCGGCTCTCGATAAGGCAAACGCCACGCTTGCTGACAGCAAGACGAAGGCAGCCGAGGCCGCTGCTCACAAGGCGAAGGCTCGCAGCGCCCACGATGCCGCCAAGGCAAAGTCCGAACAGGCCAATGAGGCGTATGACAACGCCACGGCTTCGGTCAAGGACCTTGCTGCCAAGCGCGATGCCGCCCAGGCGGACCTTGCGAATAAGCAGGGCTCGCTTGACGAGGCAAAGAAGGACGACGATGCCGCCCAGGCTGGTGTAGACAAGGCCCAGGCCGCAGATGTCCAGGCCGCGACTGCTCTTTTGGACGCCAAGCAGGCGGTTGCCGCCAAGGCGCAGGCTGTGTCCGATGCGCAGGCCAAGGCCAAGGCTGCTGAGGGTGAGCTGGCTACCGCGAACAAGGCCTTCGAGCGCTTTGCCGGCGCCCAGAAGGCGGTCGACGACGCCAAGGCCGCCTATGACGCTGCCGTGGCCAGTGTCGCCGATGCCCAGAAGCAGCTCGAGGCCGCCAACGAAGCCGTCGTCGATGCGAACCTCGATATCTTCAAGGCCAAGGCAGAGCTTGCCAACGACGAGGCACTCAAGGCCGATCTTGAGGCTGTCGATCACAAGGCATCCCTTGCCGCGGGCACGACGGGCAACGAGAAGCTGGTCAAGCTGAACGCTGCCTACGCTCGCTATAAGGCTGCCGTCGATGCCGCCGCTGGTCTCAAGGCTGCCCTGAGCGATGCCGATGCCAAGCTGTCCGACGCCAACGACGCCTATGCCGCCGCGCTTGCCGAGCTTGACGATGCCAAGGATGCCCTGGCTGCCGCGCAGGCCGAGTACGACAAGTATCATCCCAAGGCCGAGCCGCAGGCCAAGCCTCAGGTTGCGCAGGCTGCTGCAAAGGCTCCTGTCGCCAAGAAGAAGGCTGCGAACGCTGCGCTCGCCCAGACTGGCGACAATTCCGCTCTTGCGGGCGAGGTGTTCGTCATCGGCGGTATCACCCTCGTGGCCGCTGGTGTGACGCTGAGCGATCGTCGTCGCAAGCAGATGTAGCGTTTCGAGCGTAGATTCTGCAACGAACTTCAATTCATAGCGGGACCGTCTCGTTAGCCAAACGATAAGGCCGGCGCGCTGTCATACGCAGCGCGCCGGCCTTTCTTTGTTTCGGTATCAAAAAGCCCGGTCGGCAGCCGCGAAAGCTACCGACCGGGCAAGCCGTAGGCAATATGGTTGCTGTCGAGCAGCTGCTCGACTTAGCCCAGCAGGCTCAAGCCCACGGAGACAAACGCCAGGATAACGCCGACGATGGACTCGCCGCCGAGCAGGCCGCTGGCGACAACCAGGCCCTGCTCTTGGAAGGCGGCGTCCTTGGCAGCCCTCTCCTCGTCAGAAAGACCAGCGGTGGCGTCGCGGTGGGCGGACCACTTGTCGTAGGCGAGCTTGACGCAGGAGCCCAGGAATGCCGTGAGTGACATGTAGAACGGCAGGTACACGCCCAGGCCGATCATCATGGCCGGAATGCCAAACCAGTACATGACGATGCCGGCGATAAAGCCACCTGCGAACCACGGCACGCTCGGGATGCCCGAGACCATGGTGGCGACCACGCTTGCCTGCGCGGCCACAAAGCTCTTGTCGGGGCCGAAGGCGTCCGGACCATAGGCGGTGACGAGCGCGACCATGACAGCGGCAGCGACCAGGGCACCCACGATGCCGCCAATGGCTTGGCCGATCCACTGCGCACGCGGGTTGGTGCCCAGCACGGCGCCGGCCTTAAAGTCGTTCATGACGTCGCCCGCAAGGCCGCACGCCACGGCTACGATGCCGGCGATAAAGAACAGCTTGACCTGAGCGATCTGCGCGAAGGCGGCCACGATGAGCATAACGATGAGGCCAAAGATCTCCATGGGGTCGATGCCCGTCTGGCCGCAGCTCTGTGCGCTCATGATGGTGGTGACAAAGGTGAATAGCGTCACGATGACGGCCGGAACGGGGCCAAGGTTAAGCACGATGGCGATGATCACGGCGATGGCGGCAGCGCCCAGGCCGATGATGCCGGCGTCGAGCTTAAGCGATCCCGAGATGAGCGACTGCTCGTCGGTGTCGGTGGAGCTGTCGGCGGCAAGACCGCGGACGATACCGGCGACCTGCGGCAGGATGTCCTTGAGGACGACGGCGACGCCAAAGCCCATCATGAGGCCCATGCCCAGGGACTTGACGATGCCTTGCGCAGTCATAACGTCGAACAGACCGGCAGCGGTGCCGCCCACGATGATGCCAAAGTTGCCCAGCAGGGCGCCGGCAAACCAGAAGGCGACCGGGGCGAAGCCCACGAGGAAGCCGACGGAGAGCAGCATGGGCGAGTTGTAGATACCAAAGGTCACGCCGGGGATGTTGAGCGTGCATAGCATGCTGGGCACCACGCCCAGGGCGTCGCGCAGCACGCTATAGATGCCGGCGATGGCCATGGAGCCAAAGAGCTGCTTGCCGGTTTTGCCGCCGGCCTCGGTGGCGCGCAGGGTCTGAGCTGCGGCGTTGCCGGTGGGGAACTCAAGCGCGGCGTCCACGATAAAGTGACGGTGGATGAGCGCGGTGGCCAGCAGGCCCAGGATGGTGCCGGCGAGTGCCACGATAAACATGTCGAGCCAGCTGATCTGGTCGGCATAGCCCAGCATCCAGGCACCCGGGATGGTAAACGCTAGGCCGCCGGCGACCATGGCGCCCGCGGACATGATGGTGTGGGTGACGTTGGCCTCGTTGAGGCTGGCATTGCCCATGAGCTTAAGGAAGAACAGCGAGATGACGGCAGCGAAGACGATCGGCCAGGGGAGAGCGCCCATCTTGAGGGCGGTGTAGGCCGAGCTTGCCGTGATGATCACGCAGCCAAGGACGCCGATGACGACGCCGCGCAGCGTGAGTTGCCCGCGCATCGAAGCGCGGTTCGAGGGATTGCTCATATTGAACTCCTTTGCGTATATCCGCTTCCCCCGGGAGCGCCGCTACGGATACGGCGCGGGAAGTCGGGTTACCAAGGGCCGCCGCGTGAGCTCGCGCGCGACCGCGCACCAGTATAGCCGCAAGCTAGTCATTTTGGGATGACTGGTTTAGGTAGGCGATATACTGCTGGGCAGACGAAAGGAGCGCCGACGATGCTTAATGGGTGCGCATATATATTGACGGTCGACGTGGGCAACACGTTCATTCGCTTTGGCCTGTTTGCAGAGGATTCGGCCGCGGCGCAGGAATGTCCGCTTGCGACGTGCGAGATCACCACGCCGTCGAGCATCACGGCAGACGAGGCGCGCATGCGTCTCGTGCAGGTCATGGCCGCACTGGCGGCCGATGCGGGCATGCCGGGTGCGCTTGTGCCCGCGGCTGCTGTGCTGAGCTGCGTGGTCCCGGCGCTCGAGCGCCCGTGGAAGGCAGCGCTTTCCCGTACCTGCACGGGGCGCGTGCTCACGGTGGGGCCGGGCCTCAAGACCGGCATGCCCGTGCACTACGATGACCCGGCCGAGATCGGTCCCGACCGCATCGCCGACGCCGTGGCAGCCCGTGCCGTCTACGGCTCGCCGTGCATTGTGATCGACCTGGGCACCACGACCAATATCGAGGTCATCGACGCGCACGGTACCTTTGTCGGCGGCGTCATCGCGCCGGGTCTGGCGCTCGGCGCCCGTTCGCTCTCGGCCGCTGCGGCGCGCCTGCCTCAGGTTGAGCCCTCGGCGCCGACACACGTCATCGGCCGCAACACGCGTGAGGCCATGCGCTCGGGCGTGGTCTTGGGCGAGGTTGCCCGCATCGACGGCATGCTTGACATGGTGCTTGCCGAGATGCGCGCGACCAAGGCCGCGGGGGAGGGCGATGTGCCCATCGTCATTACTGGCGACGATGCCGAGGCGCTTGCGGCGCTGGTCGGCCATAGCCTGACGGTCGACGATGCGCTGACGCTGCGGGGTCTCGCCGAGCTCTACCACATCAATCAAAAGCCCCGTCGCGCGTAGCGATGGGGGCGATGGGACAAAAACGTCTCCGCCTTCCACCTGCTACAATAGGTCAAACTATTGCGATTTCGGAGGTGTCTGCCATGTCGGACGATCTTCATCAAACTGCGTCGGGCAAGCGCCGCGACGTTATTAGCTGGGATGAGTTCTTTATGAGCGTGGCCATCGCCGCGCAGCGCCGCAGTAAGGACCCCAACACGCAGGTGGGCGCGTGCATCGCCAACACCAACCACCGCATCCTTTCGGTGGGCTACAACGGTACGCCCTCGGCGCTCAACGACGACTTTTTTCCGTGGGGCACGAGCGACGACCCGTTGCAGGATAAGCACAACTACGTGGTGCATGCCGAGGCAAACGCCGTGCTCAACTACCGCGGCTCGCTCAAAGACCTTGAGGGTTCCACGGTCTACGTCACGCTGTTCCCGTGCCACGACTGCGCCAAGATCCTGGCGCAGGTGGGCGTGGGCGAGGTCGTCTACCTGGACAACAAGTATGCCGACACCGATGACGGCCGTATCAGCCGCCGCATTCTCGACTCCTGCGGCATCAGCTACCGCCAGGTCATCGTCGATGTTCACATCGGCACCGAGGGGCGGGCTCGGCAGTAGCGCGTGGCAACGCCAGCTGGCGGCAAAAGCAGCTAAAAGAGCCCCGTCCCAAATTGACTACTCGTGAAAGTCGCGTCTGCGCGCATGGACGGCTCGTGAGCGGGTACACGGCTGTAGTAACATAGCTTCTGTCCGCGGGCGCGCCCGCGTAATTGTGAGAAAGGAGCCCCTGTGGCTGTTAACGAAGAGCTGCTTAAGAAGGTTCTTGAAGAGATTCGCCCCAACCTGCAGGCCGATGGCGGCGATATGGAGTATGTGGGCGTCGACGACGAGGGCGTCGTCAAACTGGAGCTGCAGGGCGCTTGCGCCGGCTGCCCCATGAGCTCGCTGACCCTGTCCATGGGTATTGAGCGCATCCTGAAGGAGCATGTGCCCGGCGTTACCCGAGTTGAGCAGGTCAATGCCTCCGGCGAGGCCGAGGACCTGTACGACGAGTACGCGCCGTTCTAAGCTGCGAAAGCTGCGGACGGCATACTCCGCATAGACGTTACGCCCAAATATGCGGCTGCGAGCGCAAGGCCCGCGGCCGCATTTGTATGTAGGGAGTAGGAGGGTCGACATGCTCAACGACTTCTACCATATGCTTGATCCCGTCGCGATTTCGGCGGGGCCTATCACGATTTACTGGTATGGTCTGGCCTATGTGGTCGGCGCCCTGCTCACGGCGGTCGTCATGTACCGCACGCAGCGTCGCTGGGGTTTTAACATCACGATTGATGACCTGACGAGTGTCGTGGTCGGCGTGGTCTTTGGCCTCATTATCGGTGCGCGCCTGTTCTACGTCGTCTTTTACGGTGATGGCTACTACTGGGCGCACCCGCTCGAGATCTTTGCCACCAACGAGGGCGGCATGAGCTTCCATGGCGGTTTGGTGGGCGGCATTATCGGCGGCATCATTGTGTGCCGCATGTATAAGCTCGATGCATGGACTTTGGCAGACCTTGCCGTCATAGGCGCGCCGCTGGCCTTGTGCCTGGGCCGTTGTGCCAACTTTGTCAATGGTGAGCTGTGGGGCAAGCCGACCGATCTGCCCTGGGGCGTGGTCTTCGGTGGCACCGCGGGCGATATGCCGCGTCACCCCTCCCAGCTCTACGAGGCATTTCTTGAGGGCATCGTGCTCTTTTGCATTCTGCAGGTGCTCAGCCGCAAAAAGCCGCTACTGCCCCAAGGCACGTTTATGGGCGTGTTTGTGATGGGTTACGGCATCGTCCGCTTCCTCATTGAGTTTGTGCGCGTGCCCGATGCGCAGCTGGGCTATCTGCTGGGCGGCGTCATCACCATGGGTCAGCTGCTGAGTTTGCCGCTTGTGATCGCGGGCCTGGCGCTCATCATCTTTGCTCGTCGCCGCAACCAGCCCCAGCGCATCTACCTCGACGCCTAGCCATCACGAACCACCACAAAGGGGACAGGCACCTTTGTGGTGGTTCGCTGGGCAACGATGACAGAACTGTAACGTTTCACCAGATAAAACCTGCCAAAATAAACCTGTCCCTTTTTGGCAGGTTTCTAGAAAGGCTCTTTGGACTGTGAAGGATTCCGATCTCTCCACAACGGCTGCGCGCGACGCTGCCCGCATCGTCTGGTTTAAGCGCTACCCCGCCAAGCAGACGCTCATCGCATTTTTGCTCGCGCTGTTGGCGACCACGGCGTTTTCCATCGATCCCGCCCCGGTGTCGAGCAACGCAGTCTTGGCGATTGACCCCAAAGCCTCGGGCATGCTGTACGTGTGCTACGAGGTGCTCCTCTCGTTTGCCGGCCATACCGACGCGGTCATGCTGCTTGCGCTTGCCTGCCTGCTCACGCTGCCGTTTCGCTACGTGTTCTTTGGCCGTGGCGACACCTGGCGCCCATCGATCATTCTGCCGTCGCTGTTCTTTGCCATCTGCATGGTGTTCGGCCGCAGCTACGATCTCACCGACTCGGCCGAGATTGTCCTTGGCGACAAAGCCCGCATCATCTGCGCCTGGATTGGCGGCGCGGGCTGGATGCTCCTAGCGATCGTTGCCTTCTACCTTGCCTTTGAGTGTCTAGATTGGCTGAGCTCTCGGCGCATTCCGTTTTCGGAAGCGCACTTTGGCCGCGTATGGCGTGTGGCTCACGCCGTGCTCTCGGTCCATCCCTTTGCCGGGCCCTTCCTGGTGCTTATGATCGCCTGGGCGCCCACGCTCATCGCTTCGCTGCCCGGCCTTTTTATGGGAGATACGGGTGCGCAGATTCGCCAGTGGTTCAACTATCCCAACGGCACGAGCGACTATCTGCGCCTACTCAACCCCAACGTGCTGCTCAACGGGCATCATCCCGTAGTGCACACGGCCATTATCGGCTCGTGCGTTCAGCTGGGGCTTTCGCTGTTCAACAGCGCTAACGCGGGCCTCATCATCTATACCTGCGCTCAATTTGTCATCACGGCTGCCTGCATGGCGTATTCCATTTCGTCGCTGCGCAAACTGGGCGTGAGTCTGCCGGTTCGCGGTGCGATCCTGCTGTTCTTTGCGTTTATGCCGATGTTCTCTAACTACGCGGCGTTGCTCACCAAAGATGTGCTCTTTGCCGACGCGTTCTTGGTGCTGCTGGTACAGACCGTCAAGCTCGTGGCATGTGGCCTGCCCCGTCGCGATGCCAATGCCGAGCGTGCGGGCGAACAGAGGCCCGTGCTCTTTGCGCGCCACGACTGGCTGCTTCTCGCTCTGGGCGCCATGGGTTCCACGTTTCTGCGCAACGGCGGCCTGGTGTTTCCGCTGGCGGCATGCGTAATCGCGGCGACGTTTTGCGCATGGGACGTGCATGTGGCTCGTCGTGCAGCCAAGCAGGCTGGTGCTGCGCCTTCGGGCGCCATCTCGCGTTTCCGCTGGGTTGGCGTTCTCGCGGTGCTCGCGCTCTGCCTTGCCTCTAATATGTACTTCACCAAGGTCTTTATGCCGGCGCACGATATCACGCCTGGTTCCAAGCGCGAAATCCTCTCGATTCCGTTCCAGCAGACGGCTCGTTTCGTCCAAAAGCACGATGGCCTCAACTCGGGCGTCAACCCCACGGTTAAGGAGGACGGCACCATCGTGGAGGCTCCTTGCGACGGCTTGGTGACCGACGAAGAGCGCGCCGTGATCGACCGGGTGCTCAAGTACGAGAATCTGGGCCGCCGCTACAACCCCGACAAGTCCGATGCCGTCAAGAACTGCTTTAATGAGTACGCCTCACAGGAGGACATCAAGGCCTATTTTGAGGTGTGGGCCCAGATGTTTAAGAAGGATCCCGAGTGCTATATTTCGGCGCT
>DBGAXC010000018.1:0-17482 GCA_048447565.1 Collinsella aerofaciens | reverse complement strand
ACGGGGAGTAATTTCCCAGTACGTTAACCGCCCTTCCAAAGACCCGCTTCCCAACAGGGGAGCGGGTCTTTTTTGTCGAGGAACGTTGCCCTGACGAGTACGTAGGATTTCCGGGACGGGCGGCATAGGGGTTAAGTTTGTCGCGAGTTCCGCACGCAAAGGAAAGCACTTAATGTGCTTTCCGTCTTGCGCAGGACTGTAGAGCAGCAAACTTAACCCCTGTGCCGCCCGGCCCGGGAATCCGCCCACGCGCACAGAAGGGGATTCCTTTTGTGTAGGCTTTGCGGAAATATGCTCATTTTGGGATACGCCCGGCGGCGTGGTCTGTTGACGGCACAGCTAACGCCACGTATCCTATCGAACTGCGTGTTTCGTAGGGGGATGCTGACCCCTCGATTCAAGCCGTTGCACTTTACAGAAAGCTGGAATCATTCGAGAAGGAGTACGCTTTGCCTACTATTAACCAGCTGGTTCGCCAGGGCCGTCGTTCCGTGCCCAAGAAGTCCAAGAACGCTGCTCTGCAGCACAACTCCCAGAAGCGCGGCGTGTGCACCCGCGTCTTCACCACGAGCCCCAAGAAGCCGAACTCGGCTCTTCGTAAGGTTGCCCGTGTTCGCCTTGTCAACGGCATCGAAGTTACTGCTTACATCCCGGGTGAGGGCCACAACCTGCAGGAGCACTCCATCGTGCTCGTCCGCGGCGGTCGTGTCCGTGACCTCCCTGGTGTCCGTTATCACGTCATCCGTGGCGCCTACGACGCTGCTCCGGTCCAGAACCGTATGCAGGCCCGTTCCAAGTACGGTGCTAAGCGCCCCAAGGCTAAATAAGCCAGATAACGTTTTGATACTTTCGCCGTGTGCCGCCTAAGCGCCGCACGGTAGACACTTAAGGAGATTTCACATGCCGCGTCGTGCAGCAGCTAATCGTCGTGAGGTTCAGCCTGACGCCGTTTACAACAACCGCCTGGTGACTCAGCTCATCAACAAGGTCCTTCTTGACGGCAAGAAGGCCACCGCTGAGCGCATCGTTTACACCGCTTTCGAGATCGTTGCCGAGAAGTCCGAGGGTGGCGACGCTCTCGCTACCTTCAAGAAGGCTATGGACAACGTCAAGCCCACGCTCGAGGTTAAGCCCAAGCGTGTCGGTGGCGCTACCTATCAGGTCCCGATGGAGGTCAACTCCCGTCGTTCCACCGCTCTGGGTATCCGCTGGATCGTCAACTTCTCCCGCGCTCGCAAGGAGAAGACCATGGCCGAGCGTCTCGCCAACGAGATTCTCGACGCTTCCAACGGCCTGGGCGCTTCCGTCAAGAAGCGTGAGGACGTCTTCAAGATGGCCGAGGCCAACCGCGCGTTCTCTCACTATCGTTGGTAAGTTAAGGTAAGGAACTAACATGGCTAAGCCTAAGTACAAGCTTTCCGATACCCGTAACATCGGCATCATGGCTCACATCGATGCCGGTAAGACCACCACGACCGAGCGTATTCTTTACTACACCGGTAAGACCCACAAGATCGGTGAGGTCCATGAGGGCGCTGCCACCATGGACTGGATGATTCAGGAGCAGGAGCGTGGCGTAACCATTACCTCCGCTGCTACCACGTGCTTCTGGAAGAAGGACGGTACCGACTACCGCATCCAGATCATCGACACCCCGGGCCACGTTGACTTCACCGCCGAGGTCGAGCGCTGCCTGCGCGTCCTCGATGGCGCTGTCGCCGTCTTCGATGCCGTTGCCGGCGTTCAGCCCCAGTCTGAGACCGTTTGGCGTCAGGCTTCTACCTTCAACGTCCCCCGCATCGCCTTCATCAACAAGTATGACCGCGTGGGCGCTGACTTCTTCAACGCTATCGAGACCATGAAGGAGCGCCTCGACGCTAACGCCGTCGCCGCTCAGATTCCGATGGGCGCCGAGGACAACTTCTGGGGCGTCATCGACCTCGTCACCATGACTGCTTGGGACTTCAAGGCCGACGACAAGGGCATGACCTATCCCGAGCCGATGGACGAGATCCCGGCTGAGTTCGCCGACATCGCTGCCACCAAGCGCGAGGAGCTCCTCGACGCTGCTGCCAGCTTTGACGACGAGCTCATGGAGAAGATCCTCATGGAGGAGGACTTCACCGTCGAGGAGCTCAAGGCTGCTCTGCGCAAGGGCGTTCTGGCCAACGAGCTCAACCTCGTCTTTGTGGGCTCCGCCTACAAGAACAAGGGCGTCCAGGAGCTGCTCGACGCTGTCGTCGACTACCTGCCCAGCCCGCTCGACGTCGAGGCCGTCACCGGTACCGATCCGGACACCGGCGAGGAGATCCAGCGTCATCCTTCCTTCGACGAGCCCTTCTCCGGCCTGGTCTTCAAGATCATGACCGACCCGTTCGTCGGTAAGCTCACCTATGTCCGCGTTTACTCCGGCCGTGCCGAGTCCGGCTCCTACGTGGTCAACGCTTCCAACGGTCAGCGCGAGCGCCTCGGCCGCATCCTCGAGATGAACGCCGCCGAGCGTATCGACCGTGACGACGCTGCCGCCGGCGACATCGTCGCTTGCGTCGGCTTCAAGAACTCCACCACCGGTGACACCCTGTGCGCCGAGGGCAAGGAGATCGTCCTCGAGAAGATCGAGTTCGCTAAGCCCGTTATCGACGTTGCCATCGAGCCCAAGACCAAGGCCGAGCAGGACAAGATGTCCCTGGCTCTGACCAAGCTCGCCGAGGAGGACCCGACCTTCCAGGTGTCCACCAACCACGAGACCGGCCAGACCATCATCGCCGGCATGGGCGAGCTGCACCTCGAGATCATCGTCGACCGTCTGCTCCGCGAGTTCAAGGTTGACGCTAACGTTGGTAAGCCCCAGGTTGCCTACCGCGAGACCGCTGGTCACGACGTCGAGAAGGCTGAGGGCAAGTTCGTCCGTCAGTCCGGTGGTCGCGGTCAGTATGGCCACGCCGTCATCAAGCTCGAGAAGATGGAGGAGGGCTTCGGCTACGAGTTCGTCAACGCTATCGTCGGCGGCGTCGTGCCCAAGGAGTACATCCCGTCCATCGACAAGGGCATCCAGGAGGCCCTGAACACCGGTGTTATCGCCGGCTTCCCGGTCCTCGACGTTAAGGTCACCCTGTTCGACGGTTCTTACCACGAGGTCGACTCCTCCGAGGCCGCCTTCAAGATCGCCGGTTCCATGGCTATCAAGGACGCCCTCAAGAAGTCCGATCCGCAGCTGCTCGAGCCGATCATGGCTGTCGAGGTCGAGACCCCCGAGCAGTACATGGGCGACGTTATGGGCAACCTCTCCGGTCGCCGCGGCAAGATCGAGGGCATGGAGGATCGCAAGAACAGCAAGCTCATCCGTGCCAAGGTGCCGCTGGGCGAGATGTTCGGTTACGCTACCGACCTTCGCTCCCAGACCCAGGGCCGTGCATCCTACACGATGCAGTTCGACTCTTATGAGCCCGCGCCCAAGTCCATCGTGGACGAGGTCATGAGCAAGAACGCCTAAGTTCGAGCTCCCTGTTACGTAATCCGCGAGAACATCTCTCGCACTCTTTGGAGGTTTAAGTTGGCTACCCAGAAGATCCGCATTCGCCTCAAGGGCTATGATCACGAGGTCGTCGATCAGTCCGCGAAGCTCATCGTCGAGACCGCTCAGAAGACCGGCGCTCGCGTTTCCGGTCCTGTCCCCCTGCCCACCGAGCGCAACCTGTACACGGTTATCCGCTCGCCGCACGTGAACAAGGACTCCCGTGAGCAGTTCGAGATGCGCACCCACAAGCGCCTCATCGACATCCTCGACCCCACCTCGGGCACCGTTGATTCGCTCATGCGTCTCGACCTCCCCGCTGGCGTCGACATCGACATCAAGCTCTAAGCGATATCGCTCATAGCTTAAAGGGCCCCGCTGCCGTAACGGCAGCGGGGCCCTTTTGTTTTGAATGATGGTTTGGACTGCGGGGTAATGCTGTCGAGTAGGTGGTTGCGGCGCCCTATTCGCTCAAGGGACGCAGCGATGCCTCCTCAAAATGGAAGGATCGAAAGCCGTCTTCCGTTTCGATGCACGCGCGACCAAAGCCATCGACCGTTTTAAAGATGCCACGCGCCAGCTCGTCCCCAGCGGGGGAGCGGGCGATAACGTGCTCCCCGATCCAATTGAGGTGAGCGATATATTCGTCGTGGACGGGCGCGAGCGGACCGGCGTCTTCTTCCTTGGCGTTGAGGTGCTCTGCCCAAGCATCTACAGCGTCTATAACTGCGTGATAGACCTCATCGAGGAGCTTGTCGACGGCGGGAACGCTCTCGTTGAGGTCCGAGAGGCCAATTGCCGCCAGGCCGCCATCGGGCACCTCTTGGGGCGTGTAGTTTACGTTGACGCCAATGCCGCAGACGGCGAAAGGTTTGCCTTCGTTATCGCGTGCGGCCTCGACCAGAATGCCGCCGAGCTTGCGTCCTCGCGCGACCAGGTCGTTGGGCCATTTAAGGCGAATCTCGTTTGCAAGACCCTGCTTTTCGAGTGCTTCGAGCACCGCTAGGCCGCTGACGGCGGCAAGACCAGAGTACTTTGCGGGATTAACGCATGGACGCAGGACAATCGAAAGCAATAGGTTGCCGGCGGTTGAATCCCACTTGTGGCCGCGCCGGCCGCGTCCTGCCGTTTGCGCGCGGGCGGCAAGTCCTGTGCCGTGCGGCGCACCCTGTTTTCCTGCCTCGAGCAGGTCATCGTTGGTCGATCCGGTTACGTCGACAATCGTTAATTGGGCATCCATAGCGGCTGCTACCTCCTTATTGAATAAGTGAATGACGCAATGGTGTCGAGAGATAGACACAATGTGAAGCCTTTGTCGCATTTAGACAATTTAATGTTAACACGTCAACAAAGACTGAAATGCGTTATCCTCTCTTGGTCGATGTAAACACGTCAACAACTCAAAGGAGGTTAGTGATGGGTTTCACGATTCTTGGAACAGGTTCGGCACTTCCTGAGCGCAGTGTTTCCAATGACGAGCTGTCTGAGTTCCTCGATACCTCGGATGAGTGGATTTTTACTCGCACAGGTATCAAGAGCCGCCACGTTTGCACCACCGAGTCACTTGACGACCTTGCCGTAGCGGCGAGCGAGCGGGCACTCCAGGTGTCCGGAATCGACGCGAGCCAGCTGGATCTGATCGTCTGCTCGACGACGACGGGTGACCACCTTGTTCCCGCTGAGGCGTGTGCCGTTGCTGAGCGACTAGGCGCGACGTGCCCTGCCTTCGATGTCTCGGCGGCTTGTGCCGGCTTCGTATTTGCGCTCGATGTCGCCGAGGGCTATATCGCCCGCAGCCGTGCCGAGCGTGTGCTTGTTGTTGCTGCCGAGCAGATGACGCGCGCGCTCGACTGGACCGACCGTGCCACCTGCGTGCTTTTTGGCGATGGGGCAGGCGCCGCAGTGATTGAAGCTGGGGGAGACAACCCCCTTGTCGTTGAGCTTTCGACGGCGCCCGACGTCGAGACGTTGCGCGTTCCCGGTCTGGTCGGTACCTCGCCGTTTAAGGCTTCCGCAGATAGCGCGAGCGTGCTGTCCATGAATGGCCGCCGCGTGTTCAAGTTCGGCGTCAACGCCATCTGCGACACGGTCCATAAGCTTGCGATCGATGCGGGCATTTTGGTCGAAGACATCGATCATTTTGTATTCCATCAGGCTAACGAACGAATCCTGAGCCAGGCGGTCAAGCGCCTGGGCGTGCCGGACGAGCGCGTGGTTCGCACGTTGCGCGAGACCGGCAACATTTCGAGCGCATGCATTCCGCTTGCCCTCGACCGGCTGGCAAACGCCGGTGCACTTCACACAGGCGACACCATCGCCTTGGTTGGATTTGGCGCCGGTCTGGATATAGGTGGCTATCTGCTTCGTTGGAAGTAGTCGCACATAGGAAATAAAAACGCCCTAGGGCACAACCAAAGGAGAACTACCATGGCAGATCAGAAGACCTTTGAGCGCGTTTGCGACGTTATCCGCGAGACCGCCGGTCTTGACGATGTCGAGATGAAGCCCGAGTCCACGCTCGAGGAGATTGGTCTCGACAGCCTGGGCACCGTCGAGATCCTCGTTGCCGTCGAGGACGAGTTTGGCATCCAGCTCGATACCGAGGAGAACCCCAAGACGGTCGGCGAGTTCGCCGATACGGTCGAGGCGGCATTGGAGAAGTAGAGATGCTCAAGACTCCTCTCTGCGATCTGCTCGGCATCGAAAAGCCCGTGTTCCAGGGCGGTATGGCCTGGATTGCCGATGCCTCGCTGGCGTCCGCAGTGTCCGAGGCGGGTGGCTTAGGCATCATCGCGGCCATGAATGCCGACGCCGACTGGCTTCGCGACCAGATTCACGAGCTGCGCGCCAGGACGGATAAGCCCTTTGGCGTCAACGTCATGCTCATGAGCCCGTTTGCCGACGAGGTTGCACAGGTCGTGATTGACGAGCGAGTGCCGGTCGTCGTGACGGGCGCCGGCAATCCCGCCAAGTACATGAAGGCGTGGAACGAGGCGGGCATCAAGGTCATCCCGGTCGTTGCCTCGGTGGCGCTGGCGCGCCTCGTGGCACGTCGTGGAGCCACGGCGGTTGTTGCCGAGGGTACCGAATCGGGCGGCCATATTGGCGAGACCTCGACGATGGCACTGGTGCCGCAGGTCGTCGATGCGGTTGACATTCCCGTCGTGGCCGCCGGCGGTATTGCCGACGGCCGCGGCGTGGCGGCCGCCTTTATGCTGGGCGCCGAAGGCGTGCAAGTGGGTACGCGCTTTCTGGTCGCAGACGAGTGCACCGTCTCGGAGCAGTACAAAGAGATGGTCCTGAAGGCCAACGACACTTCGACGCGTGCGACCGGTCGCTCGACGGGACATCCAGTGCGCGCCCTCAAGAGCCCCTTCACCAACGCCTATGCCAAGAGCGAGGGTTCCGGCGCGAGTGCCGAGGAGCTCGGTGCTATGGGAACCGGTGCGCTGCGTAAGGCCGCCAAGGACGGCAACTACGAAGAGGGTTCGTTTTTGTGTGGACAGATTGCCGGCATGGTCAACGAGCGCCAGAGCGCACGCGAAATCGTTGACGACCTGGTCGATGGCGCCGAGCACGTCCTGAAGGGTGCGTGCGCATGGGTGGCGTAGCGTTTTTGTTTGCCGGCCAGGGTGCCCAGCACCCCGCGATGGGCGTCGACTTGATCGAGACATCGCCGGCGGCTGCCGAGGTGTTCGCCATTGCCGATGAGGTGCGCCCGGGGACGAGCGAGCAGTGCCGGAGCGCCTCCAAGGAGGAGCTCTCGCAGACCGAGAACACGCAGCCTTGCGTGTTCGTGCACGACTTGGCTGTCGCCGTCGCCCTGCGCGAGCGCGGCGTGGTGCCTGCCGCCTGTGCAGGATTCTCGCTGGGCGAGGTCGCTGCACTCACCTTTGCGGGGGCGTTCGATACGCGAGCGGGCTTTGGGCTTGTGTGCGAGCGCGCGGCGCTGATGGCCGCGGCTGCCGAGCGCCATCCGGGCGGCATGCGCGCCGTCATCAAGCTCGATGCGGCGCAAGTCGAGGGCCTGGCAAAACAGGCCGGCGTGGACTGCTGGCCAGTCAACTACAACAGCCCCCAGCAGACGATTGTGGCCGGAGCGCCCGATGCGCTGCAGACCCTCGACGTCCTAGTAAAAGAGGCTGGCGGCCGCGCCATGAAGGTCGCGGTGTCGGGTGCATTTCATAGCCCCTATATGGGCGAGGCGGCCTGTGGCCTTGCCGCATATATTGAGGCCGGTCACGCGCCGTCCCCGTTGCTCATTCCTGTTTTGGCAAATATGACAGCGGCGCCCTATCCGGCGGACCCCCAGACGGCATCGGAGGTGCTGGCCAACCAGGTGAGTCATGCCGTGCGCTGGGTCGACACGCTGCATGCTCTGCAGGATCAAGGCATCGACACATTTATTGAGGTCGGCCCTGGCAAAACGCTGTCGGGCCTGGTCAAGCGTACGCTGAGCGACGTTCGCGTGTATTCGTGCGAAACGGCCGAGCAGGTCGCAGCTATTGCCGACGAGCTCGCATAGTCCACAGGGCTGTAACCCGAAAGGAATGACATGGGCAACTTGAACAACGGCGCGCTCGAGCGCAACGACTCACGTCGCGTGGCACTGGTCACGGGCGGCTCGCGGGGTATCGGCCGCGCCTGCGCTGTCGGTCTGGCGGAGGACGGCTTTGATATCGCCGTCGTCTATGCCGGTAGCGTCGATGCGGCGCGCGAGACGTGCGAAGCCTGCGAGGCGGTTGGCGCCGCGGCACGTGCATATCAATGCGACGTGGCCGATCCCGCTGCCGTCAACGCGTGCGTGGAGGCGGTCCTCAACGACTTTGGCTCCATTTGGGCGCTCGTCAACAACGCCGGCATCACCCGCGATGGCCTGCTCATGCGCATGGGCGATGACGCCTTCGACCGCGTGCTCGATGTCAATCTCAAGGGAACATTCAATATGACGCGCGCGCTCACCAAGACCTTTATGCGCCAGCGCGGCGGCTGCGTCGTCAACATGAGCTCGGTCGTGGGCCTGATGGGCAATGCCGGGCAAGCCAACTACGCTGCCTCCAAGGCGGGCGTGATAGGGCTTACCAAGGCGGTGGCGCGCGAGCTTGCGCCCCGCGGCGTACGAGTGAACGCGGTCGCCCCCGGGTTTGTCGAGACGGATATGACGGCAAAGCTCTCGGAGAAGGTTCGCGCGGCAACCGAGGAGCAGATTCCCCTAAAGCGCATGGCGCGCCCCGAGGAAGTGGCCGGCGTGGTGCGCTTTTTGGCAAGCGATGCGGCGGCCTACATTACGGGTGAGGTCGTGCGCGTCGACGGCGGAATGGCGATGTAGAAACCAGGGCCGAAGAATGGCTTGGATGAGGAGACCATGATGGAACAGAGAGTTGCAATCACCGGCATCGGTGCCGTATCGCCGCTCGGCAACACCGCGCTTGCCACTTGGGCAGCCATGTGCGCCGGCACGTGCGGCATCGGCCCGATCACGCACTTCGATACCGATGCGTTTACCGTCAAGGTGGCGGCCGAGGTAAAAGGGTTTGACGGCAACGAGTACTTTGGTAAGCGTGACGCCAAGCATCTCGACCCCTGCGTTCAGTTTGCGATGGCGGCTTCGGACGAGGCCATGCACGATGCGGGCTTTGATGTCGAAGGTGCCATCGATCGCGAGCGCCTGGGCGTCTACGTGGGTTCAGGCGTGGGCGGCATGCAGACACTCGTTGACAACGTCCATACGATTGCCGACCGTGGGCCCCGCCGCGCATCGCCCTATATGATCGCGATGATGATCCCCAATATGGCTTCGGGCAATATCGCGATCCGCCACAAGGCAAAGGGCCCGACCCTGCCCGTGGTGACCGCCTGCGCGACCTCGGCCCATGCCGTGGGCGAGGCGTTCCGCGCCATCAAGCATGGCTATGCCGATGCAATCCTGGCTGGCGGCGCCGAGGCCGCAATCATCCCCGATGCCGTTGCGGGCTTTACGTCCTGCCGTGCTCTCACCACTAATCCTGACCCGTCGACGGCATGCCGTCCGTTCGATGCAGACCGCGACGGCTTTGTGATGGGCGAGGGCGCCTGCGTGCTGGTGCTCGAGAGCATGGAACACGCGCTGGCTCGCGGGGCGCACATTTATGCCGAGGTCGTGGGTTACGGCAACACCGATGATGCCTATCACATCACGAGCCCCGATCCCGAGGCTGCCGGCATCGCCCGTGCGATATCGCTGGCGGTGGCCGAGGGCGACGTTAAGCCTTCCGAGGGCCTCTACATCAACGCTCACGGCACCTCGACCAAGCTCAACGATTCGTCCGAGACGGCGGGCATTAAGCGTGCGCTCGGCGAGGACGCGGCACGCGCCGCGCACGTCTCGTCGACCAAGTCGATGACCGGCCACATGATCGGTGCTACGGGCGCCATCGAGGTCATGGCCTGTGCCATGGCGCTCGAGCAGGGCGTGGTGCCCCCGACCATTAACTACCACACGCCCGATCCCGTCTGCGATCTTGATTACACGCCTAATCGAGCGGTTCGCGCCGACCTTACCTGGGCGCTTTCGACCAACCTGGGCTTTGGCGGACACAACGCCGCCATCGCGCTGCGTAGATATACGAGGAGCTAGAGCATGGATTCCAAAAGACTTGCCGAGATAGCCGATGTTATGGAGGACCGCGGCCTCACGCGCGTACGCGTTGAGGAGCCCGATGGCACCGCGGTCGAGCTCGAGCGCGCGAGCGCCGCGCAGCCGGTTGCCGTGCCCATGCCTATGCCGAGCGCTATGGCCGCTCCAGTTGCAGCTCCCACAGTCGCGCCTGCCGCACCGGAGCCCGCCGCGCAGACACCTGCCGCCGCACCGGAGCCCAAGGGCACCGAGGTGACCGCTCCCATGGTTGGCGTTTTCTATGCTGCCCCGGCGCCGGGCGACGAACCGTTTGTGCACGTGGGCTCCAAGGTCAAGGCTGGCGAGACCCTTTGCATCATCGAGGCCATGAAGGTTCTCAACGAGGTGACGGCAGAGGCGGATGGCGAGGTGCTCGAGATCTGCGTGGCCGACGGCGACCTCGTGGAGTTCGGCAGCTGCCTCATGAGGATCGGATAGGTGATATCCATGAACAAAGAAGAGCTCAAGAAGCTGTTACCGCATCGCGAGCCGATGCTTTTGCTCGACGAGGCCGAGCTGGTGGGCGACGAGGCCCACGGCAAGATCACGATCACGGGCGACGAGTACTTTTTGCAGGGGCATTTTCCGGGAAACCCGGTCGTCCCCGGCGTGATTCAGTGCGAGATGCTCGCCCAGAACTGCTGCGTGCTGCTGATGGGCGATGAGGAGGCGCGCGGCGCGACGCCGTTCTATACGAGCCTCGATAAGGTGCGCTTTAAGCGTCCGGTGCGCCCGGGCGACACGGTTGATCTGGTGTGCACCATCACGCGTGCGCGCGGGCCGTTCCGCTTTGCGACGGGTACTGCGAGCGTCAACGGTGAGGTTTGCTGCCGCGCCGATATGTCCTTTGCACTCATGCACGAAAGTTAAGGAAGGCTTCATGTTCGACAAAGTGCTCATTGCCAACCGTGGCGAAGTCGCGGTCCGTGTTATCCGCGCGTGCCGCGATATGGGCATCAAGACCGTCGCCGTCTATTCCACGGCCGATGCGGACGCGCTGCACGTGCAACTTGCCGACGAGGCGTATTGCATCGGTGGCCCGCGTCTTGCCGAGAGCTACCTCAACGACGATGCCGTGCTCACCTGTGCCGTAAAGTCGGGAGCTAAGGCAATTCATCCCGGCTATGGCTTTTTCTCCGAGAAGGCGAGCTTCGTACGCGACTGCGACAAGTATGGCCTGGCGTTTGTCGGTCCTTCGGCCGAGGTGATCGACAGCATGGGCGATAAGGACGCCGCGCGTCGAACGGCTGCCGCGGCGGGCGTGCCCATCGTGCCGGGCTGCAATTTGCTCAAAAGCCCCGAGGAGGCAACGGCCGAGGCCGAGCGCATTGGTTGCCCCGTGCTCATTAAGGCGCGTGCAGGCGGCGGCGGTCGCGGCATTCGCAAGGTCGATCGCGTGGAAGATGCGGCAAAGGCGTTCATCGAGGCGCGTGCCGAGGGCGAGGCCGTTTTTGGCGACGGCGAGTGCTACATGGAGAAGTTCGTCGCGCCGGCGCACCACGTTGAGGTGCAGATTATGGCCGATAAGCAGGGCCATGTATTTTCGCTCGGCGAGCGCGAGTGCTCGGTGCAGCGTCGCAACCAAAAGCTGATCGAAGAGAGTCCCGCGCCGTGCCTCGACGGACACGACGACATTCGTGTTCGCATGCATAAGGCGGCGCGTGACCTGGCTCGTGCCGTCGGCTACGAAGGAGCCGGTACCATCGAATTCCTGTATTCGGACGACGGCAATTTCTACTTTATGGAAATGAACACGCGCTTGCAGGTGGAGCATCCGGTTACGGAGTTTGTGACCGATACCGACTTGGTCAAGTGGCAGCTGCGCGTGGCAGCCGGCCAACCTCTGCCCTTTGAGCAGGAGGACATGCCGGTCCGCAACCACGCCATGGAGTGCCGCATCAATGCCGAAACGCCGGACTTTCTGCCGTCATGCGGAACGGTCACCGCGTTGCGTGTGCCGGGTGGTCCGCGCGTGCGCTGGGATTCCGCCATGTTTACCGGTGCGAAAGTTCCGCCGTACTACGACTCCATGCTTGGCAAGCTCATCGTGTGTGCGCCCACGCGTGACGGCGCCATTCGCAAGATGCGCTCGGCCCTGGGCGAGCTCGTGATTGAGGGCGTGAGCGAAAACAGCGAGCTTCAGCTCGACGTGCTGGCAAACGACGAGTTCTTGTCGGGCATGTATCACACCGATCTGATGGGGCATCTCTATGCTGATGAATAGAAAAGCGAAGACGGTCAACGTCCTCGAGGGACCGATGACCGAGTCGTGCGCCGAGTTTCCCGCGCGCCATGTGTTTATCAAGTGCCCGGAGTGCCGCCGCGTGATCGATGAGGCGCGTCTGCACGACAACCTCGAGGTGTGCCCCCGTTGCGGCAAGCATTTTCGCGTGAGCGGTCGCGCGCGCATGCGCATGACGATTGACGAGGGCACGTTTGAGGAATGGGATGCCAGTCTGGCGCCGGAGGACTTCCTTTCGTTTCCCGGCTATGTCGACAAGCTCAAGAGCGTGAGCGAACGTTCGGGCGAGCGCGATGCCGTTGTGTGCGGCAAGGGCAAAATCTGCGGTTGCGATACGGCGCTCTTCTTTATGGACGCCAACTTTATGATGGGCTCGATGGGTTCCGTGGTGGGCGAGAAGATCTGTCGCACATTTGAGCGAGCGACCGAGCTTGGATTGCCAGTTGTCGGCTTTACCGTTTCGGGCGGTGCGCGCATGCAAGAGGGCGTGACATCGCTTATGCAGATGGCCAAGATTTCTGCGGCGGTTAGGTGCCACAGCGAGGCGGGCGGCCTGTATATCACGGTGCTCACCGACCCCACGACCGGAGGCGTAACCGCGAGCTTTGCTATGGAGGGCGACATTATCCTGGCCGAGCCCGATGCCCTGACGGCATTTGCCGGCCCGCGCGTGATCGAGCAGAACATGCACAAGCGTCTGCCCAAGGGATTTCAGCGCTCCGAGTTCTTGCTGGAGCACGGCTTTTGCGATGCCGTTGTTCCGCGTGGCGAGATCGCGCTCACGGTGGGCGAGCTGCTGGCGCTGCACGAAGGGCACGCGCCCGGCCTGGGGGCACCACATGAGATCGTGCATACGGGTCGCCGCGGCAAAAAGCTGGGACACTTGTTTAAGCGCTCGGCGGCACCAAAAACCGCGCTCGAGATTGTCAAGCAGACCCGCTCGGCAGATCGCGCCACGGCGGGTGAGATGATCTCGCTGGGCCTGGATGGATTTGTGGAGCTGCACGGCGACCGCTACTTTGGCGACGATGCCGCTGTGGTGGCTGGCATTGGCTGGAAAGATGGACGTCCCGTAACGGTCATCGCCATCGAGCGCGGCACCACGACCAAAGAGCGTATGCGCCGCAACTTTGGCATGGCACATCCCGAGGGCTACCGCAAAGCGCGTCGCCTTATGCGCCAGGCCGAAAAGTTTGGTCGACCGGTTCTGTGCCTGGTTGATACTTCGGGCGCGTTTTGCGGCATCGGTGCCGAGGAGCGCGGCCAGGGCGAGGCGATTGCCCAGAATCTCATGGAGATGAGCGGCCTTAAGACGCCGATTGTCTCGGTGGTGACAGGCGAGGGCGGCTCTGGTGGCGCGCTGGCGCTGTCCGTGGCCGACCGCATCCTGATGCTCTCGAGCTCGGCCTATTCGGTCGTGAGCCCCGAGGCCTGTGCGTCGATCCTGTGGAAGGATACCGAGCGCGCGAATAAGGCCGCCGAGGCGCTTAAGCTCACGGCCCCCGATCTGTTGGGGCTCGGCATCATCGACGGCATTGTTGACGATAGGGGCCTGTCGCATGAGGAGATCGCCGGTGCCGTCATGTCCTCGGCATTTGATGCCTTCGATACGCTTGGGCGGCTCGACGACGAGACCCTCACAAACCTCCGCTACGAAAAGTACCGCGCAATCGGTCAGTACCGCACGATGTGACAAAGGGACAGTCCGCATGTCACATTGGGAAAGGCGTTCCATGCCTCAAGTTTCTAACACCTCGTTTACAACGACGGTTTCATCAAACGCCATGGCCGTGGTGGACTATCTGTCCAAAAGCATGATGTCGGCGCTGCCGTTTATTGTCTGTGCGGCGTTGTTCCGCACCGTCGCCGTCATTATGGGCGAAGGCATGCTGGGCCTGTGGTCTGCCGATTCCGAAATCTATCGCCTGTTCTACAGTTGGCTCTATAACGCCGGCTACTACTTTTTGCCCATTTATCTTGGTTGGGCGGCCGCCCGCCAGCTCGGTTGCTCGGAGCAGCTAGGCATGATGCTGGGCGGCGTATTGATTGCGCCCGATCTGCTTAAGCTCGTCGATGCCGCATCAACGACGGGGGCATCGATGACTTCCGTGTATGGTCTGCTTCCCGCGCCGGTCAACGATTACACGACGACTGTTATTCCGGTTCTCATCTCGGTGCCCGTGCTATGGCGAGTGGAGTGTTTCTTTAAGCGCGTTATCCCTAAGGCCGTGGCGTTTTCGTTTGTTCCGTTTACAACCATGCTTGTCATGGTTCCGGTTTCGCTGTGTATCACGGCGCCGGCGGGCAGCTATCTGGGCATGCTGTTGGGCCAGCTTATGTTTATGCTTGGCAATTCCGGTGGCATCGTGTCGCTGCTCACGCTCATGGGGCTTGCCGCGGGTTGGGAGTTTCTTAAGATTGCAGGCGTCAGCAACGTTGTCCTATCGCTTGCCTATGCTCAGTTTATGAGTGTGGGAACGGATTCGTGCATCCTGATCGCCGCGACGATGGCGACGTTCGCCGTTTGGGGCATGCCCTTTGGCGCGTCGCTCCGCGTTGCGGATAAGGACGAGAAGGCACTCATGCTGGGCTATTCAATCTCGGGTATTCTTGGCGGCGTAAGCGAGCCGGCACTGTACGGTTGCGGCTTTAAATATGGCAGGTGCCTGACGTGCATGGCCATTGGCGGCGCCGTCGGAGGCCTTGTTGCGGCCGTGGGCCACGTTACGGCCTATACCATCGGCATGACGAATGTCCTTATGGTCATTGGCTTTGCCACGGGCGGCATCTCGAACCTGCTGTGGTGCTGCGTTGCCGGCGGTGTGGCATTTGCGGTGTCTGCGGCGCTGAGCTACTGCTTTGGCGTGGTGCCGGCGCAGGGACAGGCGGCAGAAGACGGGGCCGATTCACCCGAAACCTCGAAGAGCGTGGCCGAAGCAAGCGCGTAAACCTGTGCGACGCAAGGACGATTCCTTTGCCACATTCTAAGGCCGTGGCCCGTGTGGGTTGCGGCCTTTTTGTATCTGTGGGGCAAAGTGGCTACACTACAATCCGTTTGAGCAATAGATATATAGATAGCACCGTGGGGGCGGATGTAGATGGTCGAGTGGATTGTTAAGCGTGCGCAGGGCGACCGTGCGCGCGTGGGCACGTTGACGGGCGTGGTGTGTATTCTCGCCAATGTGGCACTATGCGCTGCGAAGGGCGCAATTGGCGTGCTGTCGGGATCGGTTTCGATCGTGGCGGATGCCATGAACAACCTGTCCGATGCCAGCTCAAACATTGTGAGCGTGCTGGGCTTTAAACTTGCGAGCAAGCCGGCGGACCCCGAGCATCCTTACGGACATGGCCGCTACGAGTATCTCTCGGGTCTGGTCGTGGCGGCGCTCGTGCTGCTGATCGGCGTTGAGCTGGTGAAGTCCTCGGTTGAGCGCATCATCCACCCCGAACCTGTCGAGTTCTCGCTTGCCCTGGTGGCAGTCCTGGCGCTTTCGATGGTCGTAAAGCTCTGGATGGCGGCCCTCAACCAAAAGCTCGGCGATCGTATCGAGTCCGAGACGCTGCATGCGACCGCGCAGGATTCCAAGAACGATGTCCTTGCCACAGGCGCCGTGCTGGCATGTGCGATTGTTTCGCAGGTGACGCACATCAATCTTGACGCATGGGTTGGCCTTGCCGTTGGCGCCTATATTGGCTGGAGCGGCCTTGAACTTATTCAAGATACGGTGAGCCCGCTTTTGGGCCAGTCGCCCGATCCTAAGCTGGTCAAGCACATTCGAGACAAGATCATGAGCTATCCCGGCGTTTTGGGCGTTCACGATTTGATGGTTCACGACTACGGCCCGGGCAGGAAGTTTGCAAGTGCGCACGCCGAGATGGCGGCCGAGGCCAGCCCGCTGGAAAGCCACGACACGCTCGATAACATCGAGCAGTCGTTTAGGGTCGAAGACGGCATGATTGTCACGCTCCATTACGACCCCATCGTGACCGACGACCCTAAGGTGGCGAGCATGCGTTTACGCATCAATGCCATGGCCCAACAGATCGATAGCCGCCTTTCAATTCACGATTTGCGCTGTGTGCCGGGTCCTACGCACACCAACGTGATCTTCGACTGCGTGCGTCCCTCGGATCTGCAGATGAGTGCCGAAGACTTAAAGAACGCGCTGGCACAACGGGTCGAATCGGAATACCCCAGGTCGATTGCCAAGATTACGATCGACGAAGACTACGTAGGACATACCCACGAGTAAGGCTGTGCCGGCAAAGCAGGTTATGCAGAAGGGGAGAGCATGAAGAAGCTGTATCTACTCCGCCACGGTCAGACGGAGTTCAACGTCAAAAAGCTGGTCCAGGGCCGCTGCGATTCGCCGCTGACCGACCTGGGCCGTCAGCAGGCACGGGTGGCAGCCGCATGGCTCAAAGCCCACAACGTCGTTCCCGACAAGGTGGTCTCCTCCCCTTTGGGCCGAGCCATGGACACGGCAAGTCTCGTCGCAAGCGAGCTCCTTGGTCCGGACGCAGCAGTCGATCCCTGCGAAGGCATCATCGAGCGCTGCTACGGCACTTTCGAAGAGGGCCCGCACGACGCGCTGCCTACCGACGTCTGGGATCCCGGCGAGGATCTGGTCCCCTTCGGAGGAGAAGGAAGCCGCGCACTGCAAGAACGCATGGTAGGCGCCCTCACCAATCTCATGGGCTCCGAGGGCATCGAAACCCTCCTAGCAGTAAGCCACGGCAGCGCCAGCCGCCAATTCATCAAGGCTGCAGCCCCAGAGGGCTTCGAGCTCCCAACAAAACTCCCCAACTGCGCCATCATGATCTTCAATTTCGATGAGGCAAAGCCACAAGCAGAAGGCGAGACAATGAAGTGCAAGTTCACCCTTCAGCAAATAGTGGACCCCCAACAAAGTAATTAGCTGAGCGAGCAGAGTTAAGCAGACATCAACGTGTCGTCTCCCGAGCTTGGCAGAGGGGCGGCGAAATATATTAAGTTTGTCGCGAGTTCCGCACGCAAAGGAAAGCACTTAATGTGCTTTCCGTCTTGCGCAGGACTGTAGAGCAGCAAACT